>CAVWHG010000005.1:5000-257682 GCA_963754865.1 uncultured delta proteobacterium | reverse complement strand
CATCCCCTCGTCGGTGACCAGGGAACAATGGTTCCGCACCGCAGTTTAAACCGGCAATGGACTTCGATCAATCCGTCTCTTGATTTACTTATTTTTCCGGAATTTATCAAGGATCACCGAGCTACCTTAACAAAAATTTCGAGCGCCGGCAGTTGCTTGAAACTCATGGACTGCTACGTCAATGCCCGTAATATTCCAGACCATGGATTCAGCAAAATTGCCGAACTGACCAGGATGGCAACCTCCTACGAACTGAAGTTCGGTAGCTTTGATGATCTCCCTTCGATTCTCCAGCCGGTACTTTCCGCGGGGTTATAATGGGGCGACGATGACGCCAAAGGCTCCTTCATCTCTGTGCACAGAGCAACAACCTTTCCCGAACTCAGAGAAAAATTACTCAACTGTTGTGTCGAAGTGCATGACTGGGACGGGCTGCTCCTCGATGCCGAGCAACAAGGTTTGGGACCTCTGCTTCACTGGCACTTGCACCATCTCGGAGTGAGCTGCCCGGATCAATTCAGAAGGTCGGCCCGTCTTCTGTTTCTCCGCCACCATCATGTCAACACCATATATACCCAGGTTCTGCGTGAGGCACTGGAACTGCTGCACAATGCTGGAATTGATGCGCTGGTCCTCAAGGGGGCAGGGTTGTGCCATACTATCTACCCTGAGATCGGGCTGCGACCAATGCGGGATATCGATCTGCTGGTCAGAAAGGAGCAGAGCCGGCAAGCCCAGGATATTTTCATCTCAATGGGTTTTACCGAGTCAAGGGCTCCGCGTCCTGTCGACCATTTCCACCTGCCCTCACTGCATAAAAAAGTTCAGGGCATCTCGGTGTGCTTTGAGTTACACCATGGGCTTTTCCCCAATTGCCCTCCCTATTATCGACAGATCGATTTCGACATCCTGTTGCACAGGGCAATGAAGATCGATCTGGACGGTTTAGAGGCATACTGCCTGGGAAATGAGGATATGCTCTGGCATATCTTCGAACATGGCCTGCATATGCCCCTTACCTATGAACCGTACAAACTCATAACCGTGGCAGATCTCGTTACATTGGTAGAGACAAAGCATGAAGAGATAGACTGGGAGAGGCTGCGGGCTGCCTGCCCAACAATCCTTGCCGCCTTGCCGCTCCTGCACCATCTTACCCCTTGGCAGAAGCAGGTGCTGGATAAATTTTCCTGGAAGACACAACCGGTACCAGCAGGTGTCGGTGAGCCATTTCACGGCTGGCCACATCTCCGTCTTTCGGAGCAGAAGGACAAGGAATTTTTTGCCATCCTCCGGAACACCTTCCTGCCGCCGGAGTGGTGGGTAAGAGTTTATTATGGTGTTGGGGGAATCTGGGGATTGTTTATATGCCGATGGGTGAGCCACCCACGACATATTTTCTGGTGGATGCGGTTATATGCCTCATTCCTCGATACCGAGCAAGCACCAGGCAGAAAGATTAACGTCATACAGAGAGCTAAGCACCTTTTGGGACGAGGCTCTATCCTTTATCGGAAATTTTTCTAGGGAAGAGCGGAGAAGCATCGGTTGCCTAGCCACGACAGGTGCAGATAGTGGCCAAGCACTCTGCAGTCTCACATGGTGTGTTTGTTTAGATTTGCAGGATGTGTCCGAGTAAGGTGCTTCAATGTAGTGTCTTTTATTTCATTGGTATCATTTTCGTTGAAGTATTTCATGTTTCCTTCGACAATATCGTAAGCGGCGGTGCAAGCAGAAGGTTTTTTCATTTTATTTTGCAGGTAATACTCAAGTGACATAGTGTGATAATGATTAATAACCAATCGAACAGATGCCAGTCTGGACTCTTGAAAGTCGTAGCAATACGGCAAAGATCCACCCTTTAGTTCGATGTCGTTGGGAAGAAATGGCGGCAGAAATACTTTGCCTGGTTTCAGTCGATGACTATGAATGCCCAGTGCACATTGATCCCATGATTCCGTCTTGGCAGCAAGTGGCTGAACCAGTGCATCGGTCCGGGCCACTGTCTTAAAACTGGTCCAGCCCGTGCGATCGTAGTCTTTTCGAAAAACAAAAGAATTTACAACATGTTCTGGCTGCTTTATGAGACCGCTTGAGCCAAACGAAAGCCATGGAACAGCCAATGCATCAACACCGGCATAATCGTTCAATATTTGTTTAATATCAAAGCTTCCGTTCCGCGGATAAAGGTATTCATCGATGTCGATAATTCCTATCCAGCGTGTATCACGGCAAATAATCTCAAGGAAATGTTCATTGTAGGCAAAATGCTGTCGATACTTTCTTGGTTCATCGACAAGATCGACTAAACCTCGCTCAATATAAGGGAGCAGAATCGATTCACTGCCATCATTACTGGCATTGTTGATCAGATAGAAGTGCTGACAACCAAAAAGTAAGTGATGATCTATCCATTCCTTCAGTATGTTTTTCTCATTTTTAAATATTGCACAGATGGAAAATTCATACTTGTATGACCGGGGTGGTGTTTTATGGAAATGTGTTCGATATTGTTGGTCCTCCTGGGGCAGGAGTTCAATTTGAGACGCTATTGCCGGCGCGGCAAGATACAATTTGTCCAATTTTCTCAGGTATTGGTCTATCGCCCTATTTTTTCTGACCCATTGGGCCATATCGTCGATCGACTGCGGTAATTCTTCAAGCAGAGTGTTGTAAATAGAAGAATTATAGGCCAGAGCATGGGTGCACGTTAACCCCTTGGGGCGCTGGAGAAATGAACATCCCTCAGCGAAAGGATATGATTGTCCCCATTTATGACCTCCCAGGTAAAAGATATGCCAATCCTGATTCTTTAGCTCCTCTACACTGCCGGCGAGATACTGGAGCGTTTCATCCAGAAATATCGCATCATCTTCAAAAACCAGGACATTTTGGAGTTGCCGCCGTTGTGCATCGGCGACAATCCCTCGATGTGAAAGGGCACAACCGATATGATGGTTTTCCGGTGTGGCGATGGCCTTAAAAACTCGGACTCTCTCGGCGATCCCGAGTGCCCGCAGCCTCGGCAACATTTCTTTCCATCGGTCTGATGCCGTCTCCAAGGTGATGCAAAAGATGGCATCAAAGAAAAAAAATGGCGAATGTATATCTTTGTTGACCGCAGCAAAAATCTTAGAAGCTGCAACCTGGCCAAGATGTTCGGCAAAATGGTCTTTTATCGGTTGAATGTCCAGACCAAGTTCTAAAAAACCTATCATATAGTTATGAATCCGGTCCTCCCATCTGTTTTGATAGGGAACTCCCATGGGTCGTTGAAAACGGTGCAGCCAACGAAGAAAGGGAAGACAAAGAGTACGACCGCCATTTTTTCGAAACTTTTCATGAAGATAGCCTTCCTCACCGCCAAAACCCCGAAAACGGGGATTGAATCCAGGCCAAGCATCACGGCGACAACAGAAAAGGCCGAGTCCCTGCATAGGAATTTCAAAAGGAATTGAATCGCTATCAACACCACGCTCATCGGTCTCCCATACTCCGTACATGCCCTGACGCCAGATAGGTTGAAAATGCGTGGAGATTTTCTTCAGATCATCATAAACAAGTGGTCCTTGCAGCAGATCCGGGCACATGGGATGACTATCGAGATATTCTATCAGCTTCTTCAACGCGCCAGGTACAATCATCACATGGCAATCAATGCTGAGGACAAATTCACCACATGCCTCGCGAAAAATTAAATCCCTCACGGCAGTCCCTTGCATACCTTGCTCGGGGACATAGCGATACCCGGGGACAGAGGTGTCGAGCATTTTCAGAGCCTCGGCACAAGGCCCATCTGGATGATTGTCAATGACCAGTATTTCAATTTCATTCTACTATTTCATTATGATAAAGACGCAGAGCCTGAATGGAAAAATAGACTCCATCGTAGTCATCGTAGGTGGCCATGCCGATTGTCAGCTTTTTCTTTGTCCCCCTGGGGGTTGCTTGTGGCACCGGATAGGTAACCGGCAACTTTATGGATAACTCTTCCTCTCCGGACTGCGAAACAGTTGCGGTCGTTTTCGGAGAACGTAAAACGAGTTCTTCAAGATGCTTTGTTCGATTGAACGGTATTGTAAGGGCAACAAAGTCGGCAGGTGTCAAATTATAATCAAGAATAATAGTAACAATACGATCCAACACGCCGGCAAGCTGCCTGGATTCCCCATAAATCAGACGCAGCGCCGGAACATCCTTACATATTTTTGATACATGAGTAAAACCATGGCCCGGCAGATTGCGACCATTGGCCACACTGGCCATCAGCAACATGGCAGCCTGTGCCGGAGAAAGGGCCTCAAGCGAAAGGTCTGGTGCCGGACCGAAATTCCGGAAAGACAAGAAGGGCTACTGAGACATCTTCATCTCCTGTATCACTGCGGGAAAACATTCGCCAGGGCACCAAATCAGTCGTTGTACCTTCGAGGATATCTTCGCGGTTTTCCTGGTCGAATAGCGGTTCAAGGTGTTGTCTGCCGGTTTTCTTGAAAGAGAGCGGTGGATGCAGACTCCGCACCTGATGGTCCTCACCCCTGACAGTTACAAGGGTGTCGGTCAGATAAGAGTAGGAATTCTTGAGAAACCAAGCCGTCAGGAAGCTTTTTCCTATCCCGGCAATACCCGGCAGCAAAATGACCCCCTTGCCCTTTGCAACGGCTCCTGCATGGATAGCAAGACCTGTGGTTATGTCGTTGGCCATTGCAGTGTTTACACAGGTCAATAACTGCTGACCAAGATCATGCAAAAGAATGCCGGTTTTGTCCTTTTGTCCCGGATACGAAAGGCTGTATCTTCCTCTTATTTGATTCGTAGATAACAACAAGTGACGGGGTCTCAGAGCCTTCTTGGCCTTCGGCGAAATCTCAAAAATATGTGATCAATTATTTTTTCAACCACTGGGTGGATAGAGAACCTTGATGGTCCGGCCGACAACAGGCGACGATTCGCCTTAACGAAGATTCTTGAGGTGTTGTTAACAGTATGAATTGCTTACTTAAACCTCTTTTCTCTGGACAATTTTTGAAATAATCATGCCTGAACGATGGCGAGATAACAATGCGTCCAGTGGGTTCAAGGCCATGATTAAAACGAAATTCAGCATTCCTGCCAAAGTCGACACCCGCCAGAGGATCATCGCCAAACCCAGTAGTATGATAGATCTTCGTTATCCCAGCGATAACAGTAGCCAGAATCAGCGAGCAGTGAGCAAGCCCGCCCCTGGGATATCAGCTCTGCCAGAAAAATTCGATCTTCCCCATAATCGATATCGGCAGGAAAACCACCGAACGCTTTTGCATTCTGTAGACGAACAGCACTTGCGATGAGTGCAAGACCGTGTTTCCACTGCACCACACCATCATTATGTCCGCCAAATACGTGCCAGCATCGCGTAGTCAATACTGCATCAAGATTCTCTGAAAATGTCTTAGCCAAGTCCTCGATGTACCAAGGAAGCAACCAGTCATCATCATCCAGCCAGGTAACCCATTCGGTTTGAGCAAGACGTAATAATGCATTACGTTTCGCCCCAATTGTAGATATTGGCTCGGAAATATTTACCATTGTCACCATAGGGTGATGACAAATCAGCTCCTGCCTGGAACAATCGTTTAATACAATTATTCTGGCGGGAACGGTTTGATTGAGTGCACTCCACAGCGCCTCCTGCAACCTGGCGGTGCGTGCATGAGTCGGGATGAGTATGGTGATCACGCAACTGGATGTCATGTATATTTATCCTTGCAGTATGAGGTTCTTAGAGTGGTGTGCTCTTATCATTCTGATCCAATACGGTAAAACACCGATACTCTCCCTCACCACTTCTGCACACAAGAATAAAAAAGGCATAATGAAAACGCGTCTCATTATGCCTTAACGAAAACCTTATTCGCTTTTAACTGAAAAAACTAACCCTGCATTATCTCGACAAATGATCAAACCAATTTAAAAATAAGCAATCTATTATTAGGTTCCTATTGGTGTTGTTGTTGTATTGTTGGTCAATTGTTGTTGTTGGTGCTGGTGTTGTTGTATTCACAGGTGCCGGTGGATTAAAATTCACAGAACATCTTGCAACCCCTTCAGCACCGGTAACATTAGTGACAACAGCCACCGAGGTAATCCCCGGCCCTCCGCCGATGGTCATCAAAGACCTCGAAGGTCCCTGCGGCGTTGGTCGTGGTCTGAGCTGTTACCACGGCATTGGCACCACCAGACGGCGGTGGCGGTGATCAACACCGGCAAGTTAGCGGTGGGCGGGGTGGTAAATCCGGTAACCTTGATGAGCACCGTTGCTGATTTTGAATCTCCGCCCCGATTTTCGACCGCGCAGGGATCATGTAGAGTCGCCCCGCTCGTTCCGGCATGGGCAGGCAGAACAATCTGACCGATAATCGGCCGTGTCCATTGTTCCGGCAATACAGAAATTCCCGCCAACACCCCAACACTGATGGCAATCTTACGCATGGCACTGCGCCTGCCTTGATCAATCGGCATCCCGATAGCTTCGTCTTGTTGTGTTTCCGTTGCTTTCATTTTAGTAATCTCCCTACATTTTTAGCAGATTTATTTTTGATAATCTTTGCGAGTGTATGTTAACAAATTAATCCAGATTGAATTTTCCAACAGCGAATCTCAAAGATAACATTACTGCGGGTTAAGTCTATTCGCAATAAAAATTTCCCAACAAAAAAATGTTGAAACCTTATGAAAGGTTCCAAGAGACTGAAATTCTCGCAATCGTCAGTTATAGTTTAAAAAATATGAATCAGCTCAAGCTACAATTCTGCAACTTATCTCTTTTGTCGGCAGAGTTAAATGGAATGTAGAGCATCTCAATCTGCTGGCGACTCATACTGCTGTTTTTGATGTAAGTGCCGACCCAAAAATCTACAACAATTGCAATTAAATCATCCGAGATGTATTGATTGATCATCGTCATTAGGTCTGCCGGGTTCAATTTTCATTCTATTTGAAGTTTTTCCGTCAGCAAATCGGCCAAGCCACTGGCACGTTCGATATTCCTCGAAAGCGCCAACCGCAATATCTCTTTTTCAGCCACCAGCCGCACCACCTTCTTCGCCCGGGTGACTGCGGTATAAACCAGTTGGCGACTGAGGATGCGGTTGTCCTCTTCCGGCAGGACAACCACCACCTCGTCAAATTCGGAGCCCTGGCTCTTGTGGATGGTCATGGCAAAAACGGTCTTGCAACTTGGCAGGCGGGACGGTGGATAGCTGCGCCATCCGCCGCCTGCCCGCTCGAACCAGACCTGCAGTTCGCCTTTTCGGGGTCCGCCAGGCAGATGCCGATATCGCCGTTATACAGATCGAGGCTATAATCGTTTCTGGTAATCAATACCGGTCGGCCGGGATACCAGGAATCCGGCCGGCAGGGGAAACCGCGCTGCAGGAGGGCCAGTTCCACCTGCCTGTTGATCGAGTCTACGCCCCGATTGCCATAGTGCAGGGCGCAAAGGACGCGAAAGTTGTTAAACTGGGCAAAAATCCTCTGAAGATCGGACGACCCTGGTCGATGCATCGTCTCCATGAAGGGGACATACTTCCCGCTGATATATCCGAGCAAATCCTTTTCTAAAAGAGATACGTTTGTTACCCGTGAATCCTGAAGTAAATCCCAGGCAGCGGCGCTGTCGGCACCGTTGATCGCCTCGGCCAGCTGCTTGATCCCGGCCTCGAAGCGATAGGTCTTTTGTAATTCGACGGTATTCTCGGGCAGACTCTTGATAAAATCGCCGAGCACCGCTCCGGACTCGACCGAGGCCAGTTGGTCCTTGTCGCCAAGAAGAATGAGACGCGCACCGGGCTTGATGGCATCAACCAGTTTACTCATCAATGCCAGATCGACCATCGAGGCCTCGTCAACCACCACCACGTCCCAGCCCAGGGGATTATCCCGGTTATGCCGGAATTGCGGCGAGCCGCGCCGCACGCCGAGCAGTCGGTGCAGGGTGGAGGCGCTGGTCGGCAGAGCATTTTTCACCTTTTCGGAAAGCTGCAGATGGCTGAGACTCTTGCCAACCGCCTCGCTCAAGCGCATCGCCGCCTTACCGGTGGGAGCGGCAAGGGCCATCGCCAGTTCACGCCGCCCCTCATCAGCCTGAAGCAGCAGGGCAAGGATCCTTACCACCGTCGTCGTCTTGCCGGTGCCCGGTCCGCCGCAGATGATCGTCAGTGCCCGGTGGAGAGCAACCTTCGCAGCCTCCTTCTGCCAATCGGTGCCCAGGCCGGGATCCTCAAAATACGCGTTTATCAGCTGTTCATCCAGGGTCGGGCTCAGGGTTATCGCCGCCATGATCCTGATCTGCTCGGCCAGGCGGATCTCGTAATGGAAGTAGCGGTGCAGATACAGACGGTGGTTGTCGAGGATCAAAGGGGTATGTCCACCATCTGAAACTAAAGGATTGGCAGAGAGATACTGCTCTTCCGCTTCGCTTACCGGCAGGCAGCTATGGCCGTCCTCAAGTGCCTCGGAAACCCGAGCGACCAACTCCTGGAATCGTTCCTTCGCCACTCCCGACAGACCCGAACGACCGGCGAGAAACTCGGCAAAATAGCGATCAAGGAAAGAAAAATGCTGGTCATTCATCTGCATGCCCTCCGACTGCACGGTCAAGCGCCAGGACTTTTTCGTAATCGGGAAGGGTGGCAAAGACACCGCTGCCGGGGATGTCCGGGGTCATGCCGCGGACAAAGAGGTACATGACGCCGCCGAAATGGTCGTGATAGCGATAATCGGGCAAAAGATTCTGCAAATGCCGATGCAGGACCAGGGTATAGATCCAGTACTGCAGGCCGTAATTATGGGCCTGCATGGCCGCCAAGAGCTTGTCTGCCTGGTAATCGGCCAGGGCATCGCCCAAGAAAATTGGTTTTATAATCAAGGATATAGTACTTACCGGCAAATTCGCAGACCAGATCGATAAAGCCGGTCAGGTAGCCGCGCATGGTTCTGTGCGCAAGGGGCACCACCGTCGGTTCATCTGCCAAAATTTCATTGATCCGCTCGGTGACCAGGAGTCCGAGGTGGAAATAGAATCCCATCTCTTTGAGACACCGACGTTCATGAACCATGGCCAGGCTGAAATTGTCGGTGCTGCTTGCCGGCAGAAGCGGCGTCGTCACCACCTGCTGCAGCAGCCTTCCGATTCCCTCTGGCTCGGCCCCCACCCCATAACGCAGACATTTCTGCCGCAGCAGCGCCATATCCTGCTCCCCCCGGGCGATCACGGCAAACGATAGCTCGTCCAACAGGTCGTGGATGACGTTACCAAAACTTGCCCCCATCGGTAATCCTGGAACCGGCACCAGGCGACCGGCCCGGCTTGCGGCAACTTCCACTTCTTGCTCATATTCACTGAGCATGGCCATGGCCGAGTAACTCGACATCTGCCAGTCGGTGTACAATGACCGTCCCGAGGCAGTAAGCGGGTGGAGTTCCTGGGGCGTCACCCTGGCGGTTCGGGCTGCCGGAGTATCATGTTCTCTGATAGTCACGAGGCTGCACAGGATTGTGCTGCACCACTTCCTGCAGCTGTTCCTGCTGCCCCTGATACGGCAGCACGCCGCCCGGAAAGAGCAGATAGCCGAGAGCAGACTGGAAAGAATCGGCGACCGGAATATGCGCTTTGACATCCGCCCACATGACATAACAACGAATTTTGGCGCGGGTAAGTGCAACATAGAGCAACCGAAGGTCTTCGGCCATCTGTTCGCCGACCGCTTTCTCCCGCCGCTGTAAAAACTGCGGCGACCCAAGATCGACCACCAGCCGGTGGTCGTCGTCATGGCCGGATATCTGATGTTTTTCGCCGCTCAGCCGGTCGCTGCGATACCAGAGAAAGGGACAGAACACCACCGGATATTCCAGTCCCTTGGCGCCATGCATGGTGACAATGCGCACCGCCTCCTCATCGCTTTCGAGCAGCAGTTCAGTGTCGTCCGTGGCGGCATCATCCGTGGTCATCTGCAACAACCATTGCACAACCTGGCTCACGCCGAGGTTTTCACTGCTCTCCTCTTCCTGGACCAGTTCGAGAAGATGGTTGATATTGGCAATGGCCCGCTCGGCCATCCTGCCGCCGGCCAGGGTAACCAGCACCTCCTCGGCCACCAGCAACCGGCTCATCATCGCCAGAAAGCCCTGCTCCCGCCAGCGCTGGTGGTAATCAAGAAACCGGCTGTGCAGCTGGTTGAGCCGATCCTCGTCGCACCACAGATCGTAAAGGTTGTTGCCGGTAAAGCCGAACCAGGGAATGGTCAGTGCCGTTCGGAGCTTCACCATATCCCCGGGGTTGGCGATGGCCTGCAGCAGCAAAAGCAACTCGCGGCATTCGCCGGTGTGAAAGACCGAGGCCCGGCTGGCGACCACCGCCGGGATGCCCGCCTCGGCCAGCGCCTGCCGGTATGCCTCGGCCTGCCGGTGGCTGCGTACCAGGACGGCAATATCGTGCGGAGCAAGAGGCCGCTCCTGCTCGGTGCGCAGGGTGACCGGCGAAGTTGGGTCAAGAAGCCTGCCTATCTCGGCCACGGCAAAGCTCAGAAACCTCTCGGCGGCTTTGCCGGATGACCAGCGCCCGTTCGAATCGTCCTCATTTTCGGCAAGTGTGCAGTAGACCATTCCGGCCAGCGACACCCCTACCCGGAGAAGATCGGCGTCATTTTCACTTTTTGCCGCAAGCACCGGGCGATAGTCAAGGATTTCAGCGGGGAAATAAAAGGGCCTTGGCCGGGAGGTAAGGAGCCGGTTGACCTCACCGACCAAAAAGGGATGGGAGCGATAATTTTTTTCAAGAGTCAAAAGCTGCCTGGCCGACTTCCGTGCCAGGAAATAGGAGTGGATATCGGCGCCGCGGAACTTATAGATCGCCTGTTTGGGGTCGCCGATCAGATACAGGGCGTGCGCTCCGCCACCGAAGAGACTGGAAAAGATATGCCACTGCACCCCGTCGGTATCCTGGAATTCATCGATCAGGGCGACCGCATACCTTGCCCCCACCAGCCTTTTCAGAGCCAGCCCGCGATCACCCTGCAGCGCCCGCGACAACCGGGTAATGAGGTCGTCAAAGCCGATATTGCCGCGCCGTTCGAGGCGGCTCATCACCTCGGCGCGCAGCTTCTCGGCAAGCTCCACCCGAAGCGACAGGAGCAGATCGCTCGCCGCCGCCAGCAATTCCTCCACCTCCCCTTCCGGCAAGGGCCAGACGGCCAGATAGGAAGATTTTTTTTCTTCGCCTTTGACCTTGTGGCCGTTCAGCTCTCCGGCTAATTGCTGCCGATTCAGCAGCCCGATCTTATCCGGCAGGGTTGTCGTAGCACCGGTAAAAAAGGCCGCCAACTCGGCAAACCACAGGTCAAATTCATCGCTGAAAGGTTTTTTAAAATGACCTTGACCAAGGCTCTTGTCAAAGAGATCTTTGAGCTCAGCACCACTCGCTTGCCACCAGGCAGACAGATCCGCCATGGCCGCATCGAGCCGGAAAAGAATCTCTTCTGAGGGACCGGGCCTGGGTTCGATTCGGCAATTTTCTCTTTTGGTCTCGGATACACTGACGAGCAACTGCTCCGGGGTCGGAAAGTCCCGGATCACCAGGCCGCAGGGCAAGGGGGCGAGGCGGTAAATCCGACTGGCGCCAGAAATCTTCAGCGATCTGCAGGCGAACGTGTTCGATATCGGTCAGCAATTCGACATCAAACAGCTGGCCGCTCTCCAGGGCCTGCTCCACCAGCATGCGCTGACAAAAGCCATGGATGGTGAAGACCCCGGCCCGGTCGATATCGGCAAGAGCCAGCTGCAGCAGGGTAAGGGCCTGTGGGCCGATCGCTGAGATGCTCGGCCCAGGAAGCAAGCGTCGGATCGATCGCAGTACCCTTTGCCGGCTTGCCCGCCAGGAAATTTCGCGCCTCAACCAGCCTGTTCCTGATGCGCTGGCGCAGTTCCTCGGTGGCGGCCTTGGTGAAGGTGACGATGAGAATTTTGTCGATTGGCACCTGCAGATCGACCACTGCCCGCAGCACCAGCATGGTAATGGCATAGGTCTTGCCGGTACCGGCGCTCGCCTCAACGAGAGTGATGCCCTTTAGCAGCTGCCCATGGGCCGAATCAAAGATGCGAAATTCACTTTGCATGACCACTCCTCCACAGCGGACAGAGTATCTCAAGGCAAAGATCCTGAAACTCAGCATCGAGGACTTCTTCGGCAGTGCTATTGCCATAGAGCAGAGCCCACTCCGGCTCGTAACCCTTGTCCATACTGACCCGATACGCCGCCATGGCCTTATCGATGGGGGCGGTGCGGGATTTCGGATTGGCCTCCTGTCTGGCAAAAACCAGGCCCGGTTCAAGAAAAAGTGGCAGCGGCCGACGACAGCCCTCGGCAAAGACGGTAAACAGGCGCAGAAGGTCCGGCCCCTGGCTCTGTTCATCGAAGGCAGATGATTGTGTCCAGGGCGACGATGCGCGTCACCGCCCCCGGGCGCAGCCGTTGTAACAGCAGGTGGTGTATCCAGCCGGTCAGTAAATCCCGGCCGCGCAGTTTACCGAAACGGAGCAGAAGAATGCCTTGCTCGTGCAGATTGTTCAAAGTGCCGACCAGCCGGTAGCCGTCAAGGGCAAGATCGACCGGCAGGCCGGTTTGCTTTTGCCCCATTTGCTGGGCGTAAGCCCGGTTAAGAAAACCTTCTATTGCTCTCGACTTGTCGCTAAAGATCAATGCCCCCGGCGCCCCCAGCGGCCAGCGCCCCTCGGCAACAACCGTCGCAAAACCGGAGGTCAGCCTGCCGTCAAGACCGAGTTGCAGCAGGTGCTGATCGACAAGATAGCGGTCAAGTCCGATCGATTGGAACAGCTCCCGCTCCTCCGGCAACTCGACTCCCAGATCCAGGCGAATGCCGACAATATCGCTGACAAAAAATTTCTGCGGGCTGGCGGCAAAGCGCAGGAGATCGGCGACATGCACCGTCATTATCTCGCCTTCAATTCTCCCCTGCCACCACCCTTCCTTCTGCTGCATGCCGCGCTGCAGGGCGGCCGCCGTTCGACAATAGTAGTCATTATAGCTGAAGAGTTTGTCGCTGCCGCCGTCGGCAAAATACTTGCTGCTGAACGGGTGCAAGGGATGTCTCACCACCATATCGCCGGCAGCATAGGAGCTTTCAAGCAACTCAAGTAATTCGCTTATCACCGTCGATGGCGGAATTGCCTCGCCGCTCCTGATCGACTGGCCGATATAGCTGAGATACAGATGCGATCTGGCGGCCAGCAAGGCTTCTAAAAACTGGTAGCGATCATCGGCGCGCGGCGAACGGTCGCCGGGCCGGAAATCCCCAGCCATCAGGTCGAAGGTATCATGGTTGTCGTTTTTCGGAAAGACTCCGTCGTTCAGTCCTAGAAGGCAAACTACCTGGAAAGGGATCGAACGCATCGGCAACATCGAGCAAAAGGTCAGCTGACCACGGAGAAAGCCGGAACTGGTGCGACTTTCTCGCGCCGACAGCTTAAGCCATTCATGAATGACCGGAAAACCAACCTGACTGCCATGAAAGGTGCTCATCGACTCAACCGGTTCGGCGAGGATGGCCCGCAGCTCCACCGGTTCCCGCTCGTCGGAATCGCCAAACAGCACTTTCCCGTATTGGAGAAGAAGCACCGACCACTGGGCAAGAGACCGTGGCTGCTGAAAATCCCGACGACCCTGTTCGATGATCTCGATGAACCGGCAGAGTCCGCCGAGAGGCTGCGCCCCCCGGCCCTCGATGTCCGGATAGGGCAGCACCCCGCCTATCAGCTCCTCACCCTCAATGGCATAGCCCATGAGCAGGCGATCAAGCCCGGCCCGCCAACTGGTCTCGACGAATTCCGGCAAACCCTCTTCTCCGCGCTGCTCACCGGACAGGCCCCAGCGGATACCTGAGCCGATTATCCACTGCTGCAGGGTGTCGAGATCGCCTGCGGCCAGCTGAAACTGGGGATGGACCGTCGGCCTGCGCAACAGATCAAACACCTCGCTCCAGCCAAAGCGGCCGGTAAAAAGATCAAAAAAGGCCAGGAAAGCGGCGATGGTGCTGTTACGCCGCCGCATGCTGCGGTCGGCAATGGAATGCTGGATATCGGCAAAAACCGCGGGAATGAGGACGGCGTATTCCTGGATATCCGGGGCCATGACCACTATCTGCCGCAGTTCAAGGCTACTGTCCTTATGCAGGAGGTGCAGCAGGTGGTCTTTCAGCACCTGCAATTCCCGCAGCCGGGAATGGCACGACACCACCTGGAGCGAATCGTCGTCTCTTGTGCTAGCCGGTTGGCACTCAATAGTCCGATCATCAAGAAGATCCGCCTGGATACGTTGCAGCAGGGACGCTTCCCTATAGTCATCGCCTTCAAGCGGTTCGTCATAGCCATCCGACTCCTGAAAAAATTCGACATTTTCAAGAAGCATATTGTGAAAATCCCGCCCCTGCCGACCTAGTGCGGCAAGGAGTGGATGGTGCTTTTCCGCCACCATCTGCTCTGCATCCGACTGCCGGGCCTGCCTTTTCAGCGTCGCCCGCTGACTCTCGACATCACCCCAATAGTGGCGGCAAGGCGACAGCAGAAGAAGACAGACATCCATGTGGCCGGCAAGGCGGTTCAGGTATTCGAGAAAAACAGGCGGCATGGTATGTAAACCGATCACCGAGATACGCTTTGGCAGAAGAGAAGAGAGGTCGTCCACCCCGCTGAGCCGTTCGATCACGCGGCGAAGCTGCACCCCCCGGTGCATATTCCCTCCGGGCCCCTCAATCAGCCTGCGCCACAAAGCCATCTGCCAGATTTCCGCCGGATGGTCGGTGGCCCGCTTGCCGATCTCCCACTGGCTTAAAAAATCAGGGCGCAACACCTGGTACTGATCGAAGATATTGGCCAGCCGCCGGGCCAGTTGAAAGCGCTTCAGATCACTATTCTCCCCGGTCAGATAGTGCCTGAGGAGCTGATACTCCTCCGCCTCAAGATCCCGCAGCAGCTCATCGAGCCGCCAGGTCAGGAGCTGCCGACCAAAGCTGTCGGGGCTGATGCCGAGTTCAAGTCTTTTTGCGATAAAGCCCAGGAAATCGAGAGGCAGAAAAAACTGAAAATTGCAGAAACTGCCGAATACGTCAGCCAAACTCTGGGCCACCATCCGTTCCATGCCCTGACTCTGAATAAGAAACAGCTCGGGGGCAAAAATATCGCGGCGCTCCCCTTCCATAAGGATATGGGCCAGGTGTCGCAGCAGATTCTCGGTGCGGTTGGCGACGTGGAGAGAGAACATAATGGAGAATCACTCTTGGTAAAAATAAAGGGCAAAGAGAAGATATTATGGTTTATCGGCCAAGTCGAAAAAAGGTTCCCTCATCTTAACCAATATTTAGCTGACTTTGCGATTTCTTTTTGCAAATCGCCGCTAAAGGGCTATGCTTTTGCCAGCTTTTCCAAGTTCATAATGTTTCTAGTGAAAGCCAGGTAGACAAACATTGAAAATTGTGGCGACGAGATGATTCTCGCGAACCGACAACTATCCAAGGAGCTCCGTTATGCAGCATAAAACCCGTTTTCGTCCGGCAATTATCACTGTCCTCCTGCTGTTATGGGGATGTATGCAGAGTTCTCTGACCTTACAGGTACGTTATCCCGAGGTTTTAGGTTTAAAGCTTGAAGATCCTGTATATTTTCTTCAAAATGAAGTCGGCAAAGTGCAGAAAATCTCCTATACCCAGCAAGGAGATTTCCTGGTTGAGCTCAATATTGCTGCTGATTTTAAAAACGCCGCGACGGTCGATTCGAAGTTTTTCATTGAAAACAACCCCAAAGTTCAACAAGGCAAGGCCGTGGTCATTGTCCAAGAAAGGCCCGGGGGCAAGACCCTGGAAGGAGGGGCCATTGTTCAAGGTTCTGTGCGACCCGGATTGCTTGACGATATGTTGAGCGGCTTGAAACGCACCGCTACCGCTGCGCAATTCGGCATGCAGGAGGCAATGCAACAGATGGACAAATCCCTGAAAGAAACCTCTCAAAAACTCGATAAAGAGATGGTGGCAGCGCTTGCTGATCTGTCCCGACGACTTCATGCCTTTAGCGAGGAAGTGAAAAAAGCGCCGGATAGAGAGGAGGTCAAACAGCTGGAAAGATCCATCAAACAACTTGCCGATGAATTTAGCCGGGCGCAACAAAATGTGCGAAATCACATTCGCGATCAACTGATCCCGCAACTGCACAAGGAACTCGACCAGCTCCGCGAGCAACTGCACAAAGAAGGCCGCGATGGGGAAATTGAAGAAATCGACAAACAAGTCAAGGCGATGAGCAGGGCATGAAGCATGCTTAATGGTATCTGGATCGGTTTTTTCCTGACGGCCTTTGCCGCTGCCCTCTTTCAGTTTCTGGTAAACGGACAGCAGGATATCTTTGCCGCTCTGATCAAGGCCGGATTTGACAGTGCCAAAACCGCCTTCGAGATTGCCCTCGGCTTGACCGGTGTCATGTGTCTCTGGCTCGGGGTTATGCGCATCGGTGAAAGGGCCGGCTTTCTCGACGCCCTGGCCCGGTGGCTTTCGCCCCTCTTTGCCAGGATTTTTCCCGATGTGCCGAATGGGCATCCGGCCCTCGGCTCGATTACCATGAACATGGCGGCCAACATGCTGGGGCTCGATAATGCGGCCACGCCGATCGGCATCAAGGCCATGCAGGAATTGCAGGAGCTGAATCCGGACAAGGACACGGCCAGTAACGCCCAGATCATGTTCCTGGTGATCAACGCCTCCTCGGTGACCCTGCTGCCGGTGACCATCTTCACCTACCGGGCGCAGATGGGTGCCGTCGATCCGACCGATGTCTTCGTGCCGATCCTGATGGCCACCTATTGTTCGACGCTGGCCGGTTTTCTTTTTGTGGCGGCAGTGCAACGTATCCGGCTTGGATGCCGTGGTGCTGGCCTGGCTTGGCGGGCTGACCCTTGCTGGTGGGTGGTCTTGCCGCCTGGTTTCTGCATCTGCCGGCGCAGGAACTGGCTGCGCGGTCGTCCCTGGTCAGCAACCTGCTTCTGCTCGGGCTGATCGCCACCTTTCTCATCGGCGCCCTGGTGAAGCGGGTCAATGCCTATGAGGCCTTCATCGAAGGAGCCAAAGACGGCTTTCACACCGCGGTGACCATTATTCCGTATCTGGTGGCGATGCTGGTGGCCATCGGCATGCTGCGGGCCAGCGGTGCCCTGGATGTGTTTATGAACGGGGTGACGGAGTCTGGTAACGTCCATCGGCTGCGATCCGGCCTGGGTAAATGGTCTGCCGACCATGCTGATGAAGCCGCTTTCCGGCAGCGGCGCCCGGGCGATGATGGTGGAGACCATGAAGACCTTCGGCCCGGACAGCTTCGCCGGTCGTCTGGTCGGCGATTGTCCAGGGCTGCACCGAGACCACCTTCTATGTCCTGGCCGTCTATTTTGGTGCCGTCGGCATCAAACGCATGCGCTACGCCGTGGCCGGTGGACTTGTCGCCGACCTGGCCGGAATGATCGCGGCGGTATTGTCTGCCTATCTGTTTTTTGGTGGGCGAGGTTAAAAGACAGTATCATGGTGTTTTTGAGATATCTTGACTTTTGCTGGTGCATCTTTTGATTAAAATAAAAAACCTGGGCAGAGTCTTTAACATCACCTTGTTGTGCCTTCTGGCGGCATTACCCACATTAGGTAAGAAGCTCGAGCCTGACAAGTTCTTCCAGGGTCAAGACGCAATACTCTATTACGAAATCCGGGGCGCGAAGACCGGCACGCCCTTATTGGTGATCAATGGCGGGCCCGGCGTAGACCATACCTATATGCACTCTACTCTTCACCCTTCTTCGGCCCTGGATGAGTTGGCCAAGGACCGACCGGTTATCTTCTACGACCAACGCGGAGTTGGGAAATCACCTGCTTTGAAGGCGGGTCAATCTTGTACGATCGCCGATCAAGTTGCTGACCTGGAGGCGTTGCGGACATATCTCGGATACGAACAGATAAACATTTTAGGTCACTCTTTCGGCGGCTTAATTGCTATGGCGTATGCGGCGCGCTACCCGGAAAGGATTGGACGCCTTATCATCTGTAATTCAGCAGCTCCAAAGTATACTGACACCATTTTCCTCTTTGAAAAGGTCTTCCCCGAAACGAACGAACGAATGGAAGCAATAAAAGTCACGGATGAGGCAACGAAAAAAGCCGCTTTTATGTATTATCTTTCGATGCTTTTCTACTCAGCCAAAAACCGTGACACCTATCTTGCCAAAGTTACCACCATAAACGTGAATAATGAGGTTGGTGATACACTCTGGAAAGATATGGAGAAGCTGGATTTCACGCCTGAACTTCCGAAGTTTCGCTTTCCGACTCTGGTTATGACAGGCCGTTTCGATATGAATGTCGCGCCATCTGTAGCTTATAAAATTCATAAAGCTATTTCAGAGTCGAGATTTGTCGTCTTCGAGCAGAGCGGTCACATGCCATTTTACGAAGAGCAGGAGAAATTTGTGCAGACGGTAAAGAGGTTTCTTCTTGGCAAGTAGGAGGTAGTCGGAGACTCGTAATAAAAATCTGGGACACTTATTCTCAGGATCGGGTGACACTCACTTTTGGCAACATATAGAAAAATACCGCAACAAAATGGACATAACAATTGCATATGATTGCGCCAGAGTAAACTGGCAAACTGTCGCAGAAACACTGAAATCAGTGGGCATGGCCTACCATACCCCTGAGAAACATAGAAAGGCCTTTGAAAACAGTTATGCAAAGGTTTTTTTGTATATGGCTGACCGATTAGTTGGCTTTGGTCGGGCTATTTCCGATGGGACTTGTCAGGCAGCCGTATATGACTGTGCCGTTGCTGTTGAGTTCCAAGGAAAAGGCTTTGGTAAACTGATCATTGAAAGCATTTTAAGGAAACCGGCGACAGATCCACATCTACCCTTCAACCATCAGGTTCCAATGACAAAGAATATTAACGGCACATGGAAACCACTGGCGAATTTGGACAAAGATTGTTTTGGTTGCGGCTCAGAGAACCATTCTGGTCTGCATATGACCTTTGAGACCAACGGAGAGCAGATTCGCACGAAAATAACAGTCCCGCCACAATTTCGCGGATGGAGCAAATTGGTGCACGGCGGCGTGATCTCAACCATCCTCGATGAGACAATGAGCTGGGCGGCAATCTATCTCACGAAAAGATTCATATTAACCAAGCAAATGACCATCCAGTTCCATCGGCCGGTGTATGTCGGTTCATCCCTCTGTGGTATCGGCTGCATCAAAGAAAAAACCGGGGAGCGCAAGGCATGGGTCAAAGGCGAGCTGTTCGATGACCAGGGCAGACTCTGCGCATCTTCCGAGGGGGAATTCGTGCTCTATTCGAAAGAACAATTTGCAAGACTTGCGATCATTCCCGTGGAAGACCTCCAGGCTATGGCTGAAAGCTTCGAAGGTGCATGAGAAAAAAGCAGGGCATTTTTTTAAAACGAGCAGACAAATCACCATGCATGAAGCAAGAACCTCCCTGCATAGAAATCCTCACAACACCGTTTCTATCGTTTACAGGGCAGGTAAGTCCCGTTATTATTGATTTCCTCCTCCGGTACCGGCATATTCGTAAATGCCGAGGAAGAGTCCGGCGAGAATGCCGACGGCAAAAAACAGCCGCAGTCGTCGATCCCAGGGGATTTTCTCACCCTCCGCCATATACTGGAGAAGGGCGATGATGACGTAGGCGATTCCGGCGATATAGGGTGCGTATTGCACAATCTGCCACAGTGTTGCGGTGAGTGTTGCCATAATATCGACTCCCAGACGCAGGTTGAAGAGCAGGTACAACGCGGCTGAAAGATATAATGAAACTTTTGCTTGAAGATTTCCCATATGAACTCACTTAATACCCTGTATTTCCCGGCAACGGCTATCCACTCGCCACGCCTGTATCCAATTTTCCTGTTATTTCAAAATGTTCATCTTCTTTCACCGGTGGAAGACGGCAAAGAATGCCCCGATAGTTTCATTAAATCGGGGTTCTGTCAAGTACATACTCCCTGCCCGCTTGGCCAGGAGCGAAATCGCTTCCTTCGCTTGGTCGCCGACATCAAGTCCGGCACCGATGATTATACAGCTCGGCTGAGTGCCTTGACCTTGGCTGCCATGACCGGTCCCACCCAGGCGGAAGAATCGGAAAGATCGATCATCCGCTCTCTGCAGGGTACCGAGGAACTTCCGCCCCAGGCGCGCAAACGGGAGGAATTGGAAAAACTCTGGCAGGCACGGCTGGTCCTGGCGATAGGCGAACTCCTCGATCAAGAGGAAGAGGATATCTCGCTGAATCTGGCTGAACTCGAAGATGAGGAAAAGGTACTCTTCAAGGAACTGCAGGGAGACGACGACAAAGAGGAAGAAGAAAACCCTTTTGCCGAACTTACCAGGCTGGAAGGCTCACTCCGCATAAACTCAGTCGGCAATATTAAAAAAAGATTTAAAGCCTGGAAAACCCTTTTTCTTGCCGGGGAGATGGAGGAATGCGGAATTTTTCTTGCCAATGACATGGACTGTGGTGACATCCTGCTGGAAATGTATCATCAGAAGACGGGACAGCAGGCGCCGATCCTTGCAAGCCTCCAATTGCCGGCCCTGGTTGGTTGGAATAATGACCAGGCAAGTACCGCAGTGCGTCAATTTGCCACAAAAAACTCGCCCTTCCTCACTGCCATAGGGGAGAGATTTGCGGCGCTGATCAGCCAAACGGCAATACCGGAGCAACAGTTCGAACTTGCTGCGGCCTGGGAACAACTGCTCTCCGCTGATTTTCCGGCTGCGCAGTTCGGCAGAATGCCAATCAACTTCTATCTCCTCCGAGGCCTTCCCTGTTCGACACTTATTGGGAAAACCTCGGACGCCCAAAACCCAGGGAAAAGCGGACTGCTGGCGGTGATCGGATAATACGCCGACAGCAATTTGCCCCGCCTGGCGCTATTTACAGCAGGTGTAAGGATTAATTGACAAAACCGGACAGGAGGCTGATCGTACCACCTTGTCGGCGACGCTGCCGAACATGATTTTTTCAAGGCCCTTGTAGCCATGGGTGCCCATAATGATGAGATCGGCCTTGATTTCGGCGCTATACTCGACGATTTTCTCAGGAACATCACCCATAAAGACCTTGTAACTCAGCTCCTTCACTCCGGCCGCTTCACAGTATTCGACCATTTCCCCACAAAACGAGGCCATTTTCGTTTCCGCACTCTCAACCAGCTCTCCCTCAAGTGAGGGCAGAGACATCTGCGGCACAAAAAAACCGGAATAATCGTCAAAATTTTGAACGACAAAGACCAAGTACATCGAGGCTCCAAATTTGCCGGCAATATACGCCGCTGATTCGGCTATCAATCTTGAATTATCGGAAAAATCGACCGGTGTTACAACTTTTTTTATCTCATTCATGATACTCATAGTTTGTCCCCCGTTCTTGTTGGTTTAAATTCGCAACGAAACTGTATTGATTTTTTCTGCCAATATTCTCTACATTGCAAACTGCCTACAAAATAGTCGTGGCCGGATATTTTGTTTGCGAAACGATTACCTAGCGCCTTTCTTTTAATTTTCTCATATCATGCCTATCGATGCAAGTATTTAATTATCACTCACAAATTCAATATTCCGCCACAAGTAATTTGCTTTGACAAAACTGATTTTGACGATATTTTCATAGACAGGAAAATTGTGGTACTTTATCTGCACCCCAAAAAACGGCACGTGTATCAATCCCGACTCAAACGGAAAGAACCATCTGTGGAAAAATGAGGCCCTCCTGTGAACATAATCAAGGCTATCTCCATCAGCGACCGCAAAGGAACGCGCAAGAACAATATTGATACAACCAATCTTATCGCCGATTTCGGTCTGGAAAATGATGCCCATGGCGGCAAATGGCACCGGCAGGTGAGCTTTCTTGCCCAGGAAAGCATAGACACCATGCGGGCAAAAGGGCTTGAGGTTGTTGCCGGCAATTTTGCCGAAAACATCACCACCGAAGGGCTGAATCTCACCGCTCTTGAGGTTGGCAGGCACATCAGTATCGGCAAGGCAAAACTGGTAATATCGCAGCTCGGCAAAATCTGCCACACCCGCTGCGCCATCTTCCATCAGGCAGGGGACTGCGTCATGCCGCGGGAAGGTGTTTTTGCCGTCATCCAGAAGGGAGGAACCATCCGGGTTGGCGATGTTATCAAGGTAGAGGAAAATATTTCCCGATCGGTGGCGCTAATCGGCACTAAAGAAACGGAGAAAAATCAGGGTGATGAACTGCAAAGGCTGGTTCGGGAAAAATTCCATCCGGCCTTTATTCGTTTTGACGCGATCACCACAAAGGAAGGAGGAACCCTGACCGCCATCCTTGATGATCTGACTGTCAACCAAAAAACCACGGATATCGTGGTCTTTGATCCTTCCGGAAGCCTCGGCCTTGCCTTCGCCGGATACACGCTAAAAGGCGATCGACCAAATTGTTACCAACGGGAGAGTTCCTCCATCTTCTACTGCCGATCGTTGGCCGAGGTTGAAGGGTTATAATATGCAATGATACTCATACGGCCATCTGGTCCGGAGAAGCGGGAGTTCCCTTCTCAGGATTTTTCGCCCCAATGCACCCCGATGGTGCCAAGCATAAATTTTTTGAAACCGACGTGGGTGAAGCCGGCGCCCTCGAATAATTCAGCCAAGGCGGCAGCACTATAAAAATCCATTGTTGAACCGGTCAGGTAGGCATAAGCGGCGGCATCATCGGCAAGGAACTTGCCCATCACCGGGATACCAAAGCGAAAATAGAAGCGTACCAGGGGATACAGGAGGTTTTTCTCCGGTGGGGTGGTGTCGAGGCAGACGACTTTGCCGCCCGGCTTCAGCACCCGATGGACTTCCCGGAGAACCTTTGCGGCGTCATCGACATTGCGCAGCAGATAGCCAAAGGTCACCGCGGTAAAGCTACTGTCGGCAAAGGGCAGGCAGTTGGCATCACAGGCATGCCAGAGGATATTCTTATCGGCAAAACGCCTCTTCGCCTCCTTCAGCATGTTCAAGGAAAAATCACCGCCCACGATCAGGGCATGGCCATGCGTTGCCGACATGAGTGCCGCAATATCACCGGTTCCCGTTGCCAGATCAAGGGTGCGGCCGTAACCAGGGTCACCCGCCGTTCTAACCACAAATTTTCGCCACTGCTGATCTTGTCCCAAGGTCATGACCCGGTTCATCAGGTCATAGCGACCGGCAATGGCATCGAACATCTTCTGTACGCCCGGGCCCTTACTCAAAACCTTGTTCCTCCATCAACACGGTGCAAAACCGGGCGTCCGCGGAAAAGCAATGGCCTCACGGATATTGGTCATGCCGGTGACGAACTGAATGAGCCGCTCAAACCCAAGGCCAAAACCGGCATGGGGCACGGAACCATAGAGGCGAAGGTCGAGATACCACTGATAATCGGCAAGGGCAATCCCGGCCGCACTCATCCGGTCGGCGAGGACATCGTAGCGCTCCTCGCGCTGGCTGCCGCCGACAATCTCACCGATCCCCGGGACGAGGATATCCATGGCCGCCACCGTCTTACCGTCATCGCTCACTCGCATGTAAAAGGGTTTGATGGCTGCCGGATAATCGGTAACCGTCAGAGGTCGCTTAAACACCTCTTCGGTCAGGTAGCGTTCGTGTTCCGATTGCAGATCAAGTCCCCATTCGACCGGGAATTCGAACTGTTTCTTGGCCTTTTTCAGGCGCGCCACTGCCTCGCTATAGGTGATATGGGCAAACTCCTGCTCGGTGACCCCTTTCAGTTTCTGCAACAGACCTTTTTCGATAAATTTGTCGAAAAGCTCCATATCTTCGGGACAATAGCGCATGGCATCGGTTAAAAGATATTTGAGCATCTCCTCGGCGATCTGCATATTGCCGCGCAGGTCACAAAAAGCCATCTCCGGTTCAATCATCCAGAACTCGGCCAGATGCCGCGAGGTGTTTGATTTCTCAGCGCGAAATGTCGGACCGAAGGTATAGACGTCGCCTAGCGCCAGGGCGTACACCTCGGCCTGCAGCTGGCCGCTGACGGTAAGGCCGGCCGGCCTACCAAAGAAATGCTGCTCATTGACCTGTTTGCCGGTGGTCACCTGGAACATTTCTCCAGCACCTTCACAGTCGCTGGTGGTGATTATCGGCGTATGGACCTGGATAAAGCCGCGATCTTGAAAAAATTGATGCACCGCGTAAGAAAGCCGTGAACGGACCCGGCTGACCGCCCCGAGGGCATTGGTTCTTGGCCGAAGATGACTGATTTCACGAAGAAATTCAAATGAATGCCGCTTTTTTTGCAGGGGATAGGTCTCCGGATCGGCCTTGCCGACGACAACAATTTTTGCGGCGTGTACCTCAACCTCCTGTCCCTTGGCCGGGGATGCCTTCAGTTCCCCCTCGATTATGACACTTGCCCCGGTTGATAACTGTTTTATCTCGGTTTCATAGTTATCGAGCTTTTCATCGGCAATGATTTGCAGGTTGGCAAGGCACGAGCCATCACTCACCTCAATGAAAGAAAATCCGCCGGTATCTCTTCGGGTTCGCACCCAACCGGTAATGGTGACAGTCTCGCCCAGCGGCTTTTCGCGTAGAATATTTTTAATACGGGTCTTCATAACCATTCACCTTAAATTATTCGAACAAAACACCGCCATTTCACCTTGCCCGGGAAGAGTGGCAGCATCGACACCGGCGAGTTCCGCCATGTGCCTGGCAGCCACCGCGCATTTCAGCATCAGGAGAAAAAAGATCTCCCGATCGACTTCAGATAAGCTTTCAAAATTGCCCTGGCCTTTGGAGATAACCAAGTCCGCTGAGGCAAAAATTTTGTTAAATTCAATCGAACATTGATCGAGAACCGTGCCCGGGCACCTCGAACCATTGGAAATGATCCGGCCAAATCTGTCAAGACCGGCGGCAAGGGCATCTTCCGCAAGCGCGTCGTTGATAATGGGCCCATCCTTGACTGCAATGATAATGGCAAAGCCGCACCGAAAAAGGTATTCTATCAATAGTTTATCATAGACAATTTCACCACTGTTATCGATAAGATAGAGCACTGTGGAACCTTTCTTCAAAGCAGCGACACGATCGCTGAGATGGGCGATGTGATCGACGGCAAAAGGACTGGTTCGACACCTCTCCAGCGCAGGCATGATATCAACTCGGGCAAATGCCCCGTAGTCAATACAATTACCGGCAATAGCAAAGCGCAGGGTCGTTGTCAATGGCGACGCCGAATCCTCAATCTCTCTACGAAGTATTGGCACGATCTTTATGGCCTCTGTGTTGCTTATGGTTTTCAACCGCCGGTAAGGATCTTCGCAGCCGGTAATTTCGGCTATGGCTTGGTAGATATAGCCGGCATTGGCCGGCGGACTGAGATGAACATCAAGGACGGCAACGATTGCGGCAATTTCTTGGACGACAGAGAGCTGCAATTCCGGCGAACATCCGGCAATCCGTGCCACCTGCAGCGCTTGCCGCACAAAACAGGGCAGACATTCGACTTCCGTTTTCATAACAGATATTCCCGGCGAATATTCGAAAGTGCGGCAAATACAGTATTTTTGGTCTGTGGTTCATCCTCATAAAATCTTTGCAGCAGACTGCGAACCTTTTCTCGCCTGGTATCCTCCGATAAAGGACAAAGGTTTTTTACCGGCTGGAGCTGCAAGTCGTCGGCAATCTGTTGTACCTCAGTTTTTTCAAGATAGGCAAGTGGCCGAACAATGGCGAGAGTGCCGTCAAATAAATCCTGCCGGGGAAGCATGGTCGAGATATTGCCGCTGTAAATGGCGTTGAGAAAGAAGGTTTCAATGAGATCGTCTTTATGATGGCCCATGGCAATTTTATTGAAACCTTGTTCCCTGGCAAGATCAAACAGTTGGCTGCGTCGGCTGCGAGAGCATAGAAAGCAGGTCCTTGTCTCCTCACCGAAGTCGCGCTCGGCGGCTATTTGCAGGGTCAGCCCGAAGGGCTGCAGTTGCCGACCGATGGCTGTACCTGCCGCCTCCATTGTCGCATCCCTGCGCCAGAATCCGTGATCGATATGATGCATAGTGAGTTTAAAGCGGATGGGGGCCTTCTTTAGCCACATACTCAGCACAGCGGATAAGACAAGACTGTCCACGCCACCGGATACGGCGACCAAGACATTGTCTGCCGCAGAAAACATAGAATAATCATGCATTGCCCGACCGATTTTTCGGTTCAGCCTGGCCGGTAAGCGGTAACCAGTCTTCATCTGTGACAACATGCAGGAAACAAGGGAGGATGCAAGCGAGGTTTTCAAGAAAGGGGCAGAGCAACACTCAGCCTGCGGAACCTCAACCGCAGGCTGAGCAAGAACCGAAAGTGAGTAACCGCTATTTCAGGTAGGGGCACGTTGCTAGACGTTCGCTAATGCCTTGCTCAACCAATTGCTCAACGCTAACCCATTTAAAACCGCGATTTTGCATTTTCTCAAAGGATAAAATATTGTCGAGTAAGGATTCCTGTGTCTCTCGAAAGTCAGCAGTCCAGAGAACGGCACCACTGGCGGCATGCACCAGCGCCATATGCAGGTCGGCTGATGCCGGATCATCGGAGGCATATTCAGTCCCCTCTCGCTGTTTGAAACGCCGGACCGTTGTCACCAGGACTCCGTCACAGCCAACCTTTTTACCAATCGCCGAGACCATTCCGAACACACCGCCGGACACTTCCGGCGAAAGAGCTGCCTCTTGACCGACGCTGACTACACGTGCCTTCGTGTTGCCGCTCAGTTCACGGGCCATAATGCCGGTGACAAATGCTGCTCCATTTTCCAAAGAACGCGCGTGGTCGTAGCTGACGGTTTCATCTTTATCGACCGTTGTTCCGGCCGGCAACACAGCTATGCAGGAGAGTGTTTTAAGAGGTGCCTGGCTTTGATTGCCATCGCCGATATTGGCCGAACACGATGCAAGGAAAACAATTGATACACCGCAAACTGCAAACATTCTGGATAATCTTCTCACAAAATCACCTTTAGATTGAGTAATAGTGCTCTATTTATGCACTCTTCTCGATGAATGATATTACAAACATCCTTTGGATGAGAGTGGTCCCGGTATCGCTATCCGGGTCACCGCCATCTTCAAGGCACGACCAAAACCTTTAAAAATAGCTTCTATTATATGATGGCCATTTTCCCCATGCAAGAGATCAATGTGCAAAGTCAGACCAGCATGCTGCATAACGGCACGAAAAAATTCCTTAGCCAGGACCGTATCGAATGAACCAATTTTTTGCTCGACAACCGACAACCCCATAATGAAGAAACGGACGATTGGAGACATCGACAACTACCCGGACAAGGGTTTCATCCATCGGCAGATAGCAACTGCCGTAACGAGCTATACCTCCTTTATCGGTCAGCGCTTCGGCGATAGCCTTGCCGAGGCAGATACCGATATCCTCAACGGAATGATGATCATCGACTTCCGTATCTCCTTTGGCGCGGATGGATAAGTCAAAAAAACCGTGAACAGCAAAGAGAGTCAGCATATGGTCAAGAAAAGAAACCCCGGTTTGTATGCTATTTATCCCGGATCCATCAAGATCAAGCTGCAGTTCTATATCTGTTTCTACGGTTTTACGGGTAATAACAGCCTTTCTTGTCGTTGTCACATGCTTCATAACTTTATGGTCGGTAAAGTGAAAAGACTGAAGTTTCCGGCATCAAAACGTTAAAATACAAACATCATACGGACATTATACAAAGATGTAAGACTTCAACGAAGGTTTTAATGAGTAAAAATAGCATACCCGAAACAAACAAATCCTTCTCTATTTTTCCGTGACAGTTAAGAAGAAAACAATTATATTGGAAAACTTAGCTCAAGCATTTTTTAATTGACACTCAGTTGCAGACCTTGTATAAACACCCCAGTTTTGATATAGGTAAACAAAACGAGCGGGAATAACTCAGTGGTAGAGTGCAACCTTGCCAAGGTTGAAGTCGCGAGTTCGAATCTCGTTTCCCGCTCCACTATAAAGTATAAAAGGTTCGACACTGTTCGGACCTTTTTTTATTAAAAGATCGACCATTCGAGGGATATAATGAAAACCTATCTTGCCCCAGTCAACGAGATCGAAAAAAAGTGGTACGTTGTCGACGCGGAGAACAAGATTCTCGGCCGTCTGGCTTCTGAGATTGCAAATCGGCTGCGCGGCAAACATAAGCCGACTTTTTCTGCCTTTATTGACAATGGTGATTTCATAATTGTTACCAATGCTGAAAAAATTGCACTTACCGGCAACAAGCTTGACGACAAAAAATACTACCGTCACACCGGATACATGGGTGGCCTGAAGGAAACTTCCGCCAAAGATCTTCTCGTCAAACACCCAACCGACCTGATCATGCACGCTGTACGGGGAATGCTGCCGAAAAACAAGCTTGGCCGCGCTCAACTGAAAAAGCTGAAGATCTACACTGGAACAAACCATCCTCATGCGGCACAGCAGCCTGCTGAATTAGATATTTAATCTTGGAGAAATAATTATGGCTCAAGATCGTTTTTATGCAACCGGAAAAAGAAAAACTGCGGTTGCCAGGGTTTGGCTGACACCTGGAACCGGCAAGATGATTGTCAACCAAATGGAAGCCGAAGTTTATTTTGGTCAGATTTTCAAAAATCAAAGAATCGTCAAGCCCTTCAAGGTTACCGAAACTACCGAGCAGTATGACGTGATTGCCACTTTGCGTGGCGGCGGGAAATCGGCGCAGGCCGATGCCTTGGCCCACGGTATTTCCAAAGCTTTGCTTGAGACAAACCCAGAGGTCAGGATTCCTCTGAAACAGTCTGGACTGATTACCCGTGATCCTCGCGAGAAAGAACGGAAAAAATACGGTCAGAAAGGTGCCCGAGCTAAGTTCCAATTCTCGAAACGCTAAGATTTACCGAGACACTGCCGCACTTTTCCGAGTCTGATTTGGCAAAAGCAGGGATCTGCGGATACAATGTATATTTCTTGAGGGGAATGACGGTTCAACTGTCATTCCCCTTTTTTGCTTTCTTGCCAGTTTCACCTGAACCACTATTTTTCCGGGGAGAACACTCACTATGATCAAAGTTGGAATCATCGGGGCGTCGGGATATACCGGTGCCGAGCTCGCCAGAATACTCTGCAACCATCCTGAAGTCGAAATAACAGTGGCAACCTCCCGGCAATATGCCGGTCGTCACCTCTCGGACATCTTTCAAAATCTCAGAGGCAAGGTTAATATACTCTGCGAGAACCTCCCAGTTGACGAACTCTGTCAGAGAGCCGATCTTTTTTTTACCGCCGTCCCGCATAAAACGGCAATGGATCTGGTACCGGTCCTCCTCGCCGCCGGTAAAAAAGTCGTCGATCTCTCCGCCGACTTTCGTCTGCGCGATGTTGCAGTTTATGAACAGTGGTATCAGCCGCATTCCTCGACCCAGCTGCTTGAAAGAAGCTGTCTATGGACTGCCTGAACTCTATCGGCAGCGACATTGCCGGATGCAGATTGGTTGCCAACCCAGGCTGCTATCCTACCTCGATTATCCTCGGCCTCGCCCCGCTGTTGAAAGCAGGTGCGATACAACCACAGACCATCATTGCCGACTCCAAATCGGGAACGTCGGGTGCCGGACGGACTGCCCAGACCGGTAGCCCTGTTCTGTGAGGTCCATGACGGCTTCCGGCCTTATAAAGTCGGCAGAGCGCCATCGGCATACCCCGGAGATTGAACAGGAACTGAGCGAACTTGCCGGACAAGCGGTAAACGTCACATTTACCCCGCACCTGCTTCCAATTTCCCGGGGTATCCTGAGCACCGTTTACGCATCTCTCGCTCCCGGTTTTAACCGACAAGAATATCGATGAGCTCTATCACCAACAGTATGCTGCTGAACCTTTCATCCGTTTACTGGAAGATGATGTATTTCCGGCAACTCAATTTGTCAGAGGATCCAATTTCTGCGATATCTCATTTAAAATCGATCCGGTAACTCAGCGAATAATCGTCATGTCGGCGATTGATAACATCGTCAAAGGCGCATCCGGACAGGCCGTACAGAATATGAATATCATGTGTGGATTTGCAGAGACCGCCGGCCTTGGTATCATCCCGCTCTTTCCCTGATCCTTGCCGGTATCTTTCCAATGTCTCTCCCGGCAATGTCACCGGAACCGCGAAATATTAAACTGCTAATCGGCTACGACGGCACCGAATTCAGTGGCTGGCAGCGCCAGAAAAACAACCGTACCATTCAGGGTGAAATCGAAGCGTTTCCTCAACCGGATGACGCAAGAGGAATATTCTGCTGAATGGTGCCGGCCGAACCGATGCAGGTGTCCATGCCGACGGCATGGTCGCACATTTCCACACCGCTTCAGCGATCAGCTGTGAGGATTTTTTGCGTGGCCTGAATGCAATGCTCCCGGATGCCATCAGAATATTCCATGCTGAAGAGGTTGACGCCTCCTTTCACGCCCGTTTTTCAGCAGTCGGCAAGCAGTACCAGTATGAAATCTACACCGGCAGGATACACCCTCCCAGGTTGCGCCTCCACACCTTGCACGTCACCTGTCCGCCTTGACTTTAATGCCATACGGACAATGCCTTGCCATAATAAAAGGGACCCATGATTTTTCTTCCTTTGAAAACAGCGGGTCACGGGACAAGAATGCTTGTTCGGGTCGCGGTGCGGTTCGAACAATCCATGCAGGCACTGCTGATTGAAAACAGCATGAGACTCTTCTCTCTGCAATTTAAAGGTGACGGATTTTTGCGCAATATGATCCGAAATCTTGTTGGCACCCTGATTGAGGCTGGGAGAGGGAAAGATCACATCACAGGAATTTGCCGCAATACTCGCAGCCAAAGACAGAACCATGGCCGGCCCGACTGCGCCGGCTCATGGTTTATGGTTGAAGAAGGTGTTCTACTGACGGTCAGGACAGCAGCTTAATTGGTTTTTTTGAGTGCCGAATGCCTGGCTAAAAGGGATTGCAGCTTCCAAGGGGAAGAGAGACACACCCGGGAATCGTCGCAGATCGACATAACGTCACAGAAGGCAAGAAATTCAGTAAGGGCATCGCTGATCACGGTGTCTTTTCTCTGGATGATTTTCAGCTGCCTTTTCATGTCCAAGCCTTCAATTTTAAGCCCCTTCAACCAGCCGTTTTCCGCTTCTCGGCAGATGCAAAGTGCCGAAAGACAGGTTATGCCGGCACCGGATTCAACAGCCCGCTTCACCGCTTCCGGGTGACCCATCTCCATGACCACATGCACTTCATCCATATACTTGCCGAACCGCTCCCTGATTGTTGCGGCAGTCCCCGATCCGCTTTCCCGCATAATCCATTTCTTCCCTTTGAGGTCACGGTTGATATCAAATACCTCGTTATGAGCAAGTGGATCCGTCGGACCACAGAGAACGAGCAACTCGTCTTCAAACCATGGGCGCGAAAGGATTTCTGCACTGCCTGAAAGCGGACCCTCGACAAATCCTATATCCATCTCCTTGTCCAGCACGAGTTGTTCTGCATGTCTCGTATTGTATACCAGCATATTCACATGTACATTGGGATGAACGCGTTTGAACGCGCCGATAAGATAAGGCAGAATGTAATTACCCAAGGTCGTGCTGGCAACAACTTCGATGCGACCATCAAGCTTGTCATTGCGCTCCGACATGATGGTTTCGATATTACCTACCTGGCAAATTATATCCTTGGAAAGCGGCAAAAGAAATCTTCCCCGAGCGTTGAGCAACAGACTCCGTCCATGTCTGTCAAAAAGCGATCCACCGAGCTGATTCTCGAGCTCCGCCAGGGCCATACTCACCGCAGACTGGGTGACGAAGAGCTTTTTACTGGCTTTTGTTACCTGGGCTGTCTCGGCAACTGCAACAAAAATTTCTAATTGTCTTAGGGTAATAGTCATAAAGCATCTCCAAACAACGACTCCGCATTATTTATAGTTCTAGTTTTAATGGTTTTATCGGCTCCACAATATATCATTTTTTCTGATATTATCAAGCACCATTTCTAATCAAATATTTCAAACCAATAGCAAGCTGCATAAAACACACAATGGGGTGTGTCGCCAATGAATTTGTTATTGACACACACTAAACAATTCTTTAAGTTAGCTGCCGAACAAGCAAAATGAAAAGTATGTTTACCAGTAATGATGTAACTTGGCGGCATTGTATCTATTTTCAACGCCTGCACAAAGGGGAATCACGTATGGAACATCAATTCAGTGCTTTTCTGTACCAGGAGCATGTCCTCTGGATCGCCGCTTTCACCCTCGGAGGCTTAGCTTTCGCCCTCGGCCCCATCGCCATTGTATATTTGTTCATGCCTCTGAAAACAAGGCAATTGAGCAATAAAGCCCTGCAGTTTATCGAATGCGGCATGGATCCTATTGGTGACAGCTGGATTCGATACGGTGTCGTCTTCTACCTGTATGCTCTAATCTTTCTCGCCTTTGATGTAGACGTTCTCTTTCTTTTTCCTGTAGCTACTGTTTATAACACCGAGTTATTTGCATCCTCAATACGTGACTTTGTTGAAATAGTCATTTTTGTCGGGATATTAGCACTCGCAATAGTTTATGCATGGATTAAGGGAGTATTTAAGTGGGAACGCAAAACATTCCTTCGTCGGTAGTCCAATTCGCCCTCGCGGACAAACTCATTAATATCGGCCGGGCTAATTCTTTCTGGCCCTTAACCTTCGGCATCGCCTGTTGCGCTATCGAAATGATGGCGACCGGTTGTGCCCGTTTCGATATGTCTAGGTTTGGCGCCGAGGTGTTTCGCCCTTCGGCCCGGCAGAGCGACGTTATGATCGTTGCCGGTACCATCACCAAAAAAATGATGCCGGGCATCAAAACTCTCTACGATCAGATGCCCGAACCAAAATGGGTTATGGCGCTTGGTAATTGTGCCATTTCCGGTGGTCCTTTTGCTTTTGAAGGTCAATACAGCATTATTCTCGGCGCTGATGTTTTTCTACCTGTTGATGTCTACATCCCAGGATGCCCTCCGCGCCCCGAAGCTCTTTTGCAGGGAATAATTGAACTTGAACACCTGGTCTCTGACTGGAAAAGGTGGAAAAATCCCGAAGCAGCATGATATTTATTCAGCACCCTGCCAAACTCATTACTCTTTTTTATAAGTTTGGTGAGTCAGCTCTGGAGCATTGAAAATGATTTGTGAAAAGATAAAATTGAGTCTTCAACGTCTCTTTCCCGAACCTGCCGCATCGCCACCTGAGACACAAAGTCTAGGTGACGACCAAGACAAAAAAACGAAAGCCCCCCCTCCACCGCGACAAAACGGCCTGCTCGAACGAGAATACTCGGTTCACGGGTATCACCTCGACGCCCAAATTTCTCCGGTGCAGCTCATTACCGCTGTAACCACCCTTGATGAAGCGGAATTTTTTATAGAAAGCATAACTGGTGTTGACTGGATAAAAGACAACCAACTGGAGGTCGTTTACGATTTCAGCCGTTATGATTTCGATCTTTGCCGCGTGGTGCTGCGTACACGAATAGACCGCAAATCTCCAGTGGTGCCGACGATAACGGAGATTTATCCAGGGGCAAACTGGCACGAACGAGAAACGCATGACTTCTTTGGCATCAAATTCACTGGTCATCCTCACCTCATTCCTCTCCTCCTTCCTGAAGATGCAGATTTTCATCCACTCTTAAAGGATTTCAAGGCATGAATTCTCCAATACTGCTCCAACCGGACGAGACTTTTATTCTCAACGTTGGTCCCCAGCACCCTGCGACTCACGGGGTGTTAAGGGTCAAAATGGAAATGAACGGGGAATATATTGTCAATGCCGAAACGGTTATCGGCTACATTCATCGCATGCATGAGAAAATGGGTGAACTGAAGACTTATCCGCAGTTCCTCATGAATCTCAGTCGTATGGACTACCTCGGAGCCCTTGGTTACAGCCACGGTCATGTGCTGCTGGTTGAAAAAGCATCTGGAATCGTTGTCCCCGAAAGAGCTGAATACATCCGCGCCATAATGGTCGAGTTGAACCGTATTGCTTCGCATCTTTTCTGGTTCGGTGCCTTTGTTATGGACCTCGGGGGCTTCAGCCCATTGATGTATGCCCTGCAGGATCGGGAACACATTCTTGATATGCTCGAGGCAGTGACCGGATCACGTCTGACCTATTGTTATTTTCGATTCGGTGGTCTTTGTAATGATGTTGATGATGATTTCATCGCCGCTGCCAGACGGTTCATCCCTCGTATGCGAAAATCCATGAAAAAATACCATAAATTGGTGACTGGAAATATCATTTTTCGAAAAAGACTGGAAGGCATTGCGCCCCTCAGTAAAGAGATGTGCCGTAAGTACGGTGCCTCCAGTGCAGTGGCCAGGGGTTCGGGAATCAACTTTGATGTACGCAAAAATGAACCGTACTCGGTATATCCAGAATTTGATTTCGACGTCCCAGTCTATCATGAGTGCGATTCCCTGGCACGATACATGGTGCGTATGGACGAGATCGAACAATCGCTGCGCATAGTCGAGCAGGGTCTTGACAAACTTCCCGGTGGGCCAATCATGCCCGACAAGAAACCAAAACTGATCAAGCCTCCAGTCGGCGATTATTATCAGGCAGTGGAAACTGCGCGAGGCAGCTTCGGCATTCGCTTGGTAAGCGACGGTGGGAAAAACCCCTATCGCTTGAAACTACGCTCACCTACCTATTCAAACATGCACCTTTACGATGAAGCGTGTCGCGGTATGATGATCATGGACGCCCTGGCGTTCATGGGCAGTCTTGATCTGGTTATTCCCGAGATAGACCGATAAAAGGATAATCCTATGCAATTAACACTCTTTAATGTCATTGTGGCGGTTGTCCTTGCCATAGCTTTTGCAGCCCTCAATGCTGCCTACCTGGTGTGGGCTGAACGAAGAGGTGCAGCACGCATTCAGAGGCGTCCGGGCCCCAACATTAACGGACCTTTCGGCCTTCTCCAGCCGCCACTCGACGGCATCAAGCTGATGGCCAAACAATTGACAATCCCCGGCGGTGCCGACAAGATAATGTTTATCACCGCCCCGGTCTTGGCCATGTTTCCTTCCATTATGAGTTTTGTGACAATACCGTTCAGTGATAGCATCGTTGCCAAAAACATGAGCGTAGGCATCCTGATGATTTTTGCTTTTGCCTCCATGGGCAGCATGTCACTGCTTTTTGCCGGCTGGAGTTCACGCAACAAATATTCGATGATGTCTTCGGTCCGCGCTGTATCGCAAGCAGTAGCCTATGAGATTCCCATGCTCATCACCGCCATCACCGTGGTCATGATCGCCGGCTCGACCGACCTCACTGAAATCGTCCACCAGCAAAGCCGGTCAATTCTTCATTGGAACATTTTCCCTCTCCTTGGCAACTCACATAACATTCTTATGCCGTTCTCCTTTCTCATCTTTTTCATCTGTACCCTTGCTGAAACCAACAGGGCTCCTTTTGATCTGGGTGAGGCTGAGAGTGAACTCGTCGCCGGTTTCCATACCGAATACGGCAGCATGGGATTTGGCCTTTTCTTCATGGGAGAATACGCCAATATCGTCATTGGCTCCTGTATGACCACCATTCTCTTCCTCGGCGGCTGGGGCTGCCCCTTTGGTCTCTTCCCCGGCGTTTGGTGGTTTATCCTGAAACTGTACCTGCTCATTGCCACCTTTATATGGATACGCTGGACCTTTCCACGCACGACCATTTACGGCCTTCTGAATCTCAGCTGGAAAATTCTCATTCCGCTTTCCCTTTTCAACCTGCTGTTCACTGCGGGACTCATTAAGGTGTTTTGAGATGGTTGCATACTTTACTGAAATTTTCACAGGATTGATGAGCCTGTTCATCGGCATGGGGATTACCTTTAAGGAATTTTTCAAACCTACGGTAACCGTCGCCTATCCTTATGAAACCCTGACGATGTCTGCTAGATACAGGGGACATATTGAACTCGTCGAAGATGAAGAAGGGAACCCTCAGTGTGTGGTCTGTGGTCTTTGTGAAAAAGCCTGTCCTTCCGATTGTATTTCACTTGCAGGCGAAAAACCGGAAGGTGGCAAGAAAAAGGTGCTCACCAAGTATATGCTCGACTTCACCAAATGCTCACTCTGCGGCTCCTGTGTCGAATCCTGCAGCTTCGGCGCTATTAATTTTTCCAAAGATTACAATCTGGCAAGCACCAGAAAAGAAGATTTCTACTTTGATCTTCTGAAACGTCTTGAAGAGAGGAAAAAATGAACCCGTCTTCCCTTACTGCCCCCGCCCTTTTCAGTGTCGACGGACTGGTTGGGGTGGTTTTTCTTGTAATGGTCATGATCACCTTGATCGGAGGCTTGATCGCTTGCAATTCGGATAGACTTGTTCGATCGGTCGCCGGACTGGTTGTTTGCTTTATCGGTGTTGCAGGATTGTACTTTTTCCTCAATTCCCCCTTCGTAGCAATGATGCAGATCCTCATATACGTCGGTGCAGTGGCGGTTACCATTTCCTTCGCCATCATGCTTGCGGCCCCCGAAGAAAACAAAAAGATCGGACCAGCCAGTATTCTTGCCGGGCCGCTCGGTTTTATCACCGCCGCCCTCATTACCGGTGGTTTTGCAGTCCTTGCGCTGAAAACTGAGTGGGTTGTCCACAAAAAGATCAATGACGGGTCTATGAAGGACATAGGTCTGCAGCTTCTCACCGATTATTCGATGGTCTTTGAGTTGGTATCCATCGTATTACTTATTGCAATACTTGGGGCTTTAGTGATTGCTCGGGAAGGGAGGGAAAACTGATGTCACTTTTGGGACTCTACAATGCGCTGAACACCTACCTTATCATAGGCGCTGTGCTTTTCGGCATGGGAATATACGGCATGGTTACTCGCCGCACCCTGATCGGCATGCTTATCGCCGCAGAACTGATTCTCGCCGGTTCATCCGTGAATTTCATGGCATTCAACAGATTCACCGCACCGGATCCAGTAACCGGACAAGTCTTCACCCTGTTCATTATGGCCATTGCTGCCGCGGAAGCTGCCATCGGTCTGAGTATTATCATTGCCGTCTATGGTCACTTTAAATCGATCGACGCGGAAGACACCGCCCAACTTAAAGGTTAGTCATGGAGCCATCGGGAATGGATTATAAATTGCTTTTAGCTCTGCTCATTCCACTCATCGGTACACTTGGGGTAATGATCAAGGGGGACAAGGAGAATATCAGAGAGGGGATTTCTTGCGTTTCTTCGCTCCTGCTTTTGCTGGTTGTCGGCTCGATGGTGCCGACGGTATGGCATGGCAAAACCCTTGTATTTCATATGTTTACCCTGCTACCCGGGGTTTCCGTGACGTTACGTGCCGATTCTATGTCGATGATCTTTGCCCTCGTCGCCTCGTCACTGTGGACGATTGCCGTTTTTTATTCCATGGGCTACATGCGTGGACTCAAAGAACACGCACAAACTCGGTTTAATGCCTGTTTTGCCCTCGCCATCTTCGGGGCCATTGGGGTGGCCTTTTCTGATAATCTCTTCACCATGTATCTTTTCTATGAGATTGTCTCCGTCTGCACCTATCCTTTGGTTGCGCACCATCAGGATGATGAAGGTTACAACGGCGGCAGAAAGTATCTTGTTTACCTGACCGCTACCGCTAAAGCATTTCTCTTGCCGGCGATGATTCTCATTTATGTCTTGACCGGCACCTTGGATTTTGCCCCGCAAATCAGTACCGGTATTTTTCCCCAGGGGGTTAACTCGACGCTGGTCATCATGCTCTATATCTTTTGCATTTTCGGTTTTGCCAAAAACGGCATTATGCCCTTCCATCATTGGTTGCCGGGAGCGATGGTAGCCCCGACCCCGGTCTCCGCCCTGCTGCATGCCGTAGCCGTTGTCAAAGTTGGGGTCTTCTGCACCACCCGGGTCATGCTCTATGTTTTTGGTACCGATACCATGCACGCCCTCAACCTCGGTATCCCGACTGCCTATTTTGTCGGGTTTACAGTAATTGCCGCCTCAATTATCGCTCTTTCCAAGGATAACCTCAAGGCTCGACTTGCCTATTCCACCGTCAGTCAACTGTCATACATCATTATGGGCGTGGCACTTCTCACCGAACCTGGCATTCAAGGTGGCTTGATCCATATCGTCAACCATGGTTTTTCTAAAATCACCCTGTTCTTCTGTGCCGGTGCCATCTATGTTGCAACCCATAAAAAAAATATCTCGGAAATGGAGGGGCTCGGAAAGACCATGCCCTTTACTTTCGGGGCATTTGCCATTGCTTCTCTGAGCATGATCGGTGCTCCGCCGGTTGCCGGCTTCATCACCAAATGGAATCTCCTTGTCGGCTCGGTGCAGGCACATCAGATGGGCATACTCCTCATCCTTATAGCCAGTACCATGCTCAACGCTGCCTACTTTGCCCCCATTACCTACAAGGCATTTTTCGGAAAACGCCCTGCAGGTGAACCATTTGTGGGCATTAAAGAGGCTCCTCTCGCTATGTTAATTCCAATACTAATTGCTTGTTTAGTATCTATAATAATTGGGATTTTTCCAGGTTTTATGATGCATTTTGTAAAGGTGGTGACAGGATGACTACGCAACTCATTGATTACCTGCAAGAACGACTGCAAACAGTAAAGGTCCTCAGTGCCATCGCCATTGCCGTCATGCTGGTCTGGACCATTGTTGGTGTCGACACCAGCCATGCGCACACATGGATGGAAGCACACATCCCAGGTTTCTGGGCGATTTTCACCCTTCTCGCCTGCCTTGTGCTCATCTTCTTCGCCAAGTGGTTTGGCAACAGTGGAATCATGACCAGAGAGGATTACTATGACGACTAGTTTTATTCATCCGGCCCTGATATTGATATGTGGCGCTCTGGTCCTGCCATGTATCAAGGAGCCGTTTCGAAAACTCTATCTCTGCAGCGTGCCACTCCTGACCTTTTTGGCAGTGATTTATCTCAACTGGCATCCCGGTTTACATGGTGTCGTCCTATTTATGGACAAATGGACCATCACCTTTGGCCGAGTCGACAATCTCTCGATGATCTTCGGTTTTATCATGGCCCTTATGGCGATCATCGGTACTGTCTACGGTCTTCATGTTCGAGATAACTGGCAGCATATTGCCGCCTGGTTCTATGTGGCCGGTAGCCTCGGCGCCATCTACAGCGGTGACTATCTGGTCCTTTTTCTGTTTTGGGAAATGATGGCCTTCGCGTCAACCTTCCTGATCTGGTTCAACACCGACAAAGATGCCCTTGCCGCCGGTTACCGATATCTCCTTGTCCACACCTTCGGTGGCGTTCTGCTGCTGCTCGGGTTCGTACTCCGCTACCAAGTAACCGGCGACCTCTCCTTTGTCCAACTTGACGAACAGCACACCCAACTGTTTACCTGGCTTATTATGGCTGGCCTGATGCTCAATGCTGCAGTCCCACCCCTGCATTCCTGGTTACCGGATGCATACAGCAAAGCGACGGTTACCGGATCGGTTTTCATGTGTGCTTTTACCACTAAGACGGCAGTTTATACCCTAGCTCGAGCTTTTGCCGGCTTTGATATTCTCATAGTACTGGGTGTCGTTATGGCAATCTACGGGATAATCTATGCCATGATTGAAAATGATATCCGTAAATTGCTCGGCTGGGAAATTGTCAGCCAGGTTGGTTATATGGTAGCCGGAGTTGGGATCGGTACAGCTCTTGCGATCAATGGCACGTGTGCCCACGCTTTCGCTCATATTCTTTATAAAGGCCTTTTATTTATGGCTGCTGGAGCGGTAATTCACAGTACCGGAAAAAGTAAATTTACAGAACTTGGTGGTCTTTACCGAAAGATGCCCAACACTTTGTTCTTTATGGTAATCGGCGGCATATCCGTTTCGGCCTTCCCGCTCTTCTCTGGTTTCGTCTCCAAATCCATGATTATAACAGCAAGTTTTGAGTCGCATTTTGTTGTAGCCGGCTTTCTCCTTACCATGGTATCCATCGGCACCTTCCTGGTCGCTGGTCTGCGTCTACCCTATCTTATCTTTTTTGGCGAAGATCGATGCAGTAGTGAGACTCGCGAGAAGGCCGCAGACCCACCCTGGAATATGCATATGGCCATGGCTGCCGCTGCATTTTTATGCCTTCTGGTCGGCTGCTATCTTCCGTTTCTTTATAATATGCTGCCGAACCCGGAGGTTACCTACCATCCCTACGGGGCTTATCACTTGAGTGAGACTCTGCAAATCCTGGCATTCACCGCACTTGCTTTTATTTTCCTCAAGCATAAATTAGGCGCCAAGGCGTCCATCAGTCTTGATCTTGATTGGTTTTACCGGATGGCGGGTCGTGCCTTTCTTTGGCTCGCCCAAAATCCCATCCAATGGGTTGATACCGCCTGGGGACATGCCTACCGGGTAGTCGGGCTCTACTCATTGATGGTCACCGCCAAATTCTGGTCGTGGTTCGACTGGCATGGAATTGATGGCGTGGTCGATGGCAGCGCCAGATGTGTGCAGGCTTTTGGTCGAAGAATTACCGTCGTATTGCAGAAGGGGCATATCCAGCAGACAATTTATTTTTCGGTCACCTTTGCCGCCATTCTTCTGATTTCCTACGTCTGCCTCTAAACCCTATTGAATTCAAGGATCACTGGTAATGGATCAACTACTGATGAACTCCGGCTTCCCCATTCTAAGTGTGCTCATATTTCTGCCGCTGGCAGGAGCACTACTGCTCATTTTTGTAAAAAGTGAGCAATTGTGCCGCTACCTCGCTCTGGTTGTCACCAGCCTTGCAGCCCTGCTCTCCCTTCGTTTGATCGCCGGTTTCAATCTCACTACCGCCAAGTTCCAGTTCGTCGAGCAGCACACCTGGATCGAAGCATTCAATATCAATTATACAATTGGTGTCGACGGCATCTCCATTCTCCTGATTCTTCTTACCACCCTTATCATGCCCTTATGCGTTCTGGCTTCCTGGTCCTATATTAAAACAAGGGTCCAAACCTTTATGATCTGCCTGTTGATCATGGAAACCGCGATGGTCGGTGTTTTTGTGGCACTTGATTTAGTGCTCTTTTATATATTGTGGGAAGCAATGCTCATCCCAATGTATCTCCTCATAGGGATCTGGGGTGGCCCAAGAAAGATATATGCCTCCATCAAGTTTTTCCTCTATACACTCGCTGGCTCGATCCTCCTGCTGGTCGGTATCATTTGGCTCTACGTAACCAACAACTACAGCTTTTTCATTCCGGGTATGATGTGGCAAAACTATCCCGTCACTGCACAGACCTATCTTTTTCTGGCTTTCTTTCTCGCTTTTGCGATCAAGGTCCCGATGTTTCCCTTCCATACCTGGTTACCGGCAGCCCATGTTGAAGCACCAACGGCGGGTTCGGTAATTCTGGCCAGCATCTTGCTAAAGATGGGAACCTACGGTTTTCTCCGTTTTGCCCTGCCCATCACCCCCGAAGCGACGGTTATCCTTATGCCCTATGTCCTCTGGCTCTCCATCGCCGGCATTATATACGGCGGCTTTACAGCACTTGCCCAGAGCGATATGAAAAAACTGATCGCCTACTCCTCGGTCGGCCACATGGGTTTCGTAACCCTTGGTATTTTTGTGCTCAATACTAGAGGCATTGAAGGGGCAATCCTCCAGATGGTCAACCACGGCATAACCACTGGAGCTTTATTTCTCTGCGTCGGCATGATCTATGAAAGAACCCACAGCCGGGAATTACGCTCGGCTACCGGGGTGGGTAAATACATGCCGATTTATGTAACCTTTCTTGCCTTTTTCTCACTGTCATCGTTCGGATTTCCTGGAACCAACAGTTTCGTTGGTGAATTCATGATTATTGCCGGGGCCTTTGAATTCAATACAGCACTTCATCAGTTTCCCTATCTGGCCCTGGCGTCTATTCCTGGTGCAGTGCTCGCCGCAGCGTATATGCTGCGCATGCTGCAAAAAATTATTTGGGGTGGCACAAACAATCCCGATCAATCATGGATAACAGATCTCAACAGTCGTGAAATTGTTGTTCTTGCACCGTTTCTCTTCTTTGTTTTTTGGATCGGCTTGGGACCACAACCCTTCATTGATCTGATGCATACAAGCGTAACCCAACTTCTTCAACAGTTTGATGCTCATCAAGCACATTCGATTGCGGCTGCAGGTTCGCTTTTCCAGTAAGATCATAACTAACAACGACCGCGTAAGGGTAATACAATGCTATTTCTCCCCGAATTAACACTGTCAGGAGTTGGCCTAATTTTTTTCTTGCTCAGTTTGGGTAAACCAAGCAGCACAAAGATTAAAAATTTGGCTATTACCCTTTCCGCTCTTGTAGTACTCGTCACCTTGATGTGTTTAAAAAGTGAAGGGGAACTCTTTTACCGAGCATACCGCATCGATTTCTTCTCCCAACTCTTCAAGCTTCTCATCGCCCTGGCAACCCTGGTAGTTCTAATCTTCAGTGACCCAATCGCCGACGTCAAAGAAAAAATCAGGACGGAATATTATTTATTTTTATTTATTGCCGTTTTGGGTCTGATGATGCTCGTTTCGAGTGTCGAGCTACTGGCAATCTTTGTATCTTTGGAGCTGTCCTCTTTTGCCGTTTACCTCATGGTGCCGCTGCGAAATAACACGAGTGGCGCCGGATCGCATGTAGAAGCAGGCATCAAATACCTGCTGTTTGGGGTTATGGCTACCGGCTTTATGCTTTTTGGAATGAGTTATATATTTGGTCTTACAGGCTCGACGCAACTTTTTATCATCTCTGATAAGTTAAATCTGATCTATTCCCAACCTGTCGCCGTTGTGGCCATTGTGCTTGTGCTGGCAGGATTTTTCTACAAATTAGCCCTTTTCCCTCTCCACTTCTGGGTTCCTGATGTATACGAAGGGGCTGCCAACGAAACCACTGCCTTTATTGCCGCCGTTCCCAAGCTGGCAGCAGTTGCCCTGCTGATTCGTATTACAGCTCTTATCAATGCCGAAACAGAAACTATAGTCAATATTCTTATCGTTTGCGCACTGCTCTCAATGTTTTACGGCAACCTCTCCGCCCTTGTTCAAAAAGACGCAAAACGACTCTTGGGTTTTTCCGGTATTGCACATGCGGGTTTTGTCCTCGTCGGCCTGCTTACCATGGACAGCACGGGCTATGCTACATCGATGTACTATATCATCGGTTACGTTTTTATGAATCTCGCCTGTTTCCTCGTTATTTGCGCCGTTTCCGACAAAGGTCGCAATGTAGCAATTGAAGATCTTACCGGCCTTCATAAGAGGGCTCCCCTTCTCGCCATAACTTTAACAGTTGGGCTTTTCGCACTCGCCGGCATTCCACCTTTTGTCGGATTTTCCGGCAAGTTTCTCTTGCTCCTCGGTGCATTTAAGCAGGGCCATATGCTGTTAGTTATCCTAGCAGCACTTAACACCGCCATCGCCATATACTATTATTTATCCATTGTCAGAGTCACCTTTTGTACCGATTCTGAGGATCGGGGCGCCATCGTCACAAGCAGAAAACATACTGTTCTCTCTTTACTCCTTATCCTCATAATTGTCGTAATGGGCGTTGCACCATCCACATTTATCGAACTTACTACAACAGCTGTTCAAACAGTCATGTAGATCCTTGCCTTCTCAATAAAAAGGTCCTATTCTTTAGCGAAAAACCAATGGGACATGTTTCCCGCATATGCAAATTCAGTAGCTGAACTGAAGCGGATTACTTTGTGCTTCTTTCCGATACTTACCCTTTCTGCAAAATGAATATCTGGCTATTTACCATTCTTTTGATAATCTTTGTTTCCTGCGTCCTTGACCTGGCATCAGCAATACTCAACATCCGTGCCCTCTCCGCAGATCTGCCACAAGAATTTGCCGATATTTGTACTCCCTCAGCATACCGAAAATCTCAAGATTATACACGTGCCCTCACGCATGTATCCCTCGTTCAAACCGGTTTTTCGACTCTCATCACCGTTTCCTTTATTTTATGTGGTGGGTTCAATATCCTTGATCTTTGGACAAGAAGCCTCGCCCAAAACGAATTGTTCATTGGTCTACTTTTTATCGGATCGTTCTTGTTGCTCTCATTTTTAGTCAACCTTCCATTTTCTATTTACAGTACATTTGTTATTGAAGAACGTTTCGGCTTTAACCGGACAACGGTGCAAACTTTTATTTTTGATATGCTCAAGGGAACACTGCTTGTTTCCCTCCTTGGCGGCACTCTCCTCGCGTTAATTTTGTGGTTTTTCACCCATGCAGGAACTTACGGCTGGCTATTTTGCTGGCTTGGCGTCCTCGTCTTTTCCTTAGGATTACAATTTTTTGCACCAGTATTTATCATGCCGATGTTTAATAAATTCTTACCATTAGAAGACGGTACATTGCGTACTGAAATTATGAATTATGCACAACAGCAGCGATTCACAATGCAAGGAATTTTTACCATGGATGGATCGAAAAGGTCTTCGAAGGTCAACGCCTTTTTCACTGGTTTTGGAAAATTCAAAAAAATTGTGTTTTTTGATACCCTTGTTGAAAAACTCCTGCCCCACGAGATACTTGCCGTGTTAGCCCATGAGATGGGACACTTCAAACTGCAACATATCCCAAAAAATATGCTGGCCTCGATTATCCAACTATTTGTTATGTTTTATTTTCTTTCTTTTTTCCTGGACAACCAAGAGCTTTCCCACGCCTTTGGTTTGGACAAACTGTCGGTCCACACCAGTCTTGTCTTCTTCGGTTTTCTCTACTCGCCTGTAAATATGATGGTCTCCATACTCTTTCATTTCATTTCCCGTCGACATGAATTTGCTGCCGACAGATATGCTGCGGAAACCTTAGGATCAATTCACCCACTTATTTCAGGGCTCAAAAAACTCTCTGAAGCAAATCTCACAAATCTCACCCCCCACCCATTTATGGTCTTTCTTCGTTACAGCCATCCTCCGGTCCTTAAACGAATCGAACATTTGAAGCTTTCTCTGGGGAAATATGCTTAATCTGACCATGAAGATAATCCTTGACACTACCATTGGTTAGATGGTTATTTTTTAATCTGCAGCCGGTAATTCCATTTTCATTCCGGCTTGTCTTGCCTTTTGTCGGCAAAATACTATTGTTAAGGTAAATTTGTTACAATACATTTTCAGCATTCAGGAGAATACAATGAAGAAAACTGAATTCCGAGGCCCTCTTCTCCAATCAGCAGTATTGCTGGTAGGTACTATTATTCTAGCAACAATAGCCGCCTCCGCTGGAAACGGAAGCAGCGGTGGAGGCATTCTTGCCATTGTTGCTGGAATCGGCAATTTCGTTCTCTTTGTCATTGGTTTGACAATTGGACTGGCTGTCAGTATCGCTATCCTCATTGGCATCTTTCTTGCCGCGGTGGCTATGGTTTCCCCGGAACAGGCCTCGCAGATGTACTTGGACTTAAAAAAAAACTTCTTTCAAGGCGTTTTGATCTGTAGCAATTTATGGTCGTGCTGTGACAAAGGGGGATCTGCAGCACCCGTGGATTTGGAGGAACATAGCAGGATGAAGCAGGAAATTATCCGCCTGCAGAATGCCAATTTGCAACTGAACGACCACAATAATGAGCTGCAGCGAGAATGCATTCTCATTAAAGAAAATGTCGCGTATTTTCAAGCCGATAATTCGTCTCTCCAAACAAGAATCGAAGAATTGAATCATGAAATTGAAGGCCTTATCAAACAGGTGAATGAGCTGGAACTCGGCTCGAAACAACCTTCTGCTTCCGGGATCTTTTCCTACATTGATAATGAGGTTCATCAAACGCTGTTTATAGAAAAGGTTACTGAGGCCCTCAAGCAGGAGATGACGTATGCCCAGATAGATGATTATTTAAGTAAGGCCCTTCCTGCCGATCTCGACAAAATTATTAAAGACCATCCAGCTTTGACTAGAAATTATATTCGTAATCTGCGCTAGGGATGAAAAAAATGTTCTCGAAGGTGTCTTTTCTTCTTGACTCCCCTAGTTTAATCAAGTAGTTTGCCGCGGTTCCGGAGACGAGGTGACATTGGGCTTGACTGAAGAGGTTGAGTTTGGGGTTAGCGAAGTATCTGTGACGAGAGAGAGGAAATATAGTTATTGACAGAGCGAATTAGATAGATTAGATTAACGAGCTCTTCGCGGCATAAAGCGGCGCAACGTTTCATGAAAGTGGAAAGTTGAAACGATCCTTGACAACTGAATAACAACGAAAGCAAACGGGCCCGCGAGGTTTTAGTGGAGTAGGAATTCTTTATCGGATTTCTAACGACACTTATCCCTGTATAGAGGGATTAATTACCTCAAGGGCATCTTTGAGTGAACTGCTATGCAAATAGCGGGGTAATGAAAGGGAGCTCTTATATAATTAAGCACTATATAAGTAACCACTCTTAGGAGTGGTCTAAGGATATCAAACTGGAGAGTTTGATCCTGGCTCAGAACGAACGCTGGCGGCGTGCTTAACACATGCAAGTCGAACGCGAAATTTTTCTTCGGAGAAAGAGTAGAGTGGCGCACGGGTGAGTAACGCGTAAGTTATCTACCTCGGCATCTGGAATAACTCACCGAAAGGTGTGCTAATACCGGATACGTTGAGTAATCAAGAAAGGTGGCCTCTGAATATGCTACTGTGCTGAGATGAGCTTGCGTACCATTAGCTAGTTGGTAGGGTAATGGCCTACCAAGGCGACGATGGTTAGCGGGTCTGAGAGGATGATCCGCCACACTGGAACTGGAACACGGACCAGACTCCTACGGGAGGCAGCAGTGAGGAATATTGCGCAATGGGGGCAACCCTGACGCAGCGACGCCGCGTGGATGATGAAGGCCTTCGGGTCGTAAAATCCTGTCAAGTGGAAAGAAGTGCATGGTGGCTAATACCTGCTGTGTTTGACGGTACCACTGAAGGAAGCACCGGCTAACTCCGTGCCAGCAGCCGCGGTAATACGGAGGGTGCAAGCGTTGTTCGGAATTACTGGGCGTAAAGCGCGCGTAGGCGGTTTTATAAGTCAGATGTGAAAGCCCTCGGCTCAACCGGGGACGTGCATTTGAAACTGTGAGACTTGAGTATTGGAGGGGGTGGTGGAATTCCCGGTGTAGAGGTGAAATTCGTAGATATCGGGAGGAATACCAGTGGCGAAGGCGACCACCTGGCCAAATACTGACGCTCATGTGCGAAAGCGTGGGGAGCAAACAGGATTAGATACCCTGGTAGTCCACGCCGTAAACGATGTCAACTAGGTGTTGGGACGGTTAATCGTCTCATTGCCGCAGCTAACGCATTAAGTTGACCGCCTGGGGAGTACGGTCGCAAGATTAAAACTCAAAGGAATTGACGGGGGCCCGCACAAGCGGTGGAGTATGTGGTTTAATTCGACGCAACGCGCAGAACCTTACCTGGTCTTGACATCTCGGGAATCCTGTGGAAACATGGGAGTGCCTCGCAAGAGGAGCCCGATGACAGGTGCTGCATGGCTGTCGTCAGCTCGTGTCGTGAGATGTTGGGTTAAGTCCCGCAACGAGCGCAACCCTTGTCTTTAGTTGCCAGCATTAAGTTGGGCACTCTAAAGAGACTGCCGGTGTCAAACCGGAGGAAGGTGGGGATGACGTCAAGTCCTCATGGCCTTTATGACCAGGGCTACACACGTACTACAATGGCATAAACAGAGGGCAGCGACATCGCGAGGTGAAGCGAATCCCTAAATTATGTCTCAGTCCGGATTGGAGTCTGCAACTCGACTCCATGAAGTTGGAATCGCTAGTAATCGCGGATCAGCACGCCGCGGTGAATACGTTCCCGGGCCTTGTACACACCGCCCGTCACACCACGGGAGTTGGTTGTACCAGAAGCAGTTGAGCCAACCGTTTACGGAGGCAGGCTGCCAAGGTATGGCGAGTAACTGGGGTGAAGTCGTAACAAGGTAGCCCTAGGGGAACCTGGGGCTGGATCACCTCCTTTTAAAGGAAAAATGCAGATTTATCTGCAATGGGGATTAACCCCGTTTGCGTTGTTATTCAGTTTTGAGGGATCGCCCTGCCCTTTATCGACTTCGAGTTGATAAGGGTTTTTTTGATCTTTAGAGTGACAGTTGAACCGCGGAAGGCACATAGCAGAGCCAGAACAGAAACTGTCTTCTGTATGGGCCTATAGCTCAGCTGGTTAGAGCGCACGCCTGATAAGCGTGAGGTCGGTGGTTCAAGTCCACCTAGGCCCACCAGTCTGTCGGATATATGGGGGTGTAGCTCAGCTGGGAGAGCGCCTGCCTTGCACGCAGGAGGCCATCGGTTCGATCCCGTTCACCTCCACCATTTGCGGATTGATTTCTGTTTTCAGATAGCTGAAGATGGAACTCAGAACGTAAGTTCTGTTGTTGGTAAATTGATCTTTGATAATTGAATAGTAGAGTAGAAAAAATCCTTTGTATCTTTGTGATTTGGTGCACCGGTGGGTTTTTTGTAAACCTGCCACCGCACGGAAGGATCATGATGGATATGAGGGTTACAGTAGTTGAGAACCTTATAGTTTATAAGTTTGATCAAGTTTTATGGATAAGCTACTAAGGGCTAACGGTGGATGCCTTGGCATCGGAAGGCGATGAAGGACGTGGTAAGCTGCGATAAGCTTCGGGGAGTCGTTAACAGGCTTTGATCCGGAGATTTCCGAATGGGGAAACCCGGCAGGGGTTATACCTTGTCATTTGTTACTGAATACATAGGTAGCAAAAGCGAACGTAGGGAATTGAAACATCTTAGTACCTACAGGAATAGAAATCAATTGAGAGATTCCGTAAGTAGCGGCGAGCGAAAGCGGAAAAGCCCAAACCATACCAGCTTGCTGGTACGGGGTTGTAGGAGCCCGATATGGGATGGTGGATATATAGCGGAACAGTATGGAAAGGCTGATCATAGACGGTGATAATCCGGTACGCGAAATATATCTTCACCCTAGGGATATCCTGAGTACCACGGGACACGTGAAACCCTGTGGGAATCTGGGAGGACCATCTTCCAAGGCTAAATACTAACCGATGACCGATAGTGAACGAGTACCGTGAGGGAAAGGTGAAAAGAACCCCGGGAGGGGAGTGAAATAGACACTGAAACCGTTAGCTTACAAGCAGTGGGAGCACTATGTTGCAAGACAGTGTGACCGCGTGCCTTTTGCATAATGAGTCAACGACTTACCCTATGCAGCGAGGTTAAGCCGAGAGGTGGAGCCGCAGCGAAAGCGAGTCTTAACTGGGCGCATAGTTGTATGGGGTAGACCCGAAGCCGGGTGATCTATCCATGGCCAGGGTGAAGTCTCGGTAACACGAGATGGAGGCCCGAACCGATATAGGTTGAAAACTGTTCGGATGAGCTGTGGATAGGAGTGAAAGGCTAATCAAACTCGGTGATAGCTGGTTTTCTCCGAAATATATTTAGGTATAGCCTCATATGATGACTGACGGAGGTAGAGCACTGACAAGGCTAGGGGTCCCACCGGATTACCAACCCTTTTCAAACTCCGAATACCGTCAAGTTCTAATATGGGAGTCAGACTACGGGAGATAAGTTCCGTGGTCAAAAGGGAAAGAGCCCAGACCGTCAGCTAAGGTCCCCAAATCTATGCTAAGTGGAAAAGGATGTGGAATTGCGTATACAACCAGGAGGTTGGCTTAGAAGCAGCAACCCTTTAAAGATAGCGTAATAGCTCACTGGTCCAGTGGTACCGCGCCGAAAATTTAACGGGGCTAAGCATAGTACCGAAGCTACGGATTCAGAAGTCAGAGTACAGAGGACAGAGGACAGATGATCAACTCATTTGAAGAACTCAGTACATGAATTTAAACGCTATCTCTCGATAGCAGTTGGTTCAAGCGATGAGATGAGAGTCTGGATACGATACTGTCTTGATCTGGAGTACATATCAGAAGATACCTGGAAGGATTGGCGAGATGATGAAAGAAATCTCGAAAATGCTTATGGGATTGCACAGAAGCTGGAATAGTTAAACTTGGCGCAAAGCGCCTAACTATTCTGACTTCTGTCCTCTGTCCTCTGACTTCTGAGTGGTAGGAGAACATTGTGGCCGCCTGAGAAGGTACACCGAAAGGAGTGCTGGAGGTTCCACAAGAGCTTATGTTGACACGAGTAGCGAAAATGAGGGTGAGAAACCCTCACGCCGAAAGCCTCAGGTTTCCTGTAGTCAAGTTAATCTGCTCAGGGTTAGTCGGCTCCTAAGGCGAGGCCGAGAGGCGTAGTCGATGGGAAACAGGTTAATATTCCTGTACCACTTTCATAGCGTTTGATGATAAGGGGGGACGGAGAAGGTAAGGCCATCCGGGCGTTGGTTGTCCCGGTTTAAGCGTGTAGTCGGAGGACTTAGGCAAATCCGGGTCCTTGTTAACGATGAGGCGTGATGACGATGTCGTAAGACAATAAAGTGGCTGGTTCCATGCTTCCAGGAAAATCCTCGTATCTAGTTATGAATGTGACCGTACCGCAAACCGACACAGGTAGGCAGGTAGAAGATACTAAGGCGCTTGAGAGAACTCTGGTTAAGGAACTCGGCAAAATAGCACCGTAACTTCGGGAGAAGGTGTGCCTGCAAGGTGTAGTAATTTACTTATGAAGCCGACGCAGGTTGCAGTGAAATGGGGGGAGCGACTGTTTACTAAAAACATAGGACTCTGCGAAGTCGAAAGACGAAGTATAGGGTCTGACGCCTGCCCGGTGCCGGAAGGTTAAGGGGACATGTCAGCGCAAGCGAAGCATTGAACCGAAGCCCCGGTAAACGGCGGCCGTAACTATAACGGTCCTAAGGTAGCGAAATTCCTTGTCGGGTAAGTTCCGACCTGCACGAATGGCGTAACGATTTCCCCACTGTCTCAACCAGGGACTCAGCGAAACTGTAGCACCGGTGAAGATGCCGGTTACCCGCAACTAGACAGAAAGACCCCGTGAACCTTTACTATAGCTTGGCATTGTTTTTTGAGGTAACATGTGTAGGATAGGTGGGAGACTTTGAAGTCGGTACGCTAGTATCGATGGAGTCAACCTTGAAATACCACCCTTGTTATCTTAGAAATCTAACTGCGGTCCGTCATCCGGATCCAGGACATTGTCTGGTGGGTAGTTTGACTGGGGCGGTCGCCTCCCAAATTGTAACGGAGGCGCGCGATGGTTCCCTCAGGCTGATTGGAAACCAGCCGTAGAGTGTAAAGGCATAAGGGAGCTTGACTGCGAGAGAGACATCTCGAGCAGGTACGAAAGTAGGTCTTAGTGATCCGGCGATTCCGCATGGAAGGGTCGTCGCTCAACGGATAAAAGGTACTCCGGGGATAACAGGCTTATCTCCCCCAAGAGTCCATATCGACGGGGAGGTTTGGCACCTCGATGTCGGCTCATCACATCCTGGGGCTGTAGCAGGTCCCAAGGGTTTGGCTGTTCGCCAATTAAAGTGGTACGTGAGCTGGGTTTAAAACGTCGTGAGACAGTTTGGTCCTTATCTGTTGCGGGCGCAGGATATTTGAGGAGATCTTTCCCTAGTACGAGAGGACCGGGATGGACGAACCTATGGTGTACCAGTTGTTCCGCCAGGAGCATAGCTGGGTAGCTAAGTTCGGCAGGGATAACCGCTGAAAGCATCTAAGCGGGAAGCCTACTTCAAGATAAGATATCCCATGGTGTAAAGCCATCTGAAGGCTCGTTGGAGACTACAACGTCGATAGGTCGGGTGTGGAAGTGCAGTAATGCATGCAGCTTACCGATACTAATCAGCCGTGCGGCTTATCCATATTTTTTTGATCATTACTCTACTGAATACTCTACTATTCGATTATCGATGTTTTATAAGACTCCGGACAGTCGCAGTTGCCCTTGCCGAAGGCAACTTACTTTTCTGTCCCCGGTCTTCTGACTTCTGATTTCTGTTTTCGGCGGTCATAGCGAAGAGGATCCACCCGTTCCCATTCCGAACACGGAAGTTAAGCTCTTCTGCGCCGATGGTACTGCATGGGTAACTGTGTGGGAGAGTAGGTCACCGCCGATTTTCTTTAAGCCAAAAGCCCCTGAGAGCCTCAGCTCTCAGGGGCTTTTCGTGTTCTTGGTGAAAATCTTAACTCAAGGGGAAAAAGCTATGAGCCGGCTGTTTGATCTGTATATGCAAATTGGCAATGCCGCTTTCAGCAAAAAAATTTGCGAAATTGTACCCTATTTTTCGACAATCGAACCTCGGTTCATTGACCTTCGGTCCAATTATTGCGAAGTTACCATGCCGAATACCGTGAAGGTTCACAATCATCTTGGAACAGTGCATGCCATTGCCATGTGCAATCTTGCCGAAATTGTCGCCGGGCTCATGACCGACGTCTCTATTCCGCCGGACCGGAGGTGGATACCTGTGGGTATGAACGTTAAATACCTCGCCAAAGCCAAAACAGACTTACGAGGGATTGCCGATGGCCACGGGATCGATTGGATAAATCCCGGCGACAAAGATATTGCAGTCAGCATTACCGATATAGGGGGGGTAGAGGTCTGCTCAGCAACGATTATTGTGAAAGTGAGTGTGATGGGCTGAAAATAATCGCTTACTTCATAAGGTTTCGTTTTACTGTTTGGAAATATTTGTGATATCATTTTGTAAATGGCTCACTCACCTTTTCAAATAGTTGCCCCAGATACTTTTTCCTTCTGCGATGAACATAGGAAAAGCCCAACCAGCAATGAAATGCGTCCACATCTCTCCTGAGGTTAATGATCTCCTCGCCGTGGCTCCTTCAACTGTGCCGTTTGCAGTTCGTGTCCAGACATTGAACCTGACTCACGATCTGGAAAAGAAAATCTTGCACCAAGATAGCCGGTTGACAGGTAACATGTGTCGACACCAATTAAACGCCGTACTAACAGCAAACGACGAAAAGGAACTGGCCAGTGAAGTGCTGCGGAATCGTCATCTTTTTACAGAACGCCTCGTTGAGGCACCCAGATTCAGGCAAGCGGTTCTAACGGTGATTCAAAATACCTACCTTTTCAGAAACCGGAAAATTTTTTTCGGCACAACAACCGAATCAGCAGAAAGTGAGCGCCAGGAAGCTCTGTTGCTCTTCAGCGACTCACCCGCTCGATCCTCGATTCCCTTGGCGAAAACACTTCAGCACCTAATAATAGCCAGGGTATGGAACCGAATTATTAGTCAATCGACAAAACAGGATTTGGTCGACCATCATTTTTTGGCTCTACTGGAGGTAGTCGAAAAACTCAACACCTTGAGAAATATCTATGTACTCCTTACCACCGGCCTGGTAAAGAAACTGGCGACACAAACGAACCCACTTTACAAACAGTCAGTAACCTATGAGGATGCCGTGCAGATCGGTACAATAGGCATTGCCAGAGCTGCATATCGCTATCACCCTTCGAGCGGAGTGCGGTTTTCAACCTTTGCTGCGCACTGGGTATTTCGGGAGATTCAAAGGCAGGCCCTTGAAGGCCGGCTCATAAAGATATCCCCCAACACCGTCGAAGGCTATGCTAAAGCGTCAAAAAATAAGAATGTTGCTAATCTCAAAAGATTCTCGACTATCATTGAATCCGCCACCACTGTTGAACAAAATACAAGCGGAGAATGCACCACATTTGCCTCGCCCGAACTTTTCTCTCAAATCCCCTGTCCGGCTGGGGCCTTTGAAAATGTACAATTGCGACTCATTCTCTTACAAACTATCAACCAAGTGCTCTCTGAAAAAGCCGGGGACATCATCAAACGGCGCTTCGGTTTCGCTCCTTATCAGGGGAAGGAACAGTCAATTCTTTCTATCAGTCAAGCATACCAGGTGACCCGCAGCAGTATTTACCAACTGGAACAAACCGCCTTAAAGAAATTACATCTCCATCTCCGGGGTCAATTTGTCTGAACCCTTCCTCAGGACCGCTTTAAGCGATTATTTTGACTGAAGGAAAATTGTTCTTAATTTCTTCTAAGCATGCAACCATCACAGTAGTGCACGGCTATTGCCGACCCCTATATCATGAGTTATAGTCTTAGATATTACATAATATGTCTTAGCAACAATCTCATTATTGCACCAAAATTGATACCAGGAGGACCCCCCAATGAAAAAACCGCTGTCCATTACTCTTGTCCTGTTTCTTTGCATATTTTCAACGGTGACTCTTGTATCTGCAGACTCCAGATATAACAATGGCTACGGCAACTATTATCGTGGTCACCATGCACCCTATAATTATTATCATTACGGTCATTCATATCATGGTGACAGTTTTTTACCCTTTTTAGGAATCGGTCTCTTAACAGGTGCTGTTGTAGGTTCCATGATTTATGAGCCGCCCAGGCAGCAGACGGTTGTGTACAATACACCTCCACCGGTAATCGTTCATTCTGAGCCGGTAGTCATTAACAGACCAATGGCCTCAATTGCTCCTCAGCCCGAGGTTGTTTTAAGACAGGTAAAAATAACCGAGCGCCTCGTCAATCTCCGCTCAGGTCCCGGCCTTGATACCACCATTATAGGCCAGGCAGTGGCGGGCCAAACCGTTGAGGTTATCGGCGCTGCTCCTGATTGGCTGTATATCAGGACAAGGGCAGGACAGTATGGCTGGGTTATGTCCCAATATACAGTGGACTCAGGAGGACCGGTCGGATAAGGAGGAGACGCTTTCAACAACACTTGCAATCTTTTCTTCCATGGTCTGGAGGCGATCAACCCTCGTCCCCAATTTGATTGTTGTAGAGATTCGTGGAGCACCCATGGCATGGACTGTTGTGTGACACTCCTTCAACGCCGACATGACATCATCCCAATCGCCTTCAATATTGGTCCCATAAGCGTGCAACTGATATTTCAAACCAGCTCTTTTGAGAACCTCCTGGCAAGCCGCGACATACTTCGAAACGGAGACTCCGACACCGATAGGAACCACACATAGATCCATTATCACGTTCATAACCTCCTCCATTTGACGACGAAAAAGAATCCGGCGGACAATTGTCCCATGCCGGTGTTACAGGAGTTGGTGATCCTTTTTTAAACCTTCATATACCAAAGTAGACACTTCACGGATAACCCGACCGCGGGAAGCCATCCACTGGCCATAATCTGAGGCCTTGGAGCGGCGTTCAATTATCCCGACAATGGCATAGGGATAAGTGTCGCCTTTCCGGGTTCTCGTCACAAGAATCCCCATATCTCCGCAAAGATGGGCAGTTGTACCGGTCTTATTATATACCAAGGTACCACGGGGAATCGTCGTTCCATAGTAAAGGCGATCTCGCCCCGGCAGGGCCATCACCCGGCGCATCTCCTTGCCATACGGTAGTTCCTGCTTCCACAACGAACGAAGAAACCTGACGTAGTCGGCAGGCGGGGCACCGTTAAGATAGGTGCGTCCATCGGCAGGAATATATTCTTTGATATCTGTTTTCTTAAAGATATGGCCATAGTATCTTTTCAGGATAGAATCACATTGTTCCGGCCCTCCGGCTTTTCGCATTATATAATTTGTTGCCGAATTGCTGCTTTTTTGGATCATTGCCTCCATCTGTCTTTTGCTCTGTGCGTCATATTGCAGTTTCCCCTCTTTGACTTTGTGGAAAAAAGCTAAGGCGACAAAGGGCTTTATCATGCTTGCTGCTTGAAACTCAACATCGACATTAATACCCGCAATATTTCTATCGTTTTCCAAGTCATACACCATCCACCCTGTCGATTCATCATTACCAATAACCCCCTTGCTCCTGAGATTATCGATGTATTCAACAATCGTTCGTTCAACCTTGGTATTCTCCGAGGTGGCCGACAGCCGGTCAGGTTGCGACTTTTTCGCCGAATTGATTGTGACCTCTAGCTTTGGCGGCAGGGACGGGGCAGACTTTAAGGAAACCTGCGGGTCGATCTTAGAACCCGAGATAGGGTCATTTTTTTGTGGAACAGGCGGTAATGGTTGCGCCACAACCAAGGAATTGTTCTTCAGTAAAAGACGAGAATTTTCATTAAGATCGGGGATTTTGCAGAGTGCCTGGTCGTCAGAGTCACCATCGTCCATCAAGCTTGATTCGCCATAAACCACGTCATTATTGTTTTCCTTGGTAATAGAAGCAGCAATTTTCTTGCCCCGCAAGATGGTTGTTTGCTTCTTAGCCACCGCGGTTGTCGACGCTTCGTCGCCACGCAGGCGATAGACAAGGAGATAATTGCCGTAATCCGTCCTCTCAATAAAAAGATCCCTCTTGACCTCTTCACCGAGACAGGAATAAAGAATCTGATATGTCCCTTTCAGTGAATCAAGATTTCGCCCCATCCCGTAGCTCACATTATAAAGACTATAAAAATCCTGTTCCTTGGAAGCATAAGGTTCATCGAAACCGGTCTTGCTGAGCATTTCTGCATGCTTTATCAAAGTTGGGGAGACTGTCCGGGCTGAAAGACGGCCATCATAAATCACTGCGAAATCTCCACTTCCCCAACCAACGATTTTGAGTTTTTTTCTTACCTCAATATCAAGAATCGTTTCAAGTTCTTCTTTATAATCAAGAACCTTATCAAAATCCTTGGTGCGGAGGTAAACAATAGCAAAGGTTTCCCTTTTTGCCGCCTTCGCACCCTCGACAAAGCAGGTGAAAAACATGACAACCAGGAGTATCAATGTGAAAGGAAGCCTGCTAGAGGGACAGCCTGAATATTTCATAATACGACTTGGTGTATTCCTATAATTTCAAGAACGGAAGTCAATTATTAATCAAAGCAAAGAGAAATGCGTTTCCTTATCAGCCGGGGCTTAATTTTTACCCAGAGTACCCTGAAAATGCTAGATAGACATCACATTCATGAAATAAGGTCATAATCTTTCAAAAAAGGTTATTAAATTTTTCAAAGTATTGCAATAAAGAAACACCCATTCGTCTCATATCTAGCCTTATTTCTTGCAACAATTGGCATTTGGCCCTATATTCACAGGTTAGAATTTGGTCGATGTGGAAAAACCTCAAGAATGTATACCCGATGGAGTTCCTTACCATGCAGGTGGTCAAACTGCCGATAAAAAAGACTGGCCGTCATGACATTTTTTGATAATTTCACATCAATCCAGCTTATTGCTGCCCATCGTGGATACCGGGCGATACACCCGGAAAACACCTTTTCTGCCTTTCATGCCAGCATCGGGCGTTGCCATTTCATTGAGCTGGATATTCAAATAAGCAAGGATTTTGTACCGGTTGTCATTCACGATGCCACTCTGGAAAGAACCAGCAATGCCAAAGAGTTGTATAGGCAATTGGGCGTTAAGACCCTGAACGTCAGTGACTGGACACTCCCTGAACTTAAATCACTCGATGTTGGCTCATGGTTTCTGCTTGCCGACCCATTTTCAACGATTGCTGACCGCAAGGTACCTCCCGACCCAATCCGCAAGAATTACTCACAGAAAATCATGACGCTGGAAGAGGTTCTCTGTCACCCAGCCCTTAGAAAACTGCCAGTAAATATTGAAATTAAAGATCATAAAGGAAAGAAACAACACAAACAGGTTACTGAAATTGTTATTGATGTGGTAAAAAAAACTACATCACAAGACAGGGTTCTGCTCTCCTCCTTCAATCATGACTATCTGGTGATAGCAAAAACCTTTGCCCCAAAAATCTCCCTCGGAGCACTGCAGGATTATTCCCATCCTCCCGATATAATAGAATATCTCCGAGAAATCGGGGCTGCAGCCTATCATCCTTCCGATACTATTATAGATGCCCGAATGATCAAAAAGTTACGGGCGGCCGGCATCGGCGTTAATGTTTATACAGTGAACTCCAAAGAACGACAGAAAGAACTTTTCACCATGGGTGTAACAGCGATTTTCACCGATTTTCCCGACCTTTCTTGAGGCCTCGCATCCCCCACTGCTCTCTTTGCCTTTAAATTGCCAATTATGTTTCTTTGCCCTCCTTTTGCACTTTCTGCTGTTCAATCTTGCCTGTTTTTATTATATTAGTTGCCTCATTATCTTGATATGTGCACAACTAGGAGAAAAAATGGAAAATGTCAAAGACCTCGATCCAGAAATCTATGCTCTGGTGAAGCAGGAAGAAAAGCGTCAGTCTGAAAAGATTCGCATGATCGCTTCTGAAAACTATGTCTCACTGGCTGTTCTCCAGACCACTGGCTCGGTCCTCACTAATAAATATTCAGAAGGATATGCCGGAAAAAGATATTATGAAGGGCAGCAGATCATCGATCAAGTCGAACAACTGGCAATCCAGCGGGCCAAAGACCTGTTCGGCGCTGAGCATGTCAACGTCCAGCCATACTCAGGATCACCTGCCAACATCGCCGTATATCTTGCATTTCTCAACCCGGGTGACACCATTCTAGGAATGGCTCTGCCGCATGGTGGACATCTTACCCATGGTGCCCAGGTGTCCATTTCCGGGAGGTATTTCGATGCCCAGTCGTACGAACTTGATGCAGTTACCGGATTACTCAATTATGCTGCCATCCGCGAAAAGGCCATGGCCGTGCGACCGAAAATCCTCATCGCCGGTCACTCCGCCTATCCAAGAATTCTTGATTTTGCCAGATTCAGAGCCATTGCCGATGAGGTTGGCGCCATACTCATGGTGGATATGGCGCACTTTGCCGGTCTTGTCGCCGGTGGTGTTCATCCTTCTCCGGTGCCCTATGCCGATGTGGTTACCACGACAACCCATAAATCTTTACGAGGCCCGCGCGGGGCGATGATTCTCTGCAAGGCCAAGCACGCTCAGGCCATCGATAAAGCGGTCTTCCCAGGCATCCAGGGAGGGCCTCATGATAACACCACTGCAGCGATTGCCGTAGCTTTGAAGGAAGCAACATCTGAGCCATTCAAAGAATATGCCTGCCAGATACTGAAAAATGCCAAGACCCTTGCCGAAAACCTCATGGCTAAGGGTTTCACCCTCATTACCAATGGCACCGACAATCATTTGATGCTGGTTGATCTTACCAATAAAAATCATCTCTGGGAAAAGGGCTGCCAAGGCCCTTGATAAAGCCGGCATTGTTGTCAATTACAATGCCATCCCCTTCGACAAACGAAAGCCCTTCGACCCAAGCGGCATTCGCCTCGGTACTCCGGCCTTAACCTCCAGGGGTTTCAAGGAAAAGGAGATGGTACTCGTCAGCAATTTCATAGACAAGGTCATTGCCGATCCGGATAATGAGCGGCTCCTGCAACTGACCGCAGAAGAGGTAAAAGAGCTTTGCTGCAACTTCCCCGCGCCGGGTCTTGAACACCTTTGTTCACGCCAACCACAGTAAGCTTTCGTATTCACGCATAATAAGCCACCTAATGGACCTCGACTAAATTCACCGCCCCTTTACCTTCTGCAGTCCCCGGGTGTCCGTCGTATTCACCGAGAGTACCTTCGATTTGACTCTTTGCCGACAACTCAGTAACATCAATTTGGATGTTTCTGACTCACCTTGCTCTCTTTGTCGCCTGCCTTTGAGCCCTATTGTCGACCATGTCAACACAAACCCTTGCCGAACTCCAACTCCAATTGCAGGCAGCAGAAAGACGAATTTCCGATCTCGAAACATTCATTTCCAATCAACCAAATTCAGTTCTCATCACCAAGCAAAACCCGACCCTTTCAGCATCGCGAAGCGAAGAGCTTGTCCTCAGCCGCAACAAGTACCGCAAACTTTTCAATTACGCCAATGATGCAATGTTTGTAATTTCCCTTGATCGGAATAGTCCCAATTACGGACTTTTTTCCGACGTCAACAATGTCGCCTGTAAACGACTTGGCTACACTCGGGAAGAACTGCTGACCATGACACTGTTCGACATCAGTGACGGTAAGGATTTTGCGTACAACAGGCAAATGGTCGTACGTTTGAGCAGTGAGGGAAATGCCACTTTCGAGGCAACTTACCTCAAAAAAGACGGCGCTCGGCTGCCGGTCGAAGTCAATGCCCTCCGTCTAACCATCGACGGCAAAGAACTCTACATGGCCATCGCCCGAGATATTACGGAAAGGAACAAGCTGAGGAGGCGTTGCGCAAAAGCGAACATCTCTACCGCCTCCTTGCTGACAATGTTGACGATATCATTTGGACCACTGACGGTAACCTGAAACCGCAGTATGTCAGCCCCTCATTCAGTCATCTGCTTGGTTTTCCACAGGAAGAAGGTGTCACTGCCATTCATCGACACATCATTCTCACCTCTCCTTTTATGACCAACCACACCTCAATCCTCACACTCAGCGAAGACCGCCCCCTGCACTGGGAATCGGAACTTAAAACCGCCAAAGGCGAAAATCTTTGGGTTGAAAGCATTGCCTCTCCCCTGCCTGAAAGCTCCAATCAATTTACCGGAATCATCGGTGTAACCCGCGATATAAGCGGAAGAAAGAGGATTATCCAGGAACTCGAGGCGGCCAAGGACCAGGCTTTCGCCGCCAGCAGAACTAAATCGAAGTTTCTTGCCCACATGAGTCATGAGGTACGAACACCGATGAACGGTGTTCTCGGCATGCTGCAGCTTCTGAAGATGACGGAACTGGATGACGAACAACTCGACTACGTCATGACCGCCATGGAGTCAGGGAAAAGCCTGCTGACCATTATCAACGATATCCTCGACTATTCGAAAATTGAGGCGGGAAAACTGCAGATGACGCCGGAAGAGTTCAAAATCAGAGACATGGTCAAAACTCTGATAGCCTCCTTCAAAACCGCCATTAACCCGCATAAAGTCAACCTCCACTATGTTGTTGCCCCAGAGGTTCCTGAGATCCTCATAGCCGATCATGTGCGCATTCGGCAAATCCTTTATAATCTCGTGGGCAACGCCATTAAATTTACCGAACGAGGAAACATCAGTGTCAATATCCGATGCCTTAACCACCTCAGCGCCAACCAAGTCATGCTGGAATGCAGCATTGCCGATACAGGGATCGGCGTCCCTTTGGATATCGGAAACAAACTTTTCGAACCCTTTACCCAAATTGCATCGCAGCGTCAGAAAAAAATTCAGGGTACCGGGCTTGGCCTCAGCATTGTCAAACTGCTGGTTATGCAGATGAATGGAACGGTACAGCTGGAGCGCAACGAGGCAGACGGCACAACGGTCACCTTCACCTTGACAGCCGAAAAAGGAATCCTCCAGACAGTGCCCAACCCAGTATCAGCCCCCACACCCATTCTTACCAGTCCGCACCGTCGCCTTTCCACCCTGGTGGTTGAAGATGAACAAATCAACCAGCAGATTCTTCAGGCAATTCTCAACAAACTTGGCCACCGAACGACCATAGCCGAGAATGGCTACGTGGCCCTTGATCTCCTTCTCTCTGCTCATTTCGATATTGTTCTCATGGATGTTCAGATGCCCGAAATGAACGGCCAGGAAGCCACTAGAATAATCAGAACCTCGAAAGAGTTTTCTCACGTTCACAACATTCCGATCATCGCCCTCACCGCCTATGCGATGGCAGGCGATAAGGATAAATGTCTGGCGGCGGGTATGACCAGTTACCTGGCCAAACCGGTTGACATAAAACAACTTGAAAATCTCCTGCAGAAACTGACTTCCGATCCTCCCTGAGTGACATTTCACTTTGACAACGCGAGGGGAAAGAATTACTCTCGTTAATCATATCATTAAATACTTTAACTGTAAGTCGGATATTCGCTTATCCTTTAGAGGTTCCAATGAAATTATTTCTGCCAATTCTGTTTTTCGGACTCCTTGCCTGCCCAGTCGCATCAAGAGCTGCGTTGGAGACTATACAAACCACCGTAGAAATCCCGGAAATCTGGACGGCGGAAGCGGCTGTGGCTTTTGCCATTGCCGGCAACCCGGACAACACTATAGCCAGAAAACGCATCGAAGAAGCCCAGGCAGCAGCAATGCTTACCAGAGTTACCGAATACCCGCTCATCAACGTCTCCGCTGAATACGGCCAAACGAACACTCCTATGTACTCCTTCGGCAATATTCTCAACCAGGGCGCTTTCAATAACTCCATCAACTTTAACGATCCCGGTAGAACCGACAACCTCCAGCTACGAGCTATGGTCAACTACCGCATCTATAACGGTGGCCAGGACCAGGCCGAACACGCAGCTGCAGCCGCCCGCATAGGTGCCTCGGAAAGTGATCTTGTTGCCGTCCATCAGCAACTTGGTTTTGAAGTGGTGAAGACCTTTCAATCCATTCTTCAGGCGGAGAAGATGATAACCGTCCGCCTTGAAGAGCTATCAGCAATAACTACCGCCTTAGACGTCGGCAGGGCGAGGTATGAAGCAGGAGATCTCCTCCGCCAGGACCTGCTCAACCTTGAGCTGCAACAATCCCGCGCCAGTGAAAACCTGATCCAGAGTCGACATGCCCTGGAGCTGAGCAGGCGCGGTTTTCTCAACCTCTTAGGCTTACAGCAAGGCGAAGTTCAGATCGATCCCGCCGGTGGCCGGACACTGCAACTGCCGGGCGCTGCCGACTACCGGAATCGCCATGAATTGCAAAAGATTGAAGCCATGTTCCAAGCTGCCGAAGCCGAGTTGAACAAGGCTGAAGGCAGCCGGAAGCCGACACTTGACGCCTTTGCCGGCTATCAGGTCGATAGTGGTTTTATTGAAGAGGAAAGCGGCAACTCGTGGATGGCTGGAGTGAAGATGAACTACGCACTCTTTGACGGCCACAAAGCTGCCGCGCAAATATCCTTGGCCCGCCTCAAGCTGCAGGAGATTCAAGGATTGAAATTGAAAATGGAACTTGCCCTCAACCTCGAGGTACAGCAGGCCCTGCTCGACTATAAACAGGCCGAAGAGCGTTTGAGTGTCACCGACAAGATGGTAGCCGTGGCCGAAGAGGTCGCAAGACTCAGCCGGGCCAGGTTCAAGGAGGGCGTCATCCTCGCTTCCGAGTTGATCGATCTGGAAATGCGCCTCACCGATGCCCGGGCCAGACAACTGACGGCCAAGGCCGGGTACCAGGTGGCAATTGCCAACCTCCGTCGGGCAACCGGGGCGCCACAGTTTTCCGATAATTAAAACTGCAACAAGGAGATTTACCAATGAAGGTCAGACAATTCGTTACCATTATTAACATGGCCGCCCTCGTCCTGCTTCTCGGCTGCAATAAGGAAGAGGCAAGCGAGGCGAAAAAAATCCGGCCACTGACCACGGTAACGGTGAGCGCGGGCAAGGTGGTAAAGCAGATAGCCGGCAACCAAATCGAAGTTGTCGGCACTGTCCAGGCGGTTGAACAGGCGGTGATATCCGCCAAGATCACCGGCAATGTCATTGCCCTCCCCGTCGATCTGGGATCAAGAGTAAAACACGGCGAGATCCTCGCCGAACTCAGTGCCGGTGAAATCTCGGCCCAAGTGCAGCAGGCCAAGGCGCAGCTGGAACAGGCCAAACGTAATCTGGCGCGGGAAGAAAACCTCCTGAAAAAAAATGCGGCAACCCTGGAGACCGTTAAGTCGCTTGAGGATAGCCTGCGCATCGCCGAAGCGGCCCACAAGACAACTTTGACAATGCTTGATTTTGCAAAGATTACTGCTCCTTTTACCGGAATCATCACCCGCAAACTGGTAAGTGTCGGCGATCTTGCCACCCCCGGCAAACCCCTTCTGCATATCGAAGAAGAAAACAAGCTCCAGGTGCTGACCGATATCCCCGAGGCAATGATCCTGAAAATAACCAAGGGCGATCGACTGAAGATTTTTATTCCATCCGTTAACCTTGCCCTTGAAGGCACTGTGACGGAGGTGTCGCCGATCGCCGATCCATCGTCCCGTACCTCGCCGATCAAATTGCGCATTCCCAATAATCCGCAACTTCGCTCCGGCCAGTTCGCCCGGGTCACCCTGGCCATGGCGCAAGCTGAAACCTTGGCGGTTCCCTCCGGTGCAGTTAGTGCAGTTCGGACAAATGGAGCGGGTCTTTATCATTGATGACGGCAAGGCGAGACTCCGACTGGTCCGCACCGGTGCTAAGAGCGAACAGTACACGGAGATCCTCAGCGGGCTCACCGAGGGAGAGACCGTGGTCATCGCCGACAATGGCAGCCTCCAGGACGGCCAACCGGTTACAGTGCAGTAAACGACGCATCCCCTTTCTCTCAACACCCGGAATTTAGCCAATCATGCATAGTCCATCACCCCACCCTACAGGTTTTGCCGGCCGTCTGGCGCAGGCCTTCGTTAATTCCAAACTGACTCCTCTCGGTATCATTGCCTCCCTGCTCCTCGGCTTTCTGGCAATCATTTTACTGCCTCGGGAAGAAGAGCCGCAGATCAAGGTGCCAATGATCGACGTCATGGTGGCCATGCCCGGTGCGACTCCGAAAGAGGTCGAGGAACGGATGACCATTCCCATGGAAAAGCTGCTCTACGAGCTGCCCGGCGTCGAATACATTTATTCAACCTCCATGTCCGGACAAAGCCTTCTGGTGGTGCGTTTCTATGTCGGGGAAAATCTCGAAACCTCGATCGTCCGGCTGAACCAGAAACTGGCCACCAATTTCGACCGCATCCCCCATTCGGTGCAGATGCCGTTGATCAAGCCGCATACCATTGATGACGTCCCGATTATGGCCCTCACCTTTCACGGCAAGGGCTATGATCACTTCACCCTGCGGCGCATGGCCGCCCAGGTCGACGACGCCATCAAGAGTATCAGCGAGGTGGCGGAAACCAAGCTTATCGGCGGCAACAAGAGACAGCTGACCGTCCGCTTTGACCCCTTGCTGCTCGCTTCGCGCAACCTGACGGTGACCGACCTGGCCCCGAAAATCCAGGCGGTCAACAGCCAATCACATTCCGGCGTCCTCAAGTCCCTCAACCAGGAAATACCTCTGCAAACCGGCACGTTCCTGCAGAGTGCCGACGAGATCGGCCGCATTGTTGTCGGCGTCTATGGAGGCAAACCGGTGTATCTGCAGGAAGTGGCAAAGATCATCGATGGCCCTGCCGAAGCCTCGGACTACGTGCTGCATAGCGACAGTACGAGCAACAACCCGGAAGCAGCGGTCACCCTGTCGATTGCCAAAAGACCGGGGGCAAATGCCGTGTCGGTGGTAAACGATGTGGTGAAGATGGTCGACAGCCTGAAAGGCAGCCTGATCCCTGCCGACCTTCAGGTGAGTGTCACCCGCGATTACGGGGCAACCGCCTCCGACAAGTCAAACGAACTGCTTCTGCATATGGGGATTGCCGTTTTCGGTGTCGCCCTGCTCATCCTCTTTTTCCTTGGCTGGCGGGAATCGATAGTTGTTATGCTGGCCATTCCCTCGACGCTCGCCCTGACTCTTTTAGTCTTTTATCTCTACGGCTATACCCTGAACCGGATCACCCTCTTTGCCCTGATTTTTTCCATCGGCATCCTGGTCGATGACGCCATTGTTGTTGTAGAAAATATCGTGCGGCACCTGCGATTGCCCGGCAATAACGACCGCCCGAAAATCCAGGTGGCAATTGAGGCAGTAGCCGAGGTCGGCAATCCAACCATTCTCGCCACCTGGGCGGTTATCGCCGCCATTCTGCCGATGGCCTTTGTCGGCGGCCTGATGGGCCCCTATATGCGTCCTATCCCCATCGGCTCTTCAGCGGCAATGGTCTTTTCCCTCATTATCGCCTTTACCGTTACCCCCTGGGCGGCCACCCATATCCTCAAGAAATCTTCGGCCGGCCAAGGCCATAGCGATGCCGACGAAGTACCCAATGACTGGTTCACCCGCATCTACCATAAAATCATGGACCCGCTTCTTGCGCACGGAATTTGGCGGATAGTGTTTTTTGCCGTTATAACCACCATGCTGCTCGGTGCCTGTTCCATGGTTTATCTGGGCCTCGTTAAGGTGAAGATGCTGCCCTTTGACAATAAAAGCGAATTCCAGGTCATCCTCAATATGCCGGAGGGTTCAACCCTTGAACAGACCGCCCGGGTTGCCCAGGAGATGGCCGGTGTCGTCGGCCAGGACCCGGCAGTCACTGATTACCAGATCTATGTCGGTACCGCCTCGCCCTATAATTTCAACGGTCTGGTTCGCCACTATTTCATGCGCAGCGGCCCGACCGTTGCAGATATCCAGGTTAATCTCCAACCGAAACACGCCCGCAAACAGCAAAGCCATGAGATCGCCACAAGAATTCGCCCACCCCTTGCGCACATTGCCGCCAAATACGGGGCAAATGTGGCGGTAGCCGAGGTGCCGCCCGGCCCGCCGGTATTGCAAACCCTGGTTGCCGAGATCTATGGGCCGACCGATGCTTCCCGGGTAAAACTGGCAACCAAGGTGAAAGAAATCCTCAGCGGCTCGACCGGCGTCGTCGATGTCGATTGGTTCCGGGAGGCTGACCGTAAGCGCCAGGTCTTTACCGTCGACAAAGAGAAGGCTGCCCTTAACGGCATCTCGGAAAAGCAGATTACCCGTGCCATCGAGATTGCCGTACAGGGCTATTCCCTCGACCTTTATCACCAACCGAGTGACAAGGAAAGTATCAATATCGTCCTCGAACTGCCGCCGGAATACCGGGCGAGGAGCGAATCGATCCTCAACATTTCCGTGCGTTCAGAGACCAATCCTGCCGCACCTCTGGTACCCCTGCGGGAGCTGGTCGTTGTTTCCGAACAGCAGGTGGAACAGCCCATCTATCGCAAGAATCTCAAACCGGTCATCTACGTGACCGGTGACGTCGCCGATGTGGTTGAGAGCCCGGTCTACGCCATTTTCGAGATGAACAAAAAACTTGCGGCGCTTGACGGCCGAGATTTCGGGGGTAATCAGCCACATGTGGAAATCTATAACCTCAATCAACCGTTTTCGGAAAGCGAACCGGCAATGAAATGGGACGGTGAATGGCATATCACCCTTGAGGTATTCCGCGACCTGGGGTTGGCTTTTTGCGTGGTGATGGTCCTGATCTATATGCTGATGGTCGGCTGGTTTAAAAACTATATCACGCCACTGGTGGTGATGGCCGCCATCCCCTTCTCGCTCATCGGTATTCTGCCGGCACACTGGGGTTTCGGGGCATTTTTCACCGCCACCTCGATGATCGGCTTTATGGCCGGGGCCGGTATCGTGGTGCGGAATTCGATCATCCTCGTCGACTTTATCGAACAGCGCATCCGCGAGGGTCAACCGCTCGCCAAGGCGGTGGTCGATGCCGGGGCCATCCGCTTTCGACCCATGCTGCTTACCGCTCTTGCGGTGGTTATCGGCGCCTCGGTCATTCTTGCCGACCCGATCTTCCAGGGCCTGGCTATCTCACTGATGTTTGGCGAGATCGCCTCGCTTCTGGTCAGCCGCATGGCGGTGCCGGTGCTGTATTTCGTTATCAAGAAACACGAACACCATAAACCTGCCAAGATGTGATGAACATTCGCTACGAGATGAGGAAGGCGCATGAAGGAAAACTCTTTCAACCCCTTTGAAGACCGGCTGAGTCGCGATATCCGCAATGAATTGTCGGAAGGCTTGGCGCTAGCCGTGGAAACCGGCAACGCTGATCTGCTGAAAGAAACTGTGGCAAAATACCGGCAGCAATCACTTGCCGAATGTTATCGAACATATCTCGAAGATCGCTATAGCCGATATGAAAATGCGCTTGCGGCCATAAATCGCGGTGTCATTGACCCAATCCACCGCGGCTTGATCCTTTGGGATCTCGGTCTCTTCTTTGAGATGCATGAGGTTTTGGAACACGCCTGGTATACGGCGCAAGGGGCGATGAAGCTGACCCTCCAGGCGCTGGTCCGCGCCGCCGGGGTGTATATCAAGCGGCAATATGGCTACCATGATTCGGCTGGACGCATTGCCGAGAAAGCGGTTCCGGTACTTGCCGAAAACCGGGCACTTCTGGTCTCCTATTTCAATCCGGACAAACTTATTGAGGCCCTCCTGGACCCCGACTCGGTTCCGCCAATACTCCTGAACCAATACCATGTTATTTCTTGACAACGGCTTATCAATTGAGGGCCAAGCGCACCAGCTCCGCCCCTATCTCCTTATCGGCGGTGCGGTGCAGGGTTTTTTCAGTGAACTCGACAGCCCCGGCGTCGGTAACGGTAATCACCGCGGACGACCGCGTCCCATAGTTAGCACCGTCAATAAAGATGGTGCCGAGCAACCGCTCCCAGGCAAGACCGACCCCGGTTTCCGGAAGCTGATGATCCGGCGGGAGGTGGCTGTCGGCCAGCAGGTCAAGGAGTAACAGGGAATCGACATGGTCGGTCTCGACCATATGCGGACGCAGCAGCTCCTTGCCCCGCACTACCTTCGGCCAGGGGGTATCGAGGAGATGATTGGACAGCCCATAAAAGCCGGGATCGAGCTGGCGAGGCGCGCTGAGTTTGTTGGAGAAATAATATAAATGTCGGGAATCGCCGACAATCAGATTAAAACCATTGTAGATGGATGCCTTGACCGCCAAGTCCTGCAGGTACTCCCCGGCATCCATTTCTCCGGCCAGGTAGTCCATGAGAATCGCCCCGCGTGAGGGAGCATTCGGCCGGTTTGCACCCGGCTCCCGGTAGTTGGTAATGGCGGCAAAGCGCAAACCGGCGGTAATGCCCAGCCATGTTCCACCCCCCTGCAGGTCGCGTCCGGCAAGAAGGGTCTTTTCCCGGTCAAGAAAATCAAGCCTAGCGGTCGGCCGGGCCAAAAACTCATCTCGGTTGGCAGCGACCACCAGCCGGTAGCCGGGCGTCGTCCGATAGGAAAAAAACAACAAACACATTGCCAACCCTACGTGTTAATGGTTCTGCGGCCAAATCACGCCATATTCCTCTTCGACCAGATAGCAAAACCCCGGCCATTCAAATTCTCTTTTTGAAACCGGACAACGGAGGGTAACGGTGTGTTCGCCTATGGCGGCAATTTCCCAATCGCCACCGCGACGTGAACCTTCAATGCGGATCTTTTGCCCAATGCGAAACGGATAGGGTTTAAATACGGTTACATCGTGATTCATATCCTGCTCCTGAAGAGATAATTTTTGTTAAATAATCACATCGGAAAGTTCACATTGGACCGAAAACTCAGTTTACTATAATACATCTTGCCGGGATTACTATTTTCCAATACCTGTTCGCTAGACGTCCGAACAGAGTCTTGCTTTTCCGAAAAAAGAGGGTACCTTATTGACAATAAGTCTTCATGTTGCCAGCAAACCCTTTAGCCACAATAAACGGGAATTTTATGCTCATTGTCCCACAGACTGCCTCCGCGGCCGTCGCCATTATCCGCTGTCAAGCTCCCCGGGACAGTTATTTGATCCTGCGACGGGCAGCACACCCAGACGATCCATGGTCGGGCCACTTCTCCTTTCCCGGCGGCAGGAAAGACTTAACCGATACGGATCTCCTGGCAACCTGTATTCGCGAAACCGCCGAGGAAACCGGCATCGTCCTCAACATCGACCAATTGCAGCAACGCCTGGTGCTCGAACCGGCGGGCCGTCGGCTCAGCCATCCGATCTTGGTACAACCTTTTCTCTTCACACTGCCGGAACAGCCACCCCTTTGTCTCGATTCCAGGGAAATTCAAGGCGCTTTGTGGCTGGATGCCGATCAGTTTCAAACAGCGGAGCTGCACCGGAACGTCGAGTTGTTGCCCGGTCGTCTTTTCCCGGCCTATCCTGTCGAGGATTATTATCTCTGGGGGTTCACCTACCGACTGCTGCGATCGATTCTCAAGATGGATGAGGCGAATATGGAGTTTACTCATACCGCTCAATAAACATTTAAGATCCCCAAGAACAAGGAATAACTGTATGACTATACATAAAAATATCCTCGGAACACCGCTCGAGATGTGCAGTATTGAACCGATGACCGGCTTTACCCGGGACGGCAGTTGCAAGGTAACCGCCGATGACTACGGGGTGCACGGAGTGTGTATTGTAGCTACCGAAGATTTCCTGGAATTCTCCAAAATAAAGGGCAACGATCTGTCGACGCCCGCGCCCCTGTCCGGATTTGCCGGTCTGCGCCCGGGTGATCGCTGGTGTCTCTGCGCTGCGCGCTGGCGAGAGGCCTTCGATCACGGGGTAGCCCCCCTGGTTAATCTGGCGGCAACGCATGAGATCGCCTTGAATTTTGCCTCGCTTGAAGACTTTCTCGCCTACTCGATCGACAACGGACACAGCTGAGACTGACCGAACCAAAAACAATCCTTTTTAAACCTTGATGGCCATGCCCTTGGCCACCGCCTTTTTCTTTTCCTCGCCCATGACAATGCCGAGCAGCTCCTGAGCCATGCGCTCCGGCCCGGCGAAAGACATCGACGATGCTCAGCGCCTCGATCATTTCAAACCCTTCAGCGAGTGGAATGAGAATTTTCTTACCCATGGCAGGTCTCCTTGGTCTACAGGCGATTAGTTGCAAAATCCATTTCGTACCAAAGTATAGCAAAACCCTGAATTCGTCAAATCCTGCGAAAAAGGGACGGAGCTATTGAGATACAGATCTCCCCAGAATGGCTCCAGTCTTTCCCCGGTCACATCGTTTTACAAGGTGTAAATTTTTCTGACACTGTTGAATAGTCGCTATCGAAGGTTTTCGGCAAAGTGTTCTAGTGAGAAAGATGGCCGAACGCGGCAACCGACCAATTCAAAGGGCAATACATTTCCAAACAGTATAGTCGGCGGTATTTTAAACCGGAATCTATGAACCGGCATACTCTATGCTAGAAGAACAGCAGAATATGTAATGCCTTGGGATGCGGAGCAGGAGCAGCGCCTAATGACAAAGCCGCAAATATGGGCCTTGTGACCTGTTGGATATAAAACCCGGAAAGGATACCGGTTAAATATTTGGGAGCATATCCCCACGCTTTCAAGTTTCAATTCAGCAATGGAGGAAATTTTATGGCAGTCAAGAATGTTCAAAAGGAAAACGAGATATCAGTAAGCCGACGTTCCGTATTGCAGGGTGCCGTTGCCCTCGGTGCCGTTGCCATGGCCGGCGGCTTTGCCCTTAACCTGGTGGCACCGGGAGAGGCTCAGGCTGCGTTGAAAACCCTGCCGACAAAATGGGATGAAGCCTGGGATGTGGTCATTGTCGGCTCCGGCTTTGCCGGACTGGCTGCGGCAGCAGAAGCGGCAGGCGCCGGGGCCAAGGTTGTCATTCTCGAAAAAATGCCAACCTACGGCGGCAACTCCATCATCAACGGTGGTGTCTATGCAGCCTGGGACAGCAAGTTCCACTATCGCCAGAATCTGAAACTGGGCGAAGACAGCCCGAAGCAGCACGTTGAGGATACGGTGAAAGGCGGCGATTATTACAATCTTCCAGAGTTGGTTGAAGTCATGGCCAACGGCGCCGAGCCGGCCTTGAACTGGATGATTGATGAAGGCGGCGCCCAGGTGAGACCGACGGTAACTCGGGCCGGAGGACATACAGCTTACCGAACCCATTCAGCCGTGGCCGGTGTGGGACGTGAATACACCGAGGCTCTGCGTAAAATTGCCGAGAAACGCGGCGCCAAAATAGTTCTCAATTCGGAAGTCACCTGGATCTGGCGCAAGGATGTCGACCCGGAAAGCCCGGTGTTGGGTCTAGAAGTCAAGCGCGGCCGAAAAACACTGAACATCAAGGCGGGAAAAGCGGTGATCCTCGCTTCCGGCGGATTCAGCCGGGACATCAAGATGCGGCTGGCGCATAACCCGAGGTTGGTCGATTCCTTCAACTGCACCAACCAACCGGGTGCAACCGGTGAAATGATCCGATTCGCCCAATATGTCGGAGCGGACACGCTGCAGATGAACTTTATCCAACTGTATCCTTTCGCCGAGCCGGAAACCGGCATCCTCGATACGCCGGCTGTTTATCCGTTCAATGGTCCGGGCTATGGGATCGTTTATGTCACCAAGGCCGGCAAACGCTTCGTCAACGAACTGGAACGCCGCGATGTTTGTGCCTTTGCGCAAATCAATCTGGGGGCCGATGCCAAGCCGACCTATTCTATTTTCAGTGAATCGATGGTTTTAAAGATGGGCGGTTCCAATGAGGAGGTGGCGGCAGGCATTGCCAAGGGGCGGTTTGTCAAGGCCGATACCATTGGCGAATTGGCCGGCAAGCTGAAAATTCCCGTCGATGCGCTGACGACAACCATCGATAAACACAACAAATATATTGAAGAAGGCAAGGACCCCGATTTCAACAAGTCTATAACCAAGGCGATGATTCCATTGGTGCAGGGGCCTTTCTATGCCGTTGCCCAGTGGCCGGCGGTGCATCATTGCATGGGCGGTCTGAGGATCAATCCCCAGGCGCAGGTAGTCGATATCTTCAGTAAGGTTATTCCCGGTCTGTATGCGGCAGGCGAGGTGGCGGGTGGCGTACATGGCTCCAATCGTCTCGGCAGCAATGCTATCCCGGACGCGGTTTCGTTCGGTCGCGTCGCCGGAACCAATGCCGCAAAGGAACAGGCCAAAGCTTGATCCCGAGACATGGAATCTCTATCAACAACCCCAGCAAGGGGTAGAGGCTCCTTAACGGAAAATGCTTCACAGCAAAGAAGTCTTTTCCCAAGGAGGTAACAAAGCCGGCAACCCATGTAAAGTGCGGGTTGCCGGTTTATTTTCGTGGAGTGTAAAGCATGAAAAATATGTGGATAGTCTTCATCTTCGCTGGCGTCTTTGCTTTGGGATACCCGGCATTGTCCAGCAGCATAGCCACGGCGGCAGCACCGGCGGCAACCTCCTGTAAAAACTGTCATGCCGACTTAGCGGCATTGCTCCCCCAGGATCACACGCCGGTGGAAGACAATGTGGCCTCTTGTCTGGCTTGCCATCAATCGGATATGCCGGGTTTGGAAAAGAAAAATCCTTATTTGACACGCATCCATCTGGCACATCAGCCACCTCGAGGCGATGGTGATTGCTTGACCTGTCATTCCTGGACGATCGGCAAAAGCTTTGGCTTGATCGGCGCGCCGGAATCATGGGGCGCTCCGACGCAGGAAGATATGAGTGTACTGAAAGAAATCTTCGCGTCCTGGGCCGAATCCGGGTATCTCGACAACCGCCATGCCAAGGCCTCTACGACCTGCACCAACTGTCATGGAACGAAGCTGCCGGCACTCGACGCCACCGTCGACAACAATGGGTGCCTGAAATGTCATGGTCCGATGGAAGACCTGGCGAAGAAAACCGAACCAGCCGACTTTAAAGACCGCAATCCCCATCAATCGCACCTGGGCGAAATAGACTGCACAGTCTGCCACAAAGCGCATGGCGAATCAAAGGTCTATTGTCTGGGATGCCACCAGAAATTTGCCATGACCATTCCTGGAGGAGAAATACCAAAGAAACAGTAAGGTCATCTTCACTTTTTTACCTTGCCGGAGTCAAACCTTTTTGGTCAATGGCGACTATCCGTCGCTGTCGGTTTGCCAAAGCCCTGCAGCCACAGGAAGCCTATGACTCCGGCCATGAGCGAGGCGATAAGAATTGCCGTTTTTGAACCATTAATAGCCTCGGCATTACCGGCAAAAGCCAGATTGGTAATAAAAATCGACATGGTAAAGCCAATGCCACCGAGAAGTCCGGCGCCGAAAATATGCCGCCAATGCAAATCCACCGGCAGGCAACAGATGCCGCTTGCGACAGCGAAGAAACACAGGGCCACGACTCCCAAAGACTTACCGACAAGCAAACCGCCGATAATGCCAAGGCTGTTCATGCCGGCAAGGTTTTCCATCCATCCCGCGCCCAGTAAAATGCCGGTATTGGCAAGGGCGAAAATCGGCATAATGATAAAGGCAACCGGTTTGTGCAAAAAGTGTTCAAGCATATGCGACGGCGACGCCTGGTCATCATCTTTTGCGGAGAAGGGGATCGCAAAGGCCAACATAACCCCGGCAATCGTAGCGTGAACGCCGGACTTCAACATGAGAAACCACATCAACAGGCCGCCAAGCAGATAGGGAATGAGGGACATAACGCGAAGCCGATTGAGGACTATGAGCAGAGCCCAAACCACCAAGGTGCCGACAAAATACCCTATCGAAAGCTGCGCCGTATAGAAAGCAGCGATGATGATTATCGCCCCCAAATCGTCGATTACCGCAAAAGCCACGACAAACACCTTGAGCGACGCCGGAATACGCTTGCCAAGAAGGGCCAAAACGCCAAGAGCAAAGGCGATATCGGTTGCCATTGGAATGCCAAATCCATTCTTGGCAGGCGTGCCCAAGTTGAGCGAATAATGAATGAGCGCCGGTGCTGCCATCCCGCCGATAGCTGCAAAAATCGGCAGAAGGGCATTTTTAAGGCTGGACAGTTCGCCGCTGTAAAGCTCGCGTTCCAACTCTAAGCCGATGAGGAGAAAGAATACCGCCATCAGCGCGTCGTTTATCCAGTGTTCAAGATTTAGGCCTCCGATGGATATGTGCCAGAAACGCAGATACTCGGCGCCGATGGACGAATTGGTGATGGCAAGAGACAGTGTGGTGCAGAGGATAAGGAGAATTCCGCTGGTCTTTTCCGAATCGAAAAATTTGTTAAAAGTGTTTGATAAAGTATGCTGCTCAGGACTCATCGTGCACAATATTTGCCACCAGTGGATTTTTTGCTGTCACAACGTGCTCACTCGCCGCAATCCAAATATCCATATCTCCGGTTGCACGGGGATACCCATGGTACCCCACCGCATAACCACCAACGAGCAAATATTCAACGCCGTGACAGTTCAGAAGTCTCAAGAAATCTTTGAAGTCTGGATGTAACTCGATAATCACACCAGACCAATGATTACCCGAAATCATACCTTAGATCTTGGTTTGTTGCGGGATACTGTACCGAATTTCAGTGAATATTGCCAGTTTTTGACGGAAAAGGTCTTGGCTATCTTGGTCCAACGCCAGGTTGTTGGTTTCAGCGTGAAAATAATTGCGAAAGCTGTCGGTAAAAGGTAGTCTTGACGTATCGGATCCGATCGCCCCTCATTGGAAAGGGTTTTTAAAAAGCCCTAAGAAAGCGATTACTTATCACCTATGGATTGATTGCTTGTTTTTACAAGCAATCAATCCTTTTCACCAAGAACAACGAAGAACTCCATGGAAAAATTGTCCATCGACAACTTAGACAAACATTCGGCGCAGTTTCAGAAGATGGTGTCGAGAACCGAGCGTTGCGGGATTCTTGAGAAACCCGATGGCTATGGGAAACGGGTCGGCGACTGCGGCGATACCATCGAAATGTATCTCTCCATTCGCGGCGGGCAACTGCAGATGGTCGCCTTCCGGGTCGAAGGCTGCGCCAATACCGTGGCCTGCGGCAATGCCGTCTCTTTCCTGATGGAGGGACGTGCCCTAGCCGACGGTTGGCAACTCACCCCGGAAAATGTCATATACTACTTGGAAACCTTGGAAAGTGACCATCATCACTGCGCCGAACTGGCGGTCGGAGCCTTTTATAATGCCCTGGCCGATTATTCTCGTCGGCAGCAGGAGGCGTGGAAAACGCCCTATAATGCAAATTCCCACTGCCGCTCATGAACAGGTGGTTTTAACCAATTCTCTTATTGGTATAAACGAACCTGAGAAAGGAAGACAGATTCCGCAGAAAGCGCAGCCAACTGTCCGGCGATTTCCAGAGCATCGTAACATAGCCCCAGATAACCCGGTGGCGTTGAAAATGGCTGCGGTAAAAGTCGACAAACAGCTCTTCCATCCTTGCCAGCTCGATCCCCCGCGGCACAAACTGGAAGCACATGCAGTCCATTTTTTCCCAGTCCTCCATGAAGGTGCCCATGGTCTCGCCCGCATCTTTAATTTGTTTGTACACCGGTGAACCAGGAAAAGGGGTGAATTTGGAAAGATTGAAGTCGTCGATGGGCAGAGAAAAGACATAGGCCTTGCTCTTTTTGATACTGGCCTCGGTTTCTCCCGGTAAACCCATCATCAACAAGCCTTTGACCCGGATTCCCGCCTTTTTGATCAGGTCGATTTTCTCGCGCATCATCTGCAGATCGACATTTTGCCGATGGGCGGCGAGCAGCAACTCGTCTCCGGTCTCAATTCCCAGGCTGATCATCCAGCACCCGGCCGCTTTCATCAATTGCAGCAGCTCAAAGTCGAGGTGCTCGGCCCGTGCCGCACAATTAAAGGTCATACCCAGCGGTTTTTCCATGACCATCCGGCAAAAATCGACAACCCGCTGACGATTGAAGGTGAACTGGTCATCGTAAAAATTCAGATGGCGGAGCTTATAGGTCTCCTTCAGATAGAGGACATGGCGGTAAAGGTAATCGGCAGAATTATAGCGGAAGGTCCTGCCGAAAACCGAGCGATCGCAATAACTGCAAGCATAGGGACACCCACGGCTGGAGATACAGCTGCCGTTCGGGGCCTTCGGATAGTTAAAGATCGGCAGGGTGTAGGCATCCGGGTAGCCCGCCAGTTTGCTATAGTCGGGAAAAGGCAGGCTATCAAGGTCGAGGAGTTTTTCCCTCTGCTCGGTGAAAAAGGCCTTGCCACCGGCACCACGCAATACCAGTCCTTGCACCTCGGCCCGCCTTTCCTCCGGGGTGGCGAGTAATTCCCGCAGCGTTTCCTCACCTTCGCCGACTATTGCATAATCGATTACCGGGTAGTTTTCGAGGACTTGCTCCTTGACGGCAGAGACGTGCACCCCACCGAAGATCACCTGAATTTCCGGCCGGATTCTTTTCGCCAAGCGGGCCAGTCGTTCACCATCGAAAAAACTTGAGGTGGTGCAGGAAAAACCGATAAAGGCTGGGTTCTCGGAGCGCAGATAGGCACTGATCCGTGCTTCGGAGTCGGGATGGGCATAACAGTCGATGAGGTCGTTGCGGTAACCATGGGCCGTCAGGTATGCGGAAATAGAAGCAAGGCCCAGAGGCGGCATGATATTGGCCACCCGTGAGATATCGCTGCCGGCGCGCTTGGCACTGTAGCCAAGGGGATGGACGAGAAGAATGGTTGCTCGGTTCTGTTGCATGGCCGTTGTTTGCATGAAAGTTTGTGGCGTTTCAGCCATGGACTAATGTTGATTTATACCGGCTTCTGCCAAAAACCCTGACGCCACTTGCCGTGAAACTCACGCAGCCAGTCTGGGGTGTAAAACTGAACCGTGCCTTCGACATCGGTCAACAACTGTACGGTATAACCCCTGGTTGCCACTTGCCCCTGGGGATTGAAGATGGTGTAGGAAAAATTCAATCTGGCAGCCTCCGTCCAGTGCAGCGCCGCCTCTATGCGAATCCTATCGTCAATGCGCAGCGGCAGTTTATAGTCGAGGTGCATCTGCGCCACCGGCGCCATCATCTGATTGGCCCTGATGCTGTGATAGTTCAAACCGTAGGCGTCGCCAAAGGCTACGCGTCCATCTTCAAAATAGCTGGCATAGCGGCCATGCCAGACCATCCCGAGGATATCGGCATCCTCAAAATTAATGCGCCTAAAGGCCGACGCCACCAGTGGGGCAGGATCTCCCTCCTGCCGGGGAAAATAGCTCCGCGGAACAGCCATATCATCAAACATCCTTCATGAAAATTAAAAAAGTACCACGTTTTCACCCCATTATGACGAAGGCTGCATGACACGCCGTCGGGCCAAAAGAACGGGCGTCAACAAAAAACGCTCAGGGAAAAAGTTTCGTCGGTTCCAGGTAAATCCTTAGCCCCAACCATGGCTGGTGGTAGACCACGGCTTCGGCGTCTGCCACGGCCGAGACCCGCCATACCTTGAACGGCCCGGCCTGAGCGTATTTGACCAAACCTTTGCCCTCACTTTCTTCGCGGCATACCTGATAAAGCCAGGAACCGATGCAACCGATGCCATCCACTTCCTGAAGATAGATTCTCGCCAGGGCCTCGGAGAGAAACGGCGCGAAATCGGTATTTTTCAACACCCCATTCACCTGCAGCATCTTGTCGCTGCCGTCGCCGGCCACCTCCACCTCAAGAAGTTTTACCCCGGTTGCATCGAGGACGACATACTGCAGCCCAGCGGCATTTTTCTGCAGGCCGAGGAGGCCGGAAAAACGAACGGTCTCCCATCGTTCCACCCGGATACGCAACAACCGTCCGGCCTGTTGCTCTGTCCCCTCCAGATTGGGTTGTGACGCGGTATGCGGCAAGCTACATGAGCTGAGGATAAGACAGAGGCAACAGTACAAATAGAGAAACCCGGTTTTCATCCTTCACCCTTTCTTGCCGAACACCAGAAGAGCAGGACTGACCAGAAGGGCCGTCGGCCAGGCCACGCCGATTCCGATCAAAACCGTCACCCCCAGCGCATACAGGGCCGGATGTCCGGCAAAGGCCAGAACACCGAAGCCGATCAGGGAACTGGCGGCAGTCAGGCTCACCGACCTTTCCGACACCTTTTCCTGGCCGGCAAGTTTAGCGCAGACAATGAAAATACCATAATCGACACTGACGCCGATAACCATAAGGCCCATGATAAGGTGCATCATGTTCAGCTGGCCACCGGTCAGAAAGCAGAAGATCGACATGGCGGCAAGCGACGAGATGACCGGTGCCAGCACCGCAATGACAGCCCGGGCATTACGGAACTGATAGACCACCATGAGGGTAATAAGCAAGCCGGCGACCAGAGACAGGGTGAGGACATCGTAACGGAGCAGCCTCTCCACCTCCGCCCGCCACTTTTTGTTGGCCAGAACCCGCACTCCTTCCTGCCCCTGGCCAAACTCCAGGAGTTGCGGCAGCAGCTGATCATCAATAGCGACCGTGGTCATGGCCATATAGCCATTGTCTCCCGTCACCTTCTCCTGTGGGATTTTCAGCATTGAAGAAAACAGCGGTTGCAGCGGACCGCCCAGGAATTTTTCCGGCGACAGGGCCTGCGGCGGGGTGCTCAGCCAAGTGAAAAACGGCAAAAAGGCCTGTTCGGTAAAGCCACGGGCGACTGCCGCGGCGACGAACCGACCCTGAAATTCCGCTTCATTCTCCGTCCAGAATTGCTGCCATCCTTGCAGGTTGTGTACCTGGGCGCCGGGACCGGGCAGGAGCGGTGCAAAGGATTGGAATTTTTTCACTCCATGTTCTTTCAGAAAACGGTATACCCGATAATTTCTGTCGAGCACCTCATCAAGACTGTTACCGGTAGCAAGGACAAAGGCCTGTTCGTCTCCCCCGCCCCAGGTGGCGTTGAAGTGGCGCTCGCTGGCGATAACGTGTTTGTCGGGAACGTCGAGCCCCCGCAGATCACCGTTATAATGTAGCCGGGGCCAGCTTACGACGCCCAAGACCACAAGAATCAACCAAACCAGGAGAATAGGTCCGGGACGTCTCGGGGTAAAAGGCGTAAGCCAATTGCTCGTGACGGTTTTCGCAGGTTTCTTCAATTGCGATGAGGCAATCGCCGGGATAAGCAGATAGGCGCAGGCCGTAGCAAACAGTACCCCAAAAAGTGCCAGCAAGGCCATCTGCCGATGGCAAGGAACCTGGGAAAACATCAGCACGACAAAAACCGCGGCGGTCGTCAAGACAGCATAAAATACCGGTTCAGCGACATGCTTCATCGCTTCGCGCGGGCTGCCTTGCCCCTCAGTCAAGGCCAGGTACAGATGGGTGGCAACATCGACGGTAATTCCCAACAGAACAATACCGAAACCGAGGGCGAGACCACTGAGTTTATCATAGAAAAGACTCGTTAAGGCGATTGCCGGAGGCGCCGCCAGATACGGCACGCTGACCACCACGAGAAAACGGATATTACGCAGAACGCCCCCAAACAACAGCACGAGGAGAATCGATGCCATGGGCAACAGCACCCGCAGATCGTTCTCGACGGATCGGCTGTTGGCGAGGGTGTGCGGCAAACTACCGATGACGCTCGCCTCGATTCCGGCAGGAAGCGCCTGGCGATATGCCTCGCCCAGGATTTTCTCTATGGCCGCTGCCCGGTCTGAATCGGTCAGGGACTCACTGCTTTCGGCCACTAAAAGACAGCTCTTGCCATCCTTGCTCATGAAAAAACCATCGTCGAGACGCACCGAGAATTCAGATCGAATAAGGTTCAGCTTTTGCAGGGCCAGGGTTATCAAGCCCAGGGGGTCGATCTGCACCTGTTTTTTCAGGGCAATGCCGGCGGGGCTGTTGAGCAGGGCGAACGACTTCAGCAAACCGGCCTCAATTCCGGCAGGCGAGGTCATGACCGCAAGGGTCGCCAGATCCCCTTCATCGAGCAGCAAGGGCAGGGACGGCTGAATGGCGGCAAAAAGGGAAAACTCATACCCTTGCGGCAAATGCGACAACACATAGGAAAAATGACCGCTTGCGGTCAGCAGGTCGCCAAGCTTCCTGGTGCTCTCCTGCAGGGATTTCTTGCCGACCGGCGAAATTTCTCCGTTCTCTTCCTTGACGGAGACGGTAATAAATAACCGATCAACCAGGCCCATGCGCTTCAGCAGTCTCAGGTCGCCGCGCACAGCCTCGCCCGGCAGCAGGTCGATGGCATCGTCGGCGAGTCTCAGATCATTGCAATAATACAGACCCACACCGCAAGCAATGAAAGCGATGAGCCAACGGAAAATCGCCGCAGTTCTACTCATCGGTGCCACAGCGGGAAAAAAGAACTTCCGGGGTATTGCCGTTTAGGACATAGGATTTAAAACTGATAACAGTCGTGTCACCGCCGGGGTCGGCGATTTCCACCTTTTCGGGTTGTCTGCTGGTCGTGTCAAAGGTGATGGTTATACTGCTGATATAGTCCGAAACCCGATGATCTTTCGGGGTGATGCGCAGGGCGGAAGGCCCTGATTTTTCCATAAGATACAGGGCATTCAAGCGTGAGTAATCGCCTCCCAGCCAGAGCCACAGCTGCTCGGCTACGGTTCGCATGATCGGGTCGGTACCGAGGTCGAAATGGGTTGGTGGTACCTTGTCGTTACAGCGAATTCCCTGTTCACCGCGGAATATAAGGACGGAAGGAAGAGGTGCAGTAAACTCCCAGCGCAACCGGTCGGGTCGGACAACGGTCAAGGAACCATGGAAAATTACCGGTTCGGCAAAAAGGGCAAGCCTCCTCTCCTGGACAAATTCGCTGGAAAAAGACCTGACCTTCTCCGATGCGGCTTGAATTTCCGCCAGAAAACTGAGCAATTCCTCGGAATCTGCGGCAACCAGCGGTTGTGGCAAGCTCACTACGATCAATATGCACCAGAGCAGAATTGGCGGTGCGAGACAAACTAAATGGGCAAGGCGGTTAACGCATCGCATTGCGGTTCAGTTCCTCCGACACTTTGTTATAGGCTTGATTGCCGAGCGGTTGGCATGCAAGGTCTTTTCCGCAGCGGCCAAACCCGAACCGAGGGTACCGATCATCCCTGCGCCAGCGATATATACGGTGGAACTCGTCAAAAAGATGCCTTGGAGGAGTTTTCCTTGATATAGCGGGCAAGACTGGCAAGTGATGAAAAGACCTTTTCACCAACCTCCTGATTGTTGATGATAAGTCCGTAATCTTTTTCAACCATGACAACCATCTCCAAGACATCGATGGAGTCGATTCCCAGCTCTCCCCCAACCAACTGGGCATTTTCGTCAAATTTTTCAGGTGTTATGTCTTGGAGGTTAAGAATATCTATCAGTTTGACTTTCAATTCTTCTATAAGTTGTTGCATAAATTTATATTACATAGCGTATTAACTAAACTTTTTAGAAAATTACATCGATGGATTTGTACGCCGTCATCTTATATAACGAACAGGATTTTGTCATCAAATTTGGTGGCGATTTCAGAAATAATGAGGTATCAGTGTCGAATATGCATACCATACCCCTCTCTGAAATAACCTTAGAAGACCTTCTCCCGCATCGTGGGGATATGATGTTGATAGGCGAAGTGCTTGAGGTTGACCGACAGCATGCCTTGACAATCAGCCATGTTGATAGGTTTTGGCCTATGGCCGATGACAAGGGGGTGCTGTCTCTGGTTTTGGTGGAATTGGCGGCGCAAACCGCCGGAGTGTGCAACGGTTGGGACAGAATACAAAGCAAAGGACTGGATTCAGATAAGATGGGCTGGCTGGTGGGCATCAAAAAGGCCGATTTCCTCATTGATTACCTGCCGATCGGCGGCAAAATCCTGTCCCTATCTGAAAACCTTTATAATTTTGGCAATCTCCGAGAAATATCCTGCCGGCAACACATGGAAAATACGCTCATCGGCAGCATGACGCTCCAGCTCTTCCAGGCGTGAATACACAAGAATGACTGATAGCGACGAACGGAAAATAGCCATCGTAACCGGCGGCAGCAAGGGCATCGGCAGAGCGATCTGTGTCGAGTTGGCACAGCACGGATACTACACCGTAATCAACTTCATGGGTGATAAAAACGGCGCGGAAGAGACTCTGGCAGCGGTTGAGGGTCTAGGATGCCAAGGTGAGATTTATCAGTTCGATGTCAGAGATGGCCAGGCAACGGAGAAGGCAATTGAAGACATTACCGAACGATTCGGCAGAATCGATGTTCTCATCAATAATGCCGGTATCATCGCCGACGGTTTATTTATGATGATGCCCCCGGAGAATTGGCAGTCAGTCATTGATACCACCTTGAGCGGTTTTTATAACATGACTCGACCGGTCATTGAAATAATGGTGCGCAGGCGTAAAGGGGCCATCGTCTCCATTTCCTCCGCCAGCTCGCTCATGGCCAATCGCGGCCAGGCTAATTATTCGGCAGCCAAGGCCGGTTTGAACGCGGCCAGCAGGTCGGTCGCCACCGAGGTCGCTCGCCTCGGTATCCGCATCAATGTCGTAGCGCCCGGCCTCATTGAAACGGACATGATTCGCCAAGCCCCGAAAGAGCACATCAAAACCCTCATCCCCATGGCCCGCATCGGCAGAGCGGAAGAGGTCGCCAAGGTGGTCGGATTCCTCTGTTCGGATGCCGCCTCCTATGTCACCGGCCAGGTCATTTCCGTTAATGGCGGGATGTTTTAGTTGCCCTTTTATAATAAAAATGAAATTTAAACTCATCTATCCAAAATGGTCGAAGCTCGACAGACAAACCGAGTTTCATCTGCCGCCGCATGGCCCGGTAGTCTTTGCCGCCACCCTCCCCGATTATGTCGACATCGAGTTTATTGATGAAAATCTGCAGACCATTGATTTTGACGAGGCTGTAGATATGGTCGGCATCTCCATGATGCTGACCATCCAGGTGAAAAGAGGCTGGGAAATCGCCGATGCCTATCGCAAAAAGGGCATTAAGGTCATTTTTGGCGGCATCGCCACCATGCTCCATGCAGAAGAAACCATGGAACACGCCGACGCGGTGTTCCTCGGTGAAGCCGAAGGGCGGATGGAGCAGGTACTGCAAGACTTCCGGCAAAACAGATTACAGGCCTGCTATAATTATATCGACCAACGCCCGGATATTGCCCTCGTTGGTCCGGCACGCCGGGACATCCTCAACCGCAAACTTTACAACCATAAAGGCGTGCAGATGGTCGATCTGATGCATGCTTCACGCGGCTGCCGCTTTAATTGCTATCCCTGTGCCGTTTCCTATCTGGGAGGGAGGATTTTCCGGCCACGGCCCATTGACAAGGTCGTTGCCGAGATCGCCGGGATTGACAACAATCGGCTGTTTCTCGTCGATAACTCCCTGGCCCAGGACACCAAGTGGGAAATGGAACTGTTTCGAGAGATGATTCCCCTGAAAAAGAACTGGTGCTCGCACCCCATTGAAGACAAACCGCAAGTCCTCAACCTTGCAGCCCAAGCCGGAGCCTGGTATGTCTATCAGGCAGTCTTTGACACCTCCGACTATATCAAGGAACGGATCAAACGCTATCACGATCATGGCATCATGGTGGAAGGCACAATTTTACTGGGCCTCGACACGCATACCGAAGATTACATCAAACGCTTCGTTGATTTCCTCCTGGAAATTGAGCTCGATCTTGCCGAATTCACGGTCCTGACACCGTTTCCGCACACCAAGGCCTATGACGAGCTGAGCTTGGCGAATCGCATCCTCTCCCGTGACTGGAATGATTTTTCTGCCGACCAGGTGGTCTTCCAGCCAAAGCATATGCGCCCAGAAAAACTCCAGGAACTGCTTGATTACGCCTGGGACACCTTTTATCATGATGAACCGCAACGGTTAAAAATGGCCAAGCTGTTTAAGCAGGTAGTAAAAAAAGAAATGGCCGACAACACCTTCAGGCCGCGCGATAGAGACCTTGCCGGACAATCTTTCGGCCGAACCCTAACCAGAGAAGATGACAGCATACTCTTCGACAAATAGCCTTAATGCGGCGGTGCAGGACTTGCTGCAGGGGCCAAAATTGCCGGACAAAGAATTCGTTCGTGGCGGTGCCACCTTCGGTGAAGTGTATAAGATGGCAGCCGGCTTGCGTATTGTCCTCAGCGACCGGGAACAACCCGGAGGAATGGTTTGTCTTGCGGCAGAAGACAAGGCGATGGTAGCGGCGGCGCTCCTCGCCTCCCTGGGCGGTGGCCCTACCCTTTTGCTCCCCTACGCATTTTCCGCCAATACCCTTGCACAACTGCAGCAAGCTACCGGATTTACAACAGCGCTGACCGATACCACCCGGGAATTTCCGCTGGGGGTGCAGGTGCTTTACCGGCAATCGACCGGTTTGACAGGGATGCCGATTGCGCCCCAGACTGAACCCCGGCGTGAATTGCTGAAAATCTTCACCGGCGGCTCAACAGGCACACCGCAGGTCTGGTCGAAGACGGGAGAAAATCTTTTCGGCGAAGGCTTCTTTCTGGCAAAACGTTTTGCGGTGACGGAAGACGATTGCATTCTGGCGACAATCCCGCCCTGCCATATCTATGGCCTGCTTTTCTCAGTGATCCTGCCGCTTGTCTCCTCGGCGACCGTCGCACCGCAAACGCCCTCCTTTCCCAATGAAATAGTCGCCGCTGCAAAAAAGCAGAAGGCTACCATCCTGGCCAGCATTCCGGCGCATTACCGGGTGCTGCGGGACAAAAAAATGTCCCTCCGCCTGGCCTTTTCTTCAGCCGGCATGCTTGATACAGAAGATAACCAGATGTTTTCCAGGCAAAACTCCAATGGCATTGTCGAGGTTTATGGCTCCACCGAGACTGGTGGCATTGCCACAAGAAACAGATCGCTGGGTGAAGAGTTTTTCACCCCGTTTTCGACGATTCGCTGGAAGGTCATAGATTCCTGCCTAGCCGTGCACTCACCCTTTGTATCGCCTGAATTGCCGGTCGATGGAGCTGGTTTCTTCAGTACCAGTGATCGAGTGGAAGCCAAGGGCACCGCCCACTTCACCCTCCAGGGTCGGACCGACAGTGTCACCAAGGTCGGTGGTAAGCGGGTGGATCTTGAGGAAATCAGCGTTCTCATCAAGAAAGAACCCGGCGTTAGGGACTGTGCGGTCATGGCCCTGCCTGAAGCAGGAGGGCGTGAACACCGCATCGGCGCTTTGATTGAGGGTGATACAGCCGATACCACAACAATCCTAAAAAACCTGACCCTTTGCCTTGAACCCTACGCCCTGCCCCGTCGCCTGAAAAAGGTCGAGCGGATGCCCCTTACAAAGAACGGCAAATACGACTGGATTGCCATTGTTCAGATCCTCACACAATGAGTGTTCTTAACGACAGCTTTTCCGCAGCCTATGCCTGTCTTTCGGCATGGGCCGATCTTCTCGATCGGATCAATGTTTTTCCTGTCGCCGACGGGGATACCGGCACCAATCTGCGCATCAGCCTGGCGCCCTTTCGCAATCCAGGCGACGATACCGAAACAACTCGCCTTCTTTTAGCCCGTTGTGCCACCGGCAACTCAGGCAATATCGCCGCCGCCTTCTTCCGGGAATTTTGTCAGGCAGAAAATTTTGCAGGTCTCGCCGAAAAAGCCTCCCTCGGCAGGGAAAAAGCATGGCAAGCTATTGCCAGACCCTGTGCCGGCACCATGCTTTCGATTTTTGACAGCCTGCCCGCTGTCCTAGAGGCTCATGTCGACCTGAATACCCTCTACCCCCCCCTCTGCATCGCCCTGCAAAAGTCGGTGTTCGACACCACGCAGCTTCTTCCTGATCTTCAGAAAGCCGGGGTTGTCGACTCCGGCGCCTTGGCCATGTATGTTTTTTTTGACGGTTTTTTCCGGCATCTCAGCAGGCAGGAACAAACCACCAGCTCCATTGTCGACATCTTTTCCGGCAGGCTTGCCATCAGTAACTCCTTTCGCCAGGAAGCCACCGACTGCTACTGCGTCGATGTCGTTATACAACTGGATGAAAAGCCGGTACCAGATGAAGATCCAGCGAAAAACCAGGCGGCCGTCAGAGACAATCTGGCCAAACTTGGGGAAAGCCTTGTCGTCCTTCAAGATGAATCTTCCCTTAAAATCCATATCCATACGCCGGATCCCGAAAAGCTGCGCGGACAACTTGGCGCCTTTGGCCATATCGTCCAGTGGACCGATGCGGCGATAGACGGGGACAGCTATAAACCCTCTCCGGAAACCGGAAACAGACCGGCGCTCCATATAGTAACGGATGCAGCCGGATCGCTTAGCAGGGTAATGGCTCAGGACCTTGGCATCACCCTCCTTGACAGCTATATCATAGTCGGTGATGATGCCAGACCGGAAAGCCTGTGCACCTCGGAACAGATCTACTCCCTGCTGCACAAGGGCAAGAAAATCACCACCGCCCAAGCCTCAAATTTTGAACGACAGCAGCACTATCAGAGTATTTGTCAGCAATTCGGACCGTCCCTTTATCTCTGTGTCGGCGCCGCCTTTACCGGCAATTATGATGCCGCCATGAAATGGAAGGACAATAACCAACTAGGCACGTTACTTACGGTTATCAATACCGGCGCCGCATCCGGACGCCTGGCAGTCATTGCTCTCCTCACCGCCCGGTATGCAAAAATTTGCAACTCCCCGGACCTGGTTATTGCTGCTGCGCAAAACCTTAGTACGGAATGTACCGAGTATGTCTTTATTAATGAGCTGAAGTATCTGGTAGCCGGTGGACGGGTGTCGAAGGCAGGTGGTTTTTTCGGCGACCTGCTGAATATGAGACCGGTTATCACCCCAACCATCGATGGGGTTAAAAAGGTCGGCGTGGTGCATAGCAGTAAAGGACAGCTGGCCTTTGCCTTGGAAAAGCTGAAAGAACGCTCTAATCAATCGGCAATCCCGACAATCTTGCTGCAATATTCCGATAATGAGCCCTGGGTGGCAACCGCCGTTCGACAACAGGTCGAATCCCTTTTGCCGCAAGCGGAAATCCTTCTCACCCCTTTGTCACTGACCTCCGGGGTCCATATGGGGCCCGGCACCTGGTCAATTGCCTTCGGCTGTCTCCCTGTCCCGGCAGTTGATTTCCTGAGTCAATGAACGTATCACCCGCAAACCCGGACCGTCAGACTATGCCAATGCCCATGCGACCGGCTATCATCATCCCGGTATACAATCATAGCCTGTTTATCGGTACGGTTATCGACAAGGCAAAGAATCTTGGTTTGCCGGTTATTGTGGTGGATGACGGCTCAAGCGATGCGACTGCAGTAATTATTGATGGAATTGAGGGCATCACCGTCCGACGCCATGCGGTAAACCTTGGCAAAGGCGGCGCCCTCCTCACCGGTTTTGCTGCAGCCCTGGAAAATTCTTGTAATTGGGCAATCACTCTCGACGGCGATGGCCAGCATAACCCTGGAGATGCTTTAACTTTACTGCACGCGGTGAATGACGGTGAACGCTGTTTGGTCATCGGTAACCGCCAGGGCATGACCGACAATAGAAATGTGCCGTGGACCAGCAAATTCGGCCGTAAGTTTTCCAACTTCTGGGTGTGGACCGCCGGCGGACCCTGGGTAGAAGATTCCCAATCCGGCTTCAGGCTCTACCCCATCCCGGAGATCATGCACCTTCCAACAAAGGCGAGGAGATACCAGTTCGAGGTGGAAATATTGGTAAAAGCGCATCAGCAGGGCATAAAAATCAAGGAAGCGCCGGTCCAAGTGATTTATCAGAAAAGGGGTGAACGGGTCAGCCATTTTCGTCCCTGGCGTGATTTCCTGCGTAATTCGACGACGTTCAGCAGACTCATCTGTTACCGGATTTTCTCATTGTTTCGTTCATGAACGGCTTCTGGTACAAACTCCTCGCCAGGATCGCCGGCTACTGCGGATCCTGGTTGTTTGCCCTCACCGCACGGATTATTGCAACCGGCTACTTCGTATTTTCACCGCGGGTAGGGGAAAGTCGTCGTTTCTATGCCGCCCTCTATCCAGAGAAGGGGAGAATCTATCAACTGTATTGTACCTTCAAACAATACCAGAACTTTACCACCATCCATCTTGATCGATTCCTGGCGGGTCAGGCTCAACCAGCCGCCTTCACCTCCCAGGGTTTGGAAAAACTTGAGCCAGTCCTTGGCCGGCAAGGCGGCATTCTTCTTATGTCGCATCTTGGTAACTGGGAAATAGCTGCGACGCTCCTAAAAAAGCAGAGAGACGATCTGCAGTTGCTTCTTTATATGGGAGTGAAGGAAAAGGAAGGAGTGGAGCGCATGCAGAAAGATGATCTGCGCCGATCCGGAGTCACCATCATTGGTGTAAGCCAAGGAGATACTTCACCATTTACTTCAGTCGCCGCCCTGCACTTCTTACGATCTGGAGGGTTAGTGTCCATAGCCGGGGATATTGTCTGGCGAAGCGATCAACGCAAAGTGCGCGTCACCTTCCTGGGCCGTGACGCCTACCTTCCCGAAGCGCCTTTTGTTTTGGCATTGCTGTCCGGCGCGCCCCTTTTTGTATTTTTCGCCTTCCGCGCCGGCAAAAACAGCTACCGGTGCACCATGGCCGAGCCAATTTCCATTCAACCGGCATGCCGCCGCGACAGACGGCAGGCCATCGAAGGGGCTGCCCAGCAGTATGCCGATCTTTTGGAAAACGCCCTGCGACAGCATCCTTTCGAATGGTATCACTTTGATCGTTTTATCCTTTGAGATGAGGATAAACGGCACGGTTTTCAGGTAACTGCTCCGAGGCCTCCAGGATATTTGACGCTGATTTTGCTTACAAAGCCATTGACACCTCGTGGTGCATTATTTATCATATGAACAAATGATCATATATTAGGACTTTCACATGAAACAAATCAACGACCAGAGAGATGTTTGCGAAGGGTTATGCGTGCATGACCAGATTGTCTGTTTGGCCAAAAGCTGAAATGCTTCCCGACGAAGACGCCCGACAGATTGCCGAAACGTTTAAAATTTTAGGTGATCCCACGAGGATCAAGATTTTGCACGCCCTCTCCCGGAGGGAACTTTGCGTGTGCGACATTGCCGCCATCGTTGCCATGGGGCAATCGGCGGTGTCGCATCAGCTCCGGTTATTGCGGAGTGCGCGACTGGTGAAATACCGCAAAGAGGGCAAAATGGTCTGGTATTCTCTTGATGATGCCCATATCTCTCTGCTTTTGGCGCAGGGGATTGAGCATATTCAACATAGGTAAAGATAATGAAAACAGCGAACTTAATCAAACCCACAGAAGGATTGGAAGGACAGCTTTGCCAGGGTCCCTGTTGTGCAGGTGTTGTCAAGACCTGCAGTGGCGGTCTTTTTGATATAAACAAAATCGGCAATCCCTCGATTCGCAAAAAAGAGTGCCTGTGACATCTCGGTCAGTCGCCGATCGTCATGACGGATGGCCGAAAACGGCAACCTGCGCTACCCGGAAGGGTTGCAGAAGTCAATTTTTCGCATCTCCGGCATGGACTGTGGCGATTGTGCCGCAAAACTGGAAAAAAGACTTGCCGCCATGCCGGGGGTACGATCGGCGATGATTAATTTTGGTGCCGGCAAATTGACGGTTGAGCACAACATTACCGATTCTGCCCTTATACAAACGGTGAAACAAGCCGGATATGGGGCAATAAAGGAGGAGGCTACTCGCCAGCCGATGCCGGAAACCGTCTGGTGGAAAAATGGTCGGACCCTGACGACCATTGCATCCGGAGTAATGCTGGCAATTGCAACGGTCTTCGACTGGTTGGGGATGACGGGGGTATTGTTGTCTGGCTCTATGCTCTCACAGCCATTACCGGTGGCTTTCACGCCGCAAAAAGTGGTTTGTACGGCCTCCGTTCCTTATCACTCGACATGAATTTTCTGATGACTGCCGCCATAATTGGCGCAGCGGCCATAGGCGAATGGAGCGAGGGCGCGGCGGTTGCCTTTCTGTTTTCCGTCGGCAACACCTTGCAGGCGTACACCATGGATAAAACCCGCCAATCCATCCGCTCGCTCATGGAACTGGCGCCACCGGTCGCCTTAGTGCGAAGGAACAACGAGGAAAAACGTTTGCCCGTTGAGGACATCCTGGTAGGCGATATCGTCATAGTCAAGCCCGGCGAGCGCATCGCCATGGATGGCATTGTCCATAGCGGGATATCGGCAGTCAATCAGGCCACCATTACCGGTGAATCGATTCCCGTTGAAAAAACAGCGGGCGATACGGTGTATGCCGGGACAGTGAACGAACACGGCGCCCTGGAAATCAGCGTCACCAAGAGTGCCGACAATTCGACTCTGGCGAAAATCTCCCATCTCGTCGAGGAAGCCCAGGCACAGAAGGCCCCCTCGCAGCAGTTTGTCGATGTATTTGCCAAGTATTATACCCCTCTGGTCCTGGTGCTGGCCGCTGGAGTTATGGTTGTGCCGTGGCTGCTCTTCCAACAGCCTTTCGCCCCGTGGTTTTATAATGGCTTGGTGTTGCTGGTTATCTCCTGCCCTTGTGCCCTGGTGATTTCCACCCCGGTAGCGATCGTCTCGGCTATCGGCAATGCCTCCAGGCGCGGTGTTCTCATCAAGGGTGGGGCCTATCTGGAGGTGATGGGCTCTATCGATGCCATTGCCTTTGACAAAACCGGAACCTTAACCCAAGGCAAACCGGTGGTTACCGATATTGTGGTTACCAATGGCTATTCCGAGACCGAATTTTTAGCAATGGCCGCGGCCATCGAAAAATGGTCCGAGCATCCTTTAGCCCACGCCATCGTTGAAAAGGCCAAAGGGCTTGGTTTAAAGACTGCGGTGCATTTCAAAGCCTTGGTAGGGCGTGGGGCGCAGGCGGAGATCAATGGACAAACGATATACATCGGCAATGTCCGTTTGTTTGAAGACCTCGGTTATGATTTGGCTGCACATGGGAAAACGCTGGCCGATCTCGAACAACAAGGCAAGACGGTCATGCTCATGGGTACCGGGAATCTCATTCTCGGCATGATTGCGGTAGCCGACACCTTACGGGAAAACAGCAGGGAAGCGATACAAGCCCTGCATGCAGCCGGTATGAAGCACATCACCATGCTCACCGGCGATAACGATCGAGTAGCCGGGGCAATTGCCGAAAAACTTGATCTTGATACCTACTACAGTGGCCTGATGCCTGAGGATAAGGTGGCAACAGTAAATAAAATAGCCAGTGACTACGGCAAGGTAGTTATGGTCGGCGACGGTGTCAACGATGCCCCCGCCCTGGCGGCAGCAACGGTAGGCGTGGCCATGGGGGTAGCGGGATCGGATGTGGCGCTGGAAACGGCGGATGTCGCCTTAATGACCGATGATCTTGGCAAACTTACCTATATCATCAAATTGAGCCATAAGACAGTGGCGATCATTCAACAGAATATCGTTTTCGCCCTGGCGATTAAAGTCATCTTCCTGTTGTTACTTCTTCTCGGCATGGGCAATCTTTGGCTTGCCGTTTTCGCCGATATGGGCGCATCCCTTCTGGTAACAATGAATGGCATGCGGCTGATGCGCCGTTTAGGAGCCGTTACAAAATAACCTGGCCATTTCAAGCCATTTTGTTACGGCTCCTTATGCCGTTCCGGGCGTTCCTATGGCCAGGTTATTTTTTTACAACGGCTTAGCTTGATTTTGAAATCAGACCTTACTCGGATCCCTCGGGACGACTACGCAGCCCCCGTCCCTTCCATATCAGGTAGATAGCCGGATAAATAAGCAGTTCAAGGACCGTCGAAGTGACCACTCCGCCGACCATCGGCGCGGCAATCCGCTTCATCACATCCGAACCGGCGCCGTGGCTGAACATGATCGGGATGAGGCCGGCGAGGATAACGCATACCGTCATGATCTTCGGGCGAATACGTTTGACCGCGCCGAACATGATCGCTTCCTTGAGGTCGGGGATCGAACGGAGCCTGCCCTCTCTTTGCCACTTGTCATGGGCCAACTCCAGGTAGAGGAGCATGATGACGCCGGTCTCGGCATCAAGGCCGGCGAGGGCAATAATCCCCACCCACACGGCGATGCTCATATTATAGCCGAGATAGTGCAGGAACCAGAAGGAACCGACCAGGGAAAAGGGCACGGCCAGGAGGACGATCATGGTCTTGATCGCCGACTTGGTGTTCAGATAGATGAGCACGAAGATGATCATCAGGGTAAGCGGGATGACCGTCTTCAGCCGCTCGGCGGTCTTCACCATATACTCGTACTCGCCGCTCCACTCCAGCCGGTAGCCTTCCGGGATCTTCAGTTCGGCCACCCGCTGCTTGGCCTCGGCGACATAGCCACCGACATCCCGGCCGGAAAAATCAATAAAGACATAGGAGGTGAGCATCCCCTCCTCACTTTTGATCGCCGTCGGTCCTTTAACCACCCGGATATCGGCAAGTTCGCCCAGAGGAACCTTGAGGAGCGGCGCAGCCCCGGCAAACCGCACCGGACCGGTACCACCCGCCATGGCGGGTGGAGCAGAGGGCACGCCGCCGCCCATGGACACCGGCACCAAGATATTACTCAAGCTATTGAGGTCGCTCCTGAAGTCACGAGCATAACGGATATTCACCGAATAGCGCTCCCGGCCCTCGACGGTGGTGGTGAGGTTCATGCCGCCGATGGCGGTCTGGATCACCTCGTTGACACTGTCGACGCTCAGACCGTAGCGGGCGATCGCCTGCCGCTTCACCGTAATGTCGAGGAAGTAGCCGGTAGTCACCCGTTCGGCATAGGCGCTCCGCGTTCCCGGCACGTCGCGCAGATGCTGCTCGATCTCAAGCCCGATCCGCTCCACCTCGGTAAGTTTCGGGCCCATGACCTTGATGCCCACCGGTGTGCGGATACCGGTGGCCAGCATGTCCATCCGCGCCTTGATCGGCATGGTAAAGGAGTTGGCCACCCCGGGGATGGTCAGGAGGTCGTTCATCTCGTTTTTCAACGACTCGACGGTTACCCCCGGCCGCCATTCCGACTCGGGTTTCAGGTTGATAACCGTCTCGAACATCTCCAGCGGCGCCGGGTCGGTGGCGGTGTCGGCCCTGCCCGCTTTGCCGAAGACCTGTGCCACCTCGGGGATCTGTTTGAGCAGCTTATCCTGGAGCTGCAGAAGTTTCGTCACCTCAGAGATCGAGGCTGCGGGAACGGTCACCGGCATGTAGAACAGTGTCCCTTCGTAGAGGGGCGGCATAAATTCGGAACCCAGGTTCTGGAAAGGGATGATCGTCGCCCCCATGATGGCCAGGGCAAGGACGATCACCAGCCACTTAAAGCGCAGAGCAAAGCGGGCCACCGGTTCGTAGAGCCAGTGCAGGGCCATGCTGACCGGATGCCGTTCTTCAGGAAAAATCGTGAACAGATATTTAAGCAACGGAATCCTGCTCAGCACCGGAACCTTCTCGTGGATAAACATGGTCATCAGCACCGGGGTCATGGTGACGGCGAGGAAAGAGGCAAAAAGCATGGCAAAGGTCTTGGTATAGGCCAGGGGCTTAAAAAGGCGGCCGGCCTGGGCCTGGAGGGTAAAGACCGGCAGAAAACCAACGGTTATGACCAGGAGCGAGAAAAACAGCGACGGCCCGACCTCTTTAGCCGCCTCGATAACCACATCAATGCGCTGGCCGGGTCGCCCGACCTGCACCCATTCCTCCAGCTTTTTGTGGGTATTCTCCACCATGATAATCGAGGCGTCGACCATCGCCCCGATGGCGATGGCGATGCCGGAAAGGCTCATGATATTGGAAGTCACCCCGAGGTAATACATGGCGATGAACGACATGACGATGGCCAGTGGCAGGGTAAGGATCACCACCAGGGCGCTCGGCAGATGGAAGAGAAAGATGACGCAGACGGCGCTGACGGCAATCGATAAGCGGATGATCTCTTCCTTCAGGGTATCGATGGACCGATTGATGAGATCGGAGCGGTCATAGGTGGTGACCATCTTCACGCCCTTCGGCAGGGATGGCGCGATGTCTTTCTCGATCTTTTCCTTGACCCGTTCGATGACCGAGAGGACGTTCTCGCCAAAGCGAATGACGACGATGCCGCTTGCCACCTCGCCCTTGCCGTCAAGATCGGTCAGGCCGCGGCGGATCTCCGGGCCGAGGCGAACTTCGCCGATATCGCGGACCAGAATAGGGGTGCCGGCACCATCGCTGCCGACGGCAATCGACTCAATATCCTCCATCCCCTTGATGTAACCGCGGCCGCGGATCATGTACTCAATGCCGCTGAATTCGATCACCCGGCCCTCGACATCCTGGTTGTTCCTGCGGATCGCCTCCATCACCTTGGAAATCGGCATATTGTAGGCGAGCAGCTTGTTCGGGTCGATGGTTATCTGGTACTGCTTGACGAAGCCGCCGATGGAGGCCACCTGCGCCACCCCCTGCACGCTCTCCAGAGCGAGTTTAATGTTCCAGTCCTGGAGGGAACGCAGTTCGGCGAGATTGTGCTGACCGGTGTCGTCCATCAGGGCGTAGGAAAAGCCCCAGCCGACGCTGGTTGCATCCGGTCCGAGCACCGGATTGACGCTGGCCGGCAGCTTGCTGCGCACCGCCTGGAGGTATTCAAGAATCCGGCTCCGCGCCCAGTAGATGTCGGTCCCTTCCTCGAAAATCACATAGATAAAAGAGCTGCCCTGAAAGGAAAAGCCGCGGACCACCTGGACCTTCGGGGCGGCAAGGAGGGTCGAGGTGATCGGATAGGTGATCTGATCCTCGACCAGATCGGGGGCCCGGCCCATCCACTCGGTATAGATGATGACCTGGGTTTCGCTCAGGTCCGGGATGGCGTCAAGGGGGGTACGCAGAAGCGCCCAGCCGCCCCAGACAGTGAGGAAGAAGACCGCAAGGAAGATAAGAAAACGGTTGCGGGCGCTGAACTCAATGATTTTTCCAATCATCACTGCACCACACCCTTTAAGCGTGCCTCCGAGTCGATGAGGAAATTGGCCTGGGAAGCCACCTTCTCACCCGCTGCAAGACCGGCGGTGATCTCGATCAGCCCCTCCGCCTGAATGCCGGTGGTCACGTCGCGCGGCTCGAAAACGCCGTCGCCCTTGTCAAGATACACCATTTTGCGGGTGCCGGTATTGATCACCGCCGCCTCGGGCAGAGCAAGCCTTTTGCCGAGGTCGATGAAGATCTCAACCTCAGTGAACATCTGCGGCTTCAGGTCGCCCTGCGGGTTGGAAATGGTAAAGCGCGCCTTCACCGTCCGGGTATCGCCGGACAAAAGCGGGTAGAGATAGTCGATGGTCGATGCAATTTTTCTACCGGCAAAATTACTCAGGCTGATCGTCGCCTTCTGGCCGATCTTGACGAAGGGCAGATCATTCTCGTAAATATCGGCAACCACCCAAAGGGTTGAGAGGTCGACGATATCGACGAGTTTTTCGCCGGGCATCACCCGCATGCCTTGAATCGCCGCCTTCTGGACCACATAGCCGCTGGCCGGGCTGTAGATGGTCAGGGTCCGCACCGGGGTACCGGTCTTTTCGATCTTATCGATCTGGGCATCGGAGATATCCCAAAGTTTGAGGCGCTGCCGGGCGGCCTTGACCATCGACTGGGCATCGCGGGCCAACAGGTCGGGAAAATCCGCCTCTTTATTGTAGTACAGCTTGTGGTTCCCGCTGCCTACAGGTTTCTTGCCGGTCCATTCGAGGACATTGAGGAATTCCTGTTGGGTGGCGTACAATTCGGGGCTGTAGATCTCGGCCACCGGCATGCCTTTTTTTACATAATCGCCGGTATAGTTGACATGGAGCTTTTCGATCCAGCCCTCGATCTTGGTATTGATGGTGGCCAGACCGCGCTCGTCGTACTCGATCCGGCCGATGGTGCGGATGGTTCGGTGCAGCGGGGTAACCGCCGCGACCATAGACATAACACCGATGAGTTTCTGCTTGTCAGGGGTGATTTCGATGGTCGCCGCATCCTCACCGAACTCGTCGGTTGCGGCCGGGGCGACTGCTTGCGGCTTTGCCGCCTGGGGTGGCAGGGCCTCGCCATGCCCGGCATGAGTGCTCAGGGGTGGCGCCGCCTTTGCCATGGCAGGGCCGGCGAGCAGGGCGATAATTATGACAACGAACATTAAGGCACTGCGAGATGAGCTTTTCATGGGTCTTGATATCCTTTGTTTTTCGTGCTGCCCGTAGAGCTGGTTACTCCTCCACTCCCCCTGCCGCCGCCTCTATTCTGACAATCGCCTTGCCCCTCTCGGTGAACCTCGTCCAGTAGAGCAGTTCGAAATCAATGAGAGACTTCAGGCGGTTGATCACCGTCAGCGCCTCTGCCTTGCCGCTGACATAGCCGCTCATCGCCAGATCGAAGTCCTGGTAGGTCTTCGGAATCAGTCCGTCTTTATAAAGGGCCATGAGTTTTTCGGCGCTTTGCGCCATGGTGTAATTATCCCTGATGGTTGCAGCAAGCATAAGCTTGGTCGCCGCCAGGTCGTGGCCTGCTTCGGCTAGTTTGGCCTTGGCCTCAAAGAGCGCCGGCCGCTGCCTGGTTTCGAAATAGATCGGCACATTGACGGTGGTGGTGATGCTCCACATATCCTCTTCCACTGAGCCCTTCTCGGCAACAGTGCCGGTTATGGTGAAGTCGGGATAAAACTCCTTCTCGGCCATCTTCACCTTGGCTTCGGCTGCCGCCAGCATCCGCTGTTTGGCGACGATGAGCGGTGATTTTTCGTAGGCTCGGGCTAGTGCCTCCTCACTCGTCCAGGGAAGCTGAGCGGCCGCCGGCCTTTCAGGCACACCGAAGGAGGCATCACACTGCTGCCTGCCGACGGCGCTGCACAGCATCGCCTCGATTGAAGCAATGCGCTGCCGGAGCATCTCCTGCTTTTCGAGGAGCATGTATTTTTCCGTCTGCGCCATCACCACTTCCTGCAGGATCCCCATGCCGGAACCGTAACGGACCGAGGCGGCGTCCTCGATCCTTGAGAAGAGTGCAGTCTTGTCATGGATGACGTCGAGATTGATATACGAAAAGAACAGATCGTAATACAATTCCTTGATCTGCAAGGACGATACGCAGGCGACTGACGGCAACGGTTGCCTGCAAACCCTCGGCCTCCCTCTCCGCCATCTCCCCCCTTAACGCAAGTTTGCCGGGAAAGGGCAGCATCTGCGAGACGGACAGCATGAATTGCGAATCGGCCATCTCCGGGTAAGTAAAAGATTTGAAACCGTCATTCTGATAACCTACCATGACCATCGGATCGGTCAGGCTGGTGGCCTGCGGTATCCGGTGTCCCGCGGCCGTTGCCCCGGCCGCATACATTTGGATCTCCGGACTGTTGCGCAGGGCCTCGTCCAAGAGGTCCTGAAGTCGCAGGGTGGTCTCGGCGGCTGCACCGGTTGCGATCAAGGTCGGTAGCAACAGTACCGCCACCAGTAACCGAAGCAGACCGCCCGGCACCACTGGCCAGGCAGTTACTCCTCCTTCGGTTCGCCGCTGCACGACCCTAGCGTGCGTCAACATTGAATTTCACCGTCGAGGTCTTGCCCTCGCGGAGGATCTTCACCGCCACATTCCAGGCACCGGACATGGAAAAATCGATCGGGGCGGTAAAGGTGGTGCCGCTCCCTGCGGCATCGCTTTTATAGTTCATCGCCGGCATCCCCGGCATGGCCGGCATGCCGTAATCAACGCGGATCTTGACATCGGTGACCGGCTTGCCGGCATTATCCTTGACGGCAATGGTCATCATATTCTTGCCGGCCACCGGCGGGTTCTTATCGAGGCTTATTGCCACATCAAGATCATCGACCTTTTTGGTCACCTGATACTCACCGGCCATGGCTATGCCGCTCAAGAAGAACAAGATTGCCAAAAATGCTGCTGTTTTTACCCGTTTCATAGAATTCTCCTGATTGTTGTTATTGGTTTTCAATAAATGCACTCTCCTTGTCTCAAGACAGCAAACAAGGTCGCCTTTCATCCTTGTATGGCGTGCAGCAAATTGCACATCGCTGGATGCCTTCTATCTCCCTACTGCATGTTTCGCGCCGAAAACCATGGACTGCAACAATTTAGGTAATACTTCGATATTTTAAATACTTTCGTAAACAAGCACCAGCACATTGCCAGCCGTCCCATTGCTTTCTGCCTCATTTTGAGACAAATAACAACGCTTTATGTCTTGTTTTTAGACACCCCGCCCCCCTCCCAAAAACAAGTATGTTCCGAAAATAATGGAACAACAAGGAATGATGAGTAAATGGGGTCATGAGTAAATGGGATCAGAGTCAGATTAAAAGTTCATTTATCATCAAATTTAATTTTACTCTGACCCCAATAATCCAAGTCGTTGCAGCAACCCTACTCAAGGCCATACTCCTTGATCTTGTTAAGGAGGGTCTGCCGGGCGATTCCCAGCTTCTTGGCGGTGAGGCTCTTATTGTGGCCGGTGCTTGCCAGGGTGCTTTTGATTGTCAGCCGTTCCATGTCGCGCAGGGTCACGTCTTCCACCGCATCCTTATCCCGGACGGCATGGACATCCTCGGCCAGCAGGTGCGGCGGCAGTTCATGCGGCGAGATCTGTTCGCCAAGACAGAGGATCACCGCCCGTTCGATGGTATTTTCCAGCTCGCGGATATTGCCGGGCCAGGGGTAACGCATGAGGAGATTCAGGGCCTCCGGGTGAAAACCTTTTAAATCCTTGCGATTTTTCTTGGCATAGCGGCCGAGGAAGAAGCCGGCCAGCTCCGGGATGTCGACGACCCGCTCGCGCAGGGCCGGCAGATGGATAGGCACCACCGACAGGCGAAAGAACAGGTCCTGACGAAAGGTGCCCGCTTCGATCATCGCCCGCAAATCCTTGTGGGTGGCGGCCAGAAGTCGGACGTCGGTTTTCACCGTCTCGCTGCCGCCCAACCGCTCGAACTCGCCGTCCTGCAACACCCGCAGGACCTTGGCCTGGGTGGTCAGGCTCATGTCGCCGATCTCATCGAGAAAAAGGGTTCCCTGATGAGCCAGTTCGAAGCGGCCCTTGCGCCTTCCGGCCGCACCGGTAAAGGCCCCGGCCTCGTGGCCGAAGAGTTCACTTTCCAGGAGACTGTCGTTTAAGGCCGCGCAGTTGAGCTTGATGAACGGCCCATCCTTCCTCGGGCTGTGGTGATGCAGGGCGCCCGCCACCAGCTCCTTGCCGGTACCCGACTCGCCGGTGATAAGGACCGTGGCGTCGGTGGGTGCCACCATGGCAAGGGTCGCGAACATCTCCTGCATGGCCGAGCTCTTGCCGAGGATGTCGGTGGCGATCTGCCGCTCGCCGAGCCGCTCCTTTAGCTGCCGGTTCTCCTCCTGGAGGCCGCGAAAATTGAGGGCGCGGGCGATGGTCAGTTGCAGTTCGCCGATATCCACCGGCTTGGTGATATAATCAAAGGCCCCCTTCTTCATCGCCTCGACCGCACTGTCCACCGACGAAAAGGCGGTGAGCAGGATAACCGGAACGGTGTATCCGGCCTGCAGGAGCAGGGCAAGGGTTGAAATGCCATCCATCCGGGCCATCTTCATATCAAGAATTATCAAATCGATCTCGATCTCGCGCAGTAGCGGCAGAACCTGGTCGCCGTCGGCCACCTCGCGGATAAGATAGCCTTCACCGCCAAGGTTGGCCTTGAGCATGATCCGGTGCGCCGCATCATCATCGACCAGCAGGATGGTTTCCCGTCGTTTCTCCATGGTTGTTTACCTTTTATCCTTTGGGAAGAATGATGGAGATGATAGTGCCTGCCCCAGGGGTCGAGCGAATTTCAAAAAAGCCCTTATGCTGTTCAATGATCCGGTGACTGACAGTCAGGCCAAGGCCGGTGCCGGTATTCTTGGTGGTGAAGAAAGGATCGAACATCCGTTCCCTTTCCTGCTCGTTCATGCCGCAACCGCTGTCGGTTACCGTTATCCTCACCGTCTGGCTGTCCTCTTCCGCGGTCAGCGAGATCTCGCCGCCTTCGGCGGTGGCGGAAATGCTGTTTTTCAAGAGGTTCATCAGGACCTGGAGCAGCAGGTCGGGGTCGCCGGTGCAACTGATCCCAGTATCGGTGCGGCAATGAAAACGCAAACCGCGGCCGGCCAGATCGGAGGCCATAAGGGCTGCGGTCTTGGCCAGCAGCTCGTCGAGTTTAACGGGCTGCATCTGCGGCTCGCGGGGTCGGGCGAACTGGAGCAGGCCGGAAATCGTGTTGTTTAACCGGTCCACTTCGCTGACCATAAGAGCGGCATAGCCCTTGGCCTCCTCGCCTGCACCGGGCTGGTTGCCGAAAAAATGGGCAAAACCGCGCAGGGTGCCGAGAGGGTTGCGAATCTCGTGGGCGATGCCTGCGGCCATCCGCCCCAGAGCGGCCATGCGGCGGGAACGTTCGAGCTGCATCTCCATCTCGCGGATGGCCCTCATATCTTTGATAATGAGAACCTTGCCGATCCGCTCGCCATCATGATTGACGAGGTTGGAACCATTGATGGCAACCGGCACGATCGCCACCGTCCGCACCAACGCACTGGGCGTCATGATCCAGCCCGCCTGTGCACAGTTCCTCAAATGTCGGCCCATCGCCGGGGAAAATCTCCTCAAGACCGGCACCGCAGAGTGAATCTGAGGATCGGCCAAGGATTTCTTCGCTCTTTCGGTTGCAGGAAACCACTCGGTTTTCCCGGTCGAGGGTGATGAGACCGACCGGAATGGAGGCAAAGACACTGTCGGCATAAAGCTTCATGTCAGCAAGACTCGCCTTGGTAAGCCACATCCGGTGATACAAAAAGATAAAGTAGATGCCCGCCGCCCCCACCAAAGACAACAGGGCAGCCATAAACAGGGTGTGGTGCTGATCCTGCTTGCGGGCGGCTTCAAACTGACGGGTGGAGAGACCGATGGAGATCAGCACCTCGCCTGTTGCCGATTCTGCCGTTGGCAGGTCCGGCGTCGGTGCATGCATCATCGGCATAGCCGGTACCGACGGCCCGAGCTTAAAGACCCTGGTCATCACATAAACACCTGGATCATTTATATTTTGAGTATGCCGATGTAGCGATGGCAGGAGATGGGACTGCTCATCCTGCCTCGACGCCGCACTCGAATCACCGGTTTGGAAAAGGATGGTCCCGTCCAGACCGCTCAAACGGATAAAGACGATACCCTCCGCCTTACCGTTTTCCAAGATGAAGGTATGCAAGGGATTGTCCTCGCCCGTGTGGTGCATCCGGTAAATCCTGCTGCCGGCCTCCAGGGAACGGATGATGGTCTCGCTCTTATCGCGGAGAAAGCCCTCCATTACCGACTGAGCCCGGTTGATATTTTCAAAGGTCGAGTAGGCGAGGAGCGCGGCGAGAGCCAGGGTGGCGAAGATGAGACCGAGCACCACCCTGGAGGTGCGGAAGGTGGTCGATGATCGCGGCAGCCGGAGTCCCGATGTATATACATTCATGGTTTTGTTTGCATTGAAGAGAATTATCCAGGTGTCTAGTTTTTGTACACTGCCTGCTACAACCATAGGGATATGTGACATTTTGTCCAGTCTCATGCATTTCTATCGATTCAATATTTCCTTTTGTAATTGGCAAAAACTGTGTAGTATCGAACCCGATTTTCCACTGGCCGGAGCTCAACAAGCAAAAGATAACTTCTTATTCTCATTAAAAATTCTTCACCATTTCTCTTCCATTATGACCAGAGAAGACATTCAAGATAAAATTTTATCGATTCTCACCGAAGATTTTGAATTTGAAAAACCGGGTCTGGACGACAATCTGCGGGACGACCATGGTTTTGACAGCATTGATGCCATTGAGCTTCTCGGGAAAATTGAACTCACCATCTTGGGCTTTTCCCTTACCCGCGAAGAAAAGGAAAAAGCCATGGGCATCAGGACAATCAACGACATAGTTGCCTATATTGAAGATATAAAACTCTCGCGAAGCAAATAATACTGTCTGCCAACCATGAAACGACGCGTTGTCATCACCGCCTGTTCCGCCATTACCCCCATCGGCTATGCCAAAGACACCATCATCGAAAATCTCCGGCAGGGCCGCTCCGGAGTAAAACCCCTGCGTGACGATGGCCTACTGACTCGCCATATCCATTCACGAGTCTTTGGCACCGTCGATTATCCGATAGAATACGGCTTTAAACGACATTTTACCAAAACCATGGGACCTGTGGCCTATTACGCCTGTCAGGTGGCCAAGGATGTGTTGGAGCGCTCCGGGCTCAGTCAGGAGTTTATCACCTCCGGCCGCCTTGGTGTCGCCTTCGGCTCAACCCATGGCAGCCCCACCGTCCAGCGCGAAATATACAAAACCTTTTTTAATGACATCGACGCAAAATTTTCGTCCATCGGCGCGGTTGATTATCTCCGCTCCATGGTGCATACCACGGCGGTGAATATTACCAGGATGTTCGGCATAACCGGACGGGTCATTGCCTCTTCGACCGCCTGCACCACCAGCAGCCAATCGATCGGCTACGGCTACGAAATGGTCAAGTACGGCATGCAGGATGCGATGATCTGCGGCGGCGCCGATGAATACGACACCACCACCGTCGCGGTTTTCGATAACCTCCTTGCCTGTTCCGTTAATTACAATGCCACACCGCACTGCACGCCCCGGCCCTTTGACACCAACCGCGACGGCCTGGTTGTCGGAGAAGGCGGCGGCGCAGTACTTCTTGAGGAATATGAGTCGGCAAAAAAACGTGGCGCCGTCATTCTTGGGGAAATCATCGGCTTTGCCTGCAACAACAACGGCGGCGACCTTATCCTGCCGAACCTCGACGGCATTACCGCAACCCTGCGCCTGGCCTTAAAAGATGCGGAAATCACCGCAGATGATGTCGACTTTATCAGCGCCCATGCGACAGCCACAAAAATGGGCGATGTCATCGAGGCCCAGGCGATTGCCGCCGTATACGGCGACAGACCGCTGGTTACCGGCCTGAAAAGCTACATGGGCCATACCATGGGAACCTGTGGCGTCATCGAGTTGATTTTGACCACCTACATGATGGAACAGGGATTTATCGCCCCAACCCTGAACCTGGAAAATGTCGATGAACGCTGCAGCATGCTGCGCCACACCCGAGAGGTAACCGAGTCGCACACCAAGATTGCCGCCATTCAAAATTTTGCCTTTGGCGGGGTCAACACCTGCCTGCTGGTAAAAAACGGCAATGAAGTGCAGTAACCCATTGCCGACAGGATGTTTTCAAAGATGGTTAATGAGAAACAAGCCTCCGCTCACAACTCCTCGCAAGGCTTTACCGACAGAGTTCTTGACAGCGCGGTAACGCTTGCCTGCTGGACCTGGTTCATTTTCGGCTTTCTGTTTTTCTTCTCCTGGGCATATCTTGCTGCCGGACTCTTTGCAAAAAACCCGGAAATTCATTTCCAACGCTTAAACTATTATTTTTTCAGAATATTTTTCCGCGTTGTCGGGACCACCGCTCCCCGGCAAAAATTTGCCATTGATGACAGGATAGCCGCCATACGCTCATCGGTGGTGGTCTGCAATCACCTTTCCTACCTTGATCCCCTGCTGTTGATTGCCCTTTTCCCTCGGCAAAAAACCATAGTGAAACCTCGATTCTTCGGCACACCGATTTTCGGCTGGATGATCAAAAAATCGGGTTATCTGCCCGCTTCAAGTGAAGGGCGATTTTCCCACTTAATGATCGAACAGATGGAAACCATGGGCTCGTATCTTCAGGATGGCGGTAATCTTTTCATCTTTCCGGAAGGCACGAGAAGCAGGGACGGGAAAATCGGCAATCTGAACCGGGGGGCAATGAAAATTGCCCGAATCTGCCAGGCACCTGTCTATGTCCTGCAGCTCCGCAATACCGACAAACTCTTTACGCCGGGCAAATTTCTCTTTAATTCAAGAATTCACAACAACATCAGCATCAAGATCATTGATCACATCGAACCGGATTATTACAACAATCGCCCCTCCACCGCACAACTCGAACAGCAGGTGCGGCAAGCCTTCAGCGCCCATCAGATGTGATTGTCAGCCGATAGTCCCTATGCTCGTGGCATCGTCCAACAACTCCTTGATATCCTTTGCCAGCACCAGAGCTTCCGTGCGGTCTAAGCGGATGGCACGTTCGGCATGTCGGTGACAGTAGCGGCAATCGTCACAGTATGTTTCGGCACAACGGATTTTCTCAAAACCGGACAAAAAATCCGTTAATTCGTTATTGTCGATGGACAGATCCAAGGCCAGAAGTCGACGCCGCAATTTCAGCATGCGCAGCATGACATGCCGTTCCTCTTTGCCATAGTGGCGCATGCGCTCCCGCACCTGATTGTCTATATCACTATGAAAGCCGTCCGGGTCCCCGAGCATCTCGAGCGAGAGGATGTCCAGCAGATTTCCGTCGTAGCGCCGATCGGCGTACGCTTTGGCGGTACGCAAGAGCCAAGCCGTGGAGCGAGACCGATCGATAATCTTAAATTCATCAAAGCCCAGGGCCTCGTATCGATGAAGATCTTCGGGGCGGATCCACCGACTCATCAGCAGGAGTTCCGGGTGCAACAGACGGCGTCGCGTGCATTGCCACAGGTAGGAATCGATGAAAAAACGCGCCTGCCGCGTATTATGCTGCAACTGCGAAGCGTGTCCGACGCTGCATGCATGTTCAGCCAGGTAGTGACAATTGTAGATACATGCAACGTTGACGAACAGTTGCATGTCGCATGAAAGTCCGGAGCGAATTTTGCTCAGCATCTTAAAATCACGGTTGAACTCGCTATAGGGAATGATCAGCGGATCAACACCAAGCGATTCCTGATACTTGAGTCGTGAAAGATTGGTCGGCCAACTGAGGACGCTGCCACGGATAGCCAGATGGGGGAAATTACGTCGTACCAGCGACAATACAGCCAGGTGAGCGATCGATACGCTGTCGACCCCTATCTCGACCAGTTGTCCAATGAATTTCAATAGTTGTTTCTTACCTTCCGGGGTTTGTTCAAGATTGCCGAGACAGGGCGCATTGATGAGGTAGCAGAAGGACAGGTCACGGTCGTGGGCTGCTCGGATATAGGCAACTGCCGATTCCCAATCCACCGATGGCACAACCATCCCGGCTCTCCCCCCACCCACTATATCGAAAGGCAACTTGGCATAGATGGAGGTTACCTCGGGGATTTGCACCAGACCTTCCAGCAACTCCATATCCCAATTTGCAGCAACGCTCAGTTTCATTAATGTCTCTTTTAATAGAAGACTTTTATCTCAGATACCCGTAGGCCGCAAACTGAAAAGGCGAGGCCATGGCAAGAACAATCCTTTCAGCCAGATTTGCTGCCTGTAATTGAGCAGTTACCTCACCCATGGTATATGCAGCATGGAGCGAGACCAACATGTCTTGGCGCAGCAACGGAGGTGCATCCGGAATATATGTATCGACCACAAATTCAGCTACTTCCTCGTTTTTTGGTCGCAGCAGGTCGATGATCAAAATTGCTGCTTGCGGCAGAGCATATTTCTGGATGGCATCCCACAGGATCATCGGGTCGGCAAGGTGATGCAAAAAGCTGTTGGAAATAATGATCCCATAGCGTTCGCGTGGCAGAGGGAAAGTCTCCGGCAGGATACCATGGAAAAGGTGCACCCGCGTCCCTAAATCTTCGCGTTGCACAGCCTCCCTGCCATATGCCAGCATGCGGGGAGCCCCCTCGACACCATGTATCTGACAATGAGGAAAATGTCTGGCCAGGCGCCGAGGGATGGCTGCCGGACCACATCCGAGATCAAGAATTGCATCGGTTGGTGTAAGGTCGGGAAAATATTTTCGAAAGCGTTGAATGAACAGCCAGCAGGCGTTGTCAAGATAAGGACCTGCGTAGAGAGCGACCTGCTGAGGGTCATTCATCAGTTCTGGTTCGGGAATCCGCCGCATAGTAGTTTTTTCCATCGCTTATCAAGGTCAAATTTTTCATCCCTTTTTACCACACACAGAGAAAGTATGCATTGACGGTAAGAAATATGAGTTCCCGAATTATCAAACTTCTCTTGTCTAGGAGCAAAACAGGTCGTTTACCGCAAGGAAATTATACTTGTAAAATATCAGGAAGATGTTAAAATCATCGGGCTTAAGACGAAATATATTTTCTAATTTCAAAGCATTAATGTATTTTAAGACCTCCGGGAAATTACTAGAGTATTTTTTTGACCATTTTGTTACGGATCCTTAATCCCCCCATCGGAATACTAAAAGAGCTGTCTCCGACATTGCACCAGCTACGTATTTTTGCCATCGGCCCACTTGTCGACTGAATAAATGAGATGAAAGTAGCAGAGAACACCGCGTCCGTGATAACTGAAAGCAATTCTCACTGGTTTGCCGGTCACTTTCCAAACAACCCGATCCTGCCCGGTATTGCTCAGTTAAAAATGGTTGTTGATCTTATCACAAAATCTCTGACCGGCAAGGCATGTTTGTCCGGTTTGAGCAGGGTTAAATTTAAAAAAATAGTGCGACCCGGAGAACACCTCGATATTCTGGTGACCCCGGGCACTGCAGATGATCATTATATGTTCAGGATTACCAGCGGGAACGAAGATGTCTGTTCCGGCAAAATACATTTCACCAAAAAACCAATGATTACAAATTCATGAGTAACGATATTAACCGGACTATCACGCGAATTGCAGAAATCATCATCAATGAACTCAAGCTTGAAGATGTTACCCCTGAGACCTTTAATCCCGACCTGGACTTGATTGATGAAGTTGGGGTCGACTCCATGGACTTGGCAACCGTGGCCTTGGTGTTGCGAGATGAATACGGGATCAGGATTGACGAGGATGATTATCCCAAGCTGACATCTGTGCGCATCATCGCCCAGTACATCATCCACAAACTTGCCGACAAAGAATAGATGTCCGCCCAACAGCAGGAATACAAATTCTCTGATATCATTGCCGATCCTCTTATCAGGGCGCGTTGGGAAAAGGTTCGCCGCTATTTTTTTCTGCGCGAATCTACCTATGACATGAGCAACCGCTGCAATATCCGCTGTGAAGGTTGTTATTATTTCACCGGTGAGAAGCAGTTTGCCCCTGAAAATACCGACGAAAAAGCCTGGCAACAACTTCTGCAGTCGGAAAAAAAGCGCGGCATAACCTTTGCCGTTCTGGCCGGTGCAGAGCCCTCGCTGGTACCGCATTTGTGTGCTGTTTGCTATCAGGTGATTCCGCTTGGGGCGATAGCTACCAACGGCCTCAAGCCAATTCCCCGAGAAATCGATTACCGTATTCACATCTCGGCCTGGGGCAACGACCAGACCAGTCAAGCCATCCGCCGGGCGCCGAATATGCTGGCGCGGCAGATGGCCAATTATCAGAATGACCCGAGGGCGGTTTTCGTCTATACCTTCACGCCAGGCAACATCGATGAAGCACGGGAAGTAACGAAGCTCCTTGCCGATAACGGCCAGCACATTACCTTTAATATGTTTTCGGCACCGGTCGGCTACCAGGGCCATCTCCGACACACCCCGGAAACATTGGGAAAAACCCGTGAGACCATGAACGAACTGCTCACGGAATATCCACAAACCGTACTCTTTTCAACATACAATATCGTTGCCCATACCGAAAAGCTGGGTTTGCATGATCTCTTTTCCTGCTCGTATCCACGGATGAACGCGTCGACGGACATCGGCCTCGGCCGGTCCTTCCGGCAGTATCGCACCGATCTGCAGTGGGACCGTGATGCCGCCTGCTGCGTGCCGGATACCGATTGCCAGGACTGTCGGCATTATGCCGCCGGCAGTGCCGTGGTCACCGCCAGAATGTACCGTCATGCCACGGATCCTGTGACATTTTCCGCCTGGCTTGACTATGTGGACACCTATCTTGCCGTCTGGGTCAGAGGATATGATAAAGGGCCGAACCTCTGCAACACCTTTATCACTCCGCCTCCAAACAACTAACATACTTATGAAAACTGTCAGTTCCCTCCTTGATGCACACTGGTACGAGCGCTATAAGAATATTTCCAAGCTCAATATCCGCAGTTCCATATACGATGTAACCAACCGCTGTAACCTGCGCTGCAAGGGTTGCTTCTTTTTTTCCTCCGGCGAACACCAGGTGGCCGCCGAGGAAAACGACATAAGCAAATGGCATGATTTTGTTAATAAAGAGATGGACCGCGGCGTCAACCTGGCTATTCTCATCGGCGGCGAACCGACCCTCTGCCTTGACCGGGTCGAGGCCTTTTACAAGAAACTCCCGACCTTCTGCGCCACCAATGGCCTGATCAAGGTTCCCCGGGACCGCTTTCCCGATATGATGGTCGGTATCTCCCTCTGGGGTGATGCCAAGGACGAAACAATCCTCCGCGGCAAAGACACCTTTAAGATCTCCAGCGCCAACTACGCAGGTGACCCGCACGCCTACTATCTCTACACCATTACCCCGAAACAGCTCGGTAAAACTGAAAAAATCATCCGGAAGATCAAAAATGTCGGCCTCAAGGTACACATGCAGCTCCTGTCCAATGACGAAAAGGTCGATGGCTTTTCATGGCAGGCGGACGAACTGATCGCCGTACGGGCGGAAATGGACAGCATGCTCGACAGCTACCCGGAGACGGTGATTTCCTCAAAATATTATCATGAGGTTATCACCACCGGCAAAATGCTCGATCGCTCCTTTGGCTGGATGGAATGTCCCTCGGTCACCGAACCCCTCGATAATAGGAATCCCCGCCCGAAAAGGCTGATCAGCTTTATTCGCTGGTCGTCCGAACTGCAGACCATGCATCGCTGCTGCACCTCGGAAACCCGCGACTGTTCGACCTGCAAGGATGGCGCGGCGCATATGAGCTGGGTCATGGTCAATAAACGGGCGCATATCAAAACGACCAAGGATCTTCAGAACTGGATCGAGGTCTACGAGATGTTTGCCAAGCTGTATCAGTTTATTCCCTGGTAAGCCCATGGGGAAAAAGGATGCAGTCATTGTCGGTTATGATGCCATTTCTCCCCTTGGCAGTGACCTGCAGGAGCAGTGGCAAAAAGCCCTTGACGGTAAAAGCGGTATCGGCCCTTTAACCCGCTTCCCACTGCCCGACAATTTTCCTGTGCACATTGCCGGCCAGGTGCCCGACATTGACAAAGAAAAATACCCGTTCCTGTCCGCCCGACACCAGGCAGCCTGGAGTTCTCCGGTCTTTAAATATTCCCTGCTGTCGGTGGCCAGAGCCCTTGAACGTAGCCGGATAGAACTCAGCCCTGATATCGCCGCCCGAACGGCGGTAACCTACAGTTCGGCCATTGGCGGCCTTGACGCCGTTCTCGCCGCCGACAGACGGATGCGATCCGAGAATAAACTGCCTCTCCCGTATACCAATCCCAACTCCTGCATCAATATGGTCGGGGGCAAGATCGCCATTGAAACCGGGGCGCGTGGTCCGATTACCTCGACCATCACCGCCTGCGCCACCGGACTCACTTCGATGCTTGTCGGCTCGATGTTTCTCGCGCAAAACAGGGCCGATGTGGCCATCTGCGGGGCCGTCGATTTTGCCTTGGTCGAACCGATTGTCGCCGGTTTTTATACCATGAACGGGGTGTATTCTGCAAAGGAAGGCCGGGAAAATGATCCGCCGCAAACAGCCAGCAGGCCATTTTCACTTGATCGCCGCGGTTTTATCATCTCCGAGGGTGCCGGGGCGGTGATCCTTGTCACCAGAGAATTTGCCGAAACCCATGGTTTGCACTACACTGCCGAACTGGCCGGCTGGAGCATGACTTCCGATGCCCATCATTTTGTCGCCCCCTATCTGGCCACCATCAAACAGTGTATGCACAATGCCCTCGTCGACGCCTGTCTTAGCCCTGCGGACATAGCAACAGTCAATGCCCATGCCGCATCCACCAAGGTTGGCGACAAAACCGAATATGATGCTCTACGAGCCATTTTCGGCAACAAGCTGCCGCCTGTCAGCGCCAACAAGTCCCTCATCGGTCATGCCATGGGCGCATCCAGTGTTATCGAAACCATCTTTGCCTTACAGGGGCTGAAGGAGGGTATTCTCCCCCCGACAATTAACTACAGACCTGATCCGGAAATAGAAATCGACTGTGTTGTTGAGGGAAAACGTCCTCTTGACCAGGAATTTGTGCTCAAAAACTCCTTTGGCTTTGGCGGCTGTAATGCCTGTGCCGTTTTTAAAAAATCTGCTTAAACACCACCTATGAAGGCACCGAAAAACAGAAGGGTCTTTGTCGTCGGCTATGATGTCGCCACCGCCCTCGGCAACACTTTTGCCAAAACGTGGCAAGGTGCCGTAAACGGCCTGGCCGGTTTCCGCAGACTGACTCGCTGCCCATCGACCAGCCGCAGCAATGTGGTGGGGGAGATTCCCGACTGGGATCCCAACCTGTTCCCGTATGTTGACCGTAAAGAGGCCTCTCTCTGGAATGCCTCCTATGTGTTTCTCACCATGGAGGTTTGCCGGCGAGCCCTCCTGCATGCCGGACTTGAGATAAATGGTGAAACAGGACCAAGAACAGGTTGCCTGATCGGCTCCGCCCTCAACGGTACCGATTCGTACCGAATTGCCATGGACAACTATGTCACTCATGGTCCGTTAAAGGTCAGTCCTTATCTGCTGCCCAATGTCTGTGCCAACCTGCCGGCCGGTAAAACCGGGATGCTCATGGGGTTCACCGGTCCTATTTTTTCTCCGCAGGGTGCCTGCGCTTCGGGAAATCACGCCATAGCCATCGGCGCACGGATGATTCGCGATGGAGACTGTGATTTTGTTTTGGCCGGCGGTGTTGAAACCTGTCTCGTCCCGGAAATAATTCAGGGTTTTTCCAATATGCTGGCAACCATCAAGGTAGGCCCGAAAGACCGGGCAGCTGAAGATCCCACCCAGGCTTCACGGCCCTTTAGCCTAGACCGCAAGGGTTTTGTCCTCGCTGAAGGTGCCGGAATTCTGTTGCTGGCAGCCGAAGATGCAGTCCATTCCCTTGGTCTGACGGCAAAAGCGGAAATCGCCGGCATCGGTTGGAACTCGGACGCCCATCATTTTACCCGGCCCAACTCCACGACCATTGTCCGCGCCATACATGATGCCATTGACGATGCGGAAATTACGCCCGCCGACATTGGTGCCGTCAATGCCCACGGTACTTCAACCCCAACGGGTGACAGTACGGAAGTGCATTGCTTACGAACCATTTTCGATAAAAAACTGGCAAAAATCCCGGTATCGTCCAACAAATCCCAGGTCGGCCACTCTCTTGGTGCCTCTGCCGGCATAGAAGCAGCTCTGGCCATTGAGGCCATGCAGCAGGGAATGGTTCTGCCGACAGTCAACCATATCCCGGACCCTGAGTTCGCCGATCTGGATGTGGTACCGAATGTTGCCCGCAAACATACCCATGAATTTGTCCTTTCCAACTCCTTTGGTTTTGGCGGCACCAACTGCTGTATCGTTTTTCGAGGAATGTAATGCGACCACGACCCTTTGTTCCGGAAATCCTCGACAATCCCTGCTATGTCCGAGACGCGGGCAGCGGCAAGGTCTGGCATCGCTGCGAACTGCGCACACTGTACGTCGACACCGATCGCTCGCAGGTAGTGTATCATGCCAACTACTTGAAATATTTTGAGTTCGGCCGGACGTCACTCATGCGGGAAGCGGCCTATCCTTACAAAATGGTCGAGGAAAGCGGCTATATCTATCCGATCATTAAAACTGAACTCAACTATTATTCTCCGCTTTTTTATGACGACCTGATGTACATTCATACCCGACCCGGCAAGATCGAGATGGTCAAACTGCAGTTTGACTATGTAATCACCAAGGCTGACGATGGTGAAATATCCTGCACCGGTTTTACCAGACACTGCGCCGTCAATGGTAAAAACATCCCGGTTGAGATTGACGAAAAGACCATTAACCTCTGGAATGCGTTTCCTCATTGATGAACAATAAGCGTATTCTTTGCACTCTTACCGTTCAACCCTGGTTTCACGATCACTCGGTTGGCGGGAAAATCGTCCTCCCGGCAGTTGAGACCATGCTTTTGCTGGCGGCCAAGTGCGTGACGGTTCATCCAGGAATTGATACCAGGGTCATGGAAAACGTTCGCTTTGGTAAATTTCTTGAGATCCCCAGGAATGTCGCAACAGTGCCGATCTTGGTCGAGTGTACTGCCGATGTCGATAGTCGAGTGCAGGCCAAACTGCTCAGCCATAAGCAATTGGCGGCAATGGCGAGAATCAAGGAGCATGGCAAGATATTTTTTCCGGCAGCGGCAAGGAACATAGGGCTTCCGACACATACTGACCCGGCACCACTGACAGACACTAGAAAGTTTGTCGACTCGGAGCAGTTATATCGCGACCTGGTTCCCTTTGGCAGATGCTATCACACGCTGCAGAATACCCTCTACCTCTCGGATTGTCAGGCGTGGGGAAAATTGCAGGCCCCGGACCTCCCTTTTATCGATCCTGTCCAGAATGTCATCGGTTCGCCCTTTCCTCTCGACGGGGCACTCCATGCAGCATGTGTTTTGGGGCAGCAATTTGTAGACTTTCCACCATTTCCGGTAGGTTTTGAACGACGCATCATATTCCGCCCCACGCAACCGGGCGGCAGCTATCTTACCAGGGTGACTATGGCGTCCCGGAGCAGTGATGAACTGGTTTTTGATTTGCATATTTTCAACAATAATGGCCGGCTGTACGAAACCGTCACCGGAATACGCATGCGAGACATCAGCAAGACAATGAAAAAACAGACCGTCGAGTGATAAGTGGCAGGGTCGTCTTGCAGTCCCTGGCAACTCTTGCCGAATAGATTGAAAAGAACAGGCCTGGGTCGTAATTCCCATCATCCCCTCCTCCACTCACATGGGATCACCTCACTTTTTGCTGATTTTATAATCAAAGCTTGGGAACAGTTAAAATACTATGCGTACTTTACCAACGATAAGCCTTTCCGGAAATGACCTTACATATCAGGACATTGTGGCAATCGGCATAGGCGACAAAAAGGTGGCCATTGACCAGGAATCCGTAGAACGCTGCAAAGCCTCCAGGGCCTTTCTCGAAAAAGCCCTGGAGGATAAAAAGATTATCTACGGCGTCAACACCTCCTACGGTCCGATGTGTAATAAAATTGTCAATGACCGCGATATTGAGACGCTGCAGAAAAACCTGATTATCAGTCATGCGGCGGGACTCGGCGAGCCCATTCTCCCAAGCATAGCTCTTGCTGTCCTTGCCGTCCGCCTTAACACCTTAGCTAAGGGCTATTCCGGGGTGCGCATTGACCTGCTTTATCTCATGCGGGATTTGATTAATGCCGGATTGGCACCGTATATCCCGGAATGCGGCAGTGTCGGCGCTTCCGGTGACCTGATCCATCTTGCCCATATGTCCCTTGCCATAATCGGCCGTGGCAAAGTTTTCCTAGGCAAAGAACTTATAAATGCAGATGAGGCTTATAAAAAAATCGGCCTTTCACCGCTTATCCTCAGTTACAAGGAAGGCCTGGCGCTGATGAACGGTACGGCAGCGATGACGGCCATCGCCGCCTTTGTCCTGTCCGGTGCGGAAAAATTGTATAATCTCGCCTGCGTCAACGCCGCCTTTGCCGTTGAAATATTCGGTGGTATCGATGACGCCTTTGACGCCGACCTGCATGCAGTGAAACCACATCCCGGCCAGATACGCGTCGCCCAAACCATCAAGCAACTGTACCAGGGCACCGGTAATATCACCTACCGCGACGAGATACATGACAAAATAAGAAGTCAGAGCAACGGTGACACGCCGGTTTTTGAAACGAACATCAACGTCCAGGACGTCTACTCCATCCGCTGTACTCCGCAAATCCTTGCCCCGGTCCGTGAAACCTTAGACTACGTCATCACCACGGTGCAAACGGAAGCCAATTCTTCCAACGATAATCCCATTATTATCCCGGAAAAAAACAAGATTATCCACGGCGGCAATTTCCACGGGCAAAGCATCAGTTTTGCCATGGACATCCTGTGTATTGCCATGTCAACGCTCTGTAACCTTTCCGAGAGAAGGCTGAATAAACTTCTCGATAAAAATCTCAATGAAGGTTTACCGGAACATCTGATCCCGGGAGAGATTGGCCTGACCATGGGGTTCATGGGCGCCCAGTATCTGGCTACCTCCTCGACCGCTGAAAACCGAGGCCTTGCCGCGCCGATGAGTGTCAATTCCATCTCCTGCAATGCCTCGAACCAGGATGTTGTCAGCATGGGTACCGTTGCCGCAAGAAAGGCCTTTCGCCTGGTCAGCAATGCCAAACATGTCGTCACCCTGGAAACCTTCGCCGACCTGCAGGCCCTGTCTTTTCGCAATATCGATAAACTTGGCCATGCCACCGGGAAAATCCATGCTCTTCTGGCAAAAGATTTCCAAGTGTATGACGATTCGCGGATATTCCATGAGGATCTGGTAAAGTTTCGCAAACTGCTCTTTGCCGGACAGATCTTTGCCGACCTGTCTGTGTATTTTTATTGAAAATGAAGGGTCATCCATGGGTGCTTACTGTCTTCTCGTTTCCGCCAACCGAATGGTGTCTCCCTACCCGGTGTATCCGCTCGGCATAGCGCATATCATCGGTGCCCTGCAACTCCATGGCCACAGGGCCGATCATGTCGACATCCTGGCGTCCGGTGGTTTCGAAACTCTTCTGGAACGATTGGGGAATAGCCATTATGATATTATCGGCATCTCCATCAGAAATATAGATACCGTTGACAGTGCTTCACCCCAGGAGCTGATGACGGATATCAGCGAAGCGATTAGGCACATCCGAAAACATTCCACGGCCCCCATTGTCCTTGGTGGGCCGGGATTTTCCATCATGCCGGAGCGGCTTCTCGCCTACTGCAACGGCGATTACGGCATAGTGGGAGAAGGTGAGGCAGCATTCCCGTGGCTGATAGACAGAATTTTGACAGGGGAGCGCCCGGCGCAGAAATTATTTTCCAAGGCTCTTGCCAGCTTTCCCGACTGCCGGCCGGCCTACTCACACGAAGTAACACCCTACTATATTGCCCATGGCGGGATGCTCAGCCTACAAACAAAGCGTGGCTGCAATTATGGCTGCACCTATTGTTCCTACCCGACCATCGAAGGGCACAAGCTGCGGCTATCGAGATTCAGCCGCGGTGGTACACGAGATCGAACATCTTTGTCGGCAATTTGGAGCCCGTTATATCTTCTTTACCGATGCGGTATTTAATGATCCCGACGATCATTACCTGAAGATCGCCGAAGAACTGATCCGCGCGAAAAACACCACACCCTGGTGTGCATTTTTTCGGCCGCAACACCTCACAAAGGACACTCTGCGGTTGCTGAAAAGAAGCGGAATGGTCGCCATGGAGCTTGGCACCGACGCCAGCACCGACACCACACTGGCAGAACTCAACAAAGGTTTTACCTTTGATGAGGTGGCCGCGGTCAATGCGGCTATTGTCGCCGAATCTATTGCCTGCGCCCATTTTATCATGTTTGGCGGCCCTGGAGAAACGGCAGAAACAGTCCTGCAAGGAATGAAAAATATTGGGAGATTACAAAGAACTGTGGTCTTCGCTTATATCGGTATTCGCATCATGCCGGGCACGAAAATCCATAAACGTGCCCTGCTCGAACAGCAAATCGCCGACGATACCGATCTCATCGCACCGGTTTTCTATTATTCTCCAAAAATTAGCAGGGATTTCATTGAAAGTCGGCTGCTTGACGCCTTTCGCGACAGAAGAGATCGAATCTTCCCCGTGGCAAAAAACGAGAACTTGATCTCTCGCCTCCACCGCCTGGGACATACAGGCCCCTTGTGGGATCTTTTGATTGATAAGCGTCAGGAACAATGATTGGTAATCACAAAATTCTCGTTGTCATGCCTGTGACCGATCACGACGCCAAGTTTCCCTCTTTGGTGCAGGCAGCCATTGCCACGGGATATGACCTGCTGGTGGTCGACAATGGCAGTGATGATTCTTGCCACCGTTCCATTGCCGATTTGCCGTGTCGCACCATGCGATTGAATGGCCACAGCGAGAAAGGAACAGTATTGCTGAAGGGGGCAGAGGAAGCCGCAAAACTTGGCTACGACACCATTGTTGCAATTGATGGCGACGGTCGGCATACCCCGGCGGATATCCATCTTCTGGTGGCGAAGGCCGAGAGCTCAAAAATACCGTGCCTGGTCATTGGTGCGCCTCAACAGAGCCGTGATAATATCAGAAAGTCCAAACAGTTCGCTCAAACATCCGGAAATTTCTGGATTCGCCTTGCCTGCGGTCTCGAAATCCCCGACGTCAAAAGCAGTTTTCGGCTGTATCCGGTAAAGGAATTGCTGGCCCAGAACCTCAGCCAAAACCATTACAGCTTGGCAATAGAGACAATTGTCAAGCTCGCCTGGTCGGGAGTCCCGGTCTACTCCGTTCCCGTCTCCATCGGCAACACACCTGCAGTGAAAGAGGTCGGTCGTATTCGCAAGATTCGAGACATCCTGAGTCTGGCTTTATTGCACAGCCAACTGGTGTTCAGACGACTGTTGCCTTGGCCGCACAAAAGGCTCATAGTGCAAGAATCTTTCCCGGAAAAGGTCTATAAATCAATATCAAAAAATCCTCTGAAGGTACTCAGGGAAATCTGTAGAGAGCATACCTCACCTTTCTGGCTGGCAACCGCCGTATGGCTTGGCATTTTCATGGGAGCCTTGCCCCTTCTGGCAATACATACCATTGCCATCATTTATGTCGCCCACAGGCTGCATATGAACAAGGTGGCTGCAGTGGCTGCCAGTCAGTTCTGCATGCCCCCTGTGGTTCCGGTTCTCTGCATACAGATGGGTTATTATCTGCGAAAGGGTCAACTGCTGGTTGATTTTTCCTGGCAGCCATGGCTGCTCGGAATGCATGAGAGACTTTGGGAGTGGCTCATCGGCTCGTTGTTGGTTGGCCCCCTTCTTGGTCTTATCGGCGCAGTCATAATGTATTTTACCGCAAGCCATTTGCAACAAGCGAAAAACCATTAACGAGCAGGCTCAACCGGTGCCTGCAGCTGAGTTCTGCAATAATTGCAAGCTTGCGACAATCCTTATGCCTTAGGGCAATCGGAACAGCGTTTACCCTTCTTTTTTTTAAATTTTTCACAACATTCTTTTTTTTCTTTCTTTTTCTTGCCCATGAACAATCTCCCCTGTTTTTCCTCGATCCTTGCGCCGGGCAACTTGAAGAATCTCCCGTAGCCGGATCAGTTTTTGATTTTCGCCTTTTTCTCGATGTCGTTCCAAATTGTCCGATAGGCAACCGAGGCCTGATCCTTGCCCGCATAGGTCAATATCGGTGCCCGGTGAACCCCCATTTTTTCAACATCGGAGGAAAAAGGTATATAGCTTTTAAGTAAGCTCTTATATTCTTTTTGCAACGCCGCCATCGTTTCTCGATGCAGATTTTTGCTTTGCTGCACCATGGAGAAAAAAGGCAGAATTTTTTTATCCTGGTAGTTGTTGTCCTTGAAAAAGGCATAAAGCTGTTGCAGGGTGCGGACCGACAAGGTGGTGGGTATGACCGGGACAACAACCCTGTCGGCCACCTTGAAAACATTTTCCGAGAGCAGAGAGATGTTCGGCGGACAATCAAGAATAATAACCTGATAATCACTGTCCACCGCCTGCAATGCCTTCTTCAACCGCGACCGCTTGTTTTTCATACGTGACAGAAAAATATCGAAATCCCGATAGGTGAGATTCGCCGGCAGAAGATCAAGATTTTCGTAATCACTGGCCCGGATGGCTGCAACAAGTTTGCCGACGTCATCAAAGAAGGTGTTGTTCGGCAGTTTTTTTGACGGCTTGACACGAAAATAGAAGCCCGAGGCACCCTGCGGGTCGAGGTCACACAGCAGTGTCCGATAGCCATTCATGGAACTGACATAGGCCAGATTGACGGAGGTTGCCGTTTTCCCTACCCCGCCCTTGTTACTGTAACAGGCAATTATCTTCATCTAGCTCCTTCCTCGGTCAAAAAACAGTTCTTTAAAGGCATCGCGAATCTCAAGGCTGTCAAAACCGGCAAGATTTTCAAAGATTCGCCTCCGTTCCTCGCCCTGCAATTGATGCAGCATGGCCGTCAATGCACCGATCGAATGAGCGACAGCCAGGGCTTTTGCACCGCCGGTACCCTCATTTGCCAAGCGTCTTTTCGAGAAATTGCTGCTGCACCGAATAGTCGTTGAAATTTCCCAGGTTATCCTGGAGCATTTTCAAGGAACGAATAAGTTTTTTGATCTCGGCGGGAGGAAACAGCGGCGTGAAAAACTCCATAAGATACCGCAATTTTTTGCAATGGATGCGCAATTGGTGAATGACCTGGTCCGGGGTCATTTCGTCGAGATCACGACCGGTCTTGCAAACTTTCCGGTATTTTTTCATGATCTGCCGACGGGCAAAGGTGAGAGAATGCACATCTGCCAGTGGTCCGCTCTTGAGGTTGCCACCTGTCGCCAACAACTTTTCCAGATTTTCCAGATTGCGTAAATATCCTTTACCTTGCATGGCGCCGGCGACCTTTTTCTGCTCCCCTTTTCTTTTTTGCGCAAAACCGTCAAACAGTGTCTGTAAACCGATATGGGCGGATGGCGGCACCAAGCGCTGGTATGCCCCTCGATTCAAGAGATACACATCAAGATCCCTGAGACCATTGGTGGTGCGCATGAGCTGTGCCAATTGTTCTTTCAACCGCGCCGAATCCTTGGCATCAAAAACCCCGGTGCAAAGACTGAGAACCGAACGAACCTTGCGTAAACACACCCGATAATCATGAAGAAACTCGGTATCGTCTGTCGGCGATGACACCCGGTTCATTTTGTCGGCCGATCTTCAGAAAGGTCCGGAGTATCATTGTGGCACTCTCTTTGACCGGAGTCTGGGGCAGGAGTTCAATTTCCGGCTTGACGCTGTATTGGTGCAGGGCAACTCCCAGCCCGGCATAAATATCAGCGGCACTCTGACAGGCCGTGGCGCCCAATTTTTCCAGCCATTGCCAGAGATCGGCATACGCCTCGGAATACCCACGGAGATACCGGGCACAGCCTACTCCCACAAGTTTTCTACGGCCACGACCGATGGTCAGGTGATAAAAACGCACCAGGGTCTTGCCTTCGTCGTCGAGGACCTTCCCCTCAACTCGACGGAGGCGGATCCTGACAACCGGCAACAAGGCCCGCAACCTGGATACCTCAAGGAGCATATCGACAACCGGCCCCTTTGCCATGTCGCCGATCGTCGTTCGCCCTGCAGGAGCGGCTTGTTCGAGCAACAATCCAGTCGGCAAATCCAATAACAGCAGTTGCTTATCGACTTCGAAAAGCAGCTTGGCAGCCTGCAGCAAACCGTTGTCAAAGGTGTCAAGAAGAACGGCCTCACGCATCTCCCCCTGCTCCAGAATTACCTGATATGGGGACAGCGGAGGCAGATATTGCCGCAACTTTCGAAGACTGAGGGTGGACGGAAGAAAATAGACAAATGGTTCCATAGAGGATACAAGTTGCAGCTAGATTCTTGATCCAAACAGGGGACATTTTCAGTATTGCATTACGGCTGCTTAGGCCGTGACAGGTGATTCTGACACGGTTCATGGTATTTTCCTATTATCGGACCTGGTAAATGGTTTTTACCTATAGTATTCGTTCAAAAAAATTTCAACAGCATATACTAACAGCAAATCAGATGCATGACCACTATCATTTGGAGACAAGATCGACTATCATACTCATTGCTATGTCAATCCAACTACGCTGGAATACTTATCTCAAAAAAATTACGGAATTGCCATGAACGTAAAATCTTCCCTCGACCGCCCGACACCTGTCCAGGCAAACCCAGCACCGCAGAATGAACCGGTGTTCGATCTGCAATCCCCGGAATTCTATCTAAACAGGGAACTCACCTGGCTAGCCTTCAATAAAAGGGTGCTGCACGAAGGACAGGATAATCGCAACCCGTTGCTGGAAAAGGTCTTTTTCCTGGCAGTTGTCGGCTCCAACCTTGATGAATTCTTCATGAAAAGAATCGGTGGTCTGAAACAGCAGGTCGGGGCCAGCGTCAGAAGGCTGTCGGTTGATGGTCGATTGCCCCAGGAACAGATAGATGCCTGTCATGTGGTGGTGCACGAAATTCTTGCGGAGCAATTGCTTCTTGAGAGAGAACTGCAAAAAGAATTGGCTAGGCAATCCATCGACATCCTCAAATATCAGCAGCTGAGTCCCGGAGGACCGTGAAATTGCCAACGGCTATTTTCGTAACGAAATTTATCCGCTCCTCACCCCCCAAGGCATGGACCCGGCGCACCCGTTCCCTTTTATTTCCAATCTATCTATCAACCTGCTGGTCAGTGTCCGTTACCCGGAAACCGATCACAGTTACCTCATCCGCATCAAGATACCAACCGGCGCGGAGATACCGCGTTTCGTGCAAATCGGCAAAAAAAACCTTTATATTCTCCTCGAAGACCTGGTCGCCAACAACCTGGCGCTCCTCCTGCCGGGCATGGAGATTGAATCATGTGCGGCTTTTCGGGTAACCCGTAACGCCATTACCGAACGTTCCGAGGAACAGGCCAACGACCTGCTGGTGATGATTGAATCGGCTCTCCGCAACCGCAAATTTGCGGAAATTGTCCGGCTGGAGGTGGACCGCAGCATGTCGGATCTGCACCGGGGAAAACTGGCTGCCGAGCTGGGGGTTGACGAAGCAGCAGGATGTATATGACGTCGACGGCATTTTGGGTCTGCGCGACCTCTTGCAAATTGCCGCAATTGATCGTCCAGACCTGCATTTTGTGCCGCACCATCCGGTCGACAACACCGAACTTCTCGGTGACGACCCGAACATCTTCCATACCATCAGGGAACAAGGAAATATTCTCCTGCAACACCCCTACGAATCCTTCGACACCTCGGTGGAACGTTTTTTACGGGAGGCAAGTCGGGACCCCAAGGTCCTGGCGATCAAAGCAACGCTTTACCGCACTGCGAAAAACTCGCGGATCATTAAGTATCTGATCAATGCCGCCCAGAACGGCAAGCAGGTGGCGGTAGTCGTCGAACTCATGGCCCGCTTTGACGAATCGGCGAATATCCGCTGGGCCGGTTTTCTTGAAGAAGCCGGCATCCATGTCACCTACGGCATTGTCGGCATGAAGACCCACTCGAAGCTCATTTTTGTCATCCGCAAAGACTATAACGGCCTACGCCGCTACGCCCATATCAGTACCGGCAATTACCATTCCGGAACGGCCAGGGCCTATGTCGACTTTGGCCTCATAACCTGCGATCCGGAGATCGGCGCCGACCTGACCGAGCTGTTCAACTATCTGACCAGCGGTTGCACCGCGATGCGCCGTTATGCGAAGATACTGCCGTCGCCGAAACAGTTCAAAAAGGCCCTGCTACACAAGATCACGCGGGAAATCGACCACCAGAAACAGGGACGGGTCGGACTTATCCAGCTAAAAACCAATGCCCTGGACGACAAGGAGGTGGTCGAGGCTCTGTATCGTGCCTCCATGGCCGGGGTGCACGTTGATCTCATCGTCCGCGACTCCTGTCGACTCCGCCCCGGCATCCCCGGTTTATCGGAAAACATCCGGGTCATCTCCCTGGTCGGCCGGTTTCTTGAACATGGCCGCATCTATTATTTCAAAAACGACGGCGAGGAAGAGTATTATATCGGTTCCGCCGACCTCATGAAACGCAACCTGGAAAGCCGGGTGGAAGTATGCACCCCGGTCGAATCGGCAAGACACAAGGCCCTGCTGCGCGAGATCCTCGATTTGCAGCTGAACAACATCCGCAACGTCTGGGAAATGCACCCGGACGGCACCTATATCCAGAGGCAGGCAAGCGATGAAAAAGGATCAGTCTGCGTACACCATTTTCTTATCGACAAAGCGGAGAAACGATCGGCGGCAGGTCGTCTGGCCCTTGCCAAAAAGAAAAGCAAGAAGAAGAGCGCCGGCAGGCATACGGCAAAGGAGGAGGATCAGTGACCAATTTTTTCAGTCGATCAGACATCGGGATGATGCCTGAGACCGATGGCAAGAAAGAAGGTGAGCAACAGGTAACTTCCGCCCATGACCAACATGGCCGCACGTATGTCGAGAAAGGTCATCAGGGTTGCTGGAACCACGGCACCGAGGGTCTGGCCAAGTTTGTCGATACTTCTATATACCCCCATTACCTGCGAGGCTCCCAGTTCTTTTGAAACCGGCATCGCCAGCATGATGACATTGCGCGCTGCGCCGCTGATACTGACCGAAAGTCCAAAAAGAAAAACTGCGCCGGGAACAATCCAGAACGACCCGGACAAATAAAAAAGGAGGAGACTGCAGGCGGCAAGAATGCCGCCGCCGATGACCAGAATGCGCTTATCCTCAAGTCTATCGGCCAGACTACTGATCCGCGGGGCGAGAAAAATCATACACAGGCCAAACACCATGATCACCCGGCCGATATCCGATTGGCTGGTTCCCAGCCCTTGCAGGTAAAGTGGAGTGATATAGTAGAGTAATCCCACCATACCGATGGAATAAGGGAGAAGACTGCAGATAAAGAGAAGAAGTGCCTGCGGCTCGCTCAGCAGGCGCAAGGGTTGGAAGCGGCCAACAGTGGCCGCCGACATCGGTTCGGTTACGTGAAAGGCCGAACGTATGAACAGCAGTACAAAGACCAGGCCAACCGCCATAATGATCGCCCCGATGACAAAAACATGCCTGTATCCGAGCCTCTCAGCAATGAGTGCACCCATGCCGTTACCGCAGATAATACCGGAAAAAATGCCGGCGACGATGTTCGATATCCCTCTGGCCCTGTTCCTCAGTTCGGTTCTCTGCAGCACATACCCTTGCGCCGCCATCCAGGCCATGCCGTAGCCTATCCCGGCAAAAAACCGTGCGGCGACAAAAAACAACGGATTAAGCGTCAGGCCAGATGCCGCCGTTCCCAGCATGGCCAAAAGAACACCGATGATGAACGGCTGATGCCACCCCTTCTTATCTATCCACAAACCGACCGGGATCAGTACCAACCCACCCCCGAGCATTTCCAAAGCCAGCGGCAGGCCCAAAACCATTTCCTTCGACAGCCCGGGTAAAGGCCGATACAGGTTTGCCATATGCAAAGGAATAAAGGAATAGCAAAGCGACGCGGCAAAAATGAAGAGAAATATCGCAGTTCGTGCCAAGGCACCTAGATCTGCTTCGGTTTCTTGATCGTTAACCGAAGCTACGTATCCTTTGAGAATGGTGGCGGAAAGAAAGAACACCAGTTCCATGATAAACAGGAGCGACAAGGCGACAATGGTCAGGGAATCGTAGGCAATTTCCCGCACTGCTTGTTTCACGACGCCAATATTCAGGCCGATGGCCAGACTCCCCACCGTCCCCTGGCGGTCGGAAAGGTCAAGGTGTTCGACTAATTCTTCGTCGCCCGGTTTTGTCGGTTGACCACCATGGTACAAAAGTGTGCCCTGGTTATCTAGAATGGCCAGCGACTTCAACTCCGGGACACGATCGACGGTATTCTCAAGCTGCCGCTCAATTTTCAGCAGGGTGTTGATCTGCAAGCCCTTTTGTAGCAAGGCCTCGATATCCTGCTGCAGTAACCCGGCAATCGTATGCGATTTACCGCGAATCAGCTCCAGGTGGTCTCTCTGGAAAAGGAAAAAATTGTAGCCTGAACAGACAAGTTGTGCACTACCGAGAACGATAAAGAGGAGCCAGGCGAGTGAATTCCTTTTCCGGTTACGCGATCGATCCAAAAAGGTCTTAAACCCCACAACCAGGATCAGGGCTGCAGCCACTGTACAGAGTGCCAGGACTTTCAGACTTTTAGCCAGGATAGACAACCTTTTATCCCGCAGTTGTATGTCGCTGAAGGCAAGACATAAGGAGCCACCCTCGCCACCGCTTGTGACAACCGGAAAAAATAGGAAATGATAGTCGCCGACGCGCAGATGATGGTTCTTTACCATTCCCTCGCCATGACCCACGACCAGCTCCGGGGGAGGCAGTGGTGTATTCTCGAGAAAGGCTGCCACCTCGCCACTTGCTCTATGGATACTGACATTCGCCAGATTTCGACCCGCCCGGGATCCCTCACGCAGCAGCACATTGACCCCGACAAAATTCTCCAGGGTTTTGCCAAGGTGCAGGGCGCGCTCAATTTTTGCGGCGATATTCGCCCCGACAGCATCAAGGCCGGACAAAACCGTCGCAAGCTGTTGCCGCTCGAAAGAAAGCAGACTAAGGCCACCATTCATTAACTGGGTGCAGATGAGCAGCAGTAAAACGGCGCTGAGGATGGAGAAGGTGGAAAGCGATCTTTGCATGAACCTCCGTTAGCCATTTGAACCGGACTGCTCTCGCCACCACCCAACCGGTGATAGTGTTGAATCTAATGCGACTATTCCCCATTGCCAATCGTCACCCTGGGGCTTCTGGCAATGATGAATTATAAGGAATGTCCTCAACCTTCCTTGAAAAAAAGACGAAGATGCATTAACAATGAAAAAGGGTATTTTGAATTATACAAGGCCACTTTGTATCGTCAACATCGAAGTCTTCAATCCCGACTTCCCGTGAGGCCATCGCCATGGGCAAAACCAAAACCTTTCGTGTGGAAAACGGCAGAATGCTCTTCAAGTGCCATCTATGTCAAGGCAAGAGAATGTTTGCCGTGGCCCCGGGCGTTCGCATGCGATCGCTGCGCTGCAGTAAATGTGGGGAATCGACTCGCTGCATCTTCAACCGACGCCAGGAACAAAGAGAGTTGCAGAGCGGCACCGTCTTGCTGCAAACCAGTGACGGCAGAGAATTGATGGTCGATCTTTTCGACATTTCCCTGAAGGGTGTGGGATTTGATCTCTCCATCCGTGATCTCAATAAAGTCGCCATCGGTCGTGATGTCCAGTTCAAATGCTCCTGGAATCCACAGCTTTTCAGCCAGGGGCGATATGTAGTGCGATCAATAACCGGTCAGCGGGTCGGTGTCCAATTCCACTCATGAGGGATTCACAACCTCGGAATTGAGGCCTTACCGCCCTCTTCACTTTCCTTACTTTCCTTCCGAAATCTCTGCAATTCTGCGATCAGCCATTGGTGGCATTGTTGCGTCTGCCCATCCTGGCTTTTAACCAGATACGCTTGGCCACTCACCAGGCTTTTCGTGGCAGCAAGAGCCACGAAATCCTCGGCTGATTTGATCTCTTTTGCGAAATGCTGCCGCTTCTTCTGCAAATGATCGGCCGCTTCCGTCGGTGTGTACTCCTGACCATTACGAATGAAGGTGACCTTTGCCTTGCCTACATAATCGAGAAGATGGTTAATCTCAGCGGCTGTGTCCGCCAAGAGGAGAGAAGGTAGAAAGAACAGAAAAATGGCGATGAGGCTTGTTCGGTGCATCATTTCTGTCTTGATTAGCCATATGCGGAACAATCCGGGGCGTAAAAGGATTGTTCCGCTGTTTTTTTGTTCTTGGTTTTTCCGTTCCCGTAACGCCCTTAGCGCCAATGGATTTTCGGGGCCTTTCGCTCGGGCAATCGGTAATAGCGCACTTTGCAGTAACCGATCATCATCGGGTAGTGAAACATGTAGTCCTGAGGAATACCCACCTCCTCCTTGAGGGCAGGATTGGCGAGCATCGCACCCTGCAGCAGACCGGCCCAGCAGGTCCCCAGGCCATATTGCGGGGCGGCCAACTCCAGGTAGCTGAGCGCCAGGGTCAAATCGACCATGCGGATGGGCATCGGTCCCGGAGCCATAGCCGTCACCAGACAGGGAGCGGAACGAAGAACCGAATCGACACCCGACTCCCAGGCTTTAACCAACACCGGATAGTAAGGTGCCACCGGCGATTTCGGGTCTTGCAGCATGACCCGCATCCAGGCGATGACCTGTCCGGCGATGGCCTGCAAATGCTGCCGATCGTCGATAACCAGCCACTCCACCAGCTGCGAATTGCCGGCAGTCGGGGCACAGCGGGCGATTTCGATCAGGTGCTGCAGAGTTGCCTTGTCCACCGGTTTTTCTTTGAAGCGCCGCACCGAACGACGCGAGCGCAGGAATTGTTCGGCCTGGGCGGGCGAGATGGCGAGATCCTTTTCAATGGGTGTGCAGGCGGCAAGCGGGACCCCGGAATGATCGAGTGCACCTTGCGGGCAAACCGCCACACAATGGCCGCAACGTATGCACATCGCCTCACTTTCCGGTGGAATTTCCGGGTAACTGCCTTTCCCTTCGAAACGAATGATCCCCATGGGGCATTCGGCGGCACACAGGCCATCCTGATGGCATTTTTTTTTATCGATATATAAAAGACTCATATAATTCCTCCCGTTAGGTGGTTTACTTTGTACTTTCCAGTCCTTCAACATTCTGCTTCTTCGCTGAGCTGTTGCTGTGACTGTCAGATGAGGTTTTCATCCACTCCTGCGATACCGGCGGTTCTAGTAGAGGAGGCTCTTGCCCCGCCGGATACCACCCTGGTCGCGACACTCGCATTTCTTTATAATTCTCAACAAAGTCGCTGGCATGAGGCCTCATTTCAGCAAAAACTTTGGGCTGATGCAAGCCCTCTCGCCAAGTTGATTTTTCCACTGTACCTATGATGAAATATTCATTGCCGACAGCACATGCATCAATTTCTTCAAACATTTCAGCGAGCATATGCTCAATGCTGTGTTTATCGGCAACCAACAGATCGCATATTTTACAGTATCGACACGTATAATTGAGCACAATCAGATACATCGGATCAACATGAATCAATAAAGGAATTTTCCGTTGACCCGTCTTTTTTTGACAAATTGGACACCTCGAAACTCGTAGGTCGGGATACGGATTGAGCATAAATTTGTATTTAGGCGCCAGACCGCCAAATTGTGGCCTTTTGGTTTTTGTCATATCTGTTAACCGACACTCTTCTAGAAATAATCAATTCTCCTCGCCGACCATCTGAATTCACCGAGAAGCCTTTTTTTTGGGCGAACCAGTGGAACGACTTGTTCGACCTGTTGATTTTTCTGCGAGATTAATCAAAGATAGAAGGGCGTCATTCACCGCCTCAGCGGTGTTGAATACCTTGGCAACCTCAGGGCTGAGCAGTACGAGGTTGGTGCCTTTGCTGTATTCCTCAAGGTATTGCCCGCGGACACCAACGCCAAGGTCTTCCCGTTTATACTCCACACGGAGTTCATCTGATACTTTAGTCTTCTTCATAGATTACCCTTTCATTGCGCTCCATAAGACGCGCAGAAATAATTCTTGTTTTTTCTCCACGTCTTGTATGGGCAACGACAATAAGGCGCTGTTGAATAGACTGACCAAATGTCAATTGCCGTTCTTCTTCGGTGGAGTGGTCGGGGTCTTGAAACGTTATGGCCAGAGAATCCCCAAAGACCGTTGAGGCTTCTTGAAAAGTAATCCCATGCTCCTTGAGGTTTTTGCCAGCCTTCTTGGAGTCCCATTCAAATATCATCGTAGTAATATTATAGCAGAACCTAGAATTATCGCATTAATTCATCATGGACCGAACGTTGGCCGTGAGCCGCGCCTGCCCCGGCCAGGACCGCGAAACGCCGTCGCCACTTACTCGGCGTCGGCTTGACGGCCTGGTTGGGTGTCACCATAGCTTCCACCATGGCCTCTTGGTCAATTGCCCGCTTTTCCGGCGCCCATTAAGAAGGGACGAGAACTCAGCAAAATCGTGCGCGCTCTCGGGAGAGGAATACTCATGGCTACCAAAGTGCTGCTGGTAGTCCTGCAGATATAAGCCTTGGTCACCGTAGCACTTCTCGGCAAAAACGTTGCCTTGCTCATTAAAATTTTCGTTCGTCAACTTGCCGTCGCAGTATGTAAACAGGAACCCCGTGCCCGATAGTCGTCCCACGATCACGGCTTGAACTGCGGCAGGTTCTTCACTTATGTGCAGTCACCTGCCCACCCCTGGATAAAACACCATTTCAGAAACAGGCCAATGTGTGTGGCGGCGAATTCCTCCGGCCGATCCTTCGGGAAGCTATCAGCGCTATAGTGCCAGCTCGCGTCGTCGTATTTCATAGTAATGTGCAGGTCAGCCGCACCAACCACTGACCTAAGAATTCAAAACCGCAATCTTTCCGGTGTCGGCTGGATTTAGTGGTTATGGCAATTGCTCTAAATCTTCTAGGTCTTTATGCCGTGCAGCTGCTTTTTTGTTGACCTTGAGGTCTTCGAGAGAAATGAAATTCAACAAAATACCTTCAAATTCAACCACCTCGCGACGAGAGTAACATTCCGCGAATCTGACGCCAGAAGCGCCAGTGATAATCTCTATGCGAACCGGAGGTACGCCCATCCGTATGACTCTGTCCTTGTCAAGGAACAACTCTTGCGAAACCGACTCCTTCGGCATTCCAAATGCATGAAGTACCATAGCCGCTTTCTGGGCATTGGCCTCACTCACCTCAATCCAAATATCCATATCTCCGGTTGCACGGGGATACCCATGGTACCCCACCGCATAACCACCAACGAGCATATATTCAACGCCGTGACAGTTCAGAAGTCTCAAGAAATCTTTGAAGTCTGGATGTAACTCGATCGTGTCCATAGACCATCCTTCGGTTCAATTCAACTGCTTCTAGACGCGCCTGTGCCCCTTTTGATAGCCAAAAGGTCTTTTCTTCCTCAGTCTCATATAACGATGAAACTAATAGCTTGCTCTTGTCTAGCCTCGGAAGTGTGTCCATACAATTTCTCCTCGATACGCCATAACGTGCTGGTCAGCCGCACCGGGCCACTGACGTAAGAATTCAAAACCGCGGCCTTCCCGGTGTCGGCTGGAATAGGTGGTTGGCCTCTATAGTGCATTAAATAAATACTGAAGGGTAGAAGTTCCTCCAGGTGTAAATAACCAGCCCAAAAGGCCACAATTAATAATTACAGTCCCCCAGAATACAATTTGAAAAGATTGCTTCTTAGACTTGTGATGAAGTAACCGCTGTGCAGTCATGGCACCGGGCCAGCCGCCAATGATTGCGAATAAATGTAAAGTACTCTCCTGGGTGCGCCATTGATCGTTGCGAGCAGCTGACTTGTCGATCGAATAAGCTACAAACGTCACTACACTTGCCGCAAGATATAACGCGAGAATAACCCATGGCAACTTGCCCATCAGTGCCAACGTTGCCACAATGGTAATGAACGTACCTGCCAGTATAAAAGGAACATTTCTCTCCAACGATGAAGGAGTTGATGGCAGTTGCTCGCCACGAAACAAAACGCTTTCAGCTTGTTCCCGTCCTTTGGGGTCAGTTTTTAGTTCGTACGTTAATATTTCATTTCCGACAGGTCTTCGTTGCCGATTCACGAATGACTTTATGTGAACGAACACTTGTTTCCCGCCGCCATTGGGAGTGATAAACCCAAAGCCTTTGTCATCCTTCCAAATGGTTAGTTGTCCTCTATAGCGCATACGATTGTGTGGGGCCAACGCCCCGCATAACTGGTTGCCGGGCTGTTCCGGCAATCCAAGTTGATGCGGTTGTTATCTTATTTGTTCGCAATTATATCTTTACATAACAGGATAATGAAGAGGAACGAGAAGTTGTTGTCTGTTGTATGTGTTGACAAATAGCACTCTTAATGTATATAAGTTAGTAGTATTAAAACTGTCAACATCTTTTTAGGATTTCGCCATGGTAACCATCAGAAAAAGCACGGAAGATATAAGACATTTTATCTTGTCACATGTACAGGACCACCAGAATGATTTGGTTAGCTTTGTTGCCAAACACTTTGGAATGAGTAGGCAAAGCGTCAATAAGCATGTACGTGCTTTGGTGGCGCAGGCAGATATAGTTGCAGAAGGTAATACATCTGCACGGATCTATTTGCTTGGCGAAGGGCGTATGGCAAATATTGTTTTCGATATTACACCAGAACTTGAAGAGCATGTTATTTGGTCGCGAAAAATCAAGCCTCTTCTAGAAGATCTTCCAGATAACATATTGGAATTATGGGCTTACAGTTTTCAAGAAATTCTTAATAATGCTATTGAGCATTCAGAGGGAAGAAAAATTGAAATTGAAGTACTTCAGAAAGATGGACATACCGAAATCACCATTGCAGATGACGGGATAGGTATTTTCAAGAAACTAAGAGATGAATATAAACTTGACGACGAAAAACACGCTGCTCTTGAACTGTCAAAAGGGAAACTGACCACAGACCCTAGTAGTCACACAGGGCAAGGTATTTTTTTCTCATCAAGAATGGTAGACACATTTATTATTCAATCAGGAAAAGCGTCTTTGTTTCGCTTACCGAATCAGGTTTTCGATTTTGTTTTTGAACGTGGCAAAGTTGAGGAGCAGGGAACTATTATCATGATGAAACTTGAAAACAACACTTCAAGAACCGTAAATAAAGTTTTTGATATGTTTGAATTACCTGGCGATGAAGACCACGGATTTGTAAAAACTCTTATCCCGGTAAAATTGGCACAATTTGACAAAGAAATGATGGTCTCTAGGTCGCAGGCTAGGAGAGTTATGGCACGTGTTACGAGGTTTAAGCACGTTGGGTTAGATTTCCAGGGCGTTGATAAGATTGGCCAACCGTTTGCCGATGAAATATTCCGTGTGTTTATTTTGGAACACCCTGAAATTACGGTATATTCCATTAATGAAAACGATCAAATTAAAAGTGCAATAAAAAAGGCAAAGGCAGATGCGGTTGATATGGAAAGATAACATTTAATAGACCGCGTCGGCTTTTTGGGGACTTGTTAACGCCAAAAAGCCATTTCTTACACTAGAATTACAAATTGAATCACAATTTGTTTACTGCTTTTGATCACAAAATTATTGCTCAAAACAATTCCATATAATTGAAATACAATAATTTTCACTCACATTATCCCATATATCCCATCTTTACAAGAAAAACAGTTAGGTTTTATACCTTCGGCTTTTGCGGGCTTTTTACCCTGATATGCCGCTTCGGCCTATCAGGAACGATTTGCAGTAATTTTAGCGAAAATTCGTCTGAAATGGAGCAGACTGCCAATGGATTACCGTGGCTTTTCAAGAGCATTTCCTAGTTATGCCGCTTCGGCACTAAGTAAATAACCTCAATATTTAAATAATTATTTACTGTAATATCGGTATATTGACTGCTACATATCTTTTCTGTTTTGCTTCTTTTGACAGGAATTATCATAAGACCCATCCATGTCAGGTTGCAAAACGACCCCACACGTAGACTAATCTGCGCCCACCTGGTTGGCAGTGGTCGCACCCACAATCGTCCGCACCTATTAAAGAACTGTGGCATTGCCAAGCATTGTTTTCGTCGACCACCGGAATTATTGGTAAAGGCAAGACGTATCAAAGTATAGTGCAACAACCTGAGATCCTTGTGCCAATGCGCACATGCAAATTCTGATCAACCTGCCGGCGAGGACATCCATGAGCAAAATCCTCCTTATCGACGAAGACTTTAGAAGTCGAGCGAAGTATCTTGAATCTTTGCTCTTACCGATTTTCTATATGCAGGACTTCTCCATTCAAGGCGTGAGTGTCAGGGATTTCAGTACGGCCCGGCGCCTCATTGACCAGGCCGGATATACAGTCCTTGACAAAAACGGTGGAGCCGATATCATTTTCGACGACGCAAAAGAGCTGGGAAGCATCCTCTCTCTATTGCGACAGCACGGACTGCACGCAGAACTGACGGATATTGCCGACACCCTGTACCAGGCCTGATAGCCATCCTGCCCCGTCCGGTGGACGGGAATAGTTGCAGGTGTGAATTAAACTTTGCGGACAACTCTGGGAGGGTCTGGTGCCGAACGATTATTCTGTTGAGATCCATAAATATCTCAGCAACAAAATCGCCGAAGCGGAACACGCGGTGAAGCTGGGCGATGAAGATACTGCCGCCCATGCCCGTGGACAACTGGAAGAACTGCAGTGGATCCGCCGGTATCTGCAGGAAAATATCGATCTTAAAAACTTCGTTTACTTCTAAATAAAAACAGCACCATGGCCTACAGTTATCTTCTTGATCTTTACCAGGTACTTGCCGAGCGACAGGCGGAAATATTAAAAGCCGCCGAAGCTCCGGGAACAACTGTCGCCGAAGATCAGTACCGGCAAGGTCGTCTCTCTGCGACCACCGACTTTCTCAATTTTTTAAAGAAAAACTACCACGGAAAATTACCGCGTCGTCTGCAAAAGCACTAGGCCTCTCACATATTCAACCACGCGCACCAGCCGCCACAGGAAAATGTAATGTCGAAAATCCAAGATCTTCTGAAAATGATCAACTATATCGAAGCCGATATCGAAATCCAAAGACAGATTCTTCTCTCCATTCCCTCCGAACAGCGTGAGGAAATGGAAAAGACCATCGGCATCATCGCCGCTAAAAAAGGGGAGATCGAAACCTTGCGCCAACAGATCAAGGAGATTGACCCGGCAGAATTTGAACGGATAATCGTCTTTGAGAAGGCCATCAATGCCTTCAAGGAACTGGCGACGACCCGGCAATTCACCTCCATCACCGGCAAAAATATCAATGAATCCTGCCAACTGGCATTAACCAACGGCGAAGCTGTCGAGTGCCTAGTCAAGGCCTGCGACGCCGAAGGCAATTGGACGATCATCACCCTCGAAGGCGAACTCCACCATTTTGCACAGGCGGCCGTCGCTGAGAAACCGGTCGAAACGCCGATTCATTAAAAAGCGCCCGGATGTTCTGACAATCAAAGAAGACCGGGCACTTGTCTCTACAGGAAGGTCGGGTCGGTAACCTTGATCATGGCAAAGCCGCCCTGGATATTGCGGGTGTTGGTGATGCCCTTTGAACTCAAAAATACCTGGGCCTCATAGGAACGCGGGCCGGTATCGCAGATCAGGAAAAACTGTTCGTTGCCGGGAATCTCGGTATACCTGCGACGCAGCTGGTCCTGGGGAATATTCAGCCATCTGGCCCCAAATTTTTCTTGAAATGGCGCCGACTCCTTCTCCCCCCGGACATCAATGACCCGCGTGGTTTTATGGGCAAACTCGTAGAGGAAATCGGCGGCATCGATCGGCCGATTGTTGCCGACGAGGATATTGTCGAGGGCATTGCCGGCGTTATTGATAACATCCATGGCCGAGGCAAAGGGCGGTGCATAGCCGGTTTCCAGGCTGCACACCTCATCGACAAGCAGGCCGTGGCCGAGGAGCACGGCGATGGTGTCGACCCGCGACTTGACTGCATCGCCGTTTTTCCCCGCCGCCTCGATACCGAGGATTTTCCGAGACCTACGATCGGCGAGGAGGGAGATATAGATAAGTTCCGAACTCGGGTAAAAGTGCGCATGATCGGCCTGGGAAACCACGCCGTACACCGGATCAAAACCGGTTTCCTTGGCCTGGCGATAGGTAAGACCGGCCTTGCTGATGCCTAAGTCGAAGAGTTTTAAGCAGAAGGTGCCGACCGTGCCCTTGAAATGACTCTGGCCGCCGCTGATATTGGTGGCGATAATCCGTCCCTGCCGATTGGCAAGCGAGCCGAGGGCCATAAGCATGTTCTCGCCGCTGATCAGATTGCGCACCTCGATGCAATCGCCGCCGGCATAGATATCCGGGTCGCTGGTCCGCAGCCGTTGGTCAACGCTGATGCCCCCCGACGTCCCCAAGGCCAGACCGGCCTCGCGGGCTAAAGCGGTGTTCGGTCTGACACCTGCGGCGAGCACGACGATATCGACTTCCAGGGACTTCCTTGAGGTTTTCACCGCCAGCTTGCCGGTTTCCTGATTTTCGGATACCTCCAGGACCTTGGCCTCAAGAAGCAGCTCAACGCCTTTGCGCCGGAGTTCGGCGGCCGCCACCCGGGCAACGCATTTGCCGAGCAGTGTCGGCAGAACCTGGTCCTCCATCTCGACCAGGGTAGTGGCAATCCCCCATAAATCGGTCAAGGCCTCGGTGATCTCAAGACCAATGGCGCCCGCCCCGACAACCACCGCCTTGCTGATCTTGCCGGTCGACATGAGGGTCTTCAATGTCTTGGCCTCGTGCAGGTCGGATACGGTGAAGACCCGGGACAGATCGGAACCGGGAAATGGCGGCCGAACGGCGCGGGCACCGGTGGCCAGAACCAGTTTATCGTAGGGCAGGAGTTCCTCTACCCCGGTCGCCAGGTGGCAGACCCTTACCTGTTTTTCCCGACGGTTAATTGCCCTTGCCTCAACCCTGGTGAGCACTCTTATCCCTTTGCAATTCTCAAAAAAGGCCTCATCGCGCAGGGCATGCGAGGTGGTTTTACATAGATCCTCAATGTCGTTGATATCGCCGCCCACATAATAGGGAATTCCGCATCCGCCGTAGGAGATGATATCGTCTCGGTCGATAACAGTGATTTCCACCTGAGGATCGAGCCTTCTGAGTCTACAGGCCACCTTCGGGCCAAGGGCCACCGCACCGATTATCACCACTTTTTTAAACATAACCTTCTCTCTTTCGCTCCTCTTGTTATGTAACGTCAACCTTCCTTAGCCGAAATCTTTGGGTATTGTAGTTGGTTTGGCAAAACAGACAATACTACAATGTGTGTATTTGCACATATTGTTGTCGATTTTTGAAAATATTTGTGGCACTGTCGGATACACTTGCCTTTCATTTTTAATTTGGCAAATCTGATCGTTATCTAACATTTTAGAACCGCCAAAACGACATCCTTGCAAGTCACTTTACACAATATGCACAACTTGCACCCACAAAACAGGATATTCCCCTCCCCCCCTACTCCTCCTGCTGCTCAACATAGTATTTAGCAACTCTGCTATTCCCTGGTATTTATTAATTTATCAAAACTCCTGTTGTTAAAACCGATTGATAATCGAAGATGTTTATGGTACGCATTTCATGTTGTTGAATCACATGAAAAAACAACCGCGATGGTTGAGGCAGGGAGTTTTTTGGAAAGCGCTCCAGAAGAATTTTGATTCAGGCCGCCTTGCTCAGCCCTCCTTCTTTATGCTTGAAAACTGCCACATTCTCGTTCCTTGGTGGAGATGATGATTTTCACACTGCTGCAAAATATGTTGGTGACGCTGTAACTCTTTAACTGGCTCACATAGAGCCTCAATCTAACAAAGGAGTGTACCATGGTTTTAGATCCTACTAAACATGCGGACTGGGAAATTGCACAAGATGCAGAAAAAACGATGCTGACCATCTACGAGATCGGTGAGAAGTTGGGCTTGACCAAGGAAGAGCTGCTTCCCCAAGGTCATTACATTGCCAAGATCGATTTTCAAAAGGTGCTCAAGCGCCTGAAAGACAAACCAAACGGTAAATACATTGACGTCACGGCAATCACCCCGACTCCGCTCGGCGAGGGGAAATCCACTTCTTCCATGGGTCTCGTTCAAGGTCTCGGCAAGATCGGCAAAAGTGTCTGTGCAGCCATTCGTCAGCCTTCCGGCGGTCCGACCATGAACATCAAAGGCTCAGCTGCCGGCGGTGGTCTTGCCCAGTGTATTCCTTTGACGCCTTTCTCTCTCGGCTTCACCGGCGACATCAATGCCATCATGAACGCCCATAACCTGGCCATGGTTGCCCTGACCTCCCGTATGCAGCATGAGAGAAACTACAATGACGAGCAACTGGAAAGACTTTCCGGCATGAAGCGACTCGACATCGATCCGACCAATGTGGCTATGGGCTGGATCATGGATTTCTGCTGCCAGGCTCTTAGAAACATCATTATTGGTATTGACGGGGTTAACGGCAAGACCGACGGCTTTATGATGAAATCGAAGTTCGGTATCGCCGTCTCCTCAGAGGTTATGGCAATTCTGGCCATGGCCACCGACCTGAAAGACATGCGCGAAAGAATGGGCAAGATCGTTGTTGCCTACTCGAAAACCGGCAAAGCAATCACCACCGAAGACCTGCAGGTTGCCGGTGCCATGACCGCGTGGATGGTTGATGCCCTCAATCCATCCCTCATGCAGACCCTCGAAGGACAGCCGGTTATCGTTCATGCCGGTCCCTTTGCCAATATCGCCATTGGCCAGAGCTCGATCATCGCCGACCGTATTGGCCTGAAACTCGCCGATTATCATGTCACCGAGTCCGGCTTCGGTGCCGATATCGGTTTCGAGAAATTCTGGAATCTGAAGTGCCGTTATTCCGGTCTCATTCCCAACTGCGTGGTTATCGTCGCCACCATCAGGGCCCTCAAGTGCCACGGCGGCGCGCCCGTTCCTGTCCCCGGCAAGGCAATGCCGGTCGAGTATAAGACCGAAAACGTCGACTGGGTAGCCAAAGGCTGCGGCAACCTCATCCATCATATCAGAAACGTCCGTAAGGCAGGAATTCCTTCGGTTGTCTGCATCAACGCCTTCTACACCGACACCGATGCGGAGATCGCCAAGGTTCGTGAACTGTGCGAAGCCGAGGGCTCCCGCGTGGCACTGTCCAGACATTGGGAAAAAGGTGGCGACGGCGCCATCGAATTCGCCAAGACCGTTGTCGAGGCCTGCGAAGAAAAATCCAACTTCAAACTCCTCTATAGCCTTGATATGCCGATCAAAGACAGAATCGAACTGATCGCCAAGGAAGTATACGGCGCCGACGGTGTCGACTATTCAGCCGAAGCCAACAAGGCCATCGCCAAAATCCAGGCCGATCCGAAACTCGCCGGCCTTGGCATGTGTATGGTAAAAACCCATCTGTCACTGTCCGACAATCCGTCCCTGAAAGGCGTACCCACCGGCTGGCGCCTGACCATCCGCGAAGTTCTCACCTATGGCGGTGCCGGCTTTATCGTTCCCGTTGCCGGAGCAATCAGCCTCATGCCTGGAACCAGTTCCAACCCGGCATTCAAGCGTGTTGATGTCAACCTGGAAACCGGCAAGGTTGAGGGTGTGTTCTAACACTGATAATGAACAGCAAGGGGCGGAAGGCTGAGCCATCCGCCCTTTTTTCCTTGAATGAATTGATTCTTTACAATATCTAAAAAAGGAGCCTAAACCATATGACTGCTGAGATTATTAGTGGTACCAAGATACGAGAAGAAATTCTTGCCGAGCTGAAACTGGAAGTCGAAGCGATGAAAGCCAAAACCGGCAAGGTCCCCGGCCTGGTCACCATCCTCGTTGGAAGTAGCCCCGCATCCATCAGCTATGTCACGCTGAAGGTAAAAACCGCCATCAGCCTCGGATTTCATGAAATCCAGGACGATCAGCCGGTATCCATCTCCGAGGCCGACCTGCTGGCCTTGATCGACAAATACAACAACGATCCGGACATCCACGGTATTCTGGTACAGCTGCCGTTACCGAAACACATTGATGACAAAAAGGTTCTGAATGCCATCAATCCCGACAAAGATGTTGATGCCTTCCATCCGGTCAACGTCGGACGCCTGATGATCGGTGGCGATGAAGTGCGTTTCCTGCCCTGCACCCCGGCCGGTATTCAGGAACTGATCGTTCGTTCCGGCACCGAGACCTCCGGTGCCGAAGTGGTGGTTGTCGGTCGCTCGAATATCGTCGGCAAACCGATTGCCATGATGATGGCTCAAAAAGGCAGAGGTGCCAACAGCACGGTAACTATCGTCCACACCCGTACCAAGGATCTTGCTGCCCATTGCCGAAGAGCCGATATTCTCATCGTCGCCGCCGGTGTTCCGGATCTGGTAAAACCTGAATGGATCAAGCCCGGTTCCACCGTCATCGATGTCGGTGTCAACCGTGTCGGTATGAACGAAAAAACCGGCAAAGCCATCCTCAAAGGCGATGTCGATTATGAAAAAGCCAAAGAAATCGCCGGCAAAATCACCCCGGTACCTGGTGGTGTCGGCCCGATGACCATCACCATGCTGATGAAAAACACCCTAACCTCAGCCAAGAAAAGCCTCGGACTGTAAGGATATTATCCTGACCAAAGCCGCCTAAAAGCAAAAAAGGCGGAAGAATCGAGACCTCGATTCTTCCGCCTTTTATTTTTGTCGTGCCCACAAACCCTTTCAACCTGCGGATATGCAGGTTGAAGCCTAATGGTGGTGATGGTGATGACCGTCGTGATGATGGTGATCGTCCTCATCCTTCTTCGCTCCACCAGCTTCCTTCAGGGCTTTTTCGAGTTCGCCATTCACCGAGGCCATGAGTTCAACAGTCTTATGGATGTGATCGGCAAGTGACGTTTGACCTTCATCCTTCATGGTCCCGTGCCACTTCTCGAACTCTTCCATATGCCCCTTATTATGTTCGATCCAGTGCTGCAACATGACCCGCAATTTTTCTACGTTGTCCATTATTTCTCCAATATTATCGGCCTATTCTTCGATATTTCCTATTGAAGTTGGTACAGATAGACCTTGCCGGCAGAAAAATCGATGCGACGAATCGCCACCCCCGGCCACGACTTCGTCCCCTCAAATAGGGTTGATATCTGCAAGCCGTCGCTCAAAACTTCAAGATTCGTGATATTTTCCAGCAGCAACTCCTGGCCACCGTCCTTTTCCATCAATGCACTTGTCTGACACATAGGTTTTATGTTTCCTTTATTCAGCGACCTTACGCCGTCAACTCACCACCGGCCTTGGATACAATCCGGACCTTTCAACTATCTCGGGCACCTTTTCTTCCCATTCAATCGCCATGATATGGAAGCCGCTCACCCCTTTGCACTCTTTCAGCCGCTGAATGGCTTCAACCGCAATTGTGATTCCTTCCTCCGCCTGCTTGTCTTTGGGCACGCCGGATAATCGTTTTATCAAATCCTCGGGAACATCCATGCCGGGTACGGCACGAGCCATGTATTTCGCCATACCTACCGACCGCATAGGAGTAATACCGGGCATGATAAACACCTTCTCATGCAGCCCTCTTTCCACCACACCTTTCATCCACAGCTCGAATTTATCAAGATTATAAACGCACTGGGTCTGGATAAATTCAGCTCCGGCGGCAATTTTTTTGGCAAGGCGCGGCACCCTTATTTTGAATGGATCAGCAAAGGGGTTGGCGGCGGCACCAACAAAAAGGTTGGGGGCTTTCTTTATTTCATCGCCACTGAGAAATTTTCCTTCGTCACGCATATGGCGAACGGTCTGAACAAGCTGCATGGAATCGAGATCAAACACATTTTGCGCCTTGGGGTGATCACCGAAGCTCTGGTGATCGCCGGACAGGCACAGTACATTGTTGATGCCGAACGAGGCGGCGCCCAGTATATCGGCCTGCAGGGCAATCCGGTTTCTATCACGGACCACCATCTGCAAGACAGGTTCCATTCCTTCCAGCTTCAGATGGATACAGGCCGCCAGACTGCAAAGCCTGGTGACTGAGGTCTGATTATCGGTGATATTAATGGCATCGACATGATTTTTAATCAGGTGACCCTTGGTAATAATGTGGGCGGGATCACTTGAACGAGGCGGACCGCACTCACTGGTAACCGCCATTGCCCCACTCTTAAAGATTTTCTCAAGTTTGCTGTTGGTTTTCGTTTCCACGATTAAAAGCCCTCCAATTTAAATGATCGAGGTCCACCTGCACGATCTTTCGACCAGTCTTTGATAGGGGCGATTTTCTCATAATCATCCATTTTGCCAAGAGCCTCCAGTCGATCGACAACCAACTGCCAGGCACAGTCAAGATCCTTGGAGATTTCACATTTTCCCTTCGATGAGCCGCCGCATGGGCCGTTGAAAAGCCGTTTACAGCAACGACTGACCGGACAAACGCCACCGGTGATACCGAGGATACAGTCACCACATGCCTGGCATTTTTCGGTGAAATGCCAGTCGGTCTTAACATCTCCGAGAAAGGTGGTGTTCAGGGCCGGATACACCGGTGTATTCATGTATTTTTCGGCAACAAACTGAACCCCTATGCCGCAGGCCATACTGAGGACCGCCTCCGATTCGCCGAGAAGATCCTTGGCCGATTCAAAAAACGGGTGCTCACATTGTCTTTCAATGCCACCATTCTTTATCTCGATGTCCACACCTTCCTGAGTTGCCCGCATGCGCAACAAGGAAGCAAGGATTTCCGCCTCTTTGTTGCCGCCCTGATGACAAACGGCGACACAGGTATTGCAGCCGAATACGGTCAGCTGCTTATGGCCCTTGACCATCTCCCATATTTCGTCAAACGGTTTTTGCTGTCCTACTATCATAGCCTCTCCACTCCTTCGTCAGTAAAACGGTAGTTCCGCCGCAAGAAACCAATCAGGCGGCCTGTTTTTCATTCTCCGTGGACACTTTTTTCTTTTGAAGAGCAAACCATATGGGCGATGGCCCCAATGCACTGACCCTTTGAGTAAATTCAGTGCAAATTTCAGCCCACCTCGGTCCCTGCGCTGCAGAGAGATTAAAGAACTCAAGCCGAGCAGGATCAATACCGAGCATATGTAATAAGCTTTTAACTTTCTTCACTCTTTTGGCAGCATTCAAATTTCCTTCCAGGAAATGACATTGTCCCTCAAGTCAGCCGGCAGCAAATACGCCGTCGACGCCCCGCTCAAAAGCACGCAAAATGTAGACGTGATCGAGTTTACCCGTACAGGGCAGACGAACCACTTTAACGTTCGATGGATACGATAATCTCATCACCCCTGCCAGATCAGCGGCTGCAAAAGCGCAGTAATGACAAGCAAAGGCGATAATATTAGCCTTCCAGTCGGCAGGAACATCCTGTGGTTTTTCCGGACTTTTCGGTTCTTCAATTTTTTCTGCGTCAATCGCCATTGTTCTTTCCTTCTTGTTGACTTGACCTACTGAATAATTGTATTCCCCAAATTCCGATTTCTTTCTGCAAACATGCAGGGCTCAATGCAATTCGGTGACCGAATCGATCATTGCCAGCAGTTGATCGTCACGGAAATAATTCACCTGATAGGCCTTGGCGGGACACACCCCGGCGCAGATGCCGCAACCTGTGCATTTCACCTCATTATGACTGACGCGGCCGTCGGTATCTATAAACGGTGCGCCAAATGGACACTTCTTGACGCATGCCAGGCAAGACATGCATATATCTCGATTATGCTTGGAAATAACCCCGGAAACGGTGAGACTGTCTTGCGACAGCAATGCCCCGGTGCGACCGGCAGCCGCCAAGGCTTGGCTTACGGTTTCCTCAAGATTCTTGGGGGCATGGGCAAGGCCTGCCAGGAAGAAACCTTCGCTGGGAAAATCGACAGGTCGCAACTTGACGTGGGCCTCCATGAGAAACCCATCAATATTACAGGTGAGTTTAAATTTCTTAGCAAATTCATCACCATCGGGTTGCGGCCTGAGCCCGGTCGAAAGAATTACATGGTCGGCATCAATGGCCATTTCCCGACCGAGCACCTTACTCGTCAGAGTCACCCTGACCTTGTCTCCCATCGGTTCAACCTGCGGCTTCTCTTCCGGAGTATAGAGAAAGAAAAGAACGCCAAGATCCCGTGCCTTGCTGTAATACTCCTCCTTCAGACCATACGACCGCATATCCCGGTAAATCACCACGACCTGCGCATCAGGGGCTTTTTCCTTAATGGCAATACTGTTTTTCAGGGCATCCTGGCAACAGATACGGGAACAATAATTATTTGGTTCTTCACGCGAGCCGACACACTGGATCATGACATAGGTACTTCGATTATCCGGACCCTTTTCGGCCAGCAAGGTTTCCAGCTCCCGCTGGGTAATAATTTTTTCCGAATCCTTGTAGCCGTATTCATCGGGGCTATATTCCGCTCCACCCGACGCTATAAGAACAGCACCGTGGTTGATGGTTTCTTTGTTGGTAAGTGTTGTAACAAAATTTCCAACAAAGCCATCCATCTTATCGACAGTCGTCGACAAATGGACAGTTATCGCCGGATTGCTCTCAACTTTTTTAATGGTGTCGGCAAGAAAAGCCTGAACATCGTCTCCTTCAAGATTGGTTCGAACCTTTTGCAGCAAACCGCCAAGGGATTCCGATCTCTCGACCAAATGCACCCCGTATCCTTGATCCACCAACGAAAGGGCAGAAGTCATGCCGGCTATCCCTCCGCCGATGATCAGAGCATCATGGGTAACTCCCACGGAAGCTGAGGTTACCGGCAAAAGTCGCTTGGTTTTGGCAACGATCATATTGACGATTTCTATCGCCTTTCTGGTGGCATTTTCGTTGTCGTGCATATGACACCAGGAACACTGTTCGCGGATATCGGCCAACTCAAAGAGAAACTTATTGAGACCGACCTCACGAATGGTGTCCTGAAAAAGCGGCGAGTGGGTTCGCGGTGTACAGGAGGCAACAACAACTCGGTTCAAACCCTTTTCTTTGATCAGATCGCGAATCTTTTGTTGTCCGTCCGGAGCACAGGCATAAATAATCGTCTCAGCATGGGCAACACCCGGTTCTTTTGATGCCGCTTCAGCTACCCTCTTAACATCCACTGTGCCGGCAATGTTCGTGCCGCAATGGCAAACAATGACACCGACCCTCGGTTCTTCCGCGGTAATATCCCGTTCATCCGGCAGAACAACCTTGGTTACTTCGGTTCCTCGTCGATCGCCGAGGAGAGCCATGGCCTCGGCCGCAGCTCCGCTGCCCTGGATAACCGTTTCCGGAATATCCTTTGGACCCTGATAGGTACCGGCAACATAGACACCGGGCCTGGAGGTTTCAACCGGCCGCAGCTTCGACGTCTGGGCAAAACCGTATGTATCTGTATCAATGCCAAAAATCTTGGAGAACTCAGCGGCGTCACTGCGTGGCTCAAAGCCTATGGAAAGAATAACCATATCAAACTCTTCGTGGACGGTCTTGCCGTCTTCGCCAACCGAGTGAATAAGAAGATTGCCGGTTTTCGGGTCTTCAATAATCTCGGAGATCATTGCCCTTTTATAGATTACTCCGGCATCCTTTTTGGCCTTGTCTATATACTTGTCAAAATCTTTGCCAAAGGCCCGCAGTTCCATATAAAAAACAGTGGACTGCACATCTTTATCATGCTCCTTGGCAATGATCGATTGCTTGGCTGCATACATACAGCAAACCGAAGAGCACCAGGGATTGGCGTTATGGGCATTTCGCGAACCGACACACTGCACCCAGGCCAGCCGTTTGGGATGCCCGCCGTCCGAGGGTCGAGCGACTGTGCCGCTGCAGGGACCGGAAGCCGAAAGAAGCCGTTCGAACTGGAGAGAGGTGACAATATTTTTATATTTGCCGTAACCGAGTTCCTGGCGTATTTCCGGCTGATAGGTTTTCAGACCGGGAGTGAGGACGATGGAACCGACCTTTACCTCGAACTGCTTATCGCGTGTCCTCAAAATTGATGGCCTTGGCTTCACAGGCCTTCTCACATTTTCGGCAAACATTTTTGGTGAGATACAAACAGTGTGACCGGATCGATCGCTCGGGTATTCGGCACCGCCTGGGGAAACAAGGCATAGATGGCTTTTCTCTTATCCAGCCCCTGGTTGAAAAAGTTGGGGACTTTAGCTGGGGCATTCAGGTTCACAGGCACCGCATCCGGTACAACGCTCGGGATCGACATAGCGGGCTTTCTGTTCGAGAATAACGGTAAAGTTTCCTTCCTCGCCGGAAACCTTCAGTAACCCTCGCCATGGTATGCATTTTGATATTGGGATGGCGGCTGGACTCAACCATGCGTGGGGAAATCATACACATGGCACAGTCGCCGGTGGGAAAGGTCTTGTCCAACCTGGACATCGTCCCACCGATTGACGGTTCGTCATTGATCAAATGAACCATCAGACCACTGTTGGCAAGATCCAGGGATGCCTGCATCCCTCCAATACCTGCACCAACCACGAGTACTGAACCTATCCTGTCCTTGTTGTCCTGTTGTGGGGTAATCCTGGTCACTGCAGAAACCTCCATATGAATGGCCCTGATTAGAAATTGTCGATCACTCAGCTGTCACCAAGCTGTTCAAGAGAACAAGCCATCAGAGCGCAATAGGATGAGACAATGCATCGGTAAAGGATTCGATTGCGTGGCATTATAATAGATATATACTGTTATCATAGCTTTTTTTTGTGGTTAATGCTCTTTTACATATATCAATTTTTATTATCTCAAAAACCGTGATGGGTAGCCAGCTTTTCAAGCATCCGAACAAGTCCGGTACCAAGAGAAAAGGCCGAATCAGCACCGATATTGTTGCCTGCGCTTTTATCAAAAAAAATATTCAGGCTTGAAGCCAAGCCCTCATCGGGCCGCCAATAGCAGATCATTATGGGAACCAGAGGAAAGGGCTGGAGAACAACAGAAACATCAGCCTCAAACTGTTTTTCCACCGCTCTGCCGTCAAACATGTGTAAAATATCGTCGAAAAAATCGGTGTATCGGTCGGCAAGCTGCTGCAGCACATCTTCCCCCCTTTTTTTGAAAAGCGCGTATTTTTCCTTACCTCCCGGCAGTTCCCTGTAGGATATCCATTGTCCGGAAACCTGTTCTCCTTGGCAGGTTCAACACATATTGCAGGAATGGGATCACCAGCCAGGGAATCAAATGCAGGTCAGTTGAGAAACTGCCGTTTTTTCTGAGACCAAAAGGTTTCCCGAGAATTTTCATCTGTAGAAGCATCGCCATTACCCTGTGCCCCGATGCGAGCGGCAGTCGTTGAATAATCCAGCTGAATTACCTGTCTTTTCAGTTCGGCAATATATGTTTCCAGGTCATTCTCTTGACCCAATAGGCTGTCACCTGACGTTGCAAATTGTGCCAGGGTTGCATCGTTTAATTTCGGACACTCATTTATCCGACGCGTCCCACAAAAAACAGCGCCGGCAAAGGCCAGGCAGGTTTTTTCACCACACTCGCGACAATTACTTTTTTCAAGAACCATAAATATTTCCATGGCATTTTTTGCAACCGCCATCACAATACCTCCCCTTTGTTATCAGCATGCCAGCTTCTTTTTTGAGCCCATCTGCCGACAGGCGAAACCTTTCAAAGATTCATGTTACTTCTCTGACTCTTTCCCCTCAACCAATACTTGACGAGAACTTGTGAATTGTAGTATCACTACGGCGTTATATCTCTAATTTTTAATGCACCCATGGGGACTCTCTGCTCATTTTCAAGACTCCCAATAAGTCATCGCCACCTCAGCCCCCTAAGATTGCTATGAACCTCAATAACTTCATCCGTAAAGCTGCCCTTACTCTTGCCATCGCCTCTTCTTTCTGCCCGATTTCCGCATATTCCCAGGCTGGCCAGGAGACCGACGCTTTACCCAGTGCCTCTCCCCCTCCAAAATTATCCGAACCGGTAACACAACAAGAAGGCTGGTGGACTAGTCAGCCCAAAGAAAACAAGATGCTCTATACCAATTTGACTGCGGCAGCCCTCATCGGCGTGTGGGGCCTCATTGAGTGGGATTATGGTTCGGAAGGTTGGAACAAAGCTGACGAGGGTTGGTTCGAACAGGATTCCAAATACGGCGGGGCCGACAAATGCGGCCACTTCTGGTCGACCTATGCCTTTGCCGACGCGCTGACCGGTCTGTACAAAAGCTGGGGATATTCTTCGGACAAAGCCAACATCTATGCGGCTCTCTCCGCGTGGGCAGTGCAAGCCGCCATGGAGGTCGGCGATGCAACCAGCAAAACGCAGGGCTTTTCCTATGAAGATATGGTGGCGAACACCGTTGGCGCCCTGACCAGCGTTCTCATGGAGAGATACCCGGAACTTGACCGAAAAATCGACTTCAGGGTGGAATATGTTTTCAATGTCAGCGTTAATGGAATCTTTGACGATTATTCCAACCAGTACTATTCAATGGTCTTAAAACTTGACGGATTCGACGTCTTCCGGGACAACTTTCTCAAATATCTTGAATTCAGCGCCGGATATTATACTCGTGGATATGGTGAGTCAGATGAGGATACCAGGTCGTTCTACGGCGGTATCAGCATAAATTTCTCTCGACTGTTTAAGGAGAATGGTTGGGAAAAAACCGGAAAGACCCTGGAATATATCCAGCTTCCGTATACTGTGCTAAAAGCATCCCACGACCTTGATTAGTCTGACCGAAAACTTTTTTTAACATCAGGATCGATAGAGCGTGACGATGAACAGTGTTTCTGAAACGCTAGCAATGACCGATAAAATCTTTCAACTGCAAGAGGAGAAACAAAATGAAGGCAACCATTTCCAAGCAGTGCATGGGTGACAGGAATTGCAATAAACTCTGCCCGGAGGTATTTGAGTACAATGAAGACCAACTTCTTTCCATCGTTAAATTTGACGTAATTCCCAAACATCTTGAGGGAATTGTACAGAAGGCTGCCGCTGAATGCGGCGCCAATGCCATCACTATCGAAGAATAACGGTAAGGAGACACGCCATGGCCGGTTTTCGCACCAGCAAAACCGCACATAATCTGCTCCTTTCCTATTCAGCGGAAGCCCAGGCCCGAACCCGCTATAACTTCTTTGCGGAGCAGGCCAGAGCCGAAAACCTTATGGGAATCGCCGGGATCTTTGACGAAACTGCCGAACAGGAATATGCTCACGCCCTGCGATTCTTCAATTTTTTCAACGGTGGCGAGTTGGAAATTACCGGAACCTTCCCGGCCGGGGTCATCAAGGATAGCCATGCTAATCTTCTTGCGGCAGCCGACCTGGAACTCTTTGTCCACGACCAGATGTACAAGGTTTTTGCTGAGATAGCTGAAGAAGAAGGTTTCCTCAGAGCGGCAGAAACCTTCACAGCCATTAACGTCGCCGAGGCGCATCACGAAGTGATGTTTCGCGCCCTGGCAGCAAACCTCGCCTCCGGCCGAGCTTTCAAACGGCAGGAACAGGTGGTCTGGAGATGCCTCAACTGCGGCTATCTGCATGAGGGCACCGCCCCCCCGGATAAATGTCCGGCCTGTGTCAAGCCACCAGGCTATTTTGCAATACTGGAGAAGCATTGGTAAAGAAAAGGGCCATCGCCGATAGGCGTTGGCCCTTTTCTTTTGTGTAGCGCAACTTCACTCCGACCAATCGCCTGATATTAAAGAATTGAGAGTACTTTTTCGATCGCTTTCTGCAGTTCCTTGCTATGAATCTTGCCGGCAAAATGGACCGGACTCTTACCATAAATCGGATCCCAGCCAGCCGGATTTGCCGAACAGTAAAACTGGGTGTCAAGACCGATCTTCCGCACGGCATCCTCGACGGGATGGCCAATCAACCTTCTTGCCGCCTCCCACGTCGCCCCACAGGGTGCGCCGCGAACGACTTTCACATCGGATATCTTTCCATCTTTAATTTCGACAGTAAATTCTGGAGCTCCGAAATGCTCACCATAATTGCCAAGGCCAACCTGCCTTGGAAGGCCACATCAGGTGGGAGGGGTAACCAGGCCTTTACAGGCTATTTTTTTCCCCGAGGCAATAACCGGAATATTTTTTTTGGCACACAAGGCGGCGAGATCCGTCGATAAGTCGTTGTGCCGTAAAAAATCCAACACCAATTCACAGGATATATCCTTGGGAAGATAGGCGCTGGTGTCATCAAGGACCGGGGGTAGCAACTGATCAATATTGAAGACATTAAGTTCAAATAACTCGCCACCGTACTTGCGCAGGCCGGCTATTTTCTGTTCACCGCTGCCGTTTTGCTGAAAAACCATAAGCCGTTGCCGGATACACAAAGCATCATCTTTCACTACTACATCCTTCACGCACATTTCATATGTCCAGACGAACCCACCTGGTGCAGTACCGATAGGCCGCCTCAAGCAGCTTTTTTCTATTTTGCCGAGCATGCACCAGAACATGCAACTCCCCGGCACGATCGCGACAAAGCACCAGCCCATCGCGCAGCTGCAAACTCTCTGTACCGTCGCTGATCATGAGCGGCGAATCGATCTCAACAATCGCCAACTCCTCATCCTGAAACTGAAAATAGACCATTTGTGCAAGAGCGTGAAACTCATGTTTGGCATTCCCACTCTCTTTGCGGGCATAGGTCTTGATGTAGCCTGGCTCATTTATGGCAATCTCAGGGACGACAATAACGGTTTCGCAATCATCGATCGTTGCAGCGGCTCCAGCTATTGTTATACAATCATTCATCTTAGGCTTGCATTTAACAGACAATAAGTGGTTTACCCAACCAACCGCTCCTATTAAAAATGGGAAGTTGGATCAAGACCCAACTTCCCATCCCTCTCTATACTATGTCCGACTGCCGACAACGGCAATCATCTTTTTTCCAGTTTAACCGCACACACCTTGGCTTCCATAATCTTACAGATGGGGTCCATGGCATCACTGGTTAGAAGGTTGGCCGCAGCTTCACTGTAATGGAACGGGATGAAAACTACATGGGGCGGGACAATATTACTGACCCGCGCCTTGAGGTTAATCGTCCCGCGCCTTGAAGTGACGGTAAGTTTTTCACCGTCAGCAACGCCCATACTTTCGGCGTCGGAGGGATTGACCTCAACGAAGGCCTCCGGGGCCACGGCATTCAGACCTGCCGATCTTCTGGTCATCGTTCCGGTATGGTAGTGGAACAGTTCCCTGCCGGTTGTCAGAACAAAGGGATATTCTTTATCCGGCAGCTCTTTTGATGCAACAAACGGTACCGCAGTAAACAGAGCCTTTCCACCCGGACGGTTAAAGCTCTCCTTAAAGAGATATTCCGTCCCCGGATGATCAGCGGTCGGGCACGGCCATTGCAGGCTTCCTTCAGCCAAACGACCATAATTGATCCCGGCGATCCCCGGCCACAACGCAGCAACCTCGGCAAAGAGTCCCTCAGCTGACGGACTCGCACTGAGATCTCCCTGACCTTCGATCCGCTTATAAAGCTGATCGATTATTGCCAGATCGGGTCGTGCCTCTCCGGGAGAATTGACCGCCTTGCGCACCCGTTGGATACGTCTTTCCGAACTGGTGAAGGTCCCGTCTTTTTCGGCGAAAGAACCTCCGGGCAGAACCACGTCGGCCAGCTGTGCGGTTTCCGTCATGAAAATATCCTGAACAACCAAAAATTCGAGGTTGGCAAAGGCTTTGACGGAATGGGTTGTGTTGGGATCGGACAGGGCCGGATTCTCACCGAAAACGTACATGCCTTTCAACTCACCGGAAAGCATGGCTCCGGTCATCATGGTTGCCGGCAAGCCGATCTTGGCAGACAGCGATTTACCCCAGGCCTTTTCAAATTTCTCCTTGACGGCCGGGTCATCAACCTTCTGATAACCGGGATAAACATTGGGTAGGCCGCCCATGTCGCAGGCACCCTGGACATTGTTTTGTCCCCTGAGCGGATTGACACCGGCTGCACGTTTACCAACATTGCCGGTGAGAAGTGCCAGATTTCCGACCGCATGGACATTATTGGTGCCCATAACATGCTGGGTAATACCCATTGCATAATAGATCCCGGCATTTTTTGCCGAACCATAAATACGGCCGGCTTTGCGGATATCTTCAGCCGGTACTCCGGTGATCTCTTCGCCGTACTCCGGGGTAAAGGACTCCAGGGATTTGACAAAGTCGGCATACCCTTCCGTCCTGCCGGCAATAAATTCCTTATTCTCAAGACCTTCGGCGAGAATGACGTTCATGATCGCATTGAGAAGGACCGAATCTGTCCCAGGGCGATGGCGCAGCCAGAGGGTGGCGAATTTCACCAAGGGTATCTTGCGGGGATCGGCAACGATCAGCTTTGCCCCCTTAGCTACCGCTTCTTTCATTCTCAGTCCGATTATCGGATGGTTTTCCGTGGTATTCGAACCAATAACAAATAACGCTTCGTTTTCAGCGATTTCAGCTACCGAATTGGTCATTGCTCCGGATCCGAATTTTGTGGCCAGACCGGCCACGGTGGCGCTGTGTCAGTAGCGGGCGCAGTGATCGACATTGTTGGTGCCGACGCCTGCGCGAAAGAGTTTCTGGAACAGGTAGTTTTCCTCATTGGTGCACCGCGCCGAGCAGAGTCCGCCGAGGGCATCAGCACCGTGTTTGTCCTTGATTTCAATCATCCGTTTGGCAACATAGTCAAGGGCTTCATCCCAGGTAGCTTTTTCAAATTGGCCACCTTTTTCCCTGCGGATAAGCGGAGTTTTAAGGCGATCGGCATTGTTGATAAAGTCGAAACCAAAGCGCCCTTTGACACAAAGCCAGCCTCGATTATGATTTCTCGCATCGGAATCGACCCGAATCACTTGATCTCCATGACTTCGCAATGTCAGGTTGCAGCCGCAGCCGCAATAGGTGCAGGTGGTGTTGGTGAAGCTTGACCCCCTCGCTACGCGGTTTGCCCGTCCAAACCCTACCGGAAAGCGCCCCAGTCGGACAGACCGACACACACTGACCGCAGAATTCGCAATCCAAATCGTGGCCGAAAGGTGGAATAACCTTCGCTTCAAAACCCCTTTCTGAATAGCCGATGGCGCCGACTCCCTGCACCTCTTCACAGACCCGTACACAGAGTCCGCACATCACGCACTTATTCTGTTCCCTGGTCATAAAGGGATTGACATCGACCCGATTATGCTCACGCATCGCCCCGGCAAAACGGTTTTTACGGATACCGTAAAAATAGGCCAATTCCTGCAATTTACAATCGCCGGTTCCGATGCAGACCATACAATCGTTGGGATGATCGGAAAGGAGAAGTTCTACGGTGGTTTTGCGCAACCGATAGAGCTTCTGGGTATTGGTTTTGACAACCATTCCCTTGGTCGCCGGGGTGGTGCAGGAAGTAACCGGTTTGGCCATGCCGGCAATTTCCACAATACACAGCCGGCAAGCACCAAAGGGCTTCAGCCGGGCATCATGGCAGAGGGTTGGAATATCAATATTGAGCTGCTGAGCGGCTTCCAGGACGGTAGTCCCCTCAGCCACTTCTATCGCTTTGTCATCTATTGTCAGATTAATCATGGCTGCTACTCCTTTAATACGGCACTGAACTTACACGCATCGAAACAGGACCCGCACTGGATGCACAAGGCATTATCGATCTTGTGGGGTTGCTTCTTCTCTCCGGTAATGGCGGTGACCGAGCAAGCCTTGGCGCACATTCCGCAACCAACACACATATCTTCACGAATAAAAAAGGTCAGTAATTTGTTGCAGACCTTTGCCGGACACTTCTTGTGTTTGATATGTGCTTCGTATTCATGGCGGAAATACCGGATGGTGCTGATAACCGGGTTTGGTGCCGACATACCGAGACCGCAGAGGCTGGAATCTCTAACATCCTCGGCCAACTCCTGGAGCAATTCGATATCTCCCGCCTTGCCTTCTCCTTCGGTGATCCGGGTAAGGATTTCCAGCAGCCGTTTAGTGCCGATCCGGCAGGGCACACATTTGCCGCAGGATTCGGACTGGGTGAATTCAAGGAAGAATTTGGAGATATTGACCATGCAGTCGGTTTCGTCGAGAACCACCATACCGCCGGAGCCCATCATCGAACCAACCGAAGCCAGTCCTTCATAATCAACGGGCAGATCAATGTGCTGTTGCGGGATACATCCACCGGACGGTCCGCCTGTCTGTACCGCCTTGAACAGCCGATCACCCTCGATGCCGCCGCCGATCTTGAAAATAATATCTTTGAGCGGCATGCCCATGGGGATTTCAATAAGCCCGGTATTTCTGATCTTACCGGTCAGGGCGATAACCTTTGTGCCCTTGCTCTTCTCGGAACCGACTGACGCATACCAGGCAGCGCCCTTGGTGATGATCGAAGGAATATTGGCAAAGGTCTCAACGTTGTTGATGATCGTCGGTTTGCCCCACAGCCCTTTGTTAGCCGGAAACGGTGGCTTGGCCCTGGGCATGCCCCTTTCGCCTTCGATGGAGGCGATAAGCGCTGTTTCCTCGCCGCAGACGAAGGCCCCGGCCCCGAGTTTGACCTTAATTTTCAGATTGAAATCGCTGCCGAACAACTTCTTGCCGAGATACCCTCGTTCTTCCGCACGCTTTAAAGCCAGACGCAGCCGCTGCACGGCAAGTGGATATTCAGCGCGGATATAAACATAGCCGATCGAGGCGCCGATGGCGTAAGCACCAATGATCATTCCTTCGATCACCGCATGGGGATTACCTTCAACCACCGAACGGTCCATGAAGGCACCGGGGTCACCTTCGTCGGCGTTGCAGATGATATAGCGTTGGTCAGCCTTATTGGCGACACAGAAACCCCATTTGAGTCCCGTCGGAAAGCCACCGCCGCCTCTGCCGCGCAGCCCGGAATCTTTGACGACCTGAATAACCTCTTCCGGCTTCATGGTGGTGAGGGCTTTTTCCGCCGCCTTATACCCATCGACGCCCAGATATTCGTCTATCGATTCCGGATCGATTTTCCCGAGATCGGCGAGCACACGCTTCGTTTGATTATCGTGGAAGGTATGGTAATCGGGGCCAACCAGCCATTCTTTGATCGGTTTTGCCCCAAGAACATGTTCCTGAACCAGCCTTTTTACCATATCCGGCTGGATATACTGATAGGTGGAGACGTCGCCGTCTACAGTCACATCGACAAGAACGTCACGGGCGCAAAAACCTCGGCAACCAACTTTATGGAGTCGGCACTTTTCCTTCACCGTGGCATTTTCGACACCGGCTGCCTCAAATTCCTTGATGAACTCCCCCATTACCATATCACCGCCGGCAGCAATACCGCCGGTACCCATGCACACATTGACAATTATTTCGCTGGCCATGGCTTACCCTTTATATCCCTTGAGGTTCGTGACAATTTTGGTCGGCGACTGCTTGCCGAACACCTTCTCGTTAACCAGAACCACCGGGGCGATACTGCACGCCCCCACGCAGTTGACATGTTCAAGGGTAAACATCATGTCCTTGGTGGTATCCTGATCATCTTTCAGTTTGAGATCTTCGCGTATCTTGGAAATTATACGCGACGCGCCCTTAACATGGCAGACGGTGCCGCAGCATACGGTAACGATATTCTTGCCTCGGGGCTTCTGATGGAACTGGGAGTAAAAGGTGACGACTCCGTAATACTTGGAAGGCGAAATATTGGTGCGATCTGCAAACCAGGTCACTGCCTCCTCTTGTATATATCCGAATTCATGTTGAATTTCCTGCAATATCGTGATAATGTTGTCTTCATTGGCAACACAACGAGCATGTATCGCCTCCAGCGTTTCCGTCATCTGTGTATCCATATGCGTACTCCGAAAAAGATGAGATTATTCACTCCAGGCAGATCCATCACCCGTGGAGCGCTCTAAAACTCTGTTCCAGCCGTCCAACTCACAGTCAGTTCATGCATCTGGCCTACCATTCACGAAAAAAGAGAAATTTTCATAAATCAGCGCACTATACCTCAAAATCAACATTGTTTCCAATAAGTTTAAATTCTTTTGAGCACACATATTTTTTTATTGTTTTTCTGCAAATACCATGAAATTTGACAATCCTGGGACTATCTTGTAAATAACACAACCGGAATCGCTGATCGTACTTTTACCACGCCCCGATAAGCCGTCGATCAATAATAAGTAATTCATTTCTATGCAATCAAAGGCATAAGGGGCCGTAAAGAAATGGTATTATTTATTTCTTTACGGCCCCTAAACTGGACTCTTTTCAATGCCCATTCATAGGCAAGACATTCCGCCCCCGAGTACAACCATTTCGAAAAACCCCGATGAACGTTCCATTCATTGCAAAGACCTGCCGGATCACCCTTCATAAAAAAGGCAGTTCCGACTATGCAAAACTAAGCTTTCCCACACACTGCGGCGTGTTCACGGAAATTTCCTCGGACAGTTTTATACTCCACTTTAATCTCAGTCACGAAATACTCCGGGCGAAGGGTAAAGGTGAAGATTGGGGCCATCCCCATGAGTGGCTGAAACGAACCAAGGGTAATGACTGGGTGTACTACTCGACCGGTGGATATGCTGGAGTATTCGAGGCCATAGGTGAATATTATCTACCGAACTTCCCTTACCCGACCAACAATCTTTTGGGAGGCCATCCATTTTCCGAGAAGACTATCAGCGGTTTGACGAATTCATGGTATCAGATACTTACTGAACTGAGCGAAGGATTAGGCAATGCACCGGAACCGGTTCGCCATTTCATAAGAGACGCCTTGGCCAACACCCCTGCGTGCCTGGCGGAAAAGGCGAAAAGACTGCAGGAAATCATCGGCGGACCTATTTCCGTCCTTCCGCCCGATGCCCGACATGTCGACTACAATCTTATTCCCCTAACCATTGCCGAGGGGTGTCTCCATAAGTGCCGGTTCTGCAAAGTGAAGAACGCCAGTTGCTTCAGAGTCAAAACAGCGGCTGAAATCACCGAGCAAATCGGCCGCCTGAAAAATTTGTACGACGCCGATCTCCCCAACTACAATGCACTCTTTCTGGGGGAACACGACGCATTACAGGCAGGAGACGACCCTATTTGTTGCAGTATCGAGGAGGCGTACCGCCAGTTCGGCTTTGCCGATTCCCATATAGCTGAACATAAAACTTTTCTTTTCGGTTCGGCAACTTCACTTGTCAACGCCCCGGAGCAGCTCTTTATGAACCTGGAAAAACTGCCGGGGATGTACTATATCAATATCGGACTTGAATCGGCTGACCAGGAAACCCTTGATAAACTCGGCAAACCCATCTCGGTCGGCTTGGTGCAAGCGGCTTTTCGCCGGATGCAGGAGATCAATGACCGCTATGGCTCAATAGAAATAACGGCCAATTTTATCATGGATGAAGAACTGCCGGCCAATCATTATCCGGCAATCCTGGAGTTAATCAGAGAAAGCCTGGTACATACAAAACCGAAGGGCTCTATCTATTTCTCTCCCCTGACCTTCAACCAACCTTCACGGGCACGTCTCTTTGAATTTAATCGGCTGAAGATTCTCAGCAGATTACCGACCTTCCTCTACATCATTCAACGATTATGAAGCCAACCCATACAAAGAACGCATATGACGTCCCTTTTTGCCACCATCAAAATGGAGAACTGCAGATGACGGAAGCCGCTACACTCAGAAAAAACATTTTGGCCGCCCGCGATCAACTTACCAGGGAAGATATTGCCTTGAAATCACAGGCCATCCAACAGGTTCTGCTGAACCTTGAGCAGATCCGAAATCGCCAATCGATCTTTGTGTATGTCAGTTTTCGCAGTGAGGTCGCCACATTCGACCTCATCGATATACTGATCGATATGGGAAAAATGGTCACCGTACCTATGACCCGGGTTCGGGAAAAGAGACTCGATGCCATCCATATTACCAATCCGACGGCAGACCTTCTTCCAGGATACTGCATGATCCCCGAACCGAGGGAAGATCTCTGCCGCACCAGTCAGGTCGCCCCGGAAGAGATTGAGACGATTCTCTTGCCAGGGTCGGTTTTCGATAAACGCGGGGGACGGTTCGGCTACGGGGGCGGATATTACGATCGATTCCTTGCCAAAAATCCGGCAGCGGCGCGCATTGGACTAGCCTTTGACCTGCAAATTATCGACAACGCCCCACTCAGCGCACATGACCAGATCCTCGACCTGGTGGTCACCGAAACCAGGATGATTTCCGGCAAAAGATAACAAAATGGCGGTATGAGAAATCATACCGCCATCTGCCGAAACACTAACTTCACAGGCATTGAGGCAACTCCTGAAAAACTGGTCAAAGGTGACGAAGAAATGTCATTTGACTTTGCAGGCTTTTGCGTCAAAGCTGGCTTTACATGCAGAACACTTGACGTTTTTCTCTAATTCATCGGAGAAAACTGCCCATTCCTTGCCGCACTCCGGGCATTTAATTTTCACTTCACTCAAGGTCTTGTTACTTTCAAATCCCGGACAATGTTGATCTGCCATAGTGAATCTCCTTTTCCCTGAATTGTTAAATTCCTGCTCCGTGGGCCTATTACCATCAATTGTAGAATAAATTGACGCACTCCACTCATCAATAGCAGAAACAATAAACGAAAAACCATGAAAATCAAACTGCGGATTACCTGTTGTTGATCTTTTTCATCTTTGCCGGAGACAATTCACACCGGAAACAGAAACCCTCTGAGGCTTTTCGTTTTATCAGCGGGAAGAAAACAGCACCCCGATCAGGAGCGCAACGGTCATGGTCAGACATTCCATGTTACCCTTTCAATGCTGTCGATTCTTTCGCCAGATCATCAAGCGCCTGTTCAATCATTTTCACTTCAGCTTCGAGAGCCTGGCGTTTTTCGGTCCGATAAAAAAAATCCTTACCCATTTTTCCGGTACGTGTGAAAAGAATAATATCATAGCGATCTTTTTCGCTGAGAAGATCCTCGACCCAGAGCACCCGATCGATATCCAAAGAAAAGTCATTGCAAATCCTCTTGGCAAACTTTTCAGGTTTGGCGGAGATGGACTGACCTTCGCCTGTTCGTGCATACAGGCAAATGGAGGTTTTGAAGTGCCTCACCTTACCTCCAGTGCCGGAAAGGTCGAATATCTTTACATCATAGGAACCGGGATACCAGGCAATTGGATCAAGATCATCAGTCTTCGTCCCATCCCAGCCATACCTGCCGTTAAAAATGGCCATGTCCTTCCCTCTTTCCAATTTTTCCAAGAAAACAAACGAAGGAAAACGGCGTTGCTAGGCGCTGTCTCCCTTCTCTTTTACTTAGGCAGATGCATCAAGTTCACGCCGGTCGGCCATATCCGACAAAACCCTCTCCCGCGTTTTATCAATACCCAGTTGCCGCCGCTTTTTATCGATATGGGCAATCATCAGTCTGGCCATTTCTCTCGGGTCATCAGCAAAGGCCCACTTGCCAAAACCGAGTTTTTCCAGATCTTCAAAGAGATGTTTCTCAAACCTCGTCCCCTTGGTCATGGGGAAGGTGTGACCGAAGACAACATATATTCCGGAGGCGACAAAATAGTGGCCAATGGCGATGGCCTTCTCACTCATCCATTCCGGCGCACAGCCTGCTGCCGGCAGATCGGCTAAGCAGTCACCAAGCCCACCAACCTTGACCATCTCTGAGGCGGCCGTAAGAATCCTGCTGTTGTCAACACAAGAGCCCAAGCCAAGGATTGGCGGCATACCAACAGTTTCACAAACTTCAGCAAGGCCGGGTCCGGCAAGAGCCGCAGCTCCGGGTCCAGTCAGTCCTGCCTTTGCAAGGGCTATCTGCGAGCAGCCGGTCTGCAACACCAGGACATCATTTTTTATCAACTCTTTTACCAGCTCCACGTGTGAGTAATCTTGTTTTGACCGCGGATTGGTACAGCCAACTACGCCGGCAACACCACGAATCCTGCCGTTAATGATGTTGTCATTGAGTGGTGTAAAACTACCACGAAATGACCCACCCAGCATATAATTAATATATTCAAAAGAAAAGCCATGCACTCCCTTTGCCTTATTTCTTGGAATCTGGATTGGTTTTTTTCGATTTTTAAACCGAGTGATTGCCTTAATAACAATTTCATCAGTGCATTCCCGCGGATCGTGCTCATCAAGTTGAATATGCAGGGCACCTTCAATTTTGGCTCGATAGTTTGTCGTGATAAAAGGGGTGCCATAGAAATCTGCGACCTTCTTCATATCTTGCTTTATACATTGGATATCGACGGTCATGGCATCAATAGCACCTGTTACCAACACAGCCTCGGTACTGGAAAAATTTCCTGCATGCGGCAGACCGCGTCGAGACAGCGCCTCGAGGCCGGAGCAGCACATTCCAACCAGATTAATCCCTTTAGCCCCACCATTCTTGGCCGCCTCTATGAGTGTCGGATCGGCAACAGAGACAACCAAGGATTCAAGAAGAATAGGCTCATGGCCGTGAACTATTATATTAACCTGATCTTCTTTTATCACCCCCATATCAACTTCTACCTCAACCGGCGATGGTGTGCCAAACAAGATATCCGAGATATCGGTGGAAACCATTGAACCACCCCATCCATCGGCAAGAGCTGTACGCGAAATCTGCTTGGTAATATTTTCGTAATCCTGATCGACACCCATGGCGGTGCGGTGCATCATTTCCATTATCTCCCGCATGGCACCACGCGGCACAATGCCGGCCGCCCGCCAAAGTTCAAGGGTTTTCGGTGGAACCCTTTTCATCATCGGAATCTCGCCTTCTACCTGTGTGTAGGTTCTCTCGAGTTCTTGATAAAGATCGAGGGCAACCGCCTTCAAATCCCGTCCTTCTGTGGGAATATCGAGGGACGCAGCAATCTCCAGGAGCTTGATCGGATCCTTGATGGAATACTCTTTAACCTTGCCGTTGATGACATCGCGGAACAGTTCTAGCATCGCCATGCCATGATCGGTGTGGGCAGCCGTCCCCGCTGCGACCATTCGCCCAAAATTTCTCGCAACAATCGTATCGATCGTCGCCCCACACACCCCAACCCGGTCATAGGGACTGTTGACGTTCATCCGGCAAGGCCCCATGGAGCAATGTTTGCAGCAGGCTGACTGCTCGCCGATCGGACATGGCTTCATGGCTTGAGCCCTATCAAATAAGAGCTCCACTCCATCCTGTCTGGCCTTGGTGATCATCTGGGCGGTTGAATCGCAGATCGTCAAATCCTCAACTTTGATAAGTTCTAGTGGCTTTGCCATGATACCTCCTAATGCATAAGGTTATTAAAAAAATTCAAGCATAACAGTTTCAAATCTTGAGAAAGATTCCCAATTTAATGATATTTTATGCCACAATGTGGCATTGTCAATATCCTAATTTTACTGGCAATGGCGGAATATTCTGTTCGGTCAGGGAGCTATTTGATATTAATGATAAAGCAAGGAGATCTTGGGGCAAAAAAAAACGTCTCCAACACAAGAGTGCTGGAGACGAGACGATTTGGCAACGCAAGGGAGGACTGCAGATCCGGGGATGGATTACATTATTTTTTCATTGCCGTCAATTTTTCAACTATGGCAAATAGCGCCGGTGGGGCACTGCGAATATCATCAAAAGCCCTCCTCGCTCCGCGGTCGGCCGCTACAATCTCCTCCTGTTCAGGGAGGAAACCGATAATTTCGTAATCAGGCAAAGAGCTGCGAATCAACTCCTCGTCCTCTCTGCCTTTTACCCGGTTCCCGAGAATAATGATGTTCTTGATACCGATATCTTTGCCGAGCTTTCTGATCTTGTCGGCAGCCGCCCGACTTCTTGACCCGGGGTTGACAACAATAATCAGAGCATCAACTGAAGCCGAGGTTGCCCGCCCGAGATGTTCTATTCCCGCCTCCATGTCCATGATGACAATTTCATCGCGAAACAACACCAGATGATTCATCAAGGCTTTAAGGATGGTACTTTCCGGGCAGAGACAACCGCTACCGCCGCTCTGCACGGTTCCCATAACCAGCAGTTTGACGCCGTCACGTTCCAGAGAAAAACGCTCGGGAATATCATCAACCTTGGGGTTGAGGGCAAAAAAACCGCCCATTGTTCCCGGCTTCGCCCCAGTCCTTTCGGCAATGAGTTCGGTCAGCTGGGCAATAGGCGTGATCGGTTGTTCTTCAGAAATACCCAGGCCGGCAGCCAGATTGGCAACCGGGTCGGCATCGATAGCAATAACCTTATTATTTTTATCGGCAGCCAGGCAACGAGCCAATAGCGCCGTTACGGTGGTCTTGCCTACTCCACCTTTGCCGCCGATTGCAATTTTTAAACTCACGTCGGGTCTCCTTCCAGTGTGGTATTTTCCTGGAGGTCTAGAAACTATTCGTTTATGACCTTTCCATCATGGTCAACCATGGCTACGACAAAATTATTTTTGCTTGCCTCTGCAGACAACTCTTCAATATGAATGGCCTGCAATTCATATTTTTTTCCCTTCTCCCGCGGCAAATTCAGGAAACAATCGTTTGCCTCTTCCTTGGATCGAAATGTTGGAATAAAATGAACATCCTTTTCTTCATTATAGAGTCCAAGAAAACTTTCCTTTTCCCCCGGATCGCAGACAAAAACGTAAACCCACCCTGTGATTTTTGCATTTTCGGTCATGACATCTCTCTATGTCAGTGGAATTCAAAAATGTTATCCTCCTCTTTGCTGAAGAGAGTAGTAACCATTATTCTGTCCAAAAAAAAAGCCCCATCCCGCAAAGGATGGAGCTTTTGATCAAACAACAACCGGTATTTAGATTTCCAGATAGGAATCGGAAAAAAGACTCTCTCCGGTGATAACCCGAACGGTTTTCACATAGTCGGCCAACTCTTTCGACAAAGAGGTAAGACTCGGCGCGGTTCCGTCCATGGCCTGGTGGACAACTTCGACGATGTCAGGACGTTTGCCTTTTGCAACCGCAGTCAAGGTTGTGTCGAGCGGATCGGAAATAACCGCCTTCATCCCATTCCGTTCCAACATGATCATATATGTAGTGTTGAGAATCGGTCGAAGATGCACAGGAGGTCCGTTAGAGATGTTGGACAAGCCACAGGTCGACATAGCAGCCGGGGGCAATATCTTCCAACATCATCTGGAAAGTCATCAGTGAAACACACTGTGCCTGCTGAATATTCACCGGTGTAACGATACCATCAACCCATATTTTTTCGTTGGGAATACCTGCTTCGTTTGCCGCATAGATAAGCTCGACGGCAAGGGCGGCACGCTCATTTTCATCACGCGGCAGTCCATCCGGTCCCCACATCAGGGCAACGATATCGGCCCCATACTTGGCAGCCATTGGCAGCATCACCGTATATCGCTCGGGACGGGCCATAATCGAGTTGACGATATGTGGCTTACTTGCCGGCTTAATAACTTTCAGCCCTTCCTCAATTGCAGCAATGTTCGAGGTATCAAGCAGCAGAGGCATATCAGGTACAACCTCCTGTACCACCTGAACAACCCACGGCATCAATTCATGGCCGTCTTTTTTCGCTGGACCGAGATTAATGTCAATATAATCCATGCCAAGCTTTTGCTGCTCAAGCACTTCAGCCTGGATCGGCTTTGGATCACGCTCTCTATATGCCTTTCCAATTACCTTGGAAATGACATTGAGGCTTTCGCCAAATAGAATCATGTTTTTCTCCTTTGTAAAAAAATATAATGATATCTAACTCTTCGGACACGGCAACAAAATCGCCATACACAAAAAATAATTTGCCGGCTCCATCATCATGAAAGAACCGGCAAGTACTGTTCATTTTTTATTAGCCTTGCCCTTAAGAATCCTGCAAGATGGGCCGCCTCTCTCGGACCGACGGTAATGGTCCAGCCGGGTAGCTCTTCCTCGACATCACCGGCGATAGCTGCAGCATATCCGGGAATAATGAGTTCAGTATGTTTGACCTTCTCCATAATACCGCTTTTCTTGACGAAGGCACCGACATCATCACCACCGAACTTACCAGCAGCCCAGGCGGTGAGAACGGAAAGTCCCTCGGAATCCTTAATAAGCAGCCAGGCAGGAACCTTGCTTGCCTCAATTTCGCCGGAGACGATAAAGTAGGTCAAGGCAAAGTTGGTGGTGACCAGTACCGGGGAATTTTCGTTCGGCGTACCGATCTCAAAAATACCCTCGGTGACCGTCATCGGTCGCTGTGGATCAGTAAATATATTGAGTCTCTCAAGTAACAGCGGGAAAATCACCTCGGTGGTGAGATCGGACATAACGACGATGCCACCATATTTGGCAACAAACATACCGGCGATAAGCCCTTCCGTTGCGATATTGGAGGCCATTTCACAGGGGAAGGTGATGGTCGGAAAGCCGAGTGAACGATTGCCGGCTTTCAGCGCCGCACGTCGAATAGCAACCTGATCTTCCAGCGCCTGCTTCACTTCCCGCGAACCTGGATCAAGAACCAGATCCTTCAGCCCCATGCCGACCAACTTATCGGTGAGAGCAATCAGGCCATCAATGGAATCGGCCTTAACTGCCAAGGGCAGGTCGTTGTCCAGGGCAATTTTACCGAAGGCATCGACATTAGCTGCAGTTGCCGCATAAATCAACGGTCGCTTGAAACCGGCAGTTGCTACGGCCCCGCCAATTACTTCCGCACTCTCACTCATCAGAATGAGGTTGAACTCGGAGGTCTCGGCAATGAGCTTTGCCAAGGTGGCAAAGGCCACTCCGTCACCATTGACATCTTTCAGGGCAACCAATTCCGGCCGCAGATTCAAACCGACACGCTCATACTGCAGCGCGTTCCAACCTTTAAGCTTGGCCTCGACAACCGCGACAGCGGTATCGGAGGTAATGGTTCCGGCAAAAAGAGTCGGATTAAAGAAGGTCTTTTCATGCCGACAAAGGACGGTCTCTCCACCGGTCTTTGCTGCCCGCACGCCCTTGCCGATGGCAACTGGGCGAATCGGCGGTGCAGAAGCCTCGGCAAGTTGCGCCCTGGCATCATCAGACACGTAGGGGCAAGAGTCGAGTTCAGCCTTACCAGAAGCGAGGTTCATTGCAAAGGCAAGGCATGTCGGAACCCCACACTCCTTACAGTTGGTTTTTGGCAGGAGTTTGAAAATTTGTATTCCTGTTAACGCCATTTGTGTTGTCTCCTTATAAATATTTAACAGCCGGTCAAGGCATGGTTTCCACAGCAGGAAACCATGCCTTTGCAGCTTGAAAAATTATCCCATAATAGGTGGCATGCTCAGGGCAGGATGCCCTTTTTCCTGGAGCCATGGCAAAATCTCGTCTTCGGTGATGCCGACGGTTTCATCGGCAATCATATCGGCGAAATTCTGGACACCCATTGCCGCACCTCGGGCATTCAGTCGATCACGGATCTCATCCTTGACGACTTTCGGCATCCAGACCATGCGCAGTAAGCCGCCATCACCAAGGATGAATTTACCCTGGGTAATATTGAACTTGGAATGGCCGACAAAACCAGGTGAAGAAGCACCACCGCCCATAACACCGGCAAGCGTTGTAAACTTCATACCGGAAGGCGTGTCGCCGGTATAGTCGCGGCCGACGGTCATAATGCCGTTACAGGCCGGGAGCATGGCGGCGATACATTCGCAGCAACCACAGGTGGTCATCGGCGCCTGGCACATGGAGTAGAAATTGTAGGTATCAATGGCACCCTTGGAGGCACTCTTGATGAACTCATCTACACCTTCAAAACGGCCGAGAACCGGGTCAAGGACCTTACCTTTTTTGATCGGCTGATTGGGGCCGGTCGGATTGATCTCGAAGGAGGCCTTACAATCCATCCAGTTATAGGCGCCGCACAATCCGGTTCTTTCCGGACTGACGGTACAAACATGGCTTGGCGCAAAAGACTGACAAAGACTGCAGGAGTAGAAGGTGTCCACAGCCTCATCGGTCATCTTGTCAACACGCTCGTCACGGGTCTTGTATTCGGCCCGGGCGGTGGCGGTCAGTTTGTCGACATCTTCTTTGTTGGTAAAGAGAGTTACCTGTACTTTATCGACGATCTTTTTGAAATCCTGATGGAATTTGGCATGCAGTACAACGCCGATATCCTTCAAGGTGAAGCCTTTTTCAACAGCAGCCTTACTGATACGGACCCAGGAAATATCCCTCTGACCGATATGCATGACGCCTTGGATGTAGTTGATCAGGTGGTGGATCTGCCGTTCCATGATCGGCTCGAAGTCGGTCTGGAACTCACGACCGGCAATCTGCACAAAAATACCGAGAGGCAGGGTTCCTCCTTCCTTCATATCCTTGAGATCTTGGCCGACTACTGTGACCTTGCCGTCTTCGATCTCGCCCATCTGAGCCATTTTCACGAGTTCAGTACACTGGGTCTTACCACCACCCATCTGTCCGTAAAGATCGCCGCCACGTACCCGCTCACCCTCAAACGCCGGTCCAAAGGAGCAGGGAATGTCGATATGGGTGACATTGATCTTCAGACCGCGAACCTCAACGGACTTCTGGCAGATCTCATTATGCGGCACATTGGCGACAACATGCTCGTAGGTGCAGATACCGGTCGGCAAAATCTCCGGAATATCGGTATCGGCAAGGGTCGGGAAGCCCCAGTTGACACAACCGGCGGCTGCAACGGCCCACTCGGTACCGACATCGCCCAAGGCGTTGACGAAGGCGAAGATACGGTTTTTGTTGTACATGAGCATACGGCGATAGTCACCCGGCTGCACCCCACCGAAGGCCATGGCCGCACGGTTGGCGAAACCGAGGGCGAAGACAGCTGATGAAATATCCGGCCCGAAGGGGACGATACGGGTATTCCAACCGATCTGCACTCCGGCTTCAAGAAGCTGCTCGATGACGGTTTTACCATTATGGTTGGCGGCACAGAAGATATAGAGGTTTTTCTTCTGATAATCCTCAACAATCATTTTGGCGATCTCGGCGTTAGGAGCGGCGCCGACGATTGCCGCAAAACCGGGAGCCGAGCCGTCAACGAATTCGACGCCGCGCTTCCGGAGAATAATGTCATTGGCCGGACCGACCCAGATTTTTCCGGCATCGATATCCGGGTCTTCAGTGTCTACATAGAAATCCGGCTCACGCAGGATACGCAGCGCTTCTTTGACCTCGTAGGCGAAAATTCCAGCCATACCGGCATCAAGAAGCGGTCCGAGGTAAGGAAGATGGTTGCTGCCCTTGATATGCGGCGGCAGAAGGCCACGGGCAAACTTCATCGGTTTCTTCAGATCTTCGAGGGTCTCGCATTTGATACCGGTGAGAGAATAGATGACCGGAAGATAATATGCGGTATTGGGGAATCCTATTTTGGTGCTGGCGTCATAGGTCTGAAGAGCTGTTTCCAGCTCTCCCTCCACCTGAGATACCACCTTATAACCACCCTGTATAGCTGCAAATGCTACTAATCTTGACATGCTTTACTCCTTATTTGAGGGATTAGTAATATCGTGTTCGTTCCGTGAAATTATTCCATTCCGAGAGCTTGTCTATCAGCCATATCCATAAGTACCCTGTCACGAGCCTTGTCGATGCCGAGTTCCTTACGTTTTTTATCGATATGGGCAATCATTTTATGCGCATGCTTAATCGGATCGGGTTCACAATCCCACTTGCCGCCGTAGATATTTTCCATTTCTTTGTACAGATAATCTTTAAAGACCGGGGCGCCCTCAAGCGGCATGTGATAACCGAAGACGGTGTAGACGCCGGAGGCAACGAAATATTGACCAATGGAAATCGCCTTCTCGCTCATCCACTCAGGAGCGCTTCCGGCGGCCGGCAGGTCGCAGATATCGTTACCTAAACCACCCGCCTTGACGACTTCGGTGGCTGCCAGCAGAATACGGCTGTTGTCAACGCAGGAACCAAGATGCAGTACCGGCGGAATACCAACGGTCTCACATACTTCCGCAAGGCCGGGACCACAAAAAACTGCAGCTGATTCCGGAGTCAAGAGGCCGTGGATACCCGCGGCTATTGCACTACAACCGGTGGTCAGAACTATAACATCGTTTTTAATCAGTTCTTTAATAAGGGTGATATGCTCCTCGTTATGCTTGGTCCGAGCATTATTACAACCAACAACACCGGCAATACCACGAATACGTCCATTGATGATGTTATCGTTCAAGGTGAAATAATCACCGCGGAAACTGCCACCCAGGTGGTATTTAATCGACTCTACGCCGAAACCGGCAATCTGCGCCGATTTATGGCGGGGTATCATGACATCGGCACCGCGCTTTTGGAAATTGTCAATACCGATTTTGACGATACGAATGGCATCTTCCATGGCATGATGTTCGTCAAATTCGATATGAATAACATTGTCCTGCTCCATCTTAGCGATGGGGTGGGTGGTGATGAGTTTGGTGTGGAAGCATTTCGCTACGTTGGCCAGATTTTGGAAGATACACTGGACGTCAACTACCATCGCATCACAGGCACCGGTAATGATTGCCAGTTCCTGCTGCAGAAAGGTTCCCGCCGGTGGAACACCATGACGCTGGAGCACCTCGTTGGCAGTACAACAAATACCACTCAGCTGGATACCTTTGGCACCTTTTGTTTTGGCATAGTCGACCATTTCCTGGGATTGAGAAGCAGCGACAATCATTTCAGAAAGCAATGGCTCATGACCGTGCACGATAATATTGACATGATCTTCTTTCATCACCCCAAGGTTGGCCTCAGCCTGCAGAGGGGACGGGGTACCGAACATGACATCCTGCAGGTCGGTACCTATCATCGATCCACCCCAACCATCGGCAAGAGAAGCTCGCGTGCCCTGTTTCATGAGGTTTTTGAAATCCTGGTCAACGCCCATATGGGTGCGATGCATAATTTCAACGATCTCACGATCGACGTTTCGAGGCAAAACCCCTTGCTCTTTCCATTTATCCTGGAGGGGTTGCGGTGCTCTCTTGAGATAATCAAGAGTACCCGAGGTTTTACCCCATTCATTAACCGCCTTTTCGCCGACAGCTATAGCGATTTCTTTTATACTCCGATCCTTGACCACGCCATTTTCTTCAACAGTGGTGGCCACCCCGAAATACGGAGCAATCTGGATGAGTTTGATGGGATCTTTAATCTTATAATCGGCAACATCCCCTCTTGCAGCAGCAAGGAAGGTGATGGCTACATTTCGCCCATGATCGGAGTGCGCAGCCGCACCGGCGGCGATCATACGGACGAAGTTTCTGGCACAGATGGTATTTGCAGTCGCACCGCAAAGACCTTTACGGGTATCTTCACCCTGGATGCCATCTTTCGGCAGCGGCAGACGACAAGGACCCATTGCGCAGTTCTTACAGCAGATTCCCTGGAGGCCGATGGCGCAGGGTTTCATGGTTACAGCACGATCAAAGACCGTTTCAATACCCAATTTTTGGGCCCGGCGAATCATTTCCTGGGTCGACGGTTCGATGGATGCTTCCATCGGATCTGCGAGTTTTACAACTTTTTCGACTTTTGTGGTTACTTCTGCCATATCGAGGTTCCTCCTCAAAAAGTTTTTTGAGATTACCAATTACTTATTAATTATCTCAAGAGCGACACATCGTATACTTTGTTTTAGAGTTGATCTTGTTTATCTATTTCTGCGATGGAATCTATCCAGCATGTCAAGAATTTTTGTTTGTTGATCTTTCTGCACCGGGTCGGCAGTCATGGCCATTTCTGCGACAGGACGACTTACAGCGGCATCATGAGCGGCCTGTTGTGCCTGAGCTCTCAGTCGTTTCAGGGCCTTTTCATCCTCTTCTCTCCGGGTTTTTTCCGCTGCCAGTTCATCGGCAGCAGCCTTTGCCTGCGCGGCCACATCGGCTTTGGCCTTGGCTTCGGCATCAGCTTTGGCTTTTGCTTCGGCCTCGGCTTTGGCTTTGGCATCGGCTGCGGCTTTCGCTTCGGCAGCGGCTTTGGCCGCGGCTTCGGCCTTGGCCTGGGCAGCCGGATCTACGGCAGGCTGTGCCGGTGCCTTTACTTCCTCTTTCACCGGTGCAGCTGCTGCTGCGGCGGCCGGTTTGGCGACTGGTGCGGCTGCCGCGGGGGCAGCAGGAGCGGCTTTTGCGGCGGCAGGGGCCGCTTTCTTTTCTTCTACGGCAATGGTCAGGTCAGGTTTTGGGGCAAGAGCTGCAAAATCAATATTTGCCTCAGCAAGAATCTTGGCAATTGGCGCAGAATTTTTCAACGATCCACCACCGGACAGGGCCTTGATAAATTCCTTGGTCAACCTAATGGCTTCAGGATGACGCATGATAAGAAGGCTGGATCCGGCGAGCAGATAGGAAACCGCTCCGATGGCTTCCATCATGACCCCACGCTTCTCCGGGTCTCCGAGGATCGGGGCATCTGCTGCTTTCTGTCTCGCTTCTTTGCATTTCCAGACTTCATTGCCGAGGTTGTTGATCATCGGGAACTGCAGTTTCTCATCGCCCTGAACCATGGCGGCCATGGCGAGCCGCTCCATAACCGAATAGGAGTATTCCATGCCATAGCCGAGACCACCGGTGGTCGGGTCAACGATCACCCTGTCCATTGGCATGCCAAGATTCTCAAGGAGAATATTGATCTGTTTTGCCAGGTTTACATCGATCGGCGAGGAGGAGATAACCGCATGGCCATAACCCATTGCCGCCGCACCAATGCCTTTATAGTTTTTCTCTTCAACCGGACCCATTACCAAATTGTAGCCCTGGCACTTCTCGGCAACAACCTTCAGGACCGCTTCATCTTTTGCCGGATTAGCACAACCCCAGACAATGAGAGGAACATTGATTGCCTGTAAAACCTTGAGTACGGTCTCGGCCACCGATTCGGGGCTGGCATTTTTGTCGTTGGGATCGGCGCTTTTCAGTTGAAGAACAAGGAGTTCTGCACCAAATTTCTCAACGCATTTTTTGGCCCAGGCTGCTGGGTCGGAGATGACATCTTTGACGTGCTCCATGACCGGTTCCGGCCAATCTTCCGGTGGCATGTCCCAAATTTCCATAGCAATCTTAGGCGTGTTGGGCATGCTGCCTTCAAAGGTGTAGAAAGGATAACATGTCTGACCTCCAACGGTAATGGCGGAAGCACCCTTGCCGATGGAAATTGCCTTAATGCCGCCACTATAGGATTCCTTCTTAAATTCAAATCCCACTTTTGCCTCCTTTACTGGTGAGTAATTATTCTCCGGAAGTTATTGAAAACACCTGCAACAACCTCCCCTTTTCATAAACTAGCCAAACAACAAGAGGTACGAAATCAATCCAACAGTCTCTACATTTTCCTTATCTGCAATGCTCCCCCAAACCTTTGGCCTGGTGTTAAATCACAATAGTATTAACGCCTATCGTTTGGCTCGGGCGTCCATGCGAGCTTTTAACCTTGGAAATTTCTCGATCTCCGTATGCGGTAGAAACATCGCAGCGATATAATTATCCATGTAGGATGGTGTCTCGGACAGTTCAAAATTGGTCATCTTTCCCGTCACGGAGAACACATCTTTGCGAATCGTATTGGTAAGTGAGCTCATTCGTGCTCCCATCAGTGAGCTGTTACCTATAAAGGTTACCCGGTCGGGATCAATCTCCGGCAAAAGGCCGATGGTCATCGCCTTCTCGAGGTCAATATAACTGCCGAAGCCGCCGGCCAGGATAATGCGTTCCACCATGTCCATGCTCAGACCGACCTCTTCGAGGAGAGTCATACAGCCGCTGTATATGGCACCTTTGGCGCGAATGAGATTGTCGAGGTCGGGCTCGGTAAGGACGATATCCCGTTCCAGCTGCGTTTCTTCTTTCCAGACGACAACATATTCCCAGATATCGTTGGTTGTCCTGATCCGCGGGGTGCCCAGATCACGATTAAATTTCCCTCGATTATTGATGACCCCCATTTCGAAAAGAACAGCGACCATGGTAATGAGACCCGATCCGCAGATACCCTTGGGTCGAACGTCACCGATGGTGAAAATCATCGGCTCGTATGTTACCGGATCAATTGAAAAATCTTCAATAGCGCCTTTAGCGGCGCGCATGCCGAATTCAATGCCGCCACCCTCAAAGGCGGGACCGGCGGAACAGGCCGTACAAGCCAACCAGTCCTTATTACCAACTACCAGTTCAGCATTGGTGCCGATATCGAGAAACAGTGTCAACTCTTCCTGCTGGTACATTCCCGACCCCATGACTCCGGCAACGATGTCGCCGCCGACAAAACTCGATACCTGCGGGTAAATCAGGGCAATGGCGTGCTCATTGAGATCGATCCCCACCGAGGCCGCACTGAATGGTGGATACATTGCCGTCGCCGGCACATAAGGAGCACGGCGGATATTGCGAGGATCGATCTGCAGGAACAGCTGAGTCATGGTGGTATTGCCGGCAAAAGTAATCGTCGAGATATCCTCGCGATCGACCTTTGATGCATGAATAATTTTCACCAATACACTGTTCAGTGTTCCAGCGACCACCTCATGAAGTTTTTCCAAGCCACCCGGTTTCTCGGCATACATTATCCGAGTTATGACATCCTCTCCATAGCTTATCTGGCTGTTGAAATCCCCAGCCTCAGCAAGACACTTGCCGGTGGCAAGATCAATGAGCTGGCCATAGATGGTCGTGGTGCCGATATCCATGGCGACAGCATAATTGTGGGCGGTTCTGTCTCCAGGCTGAACATTAAGAATAAGGTTTTTGCCGTTATCGCGGACCGGGCGCATGACCGTAACGGTCACCTGAAAACCGTTATTGCGTAAAATTCCCGGGAGTTTTCGAATCACCGGCAGGGTGATCTCAAGTTTGTGCTCATCAGCCTCGACCTTGAGGGTTTCAATAAGCCGAGTAACATCGGGCATATTATTTTGGGAATCAGGGAGTGGCAAAGAAAGGAAAATTTTTTCAACGGGAGTAATGAACAACCCTTCTTCTTTCAAGCTTTCAAAATCCATGTGCTGAATCGTCGCCGTACGCCGTGGCGTAACCTGCAGATTCATAACACTTTTATCCATTGCGGATTCTACGGGGATGCGAACAGTTACGTCCTCAGTAACCTTCGCAAGACAGGCGAGGCGGTATCCCTGATCGCTCTCCTCCTGTTTGATCTTCTCGTTCAACCCGCCAGAGACAACACCCTTTTCAACGAGGACACGACATTTCCCGCATACACCTTCACCGCCACAGGAAGCATTAATATGCACCCCGGCCTGAAGTGCCGCCCGGATCAGACTCTCCCCCGGGGCAACAGAGATTACCCTGTCGTGGGGAAGAAATGTAACGGTGCATTTGCTCATGCAGTTCCCTTATACGCCGGGGAAACAATTGGAAACAATCATCTTTTTACAGTCACTGTGCTTCAGGATTCAGCACCGGCGGATCGCGCTGCAACTTTGTCGGGATATTACCCAACAGTGTAAAAAGATACATTCCCGTAACCACCCTCGTGCAAGCTAAAAAAACACCGCCAAATATATCATATATTTTCACACTTACAACTTGTAATTGGCAATTTTTCCTTTGTGACATCTTTATTCATCATGGAATAACTATTCTAATTGTATAGGATTTCAAATAATTGATATTGATTATCCAGTGTCTCCAGCCCATCCCCGTAATTTGAGGAAAAATGTTGCACTTAACGCAAACGGCAACTTATATGCTCCTCCGCTCGATTGCGCAAATTGTGCCGATCCAAGGAAAGCCCTTGTGCGAATGAACCGCTGAAGGTGCGCTTTTTGTCGCTCAAGGGTGCCGCAACTTTTTTTCTTTTTCGAGGAAATGAATTACGCAGGAAGTACGAAACTTGCAATATATCTGTGGATCTGCGCATCGAGCACAGACATCGCAAAGGTAATATTTGTACTTGTAACAAAAATAAGTACTCTCGATCTGTGGATGATTTTTACAATTTTCCACCTGGCTCATTTCACCCTTCTCAATATGTTTTTTTACATTGAAAGCCATTGCGCAGCACCAAAAGCACGGCTGGCCTTTTTCTTTGCCAGGCACATCACTTGCACAGTTCGCCCAGTCAAAGACAATTCAGCTCGCGTACGAGACAACGCTGATGCCTAGTATATTGATTGCAAAAAGGAATGTCAAAGCATCATGATTCTCGGCCTTTTCCCCACACTCAGGCGTCATTTTCCGGAGAACAGTTCTCGGCTTGTTATACCCATCTGGGCTTGTCGATTAGATTTATCTATTGGTAGTACCAAGGCGGAAATTACGTTACTGAATTTATTTATATAATATTTCTGGTAGTTATTAAATTGGTATTGGCGATTTTTATACGTATATATTTTTCTTGACAGATAATTTGCTATTATATAATATTGGTCCTACCAATTTTTTTCACGATTCACCTTTCTCAGTTACCCCACGAATCAAGAAAATCGGTCCGGTTCTGCCATGCATCAGTCACCCGAGACAAAAGGGGTGCACGACTAATGAGCGGAAGAAAGAACCATCTCCAACTCTATCAGTTCAAGGAGTCATAAATGAAAAACAGCCAAATCGAAGAATTACAAAACATTTTCGGGCAGGACAAAGTTCTCACGGAAATCGAAGATATGATCGCCTACAGTTATGATGCATCGCACGTCGAAATTCAGCCGGAAGCCGTGGTTTTTGCAACAACAACCCTGCAGATCAGCCGGCTCATGAAATTTGCTTACCGGGAAAATATTCCAGTCACCCCAAGAGGCCAGGGCAGCGGTCTGTCGGGAGGTTCTGTACCCTTCAAAAAAGGTATCGTTTTGGTCATGGATCGGATGAAACGGATAATCGAATTTGATCCGGCAAACCGGCTCATTACCGTCGAGGCGGGCCTGACCACCGCTGATATCGACCCGATTGCCGCCCAGGCCAACCTTTTCTACCCGCCCGATCCGGGCAGTGTCGGCTTTTCGACCATCGGCGGCAATGTCGCCGAAAACGCCGGTGGCCTGCGTGGCCTGAAATACGGGGTCACCAAGGATTATGTGAAGATGCTGAAAGTGGTCCTCCCCCAAGGAGACATCGTCACCATGGGCAATAAATGTGTAAAACATGTTGCCGGCTTCAATATGGAGGGAATATTCGTCGGCAGCGAGGGACTGCTCGGCATCATGACCGAGGTAACCCTGTCCCTGCTGCCGATTCCCGAGCACCGTGAATCGGCGCTGGCGATCTTCAACAGCCTCGACGGTGCCGCCCAGGCCGTTGCCGCCATCATCGCCGCCGGGGTCACCCCGTCGACCATGGAATTCATGGATAATGCCACCATCAACGCCATCCAGAGCTTCAAGGATTGCGGTCTGCCAAGAGATGCAGCGGCTGTGCTGCTCATTGAAACCGACGGCCAGAAAGATTCGGCCATTGCCGAAATGGCCAAAGTCGAGGCCGAGGTGAAAAAGAATGATTTCCGTGATTTTTCCCGGGCCAAGTCGAACGAAGAACGTGACCTGCTCTTCGCCGGTCGCCGTGTCGCCCTCAACGCCCTGGCCAGCGTCCGCCCCAATCTCATCCTCGAAGATGCCACAGTCATGCGCTCAAAACTCCCGGACATGGTTCGGGGTATTACCGCTATCGCCAGTAAATATAAGCTCCAGGTGGGGATTTTCGGCCATGCCGGCGACGGCAATCTGCACCCGACCTTTCTTGTCGACATGCGCGACAAGGATGAAATGGCCCGCACCGAAAAGGCGGTAGCCGAACTGTTCCAGCTGGCCATCGACCTGGGCGGCACCATCTCCGGTGAGCATGGCATCGGCCTTGAGAAAAAACCCTTCCTGCAGAACCAGGTGGGCGCGGAAGGCATCCGGATGCTGCAGAATATCAAGAAGACCTTTGACCCCCTCAATCTTCTCAATCCAGGCAAGATGTTCGATATGCCCGCAGAACATTCTGCTTAACCGGGGGAGAGATCATGAATATCCATGCCTCCACCAAACAACAGGCCGAAGAACATCTCCTGGAAGCCGCCAAGGAATTTCAAAAATGTATGCAATGCGGCAAGTGCCGGAGCGTCTGCCCGGTTTTTAAAGAAATGGGCAACGAACTCTACGTTGCCCGCGGCAAAAACAAACTCGCAGAAAAACTGGTCTCCGGCGACCTGCAGATCACCCAAAGGGTCAAGGACGCCATCAACGAGTGCCTCAACTGCAAGACCTGCTCGGCCAATTGTCCGGCCGGAGTCAGTCCGGAACATGTCGTACTGAGACTGCGCTGGTATATCACCACCCAGGAGGGACTCGGTTTCTTCAAGGCTCTCATCTTCAGACAGCTGCTCTGGCGCAAATGGCCGATTACCCTTGCCGCCATGCTCATCGGCATCGCCCAGCGCGCTCTCTTCGGCATCGGCCCGAACAATCCGGTTCGTCATCTTTTCCCCCTGTTCGGCTTTTCCAAACGGCGCTTCTTTCCGCAAATGGCTCTCCGCAGCGCCCAGAGTCAGTACCCGGAGATCATCCCCGCCAAGAAAGGTCCGGCAAAGATGCGCATCGGCTATTTCACCGGTTGTGCCGGCAATCTCATCTATACCAATGTGGTCAAATCAGTGGTTGATATCCTCACCGGGTACGGCTATGAGGTAGTGATTCCGAAACAGCAAAAGTGCAACGGCACCCCGGTGCTGGCCAACGGCGACTACGAGGGGGCAAAGATGTTCATGCAGCACAATTTCGACCTGTTCCGCCATTATGACCTCGATGCGATTGTCGTTGCCTGCTCCTCCTGCGGCATGGCCCTGAAAAAAGAGATCAAGATGTTTATCGAGCCAAGTCGCGAGCTCCAGGCCTTTACCGAGAAGGTCTTCGATATTAACGAATTTATTGAGAAAAATATTGATATCAAAGCAACCGATCTGGGACCCTTACCCTACCGGGTGACCTACCATGATCCCTGCCACATGGTGCGCGGCCAGGGCATAAGCGAGCAGCCGCGAAACCTTCTCAAGATGATCCCCGGCGTGGAATTCAAAGAGATGAAGGATGCCGCCGTCTGCTGCGGCAGTGCCGGCAGCTACTGCATCACCCACTATGATACGGCAATCAAGATCAATAACCACAAGGTGCAGAATATCCGCCAGGCGGAGGTTGAATATGTGGCAACCGGCTGCCCGACCTGCGTCATGCACATCCAGGACAACCTGTTGCAGCACCAATCAAGTGAAAAGGTCCGTTTCGTCGTGGAAATGCTCGCTGATTCCCTGCGGGCCGGCGGCACCATCTGATCGAGGAAACCGCCATGTCTCCAGCAACCCACCTTCCCGGTAAGGACGCCAGCCTTGAAGACACCATTGCCAAGACCACTACGCTCCTTAAGTCCATGGCATTCGAAACCGAGGCCGTCAGCTGGCAGAACCCGGCCCCGGACTGCTGGTCGGTGCATCTGCGCTCGACTTCGTGCACCCATCTGTGCACCAACGGCAAAGGCACCTCAAAAGCGGCGGCGCTGACCAGTGCCCTCGGAGAATTTTTCGAGCGGCTGTCCACTAACTTCTTTTTTGCCGATTGCTTTCTTGATGATGCACCGACCACACCGCCATTCTTTTTTTATCCCGACGAGAAATGGTTTCCTCCCGGAAAAAGTTCGGTAATCCCGAGCAAAGCAGCGGACGGTACCGAACTGCTCAACGCCCAGCTGCGCAAGTTCTATAACCCGCAAAGCGAACTGACCTTCGAACATCTCTGCGACAACAACACCAACTCCACCGAGCGCGGCATCTGTGCCCTGCCCTTTACCGACCTGGCATCCGGCCGGAAGATCTATTTCCCGGTCAGTCTGTTGAACAATCTTTACGTGAGCAACGGCATGGCCGCCGGCAATTCGCCTGCCGAGTGCTGCTCCCAGGCCCTGTCGGAGATCATTGAACGGTATGTGAAAAATATCATTATCAGCAGGGGCCTCAGCCTGCCGGACGTCCCTATCGGCCGTTCTCCGTCGCTATCCGGGGCTATGCCGCATTGTTGACCGGCTGGCCGCTGAAGGTCTGATCGTCCGGGTCAAAGACGGTTCTCTCGGCGGACAATTCCCGGTCATCTGCGCCCTCCTGACCGACACGGCAAACGGCGGGGTCTATGCCGCCTTCGGTGCCAATCTTCGCTTTGAAACGGCCATTGAACGAACTCTCACCGAACTGCTGCAGGGCCGCAGCCTTGAAGGCCTGCACCATTTCCAGCCGCCCTGCCACGATCTTTCCGAGGTTGCCGACCCCTTCAATCTGGAAAGCCATTTTATCGATTCCGATGGCCTCCTGGCCTGGACAATGTTCCGGGACAAGGCCGATTTTCCTTTTTCGCCCTGGGATTTCAAAGGCTCAACCGAGGAGGAATTCGCTCGCCTGCAGACCCTCATAAGTGGCCTCGGCACCAACCTCTACCGTGCCGAATACCGGCATTGCGGCATGTACAGCTGTCGGATTCTCGCTCCGGGAATTTCCGAAATCTATCCGCTCGACGACCTGGTGTATAACAACCGCTCGGCCGGCGCCGCCCTGCGCGCCGACCTCCTGCGACTGCCGCACATGGACCAGGACCAGCTCATCGACTTTCTCGACCGGCTGGAGACCTTCGGCTTGAATGACCATCAGTTCCTGTCCCAAATCATCGGTATCGTCTTTGATGACGACTCTGCCTGGGCAACATTACGTGTCGGAGAACTGAAGGCCCTCCTCCTCCTGGCCATGCACAACCATGGGGAGGCGCTGCACTGGTGCCTTTGGTGCCTGGACCACGCCGACCTCCCGGGAGGCCGTCGACGCCTTTTTCGCCTCTTGCACACCTTGCTGGGTTTCAGCCCCGCCGGGGAGAGCGCCAGTGACTACAGCGGCAGCCTTGAACTCCTTTATGCAGGAGAAGAAATACAAACCGGGCAGGCTATACTTGATGGGGTGAACACTTTTCCCGGTCTTGTTTTCGGCAGTTCCTGGACGAAAATAGCAAAAGAGCATGCCAAGCTCCTGAGAATCTATGACAAATTGAGCGATATCAAGGCGAACGAGCAACGACGATGAGAGTTATGCCTGATGGAAACGGCATACCGGCCGGCAAACGACCGATACCGCATTGCGGTTATATTACCGAGAAAGGACCGCAAGGGTCTCCCTGGCAATCGCCAACTCCTCGTTGGTGGGGATGACCCAGACCTGGGTCCGACTCTCCGCTTGGCTTATCAGGGTCGGTTTTCCCGTACGCTGGTTGTTGGCCTCCCGGTCAATACTGATACCAAACGGCTCCAGTCCCATAAGACTCATGGCCCGCACCACTCCGTCGTTTTCGCCGATACCGGCGGTAAATATGATGGCATCGACCCGACCCAGAACCGCCATAAAGGCACCAATGTATTTTTTATTGCGATAGGTCTGAACAGCAAGGGCCAATTTAGCCCGGTCGTTGCCGGCGGCGATGGCCGCATGGATATCGCGCATATCGTTGAGACCGCATAAGCCTTTCAGGCCTGAATCCTTATTGAGAAGCCTGTCGATGGCCTCGATATCCATATGGCAGTTGCGGGCGAGAAAGGCATGAATGGCCGGATCGACATCACCGCTGCGGGTACCCATGACCAAGCCCTCAAGCGGGGTAAGGCCGAGGCTGGTATCGACACTTTTGCCATTCTCCACAGCAGTCATGGAGCAACCGTTGCCCAGGTGAATGGTGATGAGATTCAGCTCCTCAAGCGGCCGTCCCATCACCTTGGCGCACTCGCCGGCGACAAATTTATGGGAGGTGCCATGAAATCCATAGCGCCGAATCCTTTGTTTCTCATAAAGCTCATAGGGCAAGGCATAATGATAGGCATGGGGCGGAATACTTTGATGGAAAGCGGTATCAAAAACAGCTACCTGGACCACACCGGCGAACAGTTCCCGGGCCACACGAATGCCGTCCATGTTGGCCGGGTTGTGCAGGGGTGCCAGGGGAATGTTTTTTTCAATGGCCGCCAGCACTTCACTGCTGATGACCGTCGGCCGGTGAAAATCCTCACCGCCATGAACGACCCGGTGGCCGACGGCGCCGACCTCCGATTTATCGGCGATAACCCCCTGCTCTTTATCGGTGAGAATATCCACCGCCAGACGCATGCCACTGGTGTGATCGGCAATACACACACTCTTCTTGACCACCTGCTCTTTATCGCTTGCCGGCCTGAGAGTACATTTAATCACGCCTGTAGGCTCGCCGATTCTCTCGACCAGGCCCGATGCCAGCACCAACTCGTGCGCCATATCGATGAGCTGAAATTTGATTGAAGAACTCCCTGAGTTGATAACGAGTATTTTCATTGTCTTATATTAGATCCTATGAGTGCTGGCTGTTCGTGTTGATTGCTTTACTTTCGGCCTCTGCGGCCAATCCACAAGTCGGAAAAAAACTATTCAGGTACTTGCTTTCTCCCCCTCTCCTTTTCATACTCATCGTAGCTGACATTCACCTGCTGCAGACATTGTTCCTGGTCGGGATAGGCCAAGCGATAACAATCTTCGGCCTTGGACATTTTAAACCCTTCATACAGGCCACGACAGCCGCCAAGAAATACCAGGCCTCCAAGGGCAACAATAACAATAGTGGTTTTCAAAATCCCTCCAGTCGGTTGAAATCACCTAAGAATGGTAACAGCGACACGCCCCTACTGTACTCGAAAAGGGCGGGTTTTTGGGAAATATTTTTATCCTGGAACGGCCAGGCAAGCCTCAATAGCCACCCGATCTGTTCAATGAGGAGCCGTCAGGAAATAACGTGAACATTCTCACCATTTCCTTACGGCTCCTTATGCCGCTTCCGGCTTTCAAATGACCACGCTATTCAAGGACGACGGCTTGCCACCAAGAACAGCGAAATTCTCCCTGCCCTCCCCGATGCTTCGGGTCGTTGACATACAGACGGTCGCAATTATTTTAATATTAAACAAAATCGAAAAAATAGGAGAAAACCATGGAAATCAAATATATCACCGCCCACGAGGCACAGGAAAGACTCACCCAGGGCGCCCTGCCCATTCACACCCTGCCGGCCGATCATTTCAACTGTCTGCATCTGCCGGGAGCGTGCAACGCCTGTGTCTACCAGGTGAGCTTTCCTGACGACATCAAGGCCATTGTCGGCCAACGGGATATACCACTCATTCTTTACGGTTCAAGCAATAAATCCCGAGACGCCGAGGTGGCAGCGGAAAAACTGGTTCGAGAGGGTTACCGCCAGGTGTATGTCCTGGCCGGTGGGCTTAAGGCCTGGCAGGCTGCCGGCTTGCCGGTACAGGGTGACCGGCTGCCGCAGCCGGATCCCGCGACCCATCTGACAAACGTCGACGGGGCGTATGCGCTGAATACCACGGCAAGCCTTGTCGGTTGGGCCGGGAGAAACCAGAACAGCAAGCATTTCGGGACACTGCAGCTAAAGAGCGGACAGATGCAAATACAGGACAAGGCCATCAGCGGCCGGCTGGTTGTCGATATGGAATCGATGGAAAATATCAATCTGGCCGGCAACGATTTGCAACCGGTACTGATATCCCACCTGAAATCCGATGATTTTTTTTTCACCAAGCTGTTCCCCACCGCCACTTTCACCATCGAACAGGGACGCATATGCCGATCCTGCACCCCTGACCGCCGCCAACTGCCTGTTTCAAGGTTCACTGACTCTGCGGGCCGTAAGCCGGGAGCTTGCCTTTCCGGCAACCATCACCCCGCGGGAGAATGGCAACCTTGGCGTCGAGGCGCATTTTGACCTGGACCGTACCCTGTGGAACATCATTTACGGGTCCAGTCGTTTCTTTGAACACCTGGGTATGCACACTGTGTTTGAAAACATCAGCATTGAACTACGCCTGGTATTTGACACTTTGAAAGAGTGATTCTTTTCGGCAGTTCCATGAGAAAAGCAGAGCTTGGTGCTTGTAGCCTAGCAAAACCACCTTCTGCTTTTCTTCAGTTCGGCAAGGGGATAAAAGCGTCCCCGCCAGGTAATTCCCCCATTTTTTTGCACGACAAACGCCGACTTGCAAATGATATACATGGAGAGGTAGGGGGTCAGCAAGGCCCCGGGCAGGTAGCAAATCGGCAAGCCCTGGCGGCGGAGGCCAAAGAAAAAGACCGCGAGTTTAAAGGCAAGCGCCAACTGCCAGAAAAACCCGGCCTCTGCCACACCGAAGATCGCCCCCCAGAACGGCAGGATATTCACGACAAAGAGCAAGACCATTATCGGTGGAATAAGGGAAAGGTGGTAATGGACAAAGGAAAAGGTGTTTTTCTCCAAGCCGGCAATCATCGCCCGTACCGACTCATACCAGGGGACGGCAACAAAGCTGTCCCCCAACAGGCAATCCTGGCGAAAGCCCTGTTCTTTGAGGATCTTGCCAAGCATCAGATCGTCGACGGGATGCATGCGGATGTTTGTATGGCCACCGACCGCCTCATAGGCAGATTTTTTCACCAGGTTAAAGGCGCCGATGCCGATAAACTCGCGGCTTCCCGCCTGCCTGACCCGCCACGGTCGGAAGGCCAGCAATAGCCCCAGTGCCATTTCGAGGATAAGGCAATTGAGCAGCCAGTCGCCACCGCTGTTTTTGAAAAACAGGGTCAGGTGGTCCAGCCGCTCGTCAAGCATATGGCGGATGGCGCGGCTGATGGTGGTTTGTTCCATAACCACATCGGCATCGGTAAAGAGCAGGTATTCGCCGCCGGCACGGGCCGCTCCTTGGGCCAGGGCATGGCTTTTGCCCAGCCAGCCGTCCGGCAGATGGGCAATATCAAGGATTTTCAGGCGAGCATGCGAGGTCTGCAGGCGCTTGAGGACCTGACCGGTGCTATCAATGGACCGATCATTGACCACGAGAATTTCCAGGTTACCGTATGTCTGGGCGAGGAGCGACAGCACCGCCGGTTCGATATTGTCCTCTTCGTTGCAGGCCGGGACGACGATGGTAACCGGCGGTTCAGCAGAGGATTGGTTGGCTAGCACATCGCCCAGCCGCCGCAGCTTGCGCACCCCAAGGGCGAGAATCATGGAGCAAGAAAGCTGCACAACACAGGAAAAAACGGCCAAAAAGAGAGCAAGCGACATGGCGAATTCCGTGAATTATTTAGTCCTGGCTGACGCTGTTAATACAGTTTTTGTGCTCATAGGTGCTCGACCTCGGAAAAGTGGAAAACCAATCAGACGACTTTGCGGGCATGGCCCCCCCCTCATGTTTTGCCTTACTCGTTTTTGCCCAAAGCATCACTACAAAAATCTGGCAATAATCGGCAGAGGTGGTAAAAGGGCAGATTCGGCAATCTTCTCATCCCCTTGGATGTGCGGCAGCACGAAAAGAGCAATTTCTCTTCCTCCATCTTCGATCACGCACCATCTCTGAACGAATAACAGCGAGTCCGTTACTCAAGGCCCTGAAAATGAACACAAAAAACTATCGCGAAATCCCCTATAACTTTACCTCCGCCGACGACAAACTGATCATCAACCTGCTCTTCGGCGCAGAGGTGTGGGAAGACCTGGAAGAACTGCGCAGCCAGAGGCTTACCGGCCGTTCGGCGCGGCTGGTCATGCGCTTTATGGGCGATCTCTTTATCCTGCGTCGCAACCCCTTCCTCTTCCAGGAACTGCTTGATTTGTCCGGCAAACGCCAGCGATTTTTCGACACCGCCGGCGAAGACCTGACAATAATCGAAGAAGCGGCACGCATCGGCAGGGTCGGTACGGAACGCAGTGCCAAGGTGCTGCGCCTGGTTGCCATTTGTCGGCAGCGATTGGCCGAATTGAAGAAAGAGATCCATGACGCACCAACGCTACGCGCCCAAATGCTGAAAAAGCTCGGCGCAGTCATCGGCAAAGATAACGTCCGTTTCGACCCCTTTACCCTGATCAGCCATGCCACCGATGCCACCGACTGGCGCCTCTTTCTGCCGCTGGCGGTATTGCGGCCGGAGACCGAGGAGCAGCTGCCGGGCCTGATGCAGGCGGTGGCCGAACTGGGGCTGAAAATTATTCCCCGCGGCGGCGGCACCGGCCTTACCGGCGGCAGCGTGCCGGTGACCAGCAACTGTGTCATTTTCAACACCGAAAGACTGACAAAGATTCACGACATCACCTACCGGGACTTCCCGCATCTCGGCCAGGGGACCAAGATTCCGGTGCTGAAAGTCGAGGCCGGGGTCGTCACCTCCGATGCCATGGCCCATGCCGCAAAGGACAACCTGGTCTTCGCCACCGACCCGACCAGCGCCTGGGCCTCGACCATCGGCGGCAACATCGCCGAAAACGCCGGCGGCAAGACGGCGGTGCTTTGGGGCACGGCCATCGACAACATCCTTGCCTATACCATTGCCATGCCCGGCCGTGGCCTTTTGACCGTGCGCCGGGTGAACCATCCGATGCGCAAAATCCTGCCGGACGACAAGGTCCATTTCCAGGTAGTCGAGCAAGACGGTTCCGTTCTCCGTGAGGTGCACCTCAGCGGCACGGAACTGCGCAAAAAGGGGCTGTGGAAGGACATCACCAACAAGGCCCTGAAAGGCCTGCCGGGTTTCCAGAAAGAGGGCACCGACGGCATTATCACCTCCGGCGAATTTGTTCTCTACCGTGCCTACGAGAAGAAGATTACCTTCTGCCTGGAATTTTTCGGCGAGGACATGGATGAGGCCAGCCGGGTCATTGTCGAGATCTCCGAGGAGTTTGTCAATGTCGGTGAAGAGGCGCTTATGGCGCTTGAGCATTTTGATGAGGAATACATCCGCGCCATTAAATACAAATTCAAGGCGGCGCGCAGCGAGCACCCGAAGGCGGTGCTGCTCATCGACATGGTCGGCCATAACAGCGCCCAGGTGCTGCGCGGCAAGGATCGGCTGGAAAGGCTCCTTTTACCCTATAAAAATACCGAACTGTTCACCGCCCAGGACGCCGACGAGGCCACCCGTTTCTGGCGCGACCGCAAGCGACTCGGGGCCATTGCCGCCCGCACTAATGCCTTCAAGCTCAACGAGGATATAGTCTTGCCGCTGCCGGCGCTTGCCGAATTTGCCCGCTACGTCGATGGCTACAATATTGATGAGGATGTCCATAATAAGGCCCAGTTCATTCACCGGATTACCGAATATCTGAAAACCGCCGAACCGATCGAGGACCCGGACTGGCTGGAGGCAAAAATTCCCAAGGCCAACGATCTGTGCCGGGAAACCCTGGAAAAACTAGGATTACGCAGCAAGGAATCGATGCGCGACGCCGTCGATATCAAAAAACTCATGGCCGATCTCCTGGAATTGCTCAGCGGCTACAGCAAGGTCAGCGGCAATATCGAGAAAATCTACAGCGAGGTGCGTTCCCGGCGGATCATCATCGCCACCCATATGCATGCCGGCGACGGCAATATCCATGTCAATATTCCGGTATTTTCCAACGACCGCAACATGATGAAGCGTGCCGAAAAAACTGCCGAGGATATCATGGCCAAGGCGGTTGAACTGGGAGGCGTGGTCAGCGGTGAACACGGTATCGGCATCACCAAGATGAAGTTTTTGCAGAAATCCCGCCTCGATGAGCTGCGCCGCTACCGGCAGGAGGTCGATCCGCAGGGCCTCATGAATCCCGGCATGCTCAACGACCCGGCGATCATCGACAAGGTCTACACCCCGTCGTTCAATCTCCTTGAACTGGAGGCAAAGATCCTCCAGTACGGGTCGCTGGCCAAGCTTTCCTCAATGATTTCCACCTGCATTCGCTGCGGCAAATGCATGGCCGGGTGCTGCGTCTACCATCCGGGCAGCAATATCTTTTTCCATCCGCGCAATAAGAACCTGGTCGTCGGCTCGCTCATCGAGGCGCTGCTCTACGACATGCAGCGCTCCCATCTGCCACGCTTCAACCAGCTGAAAAACCTCGAAGAAATCGCCGACCATTGCACCATGTGCCGGAAATGTCTGGCCCCTTGCCCGGTAGATATAGACACCGCCGAGGTAAGCCTTTTAGAGCGGGAGATTCTCAGCGATCTCAGCTATAAACATACCGCCCCGGCAACCTTGATGTCCCTTTATTACCTGAAGATACGAAACCGGAGTTTCAATCGGGTCTTTCGCAAGGGAATTCTCGAATGGGGCGGTGCCATCCAACGCCTGGCAGCGCAGGCCTATAAGAAAGCGCCGCCGGTGCTCACTGAAAAGCGCTGGCGCTTTCTCAACATGTTCAAGTCGCCGATGATGCCGGTGTCAAAAACCAGCCTCGGCGCCAGACTGCCGTATTTTTCCGAGCGCGAGGCGCTGATGCTCAACCCCGAGGGACAGGTGGCAAAAACCGTCTTTTATTTCCCTGGCTGCGGTTCAGAACGCATGTATGCCGACGTGGCCACCGCCGCCATCTATCTGCTGGTTAAAAACAATATCCGAGTCGTCATCCCACCCCTCTCGCAATGTTGCGGCTTTCCGGCCAGGGTCAACGCCAAGAAGAGGATGGCGGCGATCATGGGTTTACGTGACACCATTATTCTCACACAGATCCGCGAGATGCTCGGCCACCTGGTGTTCGACGCCTTCGTCGTCAGTTGCGGAACCTGCCGCGAGGCTTTGCACGACATGGGCGTAAGCGAGATCTTCAACTGCCCCATGGCTGATGTCTCACAATTCGTCATGGAAAATGCGAATGGCCAGTTCGGCGGCAAACGCCCGGAGTCTATACTGTACCATACCCCCTGCCACGACTCCTTTGACGGCGCCGGTGCTGGTCTTCTTGGCCAACTGTACAAGGACGTCAGGAGTGTTGCCAATTGCTGCTCCGAGGCAGGTACCCTGGCAGTCTCAAGACCGGACATTGCCCATGCCATGCTCGAACGCAAGCGCGAATCACTGGCCAAGGCGCAGATCGGCAACACCGCCACAATCATCGCCACCAACTGCCCGTCCTGCCTGTCCGGGCTTGGTCGCAACCGCGAGATGGGGGTGATGCCAAAGCATATGACGGTTGTGCTGGCTGAGGCTCTGGGTGGAGACGACTGGATGAATGATTTTTCGCGGCTGGTGGCTGGGGCGGAGAAGGTTACGTTTTAGGATGAGGGCAGGCAGGCAACGTCAGCATTTTCCTTCCTTGGGCAGGGAAAAGACAAAATTGGGATGCCCCCCAGGTGCTTCCTCACACCACAGGTCCCCGCCATGACGGCGCACCAGCTCGCGAATCACCGGAAGCCCGATACCTGAACTAGAGTCGCTTTCAAACATCTCAAAAATCGTTTTCCTCTTTTCTGGAGGTATGGATGGCCCGTTGTTGAAAACATTCAGGCGATATATATCTCCTTGGTCTTCAAAACCAAAGGCGATCGTCCCCCCTTTTGGTGTATAGCGAATCGCATTGGCCAGAAGATTCCGATAGACAATGCCCAGCCAATTTTTATTGGCGGAAACCAGGATCTTATCGCCCGGAATACCGCCAAGGCGATTGTCGATTTTCACCTCCCCTTCCTCAATCTCCTGAGAAAATTCACTCAGGATAGGATCAATAATATTCTCGCGGAGATCGAGAGTTTCCTTCCGGCCAATTTCGGTGGAACCCATGATACTCGTTTTGGTGAGATAATCGCCGACGATTTTCTCAAGTTTAATCATCCGATTAAACACGTCGTTGAGGGTTTGCTTGACGCTTTCACTCACTTCACCGAATCTTCCCCGGGCCAGTAATTTAATGATGGAGGCGATGGACACGATGGGCGAACGCATATCGTGGGTGGCGATGGACAGCATTTGCAAGATATGCTTTTCCAGTTTTTTACGTTCCGAGATATTGCGGGAAATGCCGATAACGCCAATGGTTTCGCCACTTGCATCCTTCCAGGGAAATTTTGAAACCGAGATCCAGGACTTAGACCCATCCAGACGGGTCAGTTCCTCTTCCTTGTCGACGATGGACGAGCCTGTCTCCATGATGAATATTTCGTCATCACGGCATTGCCGGGCTTCCTCCAGGGGCAGAAAGTCGAAATCGGTTTTCCCGATCATCTCCTCCCAGCGGACTGCCGATCTCCTTGCCTTGGCCTCACTCACCAAGGTAAATCTGCCGTCCATATCCTTAAAAAAGATGGAATCTTCGGTGTGACGCAACAGCGCCATCATTTCCGGACACCTTTGGGTAAATCTGTTGACCATTGTTCTTCTCCTCCCCTCGCGCCACGACACTCTTTACAATACCCCGATCAGAGGTGTACTTCTCAATGAGACATTTTGTTCACTCTTTATAGTATCTCCTTGCGAGACAGAAACATGCAACTACTTTTTCCAAAAAACATCGAGGTATTCAGTCAATGACGCCAACCATACTTTTCCTGATGGCCATTTCAGCTGTTGTCGCCCTTGGCGGTGGTGTGCTGGCGGTGTTCTGGCACCCTGGCCGCGAGGCAAGAAGTCTTATCCAGCATTTCGCCACCGGGGTGGTACTTGCCGCTCCAGCGGTGGAACTGCTGCCGGAAATCGGCGACAAAGCGCTTGAATAAATGGGGTCAGAGCAAAATAAAATCACATCTAATTCTTCTCTGACCCCATTTATTCCTCCCTGGTTTAATGTTGACGATGCTGCTCCAGTTTTATTGCAATTCTTTGTTGCAAATTTTTTCATATTTGCAACAAACAGTCAATGCAATAACAATGGGAGGTAATGCGGGATGTCGAAAAAAGGACAAAAAAATACCTGCAAACCATCTAAAATCAATGAGTTACAGGTATTTTTTTTAAGTGGTGCGAGAGGGGGGACTCGAACCCCCACAGGTTTCCCCGCCAGATCCTAAGTCTGGTGCGTCTACCAATTCCGCCACCCTCGCAAACAACGTTAAAAGCAGAAATATTTTCAGCAGCAATGCTCATTCAAAATCGCGACAATGAATCGGCATTGTCTCATTCACCGGAGCAAAACCGTCAAGTCCAGAGGGTCTATTATCCCGCTCCTCGCTGAAAAAGTCGTTATTAATACCATCTTAGGCGTAGGGTTACCATATATTTTTCCATTCGTCATATTTTTCTTAAGATGATCCCCAGCTATCCGCTGGTCTCGCACAGGTAACTTGCGAAAACCAGCAAGAGTGGCTATTGTGAACATTCAGAAAATCGCATTAGTGTCATAACTCATAAAAATTAACACCTTACGAGGACTTTATGAAATTTACCAGATTATATGCATGCTGCTTGGCAAGCTCTTCTTATGGTTACAGGAGCAAGCGCCGGCACCATGCCGGATGCCGGACAGGACAAAAGAGTAGAATGGAAGGTCCAGCAAACCTGGCCGATTACCGGAAAAACTCTGGCCATGGTCAATTCCCTGGACGGCAAATTCGTTTTTCTCCTGAACGACAAACAGCAGGTGCAAATCTTCAACAATCAGGGGCAATTACAGGGAAATATCCCGGTTGAAGCAGGGGTTTCGGCTATCGATATCTCACCCCAGGGAGAATTGCTCTATCTGATAAACAACACCAGCCAATCCTTTACCTCAGTGGCAGTATCTTTTGTTGTTGATATCGATATCACCGGCGCCCCTTTTAAAGGTCCGGCTGACGCACCCGTCACCATGACTCTGTTCACCGACTTTGAATGTCCGTATTGTCGTCAGATCATCCCGCTTCTTGACGAAGTTATGGCAAAAAATCCGAAAACCGTCAAACTTACCTTTAAAAACATGCCTCTGAAATTTCATAAGCTTGCCGAACCCAGTGCCAAGGCAGCTCTTGCCGCCCACGAGCAGGGAAAATTCTGGCCCTTTCATGACAAACTTTTTGCCGAGCAGAAACTCACTGAGGATACCATAAAGAAGACCGCTGCCGACCTGAAACTGGATATTCCCCGGTTTGAAAAAGACATGGAATCACCGATGATTCAGAGCAAACTGCAAAAGGACATTCTTGATGCGCAGAATGCCGGCGTGACCGGAACTCCGACGATCTTTATCAACGGCCGTACGCCACGGCAACGCAGTGTCGAAGGGTTTCAGACGATAATTGACGACGAACTGCAAAAACTTGGTAAAAAACAATAAGGGCATGGATGTCAATGCTCACCGAGAGGGAGCTTACCTTCATCGACAACGCCAAGGCCTGTTGCCTCTATGGTGCGCTCAACAAAAACCTCCAGGCCGTTGAAAAATGTTCGGGTGTTACCATTCATGCCAGGGGAACGAACCTGCGCATTGTCGGTATGCCGCACGCGGTGGAGCTCGTTGCCGATCTTCTCACCCAGCTCTACGAATTGGTCAGCCGGGGATACCCGATTTACAGTTCCGACTTTGCCTTCGGCCTGAGAATCCTTGAATCCACCCCCAAGGCACGACTCGACAAAATCTTTCTCGACAAGGTGTATGTGACAACCCAGAATCGGGTGGTTTCTCCGAAGACCAGGAACCAAAAAATCTATATCGATGCCATCCGCGACAATGATATCGTTTTCGGCATAGGTCCGGCCGGCACCGGCAAGACCTATCTGGCCGTAGCCATGGCCGTGTCGGCCTTGACCGCAGGCCAGGTCAAAACCATCATCCTCACCCGCCCGGCTGTTGAAGCCGGTGAAAAGCTCGGTTTTCTGCCGGGCGATGTGGCCCAAAAGGTCAACCCCTACCTTCGTCCTTTGCATGACGCCTTAAACGATATGCTCGGGCCCGAAAAGGCCCGCGATCTCATCGAACAGGAAATTATCGAAATTGCTCCCCTCGCCTTCATGCGCGGGCGAACCCTCAGCAATGCCTTTATCATCCTCGACGAAGCCCAGAATACCACGCGCGAGCAGATGAAAATGTTTCTCACCCGAATCGGCTTTGACTCCCAGGCGGTGATCACCGGTGACACCACCCAGGTCGATCTGCCGATGCAAAAATCAATCCGGCCTGCTGCAGGCAAAAAAGATTCTCGGCAACATCGACGGCATCAAATTCTGTGCTTTTTCCAAGGAGGACGTGGTCCGCCATCCTTTGGTCCAGCAGATCATCAACGCTTACGAAAAACAGTAAAGGTTTTCGCGCATGCCGACACAGCTTACCAGCCATTACCAGCGCACCGGGCACCGTGTACAGGGAAGGCAGTTCATCCATCTTGCCGACCGGCTCCTCAAGGAATGTGGGGTGAGTGATCATAACCTCAGCATCCTCCTGGTGCATGACGAAGAAATCACCCAAATCAACAGCCAATACCGCAATAAAAACCAACCGACCAATGTCCTCTCCTTCCCTTTTGCCGATGGGGCCGACGCATCGCTTGCCTCCCTGCCGATAAAGGAACTGGGCGACATCATCATCTCGGTCGACACCGCCCTTCGGGAGGCAATTCTTTACCGCCAGTCCTTTCACGAACGGATGACCTGGCTGCTGGTTCACGGTCTGCTGCATCTGCTCGGCTATGACCATGAACGTTCGCCGGGCGAAGAAGACAAAATGCTGGCCAGGGAGCAGGAACTGCTCGGCAGGATTAAACAATCACAGGAGAACCCACAATGACCAGACTCGCCATCAACGTCGATCATGTTGCCACCATCAGACAGGCACGAGGCATCAGCGAACCCGATCCGCTTACCGCCGCAGCAATCTGTGAGCTGGCCGGGGCGGCGGGAATCGTCGTCCATCTGCGCGAAGACCGCCGCCATATCCAAGACCGAGATGTGCTTTTGCTGCGACAGACGATAAAATCGAAGCTGAACCTGGAAATGGGTGCCAACAAAGACATCATAACCATTGCCCTGGATCTCAAACCCGATCTTATCACCCTGGTGCCGGAAAAACGCGAAGAGCTGACGACGGAGGGGGGACTTGATATCCTTTCACAAAGCAAGAAAATCGCCAAGGTTATCGAAAAAATGGCCAAGGCTTCGATTCCAGTCTCCCTCTTCCTCGACCCCGACCCCAAGCAATTGACCGTTGCCAAAGAGATCGGAGCGACCTTTGTCGAACTGCACACCGGCAGATATTGCGACGCCGGCAATGAAACGTTGCGCGACCACGAGTTTGAACTCCTCTCGGCAGCCGCTGAAGAAGGCGACCGGATGGGTCTCAGAATGTGCGCCGGCCATGGGCTGAACTACCAAAACACCGCGCCCATTGCCGCCCTCGACACCATCGAAGAACTGTCCATCGGCCATGCCATCATTGCCCGAGCGGTCTTTACCGGTCTGGATAAGGCGGTACGGGACATGCTGGCGATAGTTCGTCAGGCGGATATGCTGCTTTGATGCATATCCGAAAGACATGACCCGTATATCTTTTAAGATTGTCGGCGTAGTAATACAGAAGATTACGGATATTTCCTGGTTGACACAATTTATATAAAGTTTTATATATAATGAAAGATATCACCTGGCACGGTACATCTCGCGAAGACTTAATGAAGTTTCCCCGAGAAGTCTAACAACAAGCCGGTTATCAGCTCGACAAGATCCAGAACGGCCTTGAACCAGCCGACTGGAAGCCAATGCGCAATATCGGCCAGGGCGTGAATGAAATCAGAATCAAAGATGAAAACGGTCAGTTCTGGGTTCTTTATGTTGCGAAGTTTGCCGATGCCGTTCACGTCCTGCACGCCTTCCAAAAGAAGACCCAAAAGACCGCGCAGCAAGACATTGAGCTGGCAAGGACCAGATACAAAGAAATTGGAGGGTAGCCGCATGGCCAAGACATTTACCAGCGTTTGGGATGCGATAATTGATAACCCCATTGAAAGTGAATCCTGCAAGCTGAAAAGCCTGTTGATGATGAATATTGAAAGGCATATCAAAGAACAGGGCCTGACCCAACAGCAGGCAGCCGACAAAATGGGCGTCACACAGCCGCGAATCAGCGATCTGGTCCGAGGGAAGATGGATAGATTCACTATCGACATGCTGGTGAATATGCTAGCTGCTCTTGGCCTGCACTTGGATGTTCAGTTCAGAAAGGCTGCTTAGGTTGAGCGTCCACCAGATAAAGATAAAGCGCTTCCCGGCCAAGATGACGAAAAGCCCGCTGCCGGACGTGCCCACCCGAGAAGAAGTGCTTGCCCTTATCAATTGCATGCTATGGCCGAAATGTGGCAAACAAGGTCGGGGGGGAAATTACCGACTTGAAAAAAATAATCAAACTTGCTAAAGAGAGAGCCGGATTAACGAAACACTTCTACCCCCACTTGCTGCGCCATACGTTCGGAACGCATGCGACACATGCCGGGGTAAACCTCAGATCGCTTCAGTACGCCATCGAACACACAACCAGCCAGACCACGGAAATCTATACCACCCTATCGTCTGCTGCGATTATTAAAGAGATCAGTGGGAAGTTTGGAAAAATATGACTTTCATACCGTATGAAATAAAAAAGACCGAAAACCCAATGCCTGGATGGTGGAATTGGTAGACACCCGAGACTTAAAATCTCGTGCACCTTGTGTGCGTGCCGGTTCGACCCCGGCTCTAGGCACCAGTTAAATTAGGGGTTGAGAGGAAATTAAATTTTTCCCCTCAACCCCTCTTTCCTTAAAAATTTAACACAATTTAACAGGTTTCTTACAGTATCCTGGATCACCACCCTCTTTACCTCTTGTGTTGCAGATCATTTTATAAAAAAGATACCGTTCGCCCTTCCTGCAGTTCTAATAAGTCTCTTCTTTGAAGGCCATACTCCTCTATGAGACCTTCGCAATGCGTAGGCCATGGGGTTCGATCCCCCTCAGTTCCACCACTTACGAAGATCATCCTGGGGTAGGTTGAGGAAAACCTACCCCAGGGTTTTTTTATGCCCTGAGATCGCCGCCGGTTTTTTTCAATCAATAGATCTGCTCGACCGCCGACCTGGTGGTCGACCCGACAGTTCCTCATTGCCCGGCAGACCCCGATTCATTCTCCTCACACTCGAGTTCACCATTGAAAAAGCCTGGCAGTTTCTCCAGATGCTTAGTAAAATTTTTCTGTCTGTCATCTGTCTTTTAGGTTAGGATATTTCGGAAAGATGTTGACTATTGAAGGACATCGGCCAAGGTCTCTAACATGATGTCAGCTTTCTGTGTATCATCCCAAACAGGGGAGATCTACAGGTCAACTGAATAACTTGTTGGACAAAAAATTATGGCTGATGTGAGCGTGATAGTTCCTCTCTCTCAAATTGCCAGGAAATATTTTTCTGCAATTTAAGGTGTGTTATGCCAGAACAAGAAAACTAAGTTTCCAGGGTTGATTCAATGACTCAATGGTTATGGGCTACACTCAGCAATAAATTTCAAAGAGGAAAACTCCATCTTACCAAACTCAATTGGAATGCAATCACAGCGTTGGCAACTTTGTTGCTGGCCATTTTAACTTTTGCTTACTTGATGGAAGTACGAAATCAAAGAGAGCTAATATATCAGCAACTCCGACTATCGAACCTGCCAGCTATACAAATCTATCAGCCTCAGCTATTGAATATTACAGATCAATCTGGATTTCAGGCAATGACCGAAAATTCTGGGGGTGAGGCGAAAAATGTCGAGATGTTACTCGCCATTTTTAATATTGAAGGCGCACAAATGACTCCCGAAAATGCAGAAAAAGTAGAGTGGGTGTTCACTTCGACCGGTTGCTCAGTCCTAAATCGAAATAAATTTCTCAATTTAAAGGTTTTACCTAATAAGGTTCCCTGGCTTGAATCCGCGATAAAGAGGACTGACAAGTTGATATACTTTCTCGTTGTCTGTCGTTACATAAGTCCACCGATATTATTGTCTGACAAACCAGAGGTCAACTTTATTGGCGAAGCATTTGTTTTCGATAGTAAGCATCAAGTATTCGACACGTACGGAGAAACTGAATATCAAAATCTTAGGAATATTGCGCTGATAAAGGCACAAGGTCTTGAAAACCAGCAGATATTAAAGTTCATTTCCGCAGCAGATAGATCTTCGTGGGAAACTGAAAAGCATCCACTTGGAAAAAGCAACTTTAAATAACCTGGTTAAAGAGAATCATCATATCAATCATCCAACAACGGCATTAAGGGCGACGGCAAAAATCCGCTGCGCCTTATGCCGGGCGTTCGGTGACAATTATAGGGGAGTGTAAAGCGATGGAACCGCATTGGACTGGCTATGTCGGAATGATCACCGGCATCGTCGGCGCCATTACCGGCGCTGCAGGTGCAATAATGGGTTATGTCGGTTACAGAAGGAGCACAAGCCTTAAATCGCTGGATTTAAGACTTGAGTTAAGAAAAGCAGTGAACAACATGCAAACAGGGCTTTCGCAGCTTGAGAGGCTTATCGAACAAGCAAACCGTTCGAGAGAAGCCGTGGCCGCGTCAAAAGGCATGTTTGGTTCCGGAATGATGGTCAAATGGAAACAGGATGTTGAGGTAGACAAAGATGTGGCAAAACAGCTATCTCAGAATGCGCCCTCAGCCGACAAAAACTACGATGATCTGACGCCCAAAGAACTGGAATCCAAGTTGGTAGGGGTCCACAAAATTCAGGTCCAGATAGACGAACTAAGACAGAAGTACAACGCAGCGCTCCGGGCAGACGATGAAGACCGAAAGCACTTACGAGAAGCTGCTGAAGCGCGGTTCAGAGGAAAATAGCGAAGCACCGAACAAGGCGCTACAATGGATCGCCGAAAAAGCCGGCTCCCAGTGAGCTCGGCGTTAACAGTAAATAGAAAGGCAGTGCTATGGAATATTACATCTTTGGGGTTGGCATTGTATTCTTAATAAACATTTATAACCTACTACGGAACATCCTTACAGGGATCTCCCAACGCATCAAGAATTTAAAGAAAATTGGTGGTTACTACAATTTGACCGAAGGACAACTGACAAAAGAAAAGCCTTCTTTTGGGAAGCTGGCCTTCTGGGTAGTCGACATTCTAATTATTACCCCATTTTTAAGCTGGCTGTATGTCGGTTATTACATCGTTATGCTTATCAAAGCCCGTATCAATAAGACTCCTATCCCGGAGAAGTTGAAAGAAATCAATTACAAACTTTCATCATTAGATTTACCGAAAAAAATGGTCAAAGAATGCCTGAATGAAATAGCCCGATTCTATGGTGGTCCAGACGTGGATTTCCGTGACCCGTATGATGATGACTCGAAAAACTACTACGACATTAAGTCCGGGTATGGCAGGAACGATTGGAATGTACATCTTGAACTAGACAAAAGTACCCATTCCTTCACAATTACTTCACGTGACCCGGACTTTGGCGAGCACATTCACACTTTTGAATATCGCTTTGAAGGAACCATGTTGTGGTCTAGGATCATTGAAACTAAGGACAAATACTCTGACCATGTGGAATATGAAATACGGAACGGAGTTGTGCTGGAGCAGGAATACAGGGAACGGCAAAAGAGGTCGTTATTATTCAGCTCGGAAAAAGAAATTGAAGAACGTGTGAAGCAGTTGTATGGCGAGGTTGAATGGTCGGAACATAATTACTCAACGGTCCGTTATTTCGTCTTGTTCCGCCATGAGGATGTGCTTGACGATATTGCGGCAAAAACGTTCTTCCGGTCGGAACTAGAACGAATTACTGACGGCTATCGCCTATTGGAAAGCCGGGTTAATACCCTTGGTTACCGGATTGGCCAAGCTGATTTTCAAATGGGGAATACTATCCTCTGTGAAGACTATGAAAACACTCCGGAAGCTAATCGTGAAGAAATCAGGGACATTCTGCACGGCGACGGATTTTCTTGTTTCGGGATTACCTTCGGAGAGTTTCAATTGTATGAAAAGATTGTTGAAGATCTGAAACGATACCTATCAAAATTGTGAAAACAACGCCTTTTAGCCAAAATAAGTTGTAAAGAATGTTCAACCAGCGCCAAGAACAGTCCATAAAGCACACCGGTCAAACTCGTGGCATTGACCGTATCTTCTCTCTCCACTCCCATTACGGGAGCGCTCCACCCGTAATGGAAAGGCAATGGATAGGCTTGAGTTGTTGATAAATTTAAAAACCAAAATTTTACCTTCAAACAAATGCATAAGTAAACTGGTGATTTTCACATTATCAAAGTCAAACTATCTCCTCTATACACCGACCATCCAGAAGGAGAAAAAACTGTTCATATTTAAAATTATTTCCGTTAGGCAGGTTGATTCATGAAAAAATACATGGTTGTCGAAAAATATAAGAAAGGGTGTTTTGAAAAGGTTTATGACAGATATAATTCCAGAGGCAGATTGCTTCCAGAGGGACTTACTTATTTGAATTCTTGGGTAAACCAAGAGAAAAATATTTGTTTCCAACTAATGGAATCAAATGACACAGAATTATTTTACGTGTGGTTTACCCATTGGGAAGATCTTGTGGAATTCGAACTCTATCCAATAGACTGAAAAAAATTAAGGTAACTCCAACACTAATCGACAGCAGAAAACCTGTGGATTTCTGGTGGGCAGCGTCCATATATCTCCTCTCTATCTTAACGCGCAACTGATGACCACATTTTGAGAAAAGGCCAACCGAAACTAAATCCCAGTTGAGATCAATTTGATCAACAATCAACCGATGAATCTAAATTTCTGTCAATAAGCATTCGGCATAAAGCAATAGGAAGAGAGCATGCCCAGCACAGAAAGCATTTTTAACCAGACATATGAAAATTACCTTGTCCAATTACGGGAACTTTCCCTTGCCTCAATTGCCCCGAAGATCGGCGCAAATTATTCCGATAAACGATTGCGGATAGCCCTATTTGACAGAGTCTTTGAAGTCTCTTCCTCCGGCATTACCGGGCAGGACGGCAAACGACCGAGTTACGATGTTTGTGTAATTCTCAGCAAATACCTGCTCCTTTTTACAGAGCCTCCAGAGCATGATGGGAAGTGGGTCTCTTTCCGAGACTTCAAGGATTCGAGACCATTGCACAACTATTTTGCTAACGAGGTGGAGCGAGCTATCGCCACACATTTTTCTGGAAGGATCGATGCATTAAAAAAGGCTTCCGAAAGCATCAACGGCTACCAACCAGATCTTCCAGTCTCCTATGATCTGGCGATGCAGTTTGATGCTCTACCGAAGCACTCCATCATTTTACTGGTCAACGATGCGGATGCCGAGTTTCCAGCACAATGTACCATCCTCTTCCCCGCTTATTTTGATGCCTGTCTGGACGCAGAATGTATCGCAATGGCTGGATATCAGCTGTTCAGCAGATTGAAGCAATTGGCCGCCCGGTAGGCAGATGACTCATATAAAAAGGGTGAGAGTTACTGCTTTTGACGCATTTCGTTAAAATTTAAAATTTATAATTGTTCACATGACTACTATTCTTATAACAAACGATGACGGCATAAATTCTCCCGGTTTAAGAGCCGCCGCAGAAGCTGTAAGTTTTCTTGGCACAATCATTATAATTGCACCTTCTTCTCAACAGACTGGAACGGGGAGAGGGCTATTTGGCGACAAAGAGCTGTGTCTTGTACCAACTGAATACATCATAAATAATAGAAATGTTGATGCATTTCATTGTAATTGCTCACCCGCCCTTATTGTTCGGCATAGCCTGCGAACAATATTAAAAAATTCAAAACCAGATCTCATTATTTCCGGCATTAACTATGGAGAAAACCTAGGCTTCAACATAACAAGCAGTGGAACAGTTGGTGCTGCACTTGAAGGGGCAAGTTTTGGCGTACCAGGTATTGCAGTATCAAAACAAACAGACATATCAACCCATCATAGCTACTCAGAACAAGACTGGACGGCCTCGATGCACTTTCTTGAAAAATTCAGTAAATCAATACTGGTTTCCGGGTTGCCAGCTGATGTAGATTTGTTAAAAATAGACATACCAAACGATGCTTCAACCTCAACAGAATGGCGATTAACAACATTGGCAAGAACCCCCTATTATTCGAAAGAAATCGAGAAACCATCTTTAAAGAGCAAATTGGGTGACGGTAAAACAGTAATTAAGGTTGACGAATCAACACTTAACAAAGACTCTGATATTTATGCGATTTTCAAGAAAAGGATCGTGTCGGTTACCCCTATCAGCTTAGATCTGACATCAAGGGTGAAATTTGATGAATTAAAAGAAAAACTGGATGCATAAAAATTATTTTACCCATCAGTTCGGCTTGGACTTGATGAATATGCGAAAATAAAAAATAGATGATTTTGTCTCAATTTCAGAGATTTATTCTTTGTCCAAACTTGATGAACTCCAACAGGAGACAACGGATTTCGAACTCTTACCTCTTGCCAGTGACACTAAACGTCTGAATCAACTGATGGAGTCGGATATTTACGTTTATGACGAGAGTGGTGTGATTGGGTATTGCGCTATACACGATTCCGAGATTATAGCTCTTTTTGTTCACCCCGGCTTTCGAAATGTTGGCATTGGTAAGAAAATGCTGGAATTTTTTTTGGCCGTTGGCAGCCGAGTATGCGACCGGCTGGACACTTTGCGCCGGAATCACCGCCGACGTCAAATTTATTATCCGCAAAAACATCTTGTTGCAAGACGTCAGTGTTAGGGTATAATTAAAATCTGTAGTTACACACATTGCAATTTTATTCTTCTTATAAAGCAAGATACATGCTCATTCAGTAAGCATGTATCGACGAATCACAAAGCGCACCAATAAGGACGGCTCGGTCGTCGAATACTTCCAGCTCGCCCATAACGAGCGGCATCCGGATACCCGCAAACCCGTCGCCAAAATCATCCACAACTTCGGCCGGGTTGACCAGCTCGACCGCCAGGAGCTGGTCCGTCTCTGTCAATCCATTGGCCGCGTTTGTGGTCTGCGGTTTGATGATCCTCTGGCTACAACTCGGGACTCGGCAGTTTCCGTCGGCTTGCCGGCCGACATGAAAATCAAAGAGACTCTCGCCTTGGGCTGTCCTTTGGTCACAGACGCCCTTTGGGGAAGGCTCGGTTTGAAGAAGTGTTTCGAAACCATTGAGCAACTGGGCGCCGCAGGTGTTGGTCGCCTTGGACGTTACCCGCGATGGCATCCCGGTACGGAGTTGGGTACTGCCCGGCAATACCGCCGATGTCACGACCGTAACCAAGGTTCGCGCCAATGTTCGCGGTTGGAATCTTGGACGGGCGATGTTTATCGCTGATGCGGGCATGAACTCGACGGACAATCGGGTGGAATTGGCTAAAGCGTGTGGCAAGTACCTTTTGGCCTGCCGTATGGCCGCCATTCACGGTTCCAAAACAAGAGGGTGTAATGGGTGTTTTGATTATCATTATACTCTCTCATTACAGCCATTGTCCCAACCTCACTCCTGTTTACTGTATTTGTAGTGAAATAGAAGAGGACCGCAGAAGCGTACGGCAGAAGGGATAATTGTTATGCAAATCATCGATCAATACAGCCGGGCGATCATCGAGTTTTCGTTGATTTGGAAAGAGGGAGAGATACAGCATCAGGACAGTTTCTGGGCCGATCCGGTGAGTTTCTGGCGGGACATCCTCGAGCCGGAACTTGTCCGGGGGCTTACTGGTCAGCAGGTCGGCGGCCGCGCCACAGTTGATATTGTGGCGGATCGCTTTTTCCAGCCCTTTTCGCCGAAAAAACGTGTGCTGGTCAGTACCGGGCAGTTCAGAAATGTGGGCCCCTATGGCAACAGTTTCACCCTGACACCCAGCCGCTACTACCCGCAGGGTCTGCTGAGCGGCGTTGACGGCCTCTTTCGGGTATCAAACGCTCCCTGCCGTTATCTTGGCCGTGAGGATGAGAAACTGGTCTTCGACCTCAACCATCCGCTTGCCGGCCGAGACCTCCGTCTGCTGGCTGAAATCAAGGCCATCCATCCGCAACAGAAAGAACGAGGCGGCCGATGTGAGGACTGGCTCGAGCGGATCAGCGCTGACGGTCCGGGGATGCAGGCCGGAGTGGCCAGCAAAGAAGGACTGCTATCTATCCCCGACAATTTCCGACGTCTCGACGAACAACCTGATACCGACTTCTATCGCCAACCCAGGTTCGTGTATCATCTCGACAGCACAGCCAGAGAGGAGATCGGCACCCAGTACGGCAGGCTGATCCCGCAGGGCGCCCGAGTCCTTGACCTGATGGGCAGCTGGACCTCGCACCTGCCCGACGATCTGGCCCTCGACAGCCTGACGGTACTTGGGCTGAATGCGGATGAACTGCATCAAAACAGCAGGGCGACCCACACCGTGGTCCACGATCTCAATCATGAAAGCAGACTGCCCTTTGCCAATGCCAGTTTTGATGCGGTGATCTGCACGGCCTCGATCGAATATCTGGCCAGCCCTCTAGCCGTAATGGCTGAGATAACGAGAGTCCTGCGTCCCAGAGGTATCCTCACCATAGCTTTCTCAAACCGCTGGTTTCCTCCCAAGGTCATCAAAATCTGGCCAGAGCTCCATGAATTTGAGCGGCTTGGCCTGGTCACCGATATGCTGCTGGCCAGCGGTCGTTTCGAGCAGATGGCGACCCTATCACGGCGATGGCTGCCGCGACCGGCAGATGATTCTCACCAGGAGCTGTTCTACAGTGATCCCCTCTATATGGTATGGGGAAACAGGATCTAAATGGGCAAACGCCTGCACAGGCTGCAATAATTCAAGGAGCAAATGGATGTACATCCTGGAACGCCGACAAAAGCTGACGACATCCATCGAGGCAGCCTGGGATTTTCTCCAGAATCCTGCTAACCTCGATCTAATCACCCCTCCTGACCTGCGTTTTTCCATCGTCTCCGAGGTCCCGTCCGTGATGTACAACGGGCTGATCGTTGTCTACAGGATCGCCATTCCGCTGCTCGGCACCCATACCTGGGTTACTGAAATCAAACATATCCGTACAGGCCATTCTTTTGTGGACGAACAACGGCTTGGCCCGTATCGCTTCTGGTACCATTATCACGAGATCCGCCCGGTGGTCGGCGGGATTCAGATGCTTGACCGGATCACCTACCAACCACCCTTCGGACTCCTGGGAAACCTCCTGCATCCGCTCTATATCAGAAAAACCTTGGAGCGCATCTTCGACTTCCGACAGAAACAGCTCGACCTGATCCTGGCTGGGAGTGAATCATTTTCTGCCATCACCGGTCCTATCCTTCCAGCAGGCCAGATCGTGCCCCATGCCACATACCCCTGAGAATTCAGCCAGCAGCACTTATTTTCCAAAGAGGTCTGGTACTGCAATTTCAAAATGCCATCGAGGCGTTAAGGTTGCCAGAGCAAACCAAAATTAATTTGGAGGATGGCTCAGCATGAAATACCTACTGTTATGTTGCGCGTTTGCCTAACTTGGTCGTCGAGTTTTTTTAACCGGTGCTTCTGAGAAGATTCAGGAATTATGACAAGTTGCAAGTTTGCTTAAATGGTTAAGATTGACAGACATCTCTTCTCCTGGATAATGGGGGGCTGGATTGGTTGGGATATAGGGGATGGCAAGGAGAATTCATCGGTAAGAAAAAATGTCAGTGCTGCCAGTTACATTGCAACCTTTGTTTACAGCACAAAGGGACTGCAATGGATTGGAGCGACAAGGCGGAGGTATATCGGGGCAGAAAACCTCGGGAGTCACCGTTGTGGCAACTATTTGTTCTCTTTCCCCTCCCGCATCGCCAATATGTCTTCAGCATCCCGAAGATCATCCGCAGGTATTTTCTCTATTATCGCAAATTGCCTGGCAAATTGAGCCAGTGCGCGGCATCGTGCCTCACAGGCTTTTTTCGGATCACCATCGGCAAAAAGCTGGGGATTCCTGGTATCGCCCTGGCCATCCAGACCTTCGGTGACTATGCAAAATGGCATCCGCACGTCCATGCTCTGGTGGCGGATGGCCTATTCGCTGAGACCGGGTTTTTTTATGTGATGCCGAAGGTTGCTATCCGGCCTCTAGACGAGCTCTTCCGTGCTTCGGTTTTGAAGATGCTGAAAGACGAAGGGCGTCTTGATGACACCTTGACTAAGAAGATCCTGACGCATGATGATCGTCTGTGGCGGGATAGTGTTGTCACCCCATCACCTCACTTTTTCTATCCTCACCGCACATACCTTGTATTCCGGAATCTTGGCCACTGGATCCAGCGCAGCCACCGTCAATTCATTGGCCGCTGCTTCGGCATAATGAAATGGAATGAAAACCACACCCTCCCGCACGACCTCGGTAACCTTGATTCGTGCCTCAATACGTCCTCGCCGACTGGAGATTTGAACGGTGTCACCGTCCATGATCTGTATCTTTGCGGAATCAGCGGGATTAATCTCCACTTCAGCTACAGGAGCCATGTCATTAACCCCGATGCATCTACCAGTCATTGTTCGCGTATGGTACTGATAGAGAACTCTCCCTGTTGTCAGGGTCAGGGGATATTCCAGATCTGTCAATTCGAACGGTTCCTGGTGCTCTATGGGAAAGAAGTGGCCTTGGCCCCTGGTAAACCTGCCTACATGCAAAATAGGAGTTCCGGGATGATCAACGCTAGGACAGGGCCATTGCAGAGATTGCTTTTCAAGTCTCTCATAAGAAATGCCTCCATAGCTTGGAGTTGAGAGAATAATTTCATCAAAGACAGCCTGGGGGCTTTCATATTGCCAGTCCAAACCCATGTGTTTGCCCAACTCCGCGAGTATCTGCCAGTCGGCTAATGCCTGACCTGGAGGTTCCACGGCCTTTCTCACCCTTTGGACGCGTCGTTCCGTGTTGCTGAAGGTGCCGTCTTTTTCGGCATAGCAGGCCGCCGGCAGCACAACGTCGGCCAGGGCGGCGGTTTCGGTAAGAAAAATATCCTGGACAACCAGAAAATCGAGATTCTTAAGAGCGTGTACCACATGGTTGGAATCTGCGTCGGAAATAACAGGGTTTTCGCCCATTATGAAAATGCCTTTGATTTTGCCATCTCCTGCGGCTGCCATTACTTCGGTCAGAGTCATTCCACCCCGTGCATCAAGTTTAGAATTCCACAAGGTCTCAAACTTCGAACGAACTTTTTCATCCGTCACAGGCTGGTAGCCGGGAAAGACATTGGGCAGTCCGCCCATGTCGCAGGCTCCCTGCACATTGTTCTGCCCGCGCAATGGATTAATACCCGTGGATGGTCTTCCAATGTTACCAGTGAGCATGGCCAGGTTTGCCAGAGACTTCACATTGTCTGTGCCATGGGTATGCTGTGTGATTCCCATAGTATAGAGGATCATTGCCTTGTCGGCCATACCGTAAATACGAGCGGCTTCTACGAGATCATCCGCGGGAACACCCGTGATTTCTTCAACTTTTTCAGGAGGGTAGTTTTCTACAATTTTTCGCAGCTCTTCGAAATTTTCGCAACGCTCGGCGATAAAGGATGTATCAGCTAGATTCTCCTTTATGATCGTGTGCATCATTCCGTTAATCAAAGCAATGTCGGTCCCCGGTCGTTGGCAAAGCCAAATGGCGGATTGGTCCACCAGCGGGATGCGCCGGGGATCGATAACAATCAGTTTTGCTCCATTGTGCACCACAGCCTGCTTGATAAAAGTTGCCAAAACCGGATGGGCTATGGTGGTGTTGGAGCCGATAACAATCAATGCATCGGCATGTTCGATTTCGGCAATGGAATTGGTCATTGCGCCAGAACCAAGTGAGAGGCCCAGACCGGCCACTGTGGAAGCGTGTCAGAGTCTGGCACAGTGGTCGATGTTGTTGGTACCGAAACCTGTCCGAACCAGCTTCTGCATCAGGTAGTTTTCTTCGTTGGTTGCACGAGCTGAAGTCAGCCCGGCAAGGTATTGGGGGCCATCGTTTTCTTTGATTTTCAAAAAGCGCGCCGCTACGAGATCTAAGGCCTCGTCCCAGCTTGCCTCACGGAAGGTGCCGTTTTCTTTAATGAGCGGTGTGGTAAGGCGATCAGGAGAATGGATGAAATCATAGGCAAATCGTCCTTTGACACAAAGGCGCCCACGGTTGGGGAGCGCTTCTTCGACTCCCGTAACCTTCACTACCTGATTGTCCTTGGTGTGCAGCCAGATCTGGCATCCAACCCCGCAATAAGGGCAGGTGGTGCGGGTCTTTTTTAGCTGCCAGGTTAAGGCCTTTCCTTGGGCCTTTTTTTCGATGAGAGCTCCCACCGGGCAAGCCTGAACGCATTCGCCGCAGTGTACGCAAAGGTCATAATCGGCCACGGGAAACCAGGCCGTTGCCGTTGGATTATTGCCACGCCTTCCGAAAGGAACCGGAATGGCGTTGTTAACCTGAATATCGTTGCATGCGGCAATACAACGATAGCAAAGCACGCATTTATTGAAATCACGTAAAATCATGGGAGTGGCGTCGTCAAGGGGAATCGGCTTATATTCCGCCCTTCGGCCACTTCCTTGATCCCATGCTCGTACACGAGATCCTGCAGCTTGCAATCGCCGTTCGAATCACAAAACAAACAGTTGTGGTCGCCGTTTGCCAGAAGGAGTTCCAGCATCATCTTACGTGACTGCACCACCAGCTCGGAGTGCGTCTCTATGACCATGCCGTCTGCGGCCGGAGTGGCACAGGCCGGCAGCAACCTGTCAACCCCCTGTACTTCCACCACACAGACGCGGCAAACTTCCTTGTGATCAGCGCTCTGCAGGTGACAAAGGGTGGGGATATTCACACCATTATCCCTGGCAACTTCCAGGATTGACTTTCCTGGCTCGAAGGTGAGATCCATTCCGTTTAATTGTAAAGCATTCATCATAATCCCCATTTAAAAAATCGACTAAATTGCAGCCATGGCAATGCGGTAGCAGCGAAGGCAGCGAGCTGCTTCTTTTCTGGCAGATGCTGCATTTACCTTCCCCTCTGCCTCAACGAAACTTTTAATTCTTTCCTCAGGTTCGATGACTGGCGGATGAAGCTTTTTCTCGGAATCCTTATAAGGCATTTTTTCTTTGGAACAAAAAACCCCCATTTGTCCTACGAGTTTCTCCAGATAGTCAGTATCTTCCGGGATGGTTTGACCGGTAGTCAGGAACTGGTCGATAAAGCGGGCGGCATTTTTGCCATCCGCCAATGCCGCGATAAGCGTGGCAGGGCCGGTTACACAGTCGCCTCCTGCAAAAATGTAGGGCTGGTTGGTGGTCTTGGTTATTACGTCGGCCGGCAGCGTCTTCCAGCGGGATATCTCCACCTCTTCCGGAGGCAGAACACGGTCAACCACACACACCTGTCCGATGGCCGGGACAATGGCATCAGATTCAATAATAAAATTGGACCCTTCAATGACCACGGGTCGCCTGCGGCCCGATGCATCAGGCTCGCCCAGCTCCATCCTGTGACATTCCAATCCGGTCACTTTGCCATTTTCTGCGACAATCTTTAAGGGGGCCACGAGAAAATGAAACTGGACGCCCTCTTCCTCTGCCTCCATGATTTCTACCGGGTCGGCGGGCATTTCCGCGCGAGTACGCCGGTAAATCAGATTGACGTCGGTAAAACCGGACCTGAGGGCCGAACGGACACAATCCATTGCCACGTTGCCACCACCTATAACCAGTATTTTCTTCCCTTCCAGCGGCCTTTCCCCATCGGCAATGCGGTGCAAGAATTCAACACCGGTCATGAACCCCCGATATCCTTCATCTTCACCCGCACAGCGCATTTTTGAAGCCTCGGGAGCACCGACACCGACAAAAATAGCGCTATAGCCTTGTACCCTGAGATCCTCCAGCTTGATGTCCACACCGACATTGACACCATAGCGGATGTCGCAGCCAAGTTTCTTAACCTGGTTGGCTTCGTGCCGCAGGATATCCCGAGGCAGACGGTAATCAGGGATACCTACCGCCGTCATGCCACCGGGCTCGTTCATAACTTCGAAAATAGTGGACGTATACCCTCGGAGCCCGAGATAATAGGCACAGGCCAATCCAGCAGGGCCGGCACCGATGACCGCGACCTTTTGGTCTTTTGTTGGACCCGGCAGAAGGCTAGGCTCCTCGCCGCTTGCCAATTCCGCGTCAGCGGCAAAACGCTTAAGTGCGCGGATGGCAATGCCCGAGTCGACGTGTTGCCGACGGCAGTTGAATTCGCACGGCCTGACGCACACTCTGCCGATAACTCCCGGAAGGCAGCAGTCATTTCGCACCGATGCAAGCGCTTGATCCCATCTCCCGTCACGGATTTTTTCAACATAATCGGGGATATTGACATGCGACGGGCAGGCGTTGATGCATGGCGCCGTAACTTTTGCAATGTATTGCCCTTTTGCGACGGGGATCTTTTCCTCGATTATTTGCAAAAAATCTTGGCGACGGTAATGCAGGAGATCGAGAAGAGGCCGAGGTGTTGTCTGGCCGATGTCGCAACGGGCCGTTTCCATTACCAATCGGCCAAGTCTTTCCAGGCGGTCCAGATCAGTTGGAGTACCCTTGCCGGCGCAGATATCTTCCAGGATGGCACTCATATCTTCGGTACCGAGGCGACAGGGAAAACACTGACCGCAGGATTCCAGGCGCGCCTTCTGCATATAGGCGCGGATCATGTCCACCAGATTCACCCCTGGGTCATGGACAAAAAGGCCATCCCAGCCCATAAAGGCTTTGAGCGGCTGTCCTTTAACGAAGTCGGCGGGGAGCTTGTCGACAGCAACCTGCTCGTTTCCCACCACCCATCGACCCCACGTTGAAAATGTTTGGCTTGTCATCGTTACATCCTTTCACGGTTCATGGGATCGACTTAATTGCCTTGGCCGGCTTGGTAGTCGTCGTAGAGGTGCTCGAAAGTGAGTTTGTGCTTTGCCTCTTCTTGGGCGAGGAACATGAAAAGCTTGGTAAATTCTTCATCGATTGCGCCTGCAGCAAGATTGGTGTAGAGCTTAAATGCCTTTTCTTCCCGTTTCATGGCAAGAACCAGGATATCCTGCATCGGCATGCCCTCCGAATATTCGATTTCGACCAGGTAATCGCTGATTTTCAAGTTGTCGACTTTCTGCATCTTGAAGGATGCAACGGCAGTTTTGTTTTTTGCTATGTTGGTCAGCAGCTTCACATGCTTTGCTTCCTCTTGGGCAAGCTCCTTGAAGGTTGCTGCCAAGTCGACAAGCTGTTCTTTTTTGCTGAGCGTGTTATAAAATGCTACCGCTTCCTTTTCTCTTTCTGTTGCAAACTCAAGTATTTCATCAATCGATTTAAAATTCATTCTATGTCTCCCTGACGTACCTTTTGTCTTCTATGGAAAAATTCCCCTGATTCTTCTCAGAGCTTTTCGATGGTCACAGCACAGGCCTTGTCTTCCGTCGTCTGACTGATTTTGTAGTCAGAGACTCCCTTGAATTGCAGGGTTGTTTCTTTGTTGTTCAGAGCGTCGGTCAGCATCTGCTGGTGACGCTTTTCCTCCATCGCAAAACCGATGAATGAGTTGTTGTATTGTTTCCTTGGTTACTTTAGCAACAACTTCCAGATAAATTCCTTCAGCCTCGATTTCACGATCAATGGCAAACAGGATAATCTATGTAAAATTAATTAGTTGTCTCCTTAATTTGAAAAGAAGAAAAGAATGGTTAAATTCGTAAAAATCTAGCAGAGAATTCGGCAGAGAGCAACACTTTCCTTGTGGCTGGAAATTGTAACATCTTTCTGTAAGGTCTTCTGTTATTGGTGGAGCATCATAATAGTGCAACAAGTGAAGGCATGAAAGGACAAGTGACTGAGGGCATGAAACACAAGAGAAGCCCGGCTGTCCGCCGAATATTTTTAAGAAAAGGGTGTGGCTTCTCCATAAAATCAAGCCACGTCACAACCGGCGTAAAAAACAAAGGCGCTTATCGATGCAGGCGCTGTTGTTTGGCTGGGTACTTGCTTGGGGATGAGCGGTATCTGGATGCAGCTTCAGTCCAAAGGCGCCGATGACTTTCAAAATGGTATTGAAGCTGGGGCTACGTTCACCGGAAAGCCGCTGACAGAGGCTCTCGCGGATCAATTCAATCCTTAGCGGCCGTTACGAAATAACCATTTTATCTCGCCCATTTCGTTAGCGGCCCTTATGACGGTCGCAACGCGTAACTGTAATGGTTATCTTTCTAACGACTTAGTGGTTATACCTTGTCCGACCCCGGGCCAGACATCTTGCTTCCGTCGCGGATGAAAAGCGACAGCCACGCCGGGACCCGTTTGTAACCTTGCTCGGACCTGGCCCAGAAGGAAGCAGGTCGCACAAAGACTTCATGGTAGCCTCCGTCGAGGTCTGCGCGCAGTTCATCAATCGAGTAGCCACGTGGACCTGGGCCGCCACGGTTGGTCGCGAGGCCGAGCATCAAGAAGCTGCCGCCTGGGCGCAGCACATGGTTTAACTGGCGACAGTAGGTACGGCGTTCCTCATCCTCGAGCACGTGGTACAGGCCGCAATCTAGGACCGTGTCGAAAGTGCGGCTTAAAGATGCCAGATCGAGCGCATCGCCGTGAACGAATGTGGCGATGAGACCACGCGTAGTACGCTTTCTTTCAGCGATAGTGAGCGCGGCCGTTGTCGAATCGAGGCCCCAAGCTTCGAGGCCGCGACGGGCCAGCTCCAAGGTATTCTCACCGGTGCCGCAGCCAAGATCAAGCACGGAGCCGGTCAAGGCAAGCTCATCGAAAACAACTAACAGTTCCGGCTGGGGCCGGCCTATATCCCACGCAGGGGGTGAATCACTGTTGTAGATATCAGGAAACAGATCGCGAGTGTCCATGATGAGAAAATGGTCATTCGTGCCCCAACGAAATCGAAAGGGCAGATGGTTTCATTAATGGCGCTCCAGTCTTCCTCAAACTAGAGTATCGCATTGTACCTTTTCCCAGTAATGACAGTAGGCTGGTGGGTTTCAGCTGTTTGGTCAATCAGGTTATAAAGGTTTGCCCGAGCTCGATTGCTATGCGGATCAACGCATTCCTCAGTGGATATATCGGAATCATAGTCAAATCAGACTTTGAACTTTTTCACCATATTTTGTAATTGTTCGGCAAGCGCAGACAAGTCTTTGACGCTCTTTTCCACCTGACTGCTGCCATCTCCAACTTGCACTGATTGCTGGTTGATTTGTGCGATATCACGAGTAATGTCGGCGATAACTGAAGTGCTCTGCGCTACATTCTCATTGACTTCGCCAATACCTTGAGAAGCTTGGGAGATATTAGTGGAGATCTCAGTTGTTGCGGTCAACTGTTCCTCAACTGCTGTTGCAATATCATGGATCACACCGTTGATATTGGCGATTACCTCTGAAATCTTCTCAATGTCAATAATTGTCCCGTTCTGAACAAATTTCTCTTCAAGGTTTTCGATGTAGTTTTGCACAACTTTTTTGGCCGAAGAGATTGCCATTCTGGACTCATTATCAAAGACCAGGTCGGTATAATGGCGAGTAGTGAAATAGATACCGATGCCTGTCACGAGTACGGAAAATATCGTCATTGTCAGTATCTTCCCGGCAATCTTCATTTTCATAACTTCACTCCCCCCAAAAAAAATTAGGATAAAGATGATTTTTATAGTTAGGTGTTAACGATTCTTCATTGCGCCATTTTTTTCAGAGTCAAAACCATTACCATAGGCTACCTGCCTAATATCTCTTTTGCAAATTTTTTATGGGAATAATGCCGGAATGACGACAGGTGTGACACAATCTGGCAAAGAGTGATAAGGGAGATCGAGACCAACGGTATAAGCGGTAAACGTGAAAAAATTACTTTGTATAAAAACCGAACTCTGTACCAGGGGGGCGGTAAGTCTTGCCAGCCTTGTGCAAAGAGCCCAGCGCACCGATCTCGTTCAGCAAAACGGCTTTCCTGCAGCCCAGGGACGCCCCTTGTTCTATTTCAATAATGACACAAGCATACTACCGACTGGCAACAACCAGCGACTTGATCTCCAGGTTACCCAAAGTGTCGAGGAATCGAACAGCGAGTTGCCGATTGTCTGTGCTCGTGGCACCAAGAAGAATGCTAAAGGATACAAGATGTCATGGAACGGCTACAAGTTACATCTGGATACAAACGATATCGGCTTACGATCAGTGCCCTTGTCACCTCTGCGTCCTTGGATGACAGCCCAGTAGCTATTCCATTGATCAAAATGACACATTCAACACTATCAACTCCTTAAGTCGGCCAATGTGAGTAAGGAGCTTTTCTTGACAAATCTATTTATTGTGGATACAATAAATGCATGAAGATTACCTTCGACCGGTCGAAGTCTGAGAAGAACGCACTGGAACGGGGCTTGCCGTTTGAGAGCGCTGCGGATTTTGATTGGCAGGGCGCAACCTTCGCTGAAAACGAGCGAAAGGAGTATCCTGAAAGACGATTTGTTGCCATCGGCTATCTTTGGCGCAGGTTGCACATCCTCTGTTTTACCCATATTCCTCGAGTAATCCGGGTTATCAGTTTCCGCAAAGCAAACCCGAGAGAGGCGAAACGCTATGAAAAACCGCTTACCATTGACTGACAAAGACGGTGAAGTCCGTGAGCTGAAGAAGAAAGACCTTAAATCTTTCAAAACTGCCGGCGAAGTCCTGCCGCCAGAACTCGTCGCCATGCTCCCCAGGCGTGGCCGCCCAATCTCTGAAACACCGAAAATTGCCATGAATATTCGTCTTTCACCTGATGTTATCGCCGCTTTCAAAGGCTTGGGCCGAGGATGGCAAACTCGTATTAATGACGCCCTCCGCGATTGGCTTAAAGAGCACCCCCCGGCATGAGGTGATGTCACCATATCATTGACATATTGTTGGATGGGCCAGCAGCTCTGAGAATGTCCAGCGATGATCCGTAACATTTGCAGCCATAGCCGGTGTTTTGGGCCGGAAGATTCGATCCGCACCGCGGTTGAGCGTTCATTCGACCTTGATCACCTGCCCACCTTGGCGCGTCTTCTGAACCGTGGCGTAATCCAGGTCCGCATCAATAACCCGCTCTGGATTACGGGGCCTCCCAGGTTTTCCCGTTGGTACCAAGGGGACCAGTTTGTGAAATAGTTCGCCAAGGACAGTGCCATAATGTGCAAGTTCATCCGAGACAAACAACGGCTTTTCCTTGCAACGAGAGGTTATGTCTTTCAGCATTCGCCGAGCATCGTCCAGTTCGCGTCCGCCAATCCAGAAGGTAATCAACAGGCGGGTGGGTGCATCGATGGCCGTCCAGATCCACGTCCGCCCGTACTGGCGCTCAAGGTCTTCGGCACTGCCAGAATTTTCCTTTTTTTTACAAAGGTCCATAATTCGTCAAGTTGCAACTCCGTCATTTCCAATGAGGTCAGGAGCTCGGCAAGCACATGAGCACAATGTTCGCCTGCTCAAGTTCGCTCATCAATTGCCTCCCGCGTAAAATTAATTCGATCGAGACAATCATAATACGAAAAGCAACCATACATCAACTAATTGGTGACATTACCGGAAATTTTACCACCAGCACTTTAAAACGTCGCAAGCTTCTCGATGGTCTTTCCTCCTTCGATGGTAATACCTGGGAAATCCTTCGTCGCATTTCCGGCATTATCCTGGCTGGTGATTGTCAAAGTATAAACGCCAGGGGTGAGTTTAATGCTCTCCCCTTCGTTGCCGATGGGGTTTGAGGCCACACTCACCTTCTCGCCGTCCCCCCCTCCTCAGCCGCAAAAACGTCGTACCATGCGCTGATCGGTTTACCGTTTTTCATGGCCTTGACTTTCAGGGTTCCCCCTGAGAAGTTGGCAATCTTCTCGATGGTCTTCCCTGCCTCGATGGTAATGCCGGGGTGATTCTCGACCGGATTTCCAGCATCTACCTGGTTTTTGATTGTCAGATCATAGATTCCCGGAATAAGTCTAATGTTTTCCCCCTCTTCGCCAATGGGGTTTGAGGCGACACTCTCTTTCTCGCCGTTGCCTCCCTCCTCGGCCTTGAACACATCATACCAGGCCGCCAGGGGTTTACCGTTCCTCAAGGCCTTGACTCTCAGCGTTCCTCCCGAGAAGTCGGCAACCTTCGTGGTGGTTTTCCCTGCCTCTATGGTGATTCCGGGATAATTCACCGTCGGATTGCCGGCATCCTCCTGGTTTCTGACAAGCAGGTCATACTTGCCCGGAATGAGCTTGATTATCCTCACCGCCAACATTGATGGGATTGGTTGCGACACTTATTTTCTCGCCGCTTCCTTCCGCCTCAGCCTTGAAAACCTCGTACCATGCCCCGAGAGGTTTACCATTCCTGAGGGCGGTTATTTGCAGTTTCCCGGAAGACTGTTCAGTCTTTTCAACCACTTTTTTTGCGGCAGCAGTTAATTCCCCGACGTTTTTCGCGGTAAAATACGAACCGCCTCCAGCTTCGGCAAGACATGAGAGCTGTGCTTTCTCCTTATCGGTTACATCAAAACCGATAACATGCATGACAAATTTAATTCCGGAGGACTTCAACTCCTTAACCATCGCACAAGGATCACCTTCGCAGGTTTCTTCCCCATCGCTTACCAAGATGATTGTTGTCTCATCCTCCAGCGTCTTCAAACTCTCCGCTACTTTCTTGACCGACAGGGTAATGGGTGTTTTCCCTTTGTGATCGAGGGCATTGATTTTCGTGACCAGGGACTCCCGGTCAAGTGGCCCGAGCGTCGTCAGTTCTTCAACATCATTGCAGTCGGCTTTCTGCCGATGTCCATAGGCAGTCAGACCTACATTGACCCCCGCCGGGAGATCTTGAATGAGATCGCTGAGAACTTCTTTGGCAATATCGATCTTCATCCGTCCCTGGATTTGTGCCCCCATGCTGCCGGACGCATCTAGAATGAAGACGAGGTTGCCGGACGGCAGGGTTGCTGACTGACAGCTTGCCACGCCGATGGTGTGCGCAACAAGCAGCAAGGCAAGGCAACAGGCTATTCTGGTAAAATTAAATCTTATTGGTATTGCGGCAATAAATGACATGACAATCTCTCCTCACCTTTATTTATGTTCCTATTATGACTTTTCAAATTCCCATTGCCGGGAAGGTGCGTAATCGAACACCACCAGACTACTCTTTTGTGTCGAATATTTCAATTTCTGAGCCACCAATATTCCTCGGCAGTGCCAAGTGGTGTGGCGATAAGGATCAGGGGTGCGGGGAAAGGTCGTGGATTTGGATAGTTTCCAGCCATTCGAGCTTCTTTGCCTCCTCGATGATGCGCCGGTGGTGGGTAAAAAGAATCACCTGATTCTTTTCACCGAGCTCTGCGAGAATTTTCAATGTTGCCCGGGACCTGGCATCATCGAAGTTTATCAGGATATCATCAATGATAAAGGGCATCGGCTCATCGGTCTGCAACCGCCAGGTAAGCGTCGCCAAACGCAGGGCGAGAAACATCTGATCGCGGGTGCCGGAACTCATTTTATCAACGGTGAGACGGGAGCCGTTTTCCCGCACCCCAACGAGAACCGGTTGCCCGCCGTCATCGACATCGGTGCGCAATCCGCCGAAGGAGCCGAGGGTCAGTTTCTCAAAGTAGCCGGCGGCGATCTTTAAAACCGGGTCCTGATGCTCTTCCCGGTATCGGTCGATTGCCTGCTGCAAGACACGGGCCGCCAGTTTCACCAGGGCATATCTGCCGGCCAGCCGGCGAATGAGGGCCAATTCCCGCTCCATCGCCTCGCTCAATTCGGCTGCCCGAGCCCCGCCGTTCATGGCCGCAAGCCTGGTGCTTTCTTCGCCGACGATCTGGGATAAGCGATTAATCTCAGGATTCAGCCGTTCCTTGGTGTCGCGCATGAGCCCTTCCATGAGCACCGGCAGTTCATCACTATTCACCGCCGCTGCCTGGGCAGAAAGCTCGGTAAGGGACACCCCGGCGCCGATCTTGGCGAGGTTTTCCCCATGCTCGATAATCTTCTGCCGCAGTTGCTGGTATTCGGCAAAGCGCTCGATTCTTGCCGGCAATTCCGTCGGGTTGTCGCATTTTGCTAAGAGCAGGAGTTCCGCCATCTGCGCACCGGCAGATTGAAAAATTCTCTCGGTGTCCTGGATCTCTTCCTGCAGGATGCTCTGATTTTTAGTAAGTTCGTCATACAGCGCGCCATCTTTCTGGGCCTGGCCAAGGAAAAGCCGCAGTTGCAAAATGGCCTGGTCGAGGGGCAGGGTGGAAATTTCCGGGGCGACTTTGGCGAGCAAGGCCTTGACCTCCCGGTCAAGCTGGGCGGCATCACGATCAATGCCGTCGATGCGCTTTTGCAGATCATCGGCCTCCTTTACCTTATCAAAACAACCCTGCAGGGTCTCCAGCAGATCGCCTGCTTCGAGGGGCGTCGCCTCGTCCTTCAGACCCAGCCCGTCAAGGGCTTTCCGCCATTGCTCCTGCCACTCGGCCAGGGCCTTGCCGGCGTTCTTCAGATCTTCCGCCGCCAGGCCCATGTCTTTAGCCGCCTTTTCCCGTCTCTCACGGAATTTTTCAAGCTCCTTTTTCCGTTCGGCAAGCTTCGCCAGGACCGCCTCGGCAGCGATCATCACCGGACCAAGCTCGTGGCCGCCGGGGACACTCTCGCCGATGGCCAAAAGCTCCTTTTTTAGTGCGGCCTTTAACCCTTCGCAGCGATGCAGATCCCGCTCCATCTGCTCGTGCTTCTTAAAGAGCTCGGCACCTTTGAAGCGAAGTTTATCAATCCCTGCCAACCAGCCGCTCATTTCTCGCGGTGACAGCGGAACGATGCCGGCCGGCCGCCATACTCGATACCAGGCAGCCGCCTGCTCTTTTGCCCGGAGCAGCAAAGCCTCCTTGGCGCGGTTATTTTCGACCAGAGCTTCCCCCAAGGACTCCATCCGGGCGTGCAAGGCGACCATCCCGGCGACACGATCGGCCTCATGGCGCAACCGGTCGGCGATGGTGTCGGCCTGGCCGACATAGCCCTCATACACCTCGACCAGAGGCTGTTCCAGGGCATATTCGCGACTTTCCACCGCAACATCTTCGCCGTCAAGCCACTGTCGTCGTAAAAGCCGCCAACCCTGCCGGCGCTTTTCACGGGTCAGGGCCAGCTCTTCTTCACTGGGAACAAGGCCTACGCCTTCGACCTTTTTGATTTCAGCGAGGACCTGATGCAATTCCTTTTCATAGTTTTTCCGTGTCTTTTCAATTTCCCGCCCGGCATCGCTTACCTCCTCGTAACTCTTCTCAAATTTTTGTACGGTTTGCGAAAGCGGCAGGGCCAGTTCCATCAGAGCGGCCAGCTCGCCGGTCCACAGGCCAAGGCGCTTCAAGTCGGCATGGCACTCCTTCTTCAGCAATTCGAGTTCACCACGGCTCTTGCTCAGCTGGCCATCTATATCACCAACCTTCCTCGCCAATTCTATCGCCGTCAAGAGACTGCCGGTGTCAACGGCTGCCTCCATTGCGGTAAGATTTGCTTCAATCTTTTGGTACTCCTTCTCCGCCGCCCTGCCTTGCTTTTCGGCCACCACCAGCTGTTGCCGTATAGCTGCATATTGGGTGGTTAAAACCTGCACCGTGCGCTTTTTGCCAAGCACCGGTCGCAGCATCTCAACCTTATCCAGGGGCAAATCGGGCCGTACCAGCTGGAGCAATCGCCCCGCCTCGGTGCGCAGACTTATGCGCATGCCGTTTCTCTCCGGACGATCCTTCTGGCCTTTGCGGTATTCACCGAGGCGCTGATGAAAATCATCGACCATCGCCGCCTCGTGCAGAAGTTCCTTGTTCAGCGCTACGCTTCGGCGACGCTCCGTAAGTTTTTGCAAGCGCTGTCGATCGATCTGCAACCGCTGTCCGGCTTCCCGCAGGTCACGGCTGACTGTCTGGTATCTCTCGGCAAAGTCCTCATCGAGGCGGACTACTTCGCCTAAAGCGAGCAGATGAGCGTTCCTTGCCGCAAGCGCCGCCAGTTCCGGGACGGCTTGACGTAATCGTTCGAGACGATGCAGCTCGATGCTCTTTTGATCGCGTTCCAGTTCGAGCCTGGCGCGGGCAGCCAGGGCATCATCGAGGGCCTTGCGGTGCTCTTTCCAGTCCTTGACGGAAAGCCCGGCCGCCTTCATTTCTTTTTGCAATTCCTTGAATCTCTTGGTCGCCACGTTGATAGCCGGCAGCTGGCCAGTGGCCTTGAACAGTTCAGCGGCCTCTTTTTCAAGCTGCGCCACGACATCACTGACCGAGGAGATACCGGCTCCGGCGGCAAAGAGAGCCTGTCCCACCTCGCCTTTTTGCGCAAGAATCTCTTCCCCGCCGCGAACAAGCGCGTCATGATCTATGCCGTAGAGGGAGGAAAATATTGTCGCCTCCAGGCCATGTAAAAAAGGTGCCAAGGCAGCCGCATCGAGGGGATTGCCGGCCGCATCGAGGACATCGCCGACGCGCTTTTTCCGCCGCTGAAAGGAGAGCTCCTGCCCGTCGCTGCTGCGAAGACAGCCGGCCACCAGGAGTTGGTCATAGTTGTGCAGGAAATTATCCGGTGTCTGTTGCGGAAAACCGTACAACAGGGCCTTCAATGCCCGAAGGGAACTACTTTTCCCGGCCTCGTTCGGGCCGAAGACCAGGTGCAGGCCGGGTGCCTTGGTGGAAAACTCGAGGGTCCGATCGGTAAAGGGGCCAAAAGCCTGCATCTCAAGACGGATGAGTCTCACTGGCTGCCTCCCAGGTGGAGAAGCTTGGCGATCAGCAGTTCCCGCACTTCGGCATGCAGTTCGGCGATTTTTGCAGGTGAGACATCAAGGAACGGCTCATCGCCGATGTCAAGCTCGGCCGGTAATTTGGCCTTCAGGACCGCCAGTTCCGGTACAAGGGACAGGAGGCTGTCACCATCCGGCTTCAGCTGGTGAATGGTTTCAAGAAGACCGGCAAGCGGAGTGTCTTCACCAAGGATATCCTCAAGGCGCACTTTGCGGTTGGTCTGAAACCGCACCTGCTCCAGCCAAAGTTCACCAAGTCCGGCGGCTATGCCTCTGAATTCCTCGGTCAATTCGGCCGTCCGGGCAAGCAGCAGGGCATGAACGGCAGTACTCCCGGTCAAGACCAGGCGCAGCGCCAGAGTCCGGCCGTCAGCCAGGTCACGTTCGCGGATCAAACCCTGGCGCGCCGCATTGTAAACATTCTCCATACTGTCGCATCCGGAGAGATCAACCCGGCATGTGGTCCAGCGCAGCACATCGAGCGAACGTTCCTGCACCTCGGTGATCCGCCCCTCCTGCAGGGTCACGACGGTGACACCTTTGGCGCCATCTTCCCTGATATGCCGCCCCTGGAGATTGCCGGGAAAGACAATCCATGGCTCCTCGGCAACAATTTCCCGCCGGTGTACATGGCCGAGAGCCCAATATTCATAGCCTTTAGCCTGCAGTTCGGCGATGGCGCAAGGCGCGTAATCCTCATGTCCCGGTCGACCGGTAAGCGAGGTATGCAACAGGCCGATATTGACATAGCCGGGTTCTTTACGGGGATAGCCGACAGCCAGATTGTCGGTCACGGCGCGGAAGGAATAGCTCTGGCCATGGATGACGGTCCCCAGTTCGTGGAGTGTTATCGACTCGGGTTTTCGTGAAGAAAACACCCTGACGTTGTCCGGCCAGGGAATGGCCTTGGTGATTTGACTTGCCGCATCATGATTGCCGGAAACGATGAACACCTTGATCCCGGCCTTGGCCAAGCGGCCCATTCGCCCGGCGAAATAAAGTCCGGTATTGTAATCCTTCCAATCGCCGTCATACAGGTCGCCGGCAATAAGAATAAAAGCAACCGCCTCGTCGATGGCCAGGTCGATAAGGGCGTCAAAGGCCCGTCGCGTCGCTCCACGAATCTCGGCTATCGGCGCGTCGGCGTGCGCTTCAAGGCCCCGGAGCGGGCTGTCGAGGTGGATATCGGCGGCGTGGATGAATTTATACATGGCGTTTATATAAAGTCATTTGTTCGATATGCATACGGCACCGCGATAAGAGTTGCAACCCATATCTCTGCCGATCGCTCAACTAGATTTCACCGGCTCAGGTTCGAAATGACTTCGTTAGCATCACCAACCGGCTTGCAGATCTTGAACTCGCGAATACCATCCGAGCATTAACAACCAAGGCAGCACATCCAGGTCGCCACCAACAAGTCCGGCGACCTTCGTATGATTTTCAAGAAGGAAACTTATTGCGACTCGGCCACCGTTCCCTCCAGCGCCTGCCGAACCTTAGCGGCCAATCCTTGCATGGTGAATGGCTTCTCAAGAAAATTCACCCCTGCATCCAGGGCGCCTTGGTGGGTGAGGATATTGGCGGCATAGCCTGACATAAACAGAACCCGCATTCCCGGTTGGCCGGCTGAAAGTCGCCCAGCCAGGTCACGGCCGTCCATCTCCGGCATGATAACATCGGTCAGGAGCAGGTCAATCTCGCCCTCATATATGGCCTCCAGGTGGAGGGCCTCCTCAGGTGTGCCTGCCGCCAGCACCGTATGACCCAGCAGTTGCAGCATCGTTTTGGTCATTTCCAGGATTGCCGGCTCATCTTCCACCAACAGGATGGTTTCATGTCCGGTTCTGCCAGCTTCCGGATCCTCTGTTGTCTGAACTTGTCCTACCACCCCCTTGTAACGTGGGAGGTAGATGGTGAAAGTCGCACCCTGCGCCGGCTCGCTTTCGGCATAGATGAAGCCGTTGTTCTGCTTGACAGCGCCGTACACCGTGGCAAGACCCAGTCCGGTGCCCTCGCCGACTTTCTTGGTGGTGAAGAACGGTTCAAAGATATGGCTCAAGATCTGTCTGTCCATGCCGCAACCGTTGTCGCTGACGACAAGCCGCACATAGTCCCCGGACACGAAACCGGCGTGATCGTCGCAGTATTCCTGGTCGATAGTACTGTTTCCTGTCTAAACGGTTATTTTCCCGACACCACCAATGGCCTGCCGGGCATTGACACAGAGATTGGCAAGGATCTGGTCGATCTGCGACGGGTCCATCTTCACCGGCCATAAACCTTTTTCCGGCAGCCAGGCGAGATTGATGTTCTCGCCGATAAGCCGTCGCAGCATCTTCAGCATCCCTTCGACGGTCTTGTTCAGGTCGAGAATCTTCGGCACTACCGTCTGTTTGCGGGCAAAGGCCAGCAACTGTCGGGTGATTTGTGCGGAACGGTTGGCTGCCTTGCGGATTTCCTCCAGATTGCTAAAGACCGGGTGGTGCGGATCCAACTTTTTCTCGGCCAACTCCGCGTGTCCAAGGATTACCCCAAGCATGTTGTTGAAGTCATGCGCCACACCACCCGCCAACTGGCCCACCGATTCCATCTTCTGGGCCTGATGGAACTGCGCTTCGAGTAGCGCCTTCTCTTCTTCGGCCTGCTTGCTTTCGGTTATATCCCGTGAGAAACTGGCTATTTGCAAGACTTTCCCAAGGTCATCGATTACCGGAAAGAGGCGAATTCGGTAATCCTTACCGCCGCGATTCTCATCATACTGCACAAGCCTTTTCTCTTGCAGGGTCTGCAAAACAGCCTTGTGACGATCCGCCGCCGCTTCGGGAGGAAGAAAATCAAAAAGACTCTGCCCGAGCATGATGCCTTTATCGAGATCGCGCCGGTGCGCCGAGTTTTCGTTGAGATCGAGAATTGTGCCTTCAGGGTCGATGAGAATCACCGAATCTGATGTGGCATTGAGCAGCGCCTTGAGCCGGGCGACATTCTCCCGCAAATGATCTTCCGCCTGTCGCCGCTCAGAGATGTCAACCCCGATCCCCATGAAATAAAGCCTCCCTTGGGTCGCAAATTTAACTCCGGTGAGAAGGAAGGGCATCAACCGACCATCTTTTGCCAGCAGCGGGGCCTCAATCGAATTGTGACCTTTCTCCATCACTTTATCTACGGCCTGCAAAACTCCTTTTTTACCCTCGCCGGCAAACCAGTCAGTAACATGCCGACCGGTTATCTCGCCCGCCGCATAGCCCAAAAGTGTTTCATGCGCCTTATTCCAGAGAACCAACCGGTTTTCGGGGTAGGTGTACAGGTAGAAGATGCCGGGCAGGCTCTCCAATATGGATTTGGAAAAGAACTGTTCCTGCTGCAACCGATCTTCGGCCCGCTGCCGTTCGGGCACATCGTTCAAGACAACGCGGGCTACGGATGTCCCACCTTTGTCGAGGGCGACAGTGGAGGCCAGGTGCGCCCAAAAAGATGTCCGGTCATGACGCACCATCCGCAATTCACAACTCTGCGGTTCGCCGCTGGCAAACAACTGCTTTTTCAGTTTGAAGTAGGTGTCATGGTCTTCTGGTAGAATGTACCTGGACAGCGGCTGCTTGGTTAAATTCCTGCGAGTTACACCGAGGAGGCCGGCGGCTGCAAGATTGGCTTCCTCAATCAACCCTTTGTGGCTGACCGTGCAATAGCCCACCGGCGCCAGATCATAAAGCTCAAAATAGCGGATTCGTTCAGCATCGAGTTCTGCCTGCGCTCGCCGCAGTTCCTCGTTTTGCATCTCCAGTTCAATTTGGTGCACCTGCAGCTCATGGAGAATCCGCCGTTTTTCTTCCGGCGATCGTGCCTGCAGGTTTTCCGGCACCTGCCTGGGGTTTTTTACAAAAACTTCCTCCGCCATTTTACGCAGGGCCTGCCCCCGGCTAATCGTCTTCGCTGTGTCGCTGCTTTTTTTGTTGGTCATTGCCTGACCCCTTGTATGTTCGGTTCATGAACTTTCGCTCGGCTCAATTGGTGAAGTGCAACCATGATGCTCTTTGAATGCATATAGCCGGCGAACAGGCTGTCTTTCGTCCAGCATCAAGCCTAGGGGATGGCGGTGGCATTGTCAAATGAATCCAATCGCGATTGTTCTTTTTGGCCTGCTCGGATGGTCCCGGTATTCGTCAAGTGTGCGGTGATCGCAATAAAGATGATGTGCAGCAAGAGAGCGTCTATTAATCGGTTTGATTCATACCAAGATTTAGCGTATCCTGTTGAAGATCGAGTTATGATCACCAGCCAGAAAGAGAACAATAACGAACTCTCACTGCTTGATTAATTTGCGGTTACAAGGAGACAGAAAATGGATATTTCCAAAGTAATTATCCGAGTACAGGCGATCCTCACCACCCCAAAAAGTGAATGGTCGGTGGTTGCCGGCGAATCGACAACGATCAAGGATCTGTATCTCGGCTACATCATGATACTGGCGGCGATAGGGCCGGTCTGCGGATTCATCAAATCGACCGTATTCGGGATCAACGTTCCCCTCCTTGGTACCTATCGGGTTGGGCTTGGCACAGGTCTTGGCAATATGCTGTTCAGTTACCTCATGGCCCTTGTCGGCGTCTATCTGGTTGCCCTGATCATCAACCTGCTTGCCCCTTCTTTCGGCGGCACAAAAGACGACCGGCAGGCCTTGAAAACCGTGGCCTATGCCTATACCGCCGCCTGGCTTGCCGGGGTTGGTCACCTCCTGCCCTGGCTGGGGATGGCGATCCTGCTTGCCGGTTCCTTGTTCAGCATCTACCTCCTGTATCTCGGCCTGCCGGTCATGATGCAATGCCCGGTCGAGAAGGCCAAGGGTTATACGGCTGTGGCCATTATTGTTGCCGTCATTTTCGGTTTTGTTGTCTCGGCCGTGGTGGGAGGGATAAGTGGAGTCGGCGGCATGACCGGTGGACCTTCGACCCCACAAGCCACCAAGCAGACTGAGAGTGGCTTTGATAAAAACAGCCTCGGCGGCAAAATGGAGGATTGGGCCAAGAAGATGGAGTCTGCCTCCAAGGAGATGGAGAAGGCGCAGCAGTCAGGCGATGCCAAGGAGCAGAGCGAGGCGATGGGGAAGATGATGGCTACCGCCCTCGGCAATGACGGCCAGATTGAAACCCTGGCACCCGAACGTATCAAGGCCTTTTTGCCGCAACAACTTGGTGGCAAGGCCCGTTCTGCCGTATCCGCCGAGCGCACCGGGGCAATAGGGATGCAGATCTCAACCGCCGAGGCCTCCTACGAAGACCGGAGCGGCAATGGCCTGCATGTGGAGATCACCGACATGGGCCTTGCTAAAGGTGTCATGGCCCTGGCCGGCTGGATTGGTGTCGAAAAAGAGAGTATCACCGAGACCGGTTTTGAGAAGACCTACCGCAAGGGCAAGGTCTACGTCCATGAGCAGTGGGATAAACAGGCATCTTCTGGGGAGTACGCCATAATTGTCGGCGACCGCTTCAGCGTTAAGGTATCCGGCAGCACCACCGGTATTTCGGCCTTAAAGGATGCCGCGGCCAGCCTCGATCTGGACGGCTTGGCGGCTCTCAAGGATGAGGGTGTAAAAAAATAACAGCCAAATCGCCCCTTTTACAAGAAACTCAGCCACCGACTTTTAAGAGGAGAAGAGGGATGCTGATCTTATGTTTCAGGCTTTTTGACACGCTGCCGAAAAGAATATCGCCGATAAAGGTATGACCATGCGTCGCCATGGCCACCAGATCGTAGCCTCCGGTCTCAATCTCTTTGAGAATTTCCGCCTCCGGCTCGCCGCTTCTGATGATCGACTGGGCCAGGACCCCCTGCACCCGCATTTCCGCCAAACGGGCCTCCATGACACTTGCGGCTGAAGCACGCTGAACGCGATCCTGGTCGATGGTATGGGCATGAATCACATGCATGAGCGTAACCTGGGCACTGTTCTGCTGGGCCAAGGCCCTGACATGGGCAACTATCGGACCATCAACATCCGAACAATCGATGGTTACCAGAATTTTTTTATAAATCTGCACGATCTCATCCTCCGGTGACGGTCGAATAAAGCAGGTAGAGATTCAAGGCAATGACAATTGCCGAGATCCCGACGGCGGCAACAAACTCTTTGTTACCGCTCCGAAATTCCTTCATGCGCCGATTGCGGCAAAGGAGTACCAGCGGAATCAGGGTAAAGGGCAACTGGATGCTGAGGACAACCTGACTGAGAATAAGGATTTTAAAGGTGTCCATTCCGCACAAAATAATGACAAAAGATGGAATTGCGGTGATGAACACCGAGATTTTATAAAGCATGGTCCGGGGGTCCTCCGGCTTGCCGAGAAAGCCGGTAATGACATTTACCTCGGCCATCGACGAGGTAATCTTCGAACCAACCCCGGCAAAGACCAGGGCAAGGGCAAAAACAAAACCAGCCAGGGGCCCGGCGATGGGTCGCAGGGTTTCTGAAGCCTGCTCGATGCTGTCCACTGTTATGCCGTGTCGGGCAAAGACTGCGGCGGCAACGATGATCATTGCCGAATTCACCACCCAGCCCATAAACATGGCGACGGTGGTATCGATCTTCTCAAAGGTCAGCAGTCTTTTTTTCTCCTCAACCGAACTGCCCCAGCTTCTGCTGTGGATGACGTTGGAATGCAGGAAGATATTATGCGGCATAACCACCGCGCCGAGGATGCCCATGGCCACATAGATGCTGCTGCCATCCACCTTGGGGATAAAGATTGACGGGGCAAGTATAGCCCAATCGGGTTTAACGATTATTATCTCAATAACATAGCAGATGCCGATAATCGCCAGGAAGGCGATGATGATCGCTTCAAGGCGGTGGTAACGCTGGCTGATGATCAGTACCACTTCAATTACCACGGTGATCAATGCCCCCAGCCAGAGCGGCGTACCGAGGAGCAGGTTGAAACCGATTGCGCCACCCAGCAACTCCGCCACGTCGGTGGCCATGCAGGCAAGGACGATGGTCAGACCGAGAAATGCAGAAACCGGCTTGGAGAAATTTTCCCGGATATTAACAGCCAGCGACTTGCCCGTGGCAATCCCCAGTTTCGCCGCCATATGCTGGATAACAATCAGCATTATCGTGCTGAGAGTGATGACCCACAGCAGGTCGTAGCCGTATTTTGAGCCTCCGGCAATGTTGGTGGCCCAGTTGCCCGGATCGATGAAGCCGACGGTGACAAGGAATCCCGGCCCCATAAAGCGAAGAAGTGTCCTGAAAGGGATGTCAATTTTCATATTCACGGTTTGTTTTGTTTTACCTACCACTGTATGTCAAATATTTTTACAATCAAGAGTATTGTCGAACGCGTGTAAAAAGAGTAAGAATCAACGGTTTTAAGATAATCTTCATTTTCCGGAAAAGGCGGCAATTGTCCCATTCATAACGACTCCTAAAATCATGGCATAAAGGTTCTCAGAGCGGGAAAATGCTTATCCAAACAGTTGGTCTAAAGGGACTGAAGACCCCCGTTAAAGTCAAGGAAAAAGGCGGCGGTCTGCAGAGCACCATTGCCACCATTTCCATGCAGGCCCGGCTCAGGGACGGCAGCAAGGATAATTGCGTCGAAACCTTCACCTCCATTCTCAATAACTACCTGGGTGAACTGTCCGCCACCAGTTTCTCGACTATTCTCGCCAGGCTGCAAGAAGGGTTGCAGGCAAAAAGCGTGCGGCTGGAGATGACCTTCCCCTATTTTCTCGATAAGAAAGCTCCGGTAAGTGATACCCACAGCCTCATGGAATACACCTGCACCTTTTCCGGCGGTATCGGTGCCGATGAAGGATTTATCCTGACAGTTGGAGTTCCGGTTACCACCCTTTGTCCGTGCTCAAAAGAGATCAGCGCCGGTGGCGCCCATAACCAGCGGGCCGAGGTCACCCTCAATGTCAAGTTCAAGAATTTTATCTGGGTCGAGGATCTGATTGCCCTGATCGAGCGATCCGCGTCCTGTGAGGTGTACGCCCTGCTCAAGCGACCGGATGAAAAATATGTGACGGAAAAGGCCTTCAACAACCCGATGTTCGTTGAAGACGTTGTCAGGAAGGTGGCAGTGTCGGCCCTTGCCGATCCGAACATCTTGTGGTTCTCCGCCGGGGTGGAGAGCTTCGAGTCAATCCATAAGCATAGCGCCTACGCCTATGTCGACAGCGACGAACTGCGCTGATTACTTTCCTTTTCTAGGTTTTCCACCCGGAAAATTTCTTACGGAACTCGCCCGATTCCTTCTCTCCATCGAGCATTTTTCGAAGGATGGACATTTCTTTTTCCGCCGCCCGAAGTTCCTGGCCGAGTTTTTCGGCAGCACCCTGCCCGGCTCCTTCAATGGCTTTTTGTAACTCAGCCACCTTCTTTTGTGCCTGGTACAACTCAAGTGCCAAGACTCTTATTGACATTGTATCTCCTAAGGCATGTAGCCGGCTGATATCCGGCCACATCTTTTTGATATCCTGAATTAGCCCTTTTTCCGCAGCATTTCTGACTTCTCGACGGCTGCCTTAAGAATTCTGAATGCCTCCCGGTAATAGGTGTGAATTCTGGTTTTCACATACTGATGGACGGTTTTGCGCAGATCGGCCTCATCAACCGGGTAAAAACCGACAACCGCTTCGATTTCCGGACCTTGCCAGTTGGGTTCCCATGGCAGCCCGGCGTGAATGGTGCTCTTGCTGCACCTCAATGGCCTCATTGATAATAACATCGCGCAGCCTCTCCACTTCCCGCTGTAACTTGGCAACCTTCACCTGGGAACCCTTGCGGTCGGCAAGAAAGGCAAGAATTTCCTCCACCGGGTCCTCCCGCATAACCTTGGCGAGATATTTCACCTGGCGTTTTCTCGCCCCGCCTTTCACTGTCCGGCAGCGGATGATTTCATCCTTGACTCCCTGGCTCGCGGGCAGGAGTTTCAGGTCCTTATCGGTAAGCAGTGCAAGCTCTTCCGCCACACCTTCTTCGTCTTTGAACCGTCTTTTTTGGGCAGATCTGCTGATATATTCCGTCATATCTTCCTATGGTGGGGGGTTATCTAACCAGCGCCACCAGCGCCGGCTCATATTCTTTGGGCGGCTCAAAACCGAGCACGAGGCAAAGGGTTGCCGCGACATTTGCCAGCCCCGGCTTGTCCACCCCTGTCAAGTTTGAAACGGTTTGCCTGGCTGTAATCCTTGATGATAAACGGCACCGGATTGAGGGTATGAGCAACCATCGGGGTAATCTTCCCGTTCTTTTTTGTCCACATGCAATCGGCATTGCCGTGATCGGCGGTGATGACTGCAAGCCCTCCGGCCTTTGCAACGGCGTGGAGAATCCGCTTCAGACAGAGATCGACCACCTCAACGGCGATCCGCACTGCCGGGACTACCCCGGTATGGCCGACCATATCACCGTTCGGGAAATTGAGGCGGATAAACTTGTGACGGCCACTTTCTATGGCACCAATGACCTTGTCGGTGATTTCGCCGGCCTTCATCCATGGCCTCTCATCGAACATCACCTTGTCCGAGGGTATTTCCTCATAGGTTTCCAGGTTTTTATCAATGTACCCGGACCTGTTGCCATTCCAAAAATAGGTGACATGACCGAACTTCTGGGTCTCGGAGATAGCATAGGCAGTCACCTGCGCGGCGCACAGATACTGGCTGAGAGTATGGTCGATGACCGGAGGTTCGACCAGGTAGTTTTTCGGAATCAGGGCGTCGCCGTCGTACTGCATCATGCCGGCAAAGAAAACCTTCGGCCGTCGCACCCGGTCAAACGCATGGAATTCGACATCCTCAAAGGCCTTGGAGATTTCAATAGCTCGATCGCCGCGGAAGTTGAAGAACACGACCCCGTCACCATCCTGTATTGTGCCGATCGGCTGGCCCGCATCGGCCACCACAAAAGCCGGCCATATATTGATCGGTCATCTCCGCATCTTCAGTATAGAATGTCCGGACCGCCTGCGAGGCCGAAGAAAAAAACCGCCCCTGGCCGAGGACATGTGCCTTCCAGCCGTTTGCCACAACCGCCCAATTGGCGTTATAACGGTCCATGGTGGTGACCATCCTCCCACCGCCGGAGGCTACGCGGTAATCTCGACCGGCAACGGAACAGCCAGCCAGTTTATCCTCTAATGGCTCTACATAGCGCAGGGCACTTTTCTGGTCGACATCCCGACCATCAAGAAGCGTATGCACCCTGACCCTCGGGAAGCCCTCCACCACACAGCGATCAAGGAGTGCGTTGAGCTGGTGTATATGACTATGGACATTACCGTCGGACAGAAGGCCGATAAAATGGATGGTGCCCCCCCTCCGGCTGCATTTTTGCAGCTCACACCAGGCATCTCCTGCGAAGATTCGTCCGGATGCCAGGGCCTCATTGACCAATTGTGCCCCTTGTGCAAACACCCTGCCGGACCCGAGGGCATTGTGCCCGACCTCGGAATTGCCCATATCGCCATCGGAAGGCAAACCCACCGCCTTGCCGTGCGCCTTGAGCCGAACCATCAGCGGCTCTTGAAAAAGTTCGTCAAGAACCGGGGTGTTGGCGATATATACCCCGTCACTTTCATCCTGGGCTCCAATGCCCACGCCATCCATGATGATAGTGACCACCGGTCCGGCAAAGGCTTTGTAGCCGACGAGAGGTCTGAGTGTTTGTGTTGTCATTTTTTGTCCTTTCAAATAAGTATATGGCCGAGTGGGAATGTTTTCTTTTCTCAAAATCAAATAATATTGGTATAATGTGACCAATACATGATGTCATTCGCATCGGCCCCGTGTCCTTTTCATTCTCGTTTGTCAACGACGCCAGTGTAAAACCTTCAGCATGGACGATCAACAATCTTTATCGCACCTGGTGCTGACAGTCGCACAGGAGAAGCTGCCTTTATTTACCACTGTTTTACAGTCCGGCATAGAAATAATGACGCCTGCCGGCGCTAGCCTTGGTCAATTCCTCAGCGCTTTGCCGGGTTTTACCGCCGAATATCTGACACTACAGGACGAAAGTGCAAGCACCAATGGATAAAACTAACAACAAGGATATGTTGGGCCGCAGCGCTTTGATCTCGGTGCAGCGGGCTCAGGATATCCTTCTTGGCCATCTGGCAGGGATCAAGGTCGCCACGCAGAACATTGCCCTGACGGAGGCATTCGACCGGGTTCTCGCCGAACCGATCATCTCGCCGGTAAACCTGCCGACCGAACCCCGTTCGACCATGGACGGCTTTGCCGTGCGCGCCGCCGACACCTTTGGCGCCAGCGAGTCCATGCCCTGTTACCTCAATATCACCGGCGAGGTGAAGATGGGCGAGGCGCCGCAGGGCGAGGTGAAACAAGGTTGCTGTTACAAGATTCCCACCGGCGGACTCCTGCCGTTTGGCGCCGACGGGGTGGTTATGCTTGAACAGAGTGTCCCCGTCGATGAAACCTTGATCGAAATTGTCAAGGGTGTCGGCACCGGGACCAATATTATCGCCAAGGGCGAAGATATTGGCCTCGGCGAGGAGGCGCTGCCCGCCGGAAGGCTTCTACGCCCGCAGGATATCGGTTTATTGGCCGGACTCGGCATCGGCGAAGTGACGGTGCGAAAAAGAGTCAGGGTTGGCATTCTTGCAACCGGTGACGAAATCATCGCCCACACCGAAGTGCCCGGACCGGGACAGATTCGCAATATCAATTCCCTGGCCCTGGCCGGTCAGGTTCTGCGCGCCGGCGGCGTATATACCGACTACCCGGCGGTTTCCGACCGGTTGGAAATTTTTCTCCCGGCCCTGCAACGTGCCGCCCGTGAAAACGACATCGTCCTCTTTTCCGGGGGCAGCTCCGTCGGTGTGCGCGATCTCGGCGAACAAGCCATCGAGGCCCTCGGCCCGCCCGGCATTCTTGTGCACGGGGTCACCCTCAAGCCGGGAAAACCGGTGCTGATCGGCATGAGCAACAGCACCCCGATCTTCGGTCTGCCCGGACATCCGGTATCGGCCATGGTCTGCTTTGATTTTTTCGTTCGCCCGGCGATACAGAGCCTCTCAGGGGAACTCAAAAAGCCGGAACTGCCCATCCCATCGGTTATGGCGCGGCTAACCCGCAACATCAATTCGGCCCCCAGTCGGCGCGATGTGGTGCGGGTAAAGCTCTCTCAAACAGACGGCTCCTGGAATGCCGAGCCGATTCTCGGGAAATCAGGATCGATTTCCACCCTTTCCCGTGCCGACGGCTACTTCCTTATCGCAGAAGACAGCCAGGGAGTGACGGAAAATACAACCATAAAGGTATATCTTTACACATGAACCAGCGAAACATCTATATCAGCAACAAACCCCTTGCCGAAGCCAAAAACCTGTGGCGTGAAGCCTTGACCCGCCATGGCTTTTTTTCTCGACAACCCAAAGAAAGAATTCGTGTCGACGATAGCCTCGGCCGCATTACCGCCGAACCGGTCTTTGCCTTACGCTCCTCTCCTTCCTATAACGCTGCGGCCATGGACGGCATTGCCGTGCATTTTCTTGATTTGGCAGGGGCCGGCGAGGCCAAACCGATACGCTTGAAAGAGGATCGCTTTGTGCCGGTCAATACCGGCAATGCCATTCCTGAAGGCTGCAATGCGGTGGTGATGATCGAAGACGTCCACTTTCTCAGCGACGGCGAAGTTGAGCTGCATAGCCCCGCCACCCCCTGGCAGCATGTCCGGACCATCGGCGAGGATATCGTGGCTACCGAACTCATTCTGCCGGAAGGCCATAAGATACGCGCCATCGACCAGGGCGCCATGCTCGCCACCGGGGTGACAAACGTCCTCGTACAGCGTCCGCCGAAGGCCCACGTCATCCCCACCGGCGGCGAACTCATCGAACCGGACCAAAAACCGCGACCTGGGCAGATCATTGAATTCAATTCACGCATCCTCGCCGGCTATCTGCAGGAATGGGGAGCCATTGTCAGTCGCGGCTTGCCGGTGGTCGATGATCCAGAGTTATTAAAAAAGGCCCTGCTCGCAGCGGCTGCCACCAACGATATCGTCGTTCTCAACGCCGGGGCCTCGGCCGGCACCCATGATTTCAGTGCCAAGGTGCTCGCCGAGGTGGGCGAGGTCATTGTCCACGGTGTCGCCATCAAGCCCGGCAAACCGGTTATTCTCGCGATGATCGGCGACACCCCGGTTATCGGCCTGCCCGGTTACCCGGTATCCGCCCTCCTCACCATGCGGCTCTTTGTCCGGGAAATGATTTCCAGCTTTCTTGGCCAAGGAGAACCGGAATCGCACTACGTCGAGGCTACCCTTTCCCGGCCGATGCACTCGCCGATGGGCGTCGACCAGTTTGTGCGCATCACCCTTGGCCGGGTTGGTGAAAATCTTATGGCCACCCCCTCCGGCAAAGGTGCCGGGGCGGTCATGTCTTTGGTCCGGGCAGACGGCCTGCTCACCATTCCGGCCGGCAGTGAAGGGATTGGTGCCGGGGAAAAGGTGCAGATCGAACTCCTCCGGTCGCAAAGCGAGATCGATGCAACGGCGGTTATTATCGGCAGCCACGACAACATCCTTGATCTGCTGGCCAATCATCTGCATAAACGCCGGCCGATTGTCCGCATCTCATCCGCCCATGTCGGCTCGATGGGCGGCATCATGGCAATACGCCGCGGCGAAGCGCATCTTGCCGGCAGTCATCTGCTCGACGAGGCGAGCGGCGAGTACAATGTCAGCTATATCAAACGCTTTCTCGCCGGGCTGCCGCTGCAACTGATCAACCTCTGTTACCGTGAACAGGGCCTGATAGTTGCCAAGGGCAACGGAAAAAAAATTCGGAACTTTAGGGATATTGCCAACGGCAGACACACCTTTATCAACCGCCAGAACGGCGCCGGCACCCGGCTACTGACCGATAAGGTGTTGCGGGATGAAGGAATAGAGCCGACCGAGATTTACGGTTACAGCCATGAAGAATACACCCACATGAGTGTTGCCGCGGCTGTGGCCAGCGGCAGCGTCGATACCGGCATGGGTATCCGGGCGGCAGCCAATGCCCTTGATCTTGATTTTGTACCGATCGCTGAAGAACGCTACGATCTCATCGTACCGCAGCAGCACGCCGGTGACCGAAAGATTGCGACCGTTCTTGAGCTGATAGCCGGTGACCAGGCCTTCCACAGTGCAATCCTCGCCCTTGGCGGCTACAACCTGCGCGATTGCGGCAAAATCATGTATGAACAGTAACGATCAAAGAAGAGCAGACCTTGTGCGGTTTCTCTCTATTGCCCTGGCCTTTTGGTAAAAAATGCGCCGAGGACAAGGCGTCGCCTGGACAGCAGTGCACAATTGGATTGCACTACGCTCCACCAACATGTTACCTTAGCCATTTAACCTGGCGACATTCACCTTGTTCCGTGAAATGCGACTTATTTACTACTCCGCTGGGGGTATAAACCCGACCAATAATCCTCGGCAAATATACCTGGACGATTTTTCTAAATGACTGCTGATTGGCCCTGAGATGAGGAACGCATGGATCCGACACTGCAAAAAACCCTGATGAGGTATATGCTGGAATCGAAAAACGATGATTTCTTCATTAAAAAAGTCAACAAACTGTATACAACCGCTGGCGTTGAGGTATTGCTGACGGTTTTCAGACTCCTCGCCGGAATTGACGTAGCGCCGGAAAAATGTGCTTTACACTGGGAAAAGACCCTGTTGCACAAGCAAAAACTCTCCGAAATTCTCGGCAGGAATGTCGACATCACCACAGCCCTCTGCGATTACCTGCAATCTGCCACCCGCTTCCTCAGCCACCCACGGTTGATCGAGGCCAGCCAGTATGAGACCGTCATCCACGAATCAATGAATGATAAACTGACCGGCCTCTTTAATCGTCCCTACTTTGATGAGGCTTTCACTCAGCAAGTGGCATTGGCTAACCGATATAAAGAAGATTTTACTATACTTTTTCTCGACATAGACAATTTCAAAGAAATAAATGACACCTACGGTCATTTGGCGGGAGATGCCGCCCTGCAGGAGATAGCCAACGTCATTCTGAGAGAGAAACGTGACAGCGACATTGCCGCCCGCTTCGGCGGCGAGGAATTCGTCCTCCTCATGACCCATACCGATAACGTCAGCGCCTTGATTTTTGCTGAACGGTTGAGAAAGCAGGTTGAACTGCTGGAAATCATTTACCGCGACCAGGTCATCAAGCTTACCGTCAGCGGCGGCATTGCCTCCTTTCCCTTCAACTCCGGAGATCCGAAACAGGTTCTGCAGATGGCCGACAGCGCCGTATATCTGGCCAAGGGTGCGGGGAAAAACACCATTTCCCTGTTTAAAAAGGAAAAACGAAGATATCTGCGAATTAAAATCCACCAACCGGTTTTAGCCAAAGAACTCGATTTTAATAATTCAGCAGCATTTAACGGCACAAGTAAAGACATTTGCGTAGGCGGCATACTCTTTGAAAATAATGCTCCCTTACCTCTCGGGGCTCTGATTAAGGTGAAGGTCCCGGTAAATGAAGGTGCCCCGGTAATACTGATCGGCACGGTGGTGCGGGTGGAGGCCTTTGACAACGGTAAATACGATATCGGCATGACTACGTCGTTTAAAGAGATGGATAAAATCGCCAACCATGAAATTGCCGGTATTCTTCGCCTGGGAAACATGGCATAATAGATCGTTACCGTGTTTTCTTTGCGACAGGAGCCATAGCCATGCGAAGGATCCATGTTATTGTCGAAGGTTTGGTTCAGGGCGTATGTTTCCGTGACTATACTCGCCGCCAGGCCTTTACCCTGCAGCTCACCGGCTGGGTCCGCAATCTGCCCGACGGCTCGGTTGAGGCAATGCTCTGCGGTGAGAGCGACAGGGTCGCCACAATGCTCCAGTGGCTGCGGCAGGGATCGCCTCGTTCGCGGGTCGACGAGTTGCACATTGACGAGCTTGTCGGCGAAGAACTGTGCACCACCTTCGAAATACGCTACTGAGGAGTCAACTTTTTTGCATGCTCTCTGCCCTTGATGTTTCTTGAAATAGACCGCCTCAATCTCTGGTTCAACAGCTTTGACGATGCCAACGAACCTGTGCACAACCAGGTGCTCTTTGATGTCTCGTTAACCTTAACAAAGGGTGAAACCGCGGCCCTGGTCGGAGAATCCGGCTCAGGAAAATCGATTACTGCCCTTTCCATTCTCCGTCTGCTTGAAGACAGTTGCGATATCCGGCTGGCGGGGGAAATTCGTTTTGAAGATCGCAACCTGCTCCGCCTTTCTCCGGAAGAGATCCGCAAAATTCGCGGCAACAGAATTGCCATGATTTTTCAGGAACCGATGACTTCGCTGAATCCGGTATATAGCATCGGCAACCAGCTCATGGAGCCGCTCCACCTCCATCTCGGCATGAACAAAAAAGAGGCCGAAATCGAGGCCATCCGTCTCCTGCAACGGACCGGCATCGACGATCCGGCCGGTCGCATGCACACCTATCCGCACCAGCTTTCCGGCGGCCAGCGTCAGCGGGTGATGATCGCCATGGCTCTCGCCTGCCGCCCCTCCCTGCTGATCGCCGATGAACCGACCACCGCCCTTGATGTGACCATTCAGGCGCAGATTCTAGCCCTTATCAAAGACATTCAAAAAGAATACGACATGGCCGTGTTGTTCATCACCCATGATCTGGAAATGGTCCGCCGCCATGCTTCGACCATCTCCATCATGCAGCACGGCCGGATTGTTGAAAGCGGCAAAACGAGTGAGATTTTCACCAGCCCTTCTCACCCTTATACCCGCTCTCTGATGTCGGCTATTCCGGAAAACGGCAGAATCGCCGCCGCCCCAGGACCGGTGCTGCTTGCCGTCGAAAATCTATCCTGCCACTTCCACATGTACGGCGGCTGGGTCCATCCCTTTAAACGGCGGAAGACGACTATCAAGGCAGTCGATAACGTGAGCCTGGAATTACGCCGGGGCACCACCTGGGGCATTGTCGGGGAATCGGGCTCGGGGAAAACCACCCTGGGCATGGCTATCTTAAAACTGGTGCACAGCACCGGGGCGATCATCTTTGATGGACAAGACATTCAGCCGTGGAGCACAGGCCGCCTCCGGCCGCTGCGCAGCGATATCCAGATCGTTTTTCAGGACCCGTTTTCGTCCCTTTCGCCGCGCTTCACCGTTCAGGAAATCGTCGAAGAAGGCCTGCTGGTGCATACCCCAAACACCACCAGGGAAGCGCGCTATCAGCTGCTTGTCGATACCCTCCGGGAAGTGGGCCTGGAGGAGGAGATGGCATTTCGTTATCCCCACGAATTCTCGGGCGGCCAGCGGCAACGAATCGCCATTGCCAGGGCCATCGTTCTTCGACCAAAGCTGCTCATCCTCGATGAACCGACCTCGGCCCTTGATGTCACCATTCAGGGGCAGATCATCGCCCTGCTGGTCGCATTGCAGAAAAAGTATGATATGACCTATATGTTTATCTCCCACGATCTGCGGGTTGTCCGGGCTATGGCCGACTTTGTCGCGGTCATGCAGCACGGAAAAATCATCGAGGCCGGACCGGCGCAGGAAATTTTCACCGCGCCTGTGCAGGAGTACACCCGGACTCTCTTTGCCGCCGCTTTGGACTAGCCGGCAGATATGATTGCACAACGCTCCCGACAATACACGGCTCCGATACAAAAGTAAACGGCTGCTGTCTTTTCCAAACATGGGTAATGACGACTGTGTCGAGATGCTCTATGGTGTTAGCGAACCTCTTTTTATTAACACTCATTCATCCGCAAAACATGTTTCCAGAAACGGCACTCTCCTCAGCCCCGCACGCCCCGGGCGTTTACCTGATGCAGGATGGCAAGTCCACAGTGCTCTATGTCGGTAAGGCCAAGGATCTCTTCAAGCGCCTGTCTTCCTATGCCCATTATTCCGGTGCAACACACAGCAAGACGGCGGTAATGCTCGACCGCGTTCGCAAGGTCGAGACCATTATCACCAATACCGAAAAAGAGGCACTGATCCTCGAAGCCTCCTTTATCAAGAAATATAAGCCGAAGTACAACATCATCCTGCGCGATGATAAAAATTATCCCTATATCAAAGTCACGGTGCAAGAAATTTGGCCACGGGTTTTCATGGTCCGTCGCAAGACCCGCGACAAGGCCCGCTACTTCGGCCCCTATGCGTCGGTCGGCAGTATGTGGGCCACCCTGCGCCTTATTGCCGCCCTGTTTCCGCTGCGCAACTGTAAAGGAAGTGAAATAAAACCACGCCCCCGCCCCTGTCTCAACCGGCAGATCGGCAGGTGTCTCGCTCCCTGCGCCGGTGGCGCCGACCGAGCCCTGTACTTGGAACACGTTGGTAAAATTCTCATGCTCCTTGAAGGACGCAACCGCGACCTCATCGGTACCCTTGAAAAACAGATGCTCGCCGCCTCCGAGAACCTGGACTTTGAGTGGGCAGCGGTTCTCAGAGACCAGATTGCCGCCCTGTCCAGTACTCTCGAAAAACAGGTCATGGCCGCAAGCCACAACAAAGATCAGGATGTCTTCGGCTTCGCGAGAAAAGATGCGGCGGTGATGCTCGCCATCCTCTTTATCAGAAACGGCCTGATCAACGGCAGTCGAACATTTTTCCTGGCCGATCCATACGGCGACGACGCCTCGATCCTGTCCCAGGTACTTGGACAATTTTATGATATCGACACCCTCATCCCGGGAGAAATCCTCCTGCCTTTTGCACCGACCGATCTCGAGCTGCTGGTGGAACATCTGGGCGACAGCGCCGGGATGCGGATCCAGGTAAAAGTGCCGCAACGGGGCGATGCTCAGCAACTCGTCGCCATGGCCACCACCAATGCCCTACAGGCCTTCGAAGAGAAACAACAAAAGAGCCGCTCCTGGGATAACCTCGGAGAAAGCCTGCAGCAGACCCTGCACCTGGCCAGGCTGCCGGTACGCATTGAATGCCTCGATATCTCCAATACCGGTGGCAAGCAGGCAATCGGCTCACTGGTCTGTTTTTCTCAGGGCGAAGCGGACAAGGCAAATTTCCGCCATTACAAAATCAAAACAGTCGAAGGTCCGAACGACTATGCGATGATGCGGGAAGTCCTGGAAAGACGGTTACGGCGCGGCATCGAAGAACAAAACCTCCCCGATCTCTTTATCGTCGACGGCGGGAAGGGCCAGCTGGGCATGGCTTTGGCGGTCGCCGGTGAATTTGGCATTACCGACAGTATTGACTGGCTCGGAATCGCCAAGGAACACGAGGACGAAGGTGAAAAAATCTATAAGCCAAACAGAAAAAACCCCATTGTCTTGCCCGCCTCCAACCCTGTTCTTCTCTTTCTCATGCGGATCCGCGATGAATCGCACCGCTACGGCATCACCTTTCACCGGAAACTCCGCAACAAAGCCACCCTAGCCTCAACCCTCGATAATATCCCCGGCATCGGCATCGCCAAAAAACAAGAACTGCTCCGCCACATGGGTAGCCTGAAACGCCTGAAAACGGCAACTCTCCTGGAATTTATGGAGGTCAAAGGAATCGGTCCGGAGCTTGCATCAACAATCTTCAACTACTTCCACACTCCTGCAATCGACAAAGAGGACAGCTGCCCCTGAGTCACTGCATCAAAAAACACAAACCCCCTCCACCCTTTTCGGCCAAATGCGCATTCTCTTCTGCACCAGGTCGCATCGTTCATTGACATGTTTCTCATTGACTTGATCAAAGATGAGTATTACCAATAATATGTCTATATGATTTTGGTCTTTTAGAAAAAATTATCTGCTTGTTTTGTGCAGAATTTTTCATGGAGAGACGTATCCCATTTTCGGGATTGGGGATAAAAACCATCTGATTATCAAGGGCAATGAATATGGGAAAAATCAATAAACAAACGGATAAACATATTAAATATTACAAGTGTGAGGTATGCCTGAAAAATATCCCTATCGAATATTATTTCACCGTAGGCGACTCTATCACCTGCACTGATTGCAGTGCGGAGTATATACTGCAATCAAAAAACCCACTTGAACTTATCAGACAAGCCGTGGATTACTACAAGTTGGATTTTGACGAACCGTAATAATATCCAATTGATGGATAATAAAATGGCCGGGTCGATTTGTTCATTCCAGTTGATCCAGCCATTTTTTATTGAGTTTTTCTCTGGAATAACGGAGCAATACAAGCCAGTCTCGAAAGTATAATTTTTTGTACCCTCAGGTAAAGAAATCTTGACAAAAACTTGCGCCAAGTTTAGCATTGATCGAGCGTATTGAGTCTTTGCTGGCTTTCTCCTGAAAAATCGGAAAGTTCTGCTGGTGGTCAGCTTATTGAGCCGGGCAAAGAAATAGTGACTCCTCGCAAGAGGGGCGAAAACTCCATCAAGAGAGATAGAATATGAAGAAAATAATTGCCTCAGCTGTAGGTCTCATGCTCGCCGGCGGAATTGCAACGACCGCTTCGGCAGCGATTGAGAATCAGTTCGGTGGATACTGGCGTACCCGTTTTACCTATGAAGATAATTTCTCAGGTAAAGATACAGCAAGTTCGGAATATGTGGATACACGTACCCGTTTATTCTACACCGCCAAATTCAGCGATGATTTCAAATTCGTCAATAAATTCGAGTTCAACACCGGCTGGGGCGACACCACAGGTACGCAAACTGTTGATGTTAATGGTAAAAGCTACAAGGTCAGCTCTGCAGGCCTCGGAGCCGGGGGTGATATGGGTGCCGACGGCAAGGGCAACTGGAGGGTTAAAAATTCCTATGCTGATTTCAACATGGGTCCAGCGGTGAATGCCAAGGTTGGTATCCAAGATGCCGTTCTTGCCCGTGGCTTCCTCTTTGACGATGATTTTGCAGGTGTGACCCTTACCGGAAAATTTGCCAACGTCACAGTGCCGGTTGTTTGGATGAATGTAGACAACACCGATGTCGTTGGTTGGGACGTCGCTACCGCTTCAACAATTGACCAGAATATCTTGGCTGCGTTGGCAATTGTTAAAATCAACGACAATATGTCGGTTACTCCGTACTTCGTCTACCACAACATTAAGGCCGATGCAGCCACCGATGATAGCAGGAACTGGTATCTTGGTGCCGATGCTGATATGAAATTCGGAGCTGTTGCTGTTTGGGCTACCGGTATCTACAACGGAGGCGATGTTGAGGGTGTTGACACCGTGGCATTCCTCGGCGCCGTTGGTGCCGATGCCGACATAGTCCACGGTCAGTTCTTCTATGCCAGTGGTGATGACGGCAAGGATGCATCTGAAAACAATGCCTTCGTGCAAGCTCCCGGCCAATCATACTACTGGTCTGAGATCATGGGTTATGGTATATTTGACAATTTTGCCTCGGCAGGATCCCCCAATGAAAAGATTAGCAACGTCTGGGCAGGCAATGTTGGTGTGACCGTCAAGCCGATGGACAGGCTGAAACTTGATGCCGATGTATGGTATGCCTCTCTTGCTGAGGAAAATTCAGCCGGTGACAAGGAACTCGGCTGGGAATTTGATGGCAAGCTCACCTATAGTCTCTATGAAAACCTGACCGCTGAGGCCGTTTTTGCATATCTTGTTTCCGGTGATGCCACGGGGAAAGAGGATGTGATGGAAGGTGGATTGTGCTTATCCCTCAAATTCTAATTTAGGACACCATACAACCGAGTTTGTATTGCAGTAAAAAAGCCCGGTGGAGGAAACTCCACCGGGCTTTTTTACTTGTTTATACTATTTTTTATCATACCTCGTCGTCATCCGACGGCTTGTTCAATGTGACGAAGTTCTTCCTTTGACCTGTCGCTCGCCCCACTTCCTCACAGTATCAAGCTTGCACTATCCACATCCACAACCCTTCACAAGTTTTGAAATTTCAGAAATTCATGTTTCTCGATTTTCTCACAGGCAAGGCTTTGCTGACCGCCATGAGCGCCATGGAAAAAAGTTATGCGAAAATCCTCGGTCGGCTACTTGGCGAACCGGAACATACTTATACCGACGACCCTGCGGAAGTCCTTGAATGGTACAATATTTCCGTTGAGAATACCGGGGAGTCGATGGACAACATCCTGAAGATCCATTACATTATGAAACAGTATCCGGATGTATCGCTTTTGGTCCAGGCCAGCCCCGCCCTCTGCTGCGCCTCTCTCATAACCGAGGCGATGAAGGCAAAAATTGAGCAATGTACCGGCATTCCCGTCTTGTCCATTACCTATGACGGGACGGGAGGCAATAAAAAAGAAGCCATCGCCCCCTATCTGAAACACCCCCGGCTTGGCAAAACACACTCCTCGGAGGCAGCATGAACTTTCTCGACGCGCTCTACCTCGAAAAAACCATGTCCGGCAGCTCGACCGGTACCAAGTGGCTGACCCATAAGGGCAGAAAAAAAATTACCGCTTTATCCCCTGTGGACGGGCAGATTTTTGCCGGTATCCATAAGGCCAACCCCGCAGATTGCGAACACGTCGTGGCTCAGGCAGAGGTGGCCTTTCCTCTCTGGCGCGCCCTTCCTGCCCCGAAGCGCGGCGAAATCGTGCGCCAGATCGGTCTGCGCCTGCGGGACTTCAAACTGCCTCTCGGCACCCTCGTCTCCTACGAAACCGGCAAACCCCTGCAGGAAGGCCTCGGCGAGGTGCAGGAGGTTATCGATATCTGCGATTACTGCGTCGGCCAAGCGCGGATGCTCTACGGCATGACGACGGTTTCCGAGCGGCCTGACCATCGTCTTTTTGAGCAATATCATCCGCTTGGCGTCGTCGCCATCATTACCGCCTTTAATTTCCCTGTGGCTGTCTGGGGCTGGAATGCGATGATTGCCGCGATCTGCGGCGATGTAACGATCTGGAAACCGTCATCAAAGGCCTGCGCTTCGGCCATTGCCGTACAAAAAATACTCGCCAGGGTGCTTGAACAAAACGGCCTGCCGGAAGGTATCTTCTCCCTCCTGATCGGTGACCGAAATACCGTCGGCGAAAAGCTTCTCAGTGACCGGCGCATTCCCCTGGTATCGTTTACCGGTTCGGTCGAGTCGGGGCGTACGGTCGCCCAGAAGGTCGGCGGTCGACTGGGCAAAACAATTCTCGAACTGGGCGGCAATAATGCCATTATCATCACTGAGCATGCCGACCTGCGCCTGGCCATTCCGGCCGTGGTCTTCGGTGCCGTCGGCACTGCCGGTCAGCGCTGCACGACCACCCGGCGTCTGCTTGTCCACGAGTCATGCTACGAGGCGGTAAAAGACCACCTTTGCCGGGCATACGCCTCTTTGAAAATCGGTAATCCCCTCCTAGAGGTGAACCATATGGGGCCACTCATCGACAAAGATGCGGTCAAAACATTTCAGAAAGCGATCAAGGCCATTGTCAACCAGGGTGGCACCGTTGTTTTTGGCGGCAATGTCCTGAAGAGCCCGGACTATTCCTCCGGCTGTTATGTGGAACCTACACTTGTTGAAGCGGAAAACCACCTGCCGATCGTGCAGAAAGAGACCTTTGCACCGATCCTTTATCTCATCAGGTATAAAGGGGGGATAGAGAACGCCATCGCCCTGAATAACCGGGTTGACCAGGGACTATCATCAGCAATTTTCAGCACCAACCACAACCAGATTGAAACCTTTCTCTCGGCTCGGGGCTCGGACTGCGGTATTGCCAATGTCAATCTCGGCACCTCCGGTGCCGAGATCGGCGGGGCCTTCGGCGGTGAAAAAGATACCGGCGGCGGCCGCGAAGCGGGCTCGGATTCCTGGAAGGCCTATATGCGCCGGCAAACGGTGACCGTCAATTATGGCAGCACCTTGCCCCTGGCCCAGGGTATCAAATTTGCAATTCAGGAAGAAGGCATAAAGCCATGATAGCCGCTCAAGATGTGAAAAAGGTGATCAGCCGCCATCTTCTTGCCGACGGCATGGATCTCATTGTCGATCTGCAGAAATCGAAAGGCAGCTGGTTCGTCGACCAGCGTAACGGCGACCGCTATCTCGACTGTTTCGCCATGTTCGCCTCCATGGCGGTTGGCTATAACCATGACGACCTTCTAGCCATGCAGGACAAGCTCGGAGCCTTGGCCATTCAAAAGCCCGCCAATTCCGATTCCTACTCCACGCCGATGGCGGAGTTCCTGCAAACCTTTGCCAAGTACGCCATGCCTGCCTACCTGCCGCATGTGTTCTTTATCGAAGGTGGCACCCTGGCAGTGGAAAACGCTCTCAAGGCGGCTTTTGACTGGAAGGTGAAAAAAAACTTCGGCCGCGGCGTAAAAACAGAGATCGGCACACAAATCATTCATTTCCAGCAGGCATTCCACGGCCGCTCCGGCTACACCCTGTCGCTTACCAATACCGCCGACCCACGCAAAACCAGCTACTTTCCCAAATTTAATTGGCCGCGCATCGTCAATCCGAAACTGACATTTCCGCTTACTGAAGAAAACCTTGCCACCGTCCGTGCCCTGGAAGATCAGGCTCTCACAGCAATCAAGGAACATATCGCACGGGCTGGCAGCGACATTGCCGGTCTGATCATTGAACCAATTCAAGGAGAAGGCGGAGATAACCATTTCCGCGACGAATTTTTCGTGGGCCTGCGAACGATCTGCGACGAGCATGAGATCCTTCTGATCATGGACGAGGTGCAGACCGGCGTTGGCCTTACCGGCAAATTCTGGGCTCATGAACATTTCAGCGTGCGGCCGGATATCATCAGTTTCGGAAAAAAAACCCAAGTATGCGGCATTCTCGCCTCGGCACGCCTCGACGAGGTAAAAAAGAACGTCTTTACCGAACCGAGTAGAATCAACTCGACCTTCGGCGGCAATCTCATCGATATGGTGCGCTGTTCGGCCATCCTGAAAATTATCGATAAAGAAAATCTCGTCGATAATGCTTGCCGACGCGGCCGGGAACTGCTACAGGGATTGGAACATTTATGCAGGGAATTCCCAGAGATTGTCAGCAACGCCAGGGGCAGGGGACTGATGTGTGCCATCGATCTTGCCGATGGTGAAAAACGCAATACGTTCAGGGCAAAGCTGCTGCAAGAGCGGCTTCTCGTCGTCGGCTGCGGCGTAAAAAGCATCAGGTTCCGGCCGCATCTGATAATCACTCGGGAAGAGATACAGATGATTCTGCACATCATCCGCAAAGCCCTGAAGCAGGACCATTAACCGACTCAGCGACAAACAACCCTAAGGGACAAGCAAATGAGCGTGACAACTGAAATGACCGACTATATGGGCCTTTGCGGGCTTTTCTCCGACGAGGAAAAACTGGTGCAGCAAACCGCCAGGGAATTCGTCAACCGGGAAGTCATGCCCATTATCGACAGCTATGCCCAGGAGGAAAAATTCCCCGCCCATCTGGTAAAGGCCATGGGAAGGCTCGGCTTTCTCGGCCCGTCTCTGCCGGAGGAGTATGGCTGCGCCGGCCTTTCCAACGTCGCCTACGGCATTCTTATGTATGAGCTGGAAAGAGGCGATTCGGCCATCCGCAGTTTTGCCTCGGTTCAGGGGTCGCTGGTCATGTATCCGATCTTTGCCTACGGCAGCACCGCGCAAAAAACCTACTGGCTGCCGAAGATGGCAGCGGGTGAGGCGATCGGCTGCTTTGGACTGACCGAGCCCGATTTCGGTTCCAACCCGTCCGGTATGCGCACCCGTGCCACCCGCAACAACGACGGTACCTGGAGCATAAGCGGCACAAAGATGTGGATCACCAACGGCAGCATCGCCGATGTCGCCATTGTCTGGGCCGCAACCAATGCGGGAGTGCGAGGATTTCTGGTACGTAAAGACACGCCCGGCTTTACCACCGTGCGCATGAAGGGCAAATGGAGCCTCCGTGCCTCGGTCACCTCCGAGTTGATCCTCGACAATGTCGTTGTCGACGAAAAAGAGTGCCTGCTGCCCGAGGGAAACGGCATAAAAGCCCCGCTCGGCTGCCTGACCCAGGCCCGCTACGGTATTGCCTGGGGTGCGCTCGGTGCAGCCGACAACTGCTATCAGACTGCCCTGGCCTATGCCCTGCAAAGGGTTCAGTTCGATAAACCCATTGCCGGGTTTCAACTGCAGCAAAAAAAGCTAGCAGAGATGGTAACCGAACTCACCAAGGGACAATTGCTTGCCCTGCAACTCGGCAGGTTAAAAGACGCCGGCACTTACAGCCCGGCCCAGGTTTCCATGGCAAAAATGAACAATGTGAAGATTGCCATGGACATTGCCAGGGCTGCTAGAACCATCCTTGGTGCCAACGGCATTATGGGTGAATATCCGATCATGCGCCATATGAACAATCTCGAATCGGTGTATACCTACGAGGGAACGCACGACATGCACACCTTGATAATCGGACAGGAAGTGACCGGAATTGCCGCCTATCGATGATCCTCCTTTGCGCGGATTGCCCGTGTTGCCGTGATGCTCGCATGCAGGGCGATTATCGCTGTATCAACCTTGAGAATTCTCTCACCGATGCTGCAGGACAAGAAACCCTGCTCGCGAAATTTCTGCACCTCATACGGAACCCAGCCGCCTTCCGGCCCCACAGCCAGGAGAATCCTGCCGTTTTTTTCGCCGACCACATCCACCAAACGATGTTCGCCCGCCGGATCGGCAAGCAGAAGATACCGGTAGTCACCGACAAGCAAGGGACAAAAATCTTCAACAAATGGTTTGAACTTCTGATGCAGGCGAATTTTCGGCAAACGGGTGTCAACCGCCTGTTCCAATCCATGCAGCAAATGCGACCGATATTCCTGCGGCTGCAGAAGTCCCGCCTCCCAGAAACTTTTTTCCACCCGATTGGCGTTGAATGAGGTGGATCGTCCCGACCCCAAGGGCGGTAACCTGACTGAGAACACGTTTCAACATGATCGGTCGGGGCAAGGCGAGAACCAGATCAAGAGATGGAAGCACCCCCGGGGGTTCAGCGAGATCGACAAGCAGACTGACCGAAAACGGAAATTTTTTCCGCAGTGCCGAAATGGTACCGTACCCGCGCAAACCGTTGATCAAGCCGACTCGCAGCCGGTCCCCGGGCTCCGACCGCAGCACCTTAACGATATGCTCAGCGCGATAATCGGTTAGAGTCAGCTGCCGGTCGACAACCTCCGCCGCCTCGGCCAGTATGATATTCATCTTCTTCTCCTGGTGGTTGAACAAACAGCTTATTTTCACTGCTTGGTATGCAATTCCTTGCATTTCCAACACGAATTCTTTTAAGGTGCAAAGGCAAACAACCTCGAGGCCTTCACCTATGTTCGTACTCTATAATGTTCTCCAGTTCGCCTTTCTACTGGTTTTTTTCCCGCTTCTCATCATCTTTGTTGCCTGCAGCAACAAATATCGCGATCGCATTCCCGCCCGCCTCGGCCTCGGTATCGCGAGAAAACTGGCCTTGTGCACGCCAAATGTCCGGACCGTCTGGATTCATGCCCTGTCTGTCGGCGAGGTCACCTCAGCGGTACCATTGGTACGCGGTCTACGGTTAAAGTACCCGACCGACCGGATCGTTGTCTCGGTCACCACCCGCTCGGGAAAAAGGGTTGCAGATACCCTGCTCCAATCGTACGCCGATTGTATCATCGACGGGCCCATCGATTTGCTGCCGGTGGTTCGTCGCTTTGTCAGGTTGATTCGTCCCGAACTTTTCATCCTGGTCGAGACCGATTTCTGGCCTAATATCCTGTTCTTCCTGAGAAAAAAGAGAATCCCGTCAATCCTTGTCAACGGGAGGGTTTCGGAAAAATCGATGATCCAATACCAACAATTGGGTTGTTTTTTTCGACCGATGTTCCAATGCTTTTCCTGCCTCTCTATGCAGACCCTTCGCGACAAGGAAAAGATGGCACTTTTAGGCGTTTCGCCCGGTAAGCTGTCGATACTCGGCAACCTGAAATTTGCGACCCGTCCGCAGGCCGGCAGTGATTTCTCTTCGCTCCTAGTCGGATTATTACCGAAAGACCGTTTCCTTTTCATTGCCGGCTCGACCCATCCCGGCGAAGAGCGTATACTCATTGATGTATATGCCCAATTGCGAAAAACCCACCCCGACCTTTTTCTCGTGGTGGCGCCGCGTGATCCGAAGCGGGCAGGAGAGATTGTCGACTTGGCAACCAAACACGGCCTGCTCTCTTCCTTAAGGTCTGCCGGTGTTTTCATGCCCAGCGACCTGTTTATTCTTGACAGCATAGGGGAACTCATCGATATCTATGCCCTCGCCGACCTTGCCTTTGTCGGCGGCAGCCTGGTGGGTAAAGGAGGTCACAACCCGATCGAGCCTGCAGCCATGGCCCTCCCCGTGCTTTTCGGTCCACATATGGAGGATTTCAGCGAAATCGCTGATTCCCTCATCAAGGCCAAGGGGGCTGAAAAAATTGGCGACGGCCTGGAAATGGCAAAGGTTCTTGCCAACCTGCTGGACGACTCAGAGCATCGCTTTCGCATGGGTCATGCAGCGCAACAATGTGTGCTTGAGCACAACGATGTAATCGCCAATCATTTACTGCTCATCGAAGAATTTCTGTGAGACACCCAGCTACGCATATCTCCGATCACCTCCTCGTTTATCTGACCCTGGCATTCACCGCCGGAATTGCCATGGCCTCGCAAACCAGCCTGACGGAGATGGCCATTTCACACCTCTGCCACGGTATGTTCATTTCTTTTGGTATATTGGCTTTTCTGCATTTTTTAAGATGGCGGCGAACCATCCTCTGTATGTTTTTGCCCCTCCTTACCGCACTGGGTTTCTATCATGGCCAGTTGGCCTTGCAAACACCACCTGAAGCTGAACATATTTTTAACCGGATTAAAGAAAAAACCGAAGCGGTAGTCATCGGCACCATGGCAACTTCGGTTGAATTTGATGGAAAAACCAGTCAGGTGATGGTCGCCAGTGAGTATCTCCGTTGGCACGATTCGCCCAAACTCCTGCCGACTACCGGAAAAATCCTTCTCCATTTCCAGGGGACTTGGCCGACTGCACTGCTTCCTGGGGACAAACTCATTATCCGCGCCGATCTCAAACGCCCCGACGGCTTCAGGGCTCCGGGTGTCTTTGATTATGCCCAGCACCTGGCACGCAAGGGTGTCTGGATAAGTGGCTTTGTTCGCTCTCCTCTTTTTTTGCAAAAGCTTACAGAAAAACAGAGCCTGCTGCACAACCTGTATTACCTGCCGGAGAGGCTACGAACGACAATCGGCGAACACATTGATATGGCCGTCCCCGCCGCAAACAGTGGCCTCTACCGGGCAATCCTTATAGGCGATGCTTCCCGGGTGGATGATGTCACCCTCGAAACCTTTAAGGGCAGTGGAACATTTCATATTTTGTCGATTTCCGGATTGCATATGACCGTTATCTTTGTCCTTCTCTACACCTCCCTGTACTGGCTCCTGAACCGCTCGGAACGGCTCCTCTTTCGCTACCCCCTGCGCAAGTGGGCAGCCCTTTGCTGCCTCCCGGTGCTTCTGGGTTACGGTCTTCTTGCCGGTTTAAGCGCACCTGTCTTTCGTGCTGTAATAATGAGTTGTATTGTCATCATGGCGGTTTGCACGGATAGGCCGAAATCTTCGTCAACGCTTCTCGCTTGCGCAGCGCTGATTATACTCATGGTCGAACCTCTGGCTTTATTGACCGCTTCTTTTCAATTGTCTTTTGCAGCGACCATGGCCATTCTTTTTCTTTTTCCGGTTTTTAAAAAACTCATTCTACCCGACTCCACAACCTCACCCCCGACCATCAAACAGGGCGCAGCCAATTGGCTGATAGCTGGTCTTTTGGTGTCAACTGTTGCCACATTGGCAACTACCCCCATCATCTTGTTCGCTTTCAATCGTTTTTCCCCTCTGGGTATACTTGCCAATCTCATTGTCGAGCCGCTCATCTGCCTTTGGAGCCTTCCCGCGGGCTTTCTCGCAATCCCCTTTATTTTTCTGCAACCGGAGATCAGCACCTGGTTTTTCCGTGTCGGTGCTGTCGGACTCAACGCAGCAGTGCAGGGAACGACATTTTTTTCCGGCCTTCCCTTCTCGACTCTTTGGCTACCCTCACCGCCGGTATGGTTGATGATTGTCTTCTATGCAGGGTTACTTGGCTGCACCCTATGGGGAAAATCGGCAAAAATATGGCTATGGTCTTCAGTTACCATGATGAACATCTCCTTGCTGCTGATGCTCTATCCTCCGGCCCTACTGCAGAAAAATCCAGCCGACACCCTCCAGCTGACTTTCCTTGATGTCGGCCAGGGCAGCGCCACCCTCGCCCAGTTTCCATCAGGTATGTCCGTGATCATAGATGGGGGTGGATCATCGGCAACAGCAAGCAGCGTCGGCGAGCGTGTCATTGCTCCATACTTGTGGCATAAGGGTATACAAAGGCTCGACGCAGTTGTTGTCACCCATCCCGATGCCGACCACTATAACGGCCTTGGTTTTATTCTGAAGCATTTCTCGCCGAAAAAACTGTGGATACGAGACAGGCTCGGTCACGACGAAGGGTTCAGACGTTTGATACATCTGGCGGAAGAACAGCGTATAGCAGTGGTGACCCCACAAGAAGGCATGCGGCTGGGAAATGAGGATGAATCGGAGTTTCTCGAATGCATTGCCAATCTTGCGAGCGACAGCGCCGCCTCCCAGCCCCGAGAATCACGGAATCAGGCCAACACCGGCGTCATTATCAAGGCCTGTTCACAGCAATATTGCGCACTTTTTCCTGGAGATATTGGTCGGTCTGAAGAACACGCTCTCATCGACCATAATTATGACCTGAACGCCGATCTCCTCCTCGCCCCGCACCACGGCTCAATCACCTCCAACTCACCGGAGTTTCTCGTCGCTGTTTCCCCGGCACTCATGATGGTCTCGGCAGGACGAAGCGGGCAGGGCCATTTTCCCCATGACCACCTGAAAGTTGACTGTGAAGAGAAGGGAATCACCCTCCTGACCACCGCAGAGCACGGCACACTGGAAGCAAGAATTGCCGGAGAACGCTCTCAAGTATTTGGCTACGCCAAAAACCGAAACAATCCCCTCTATTCCTATGAGCCGGTTCTAGTAGATGAGAGAAAGACAATAAGATAAAAGGGATATGGGTTAGACTTCAGTAAAATCAGTAGGCGCTTTCTTTAAATATTTCAGGAATTTTGCTTTTTCCACGGCATTTGAGTAGGCATCGTTCGGCTCGATCATCTTCTTTTCGAGGAGGATCATGATGGCATCGTCCAGGGTTTGCATGCCGTATTTCTTCCCGGTCTGCATGGTTGACAATATTTGAAAGGTCTTTCCTTCCCGAATAAGATTACGTACGGCAGGCGTGGCGATGAGGATTTCAAGAGCCGCACACCGTCCTTTAATATCAATTCTTTTAAAAAGAGTCTGCGATACCACTGCTTTAAGGGCATCGGCGAGGGTCGAACGCACCTGGCCCTGCTGGCTTGCCGGAAAAATCTCAATAATGCGATCCACCGTCTTCATGGCATTGATGGTATGCAGAGTTGCGAACACCAGGTGGCCGGTCATGGCGGCCTCCATAGCCAGGGCAACTGTCTCAAGGTCACGCATCTCACCAACCATGATGATATCCGGATCTTCACGCAAAGCCCCCCGCAGTGCTGCCGCAAAACTTTTGGTATGGCTACCGACCTCTCGGTGGTTTATGATACATTTCTGGCTTTTATGGACAAACTCGATGGGGTCTTCGATGGTAAGAATATGATCCTTGCGATTTTTGTTACATTCATCGACAATAGCTGCCAGGGTTGTCGATTTACCCGAACCGGTCGGTCCGGTCACCAGCACTAGTCCTTTTGGCAGATGGGCCAGGCGGGCGATAACCGAAGGCAGGCCAAGTTGTTCAACGGTCATTATCTCGCTGGGGATCTCCCGAAAAACAGAACCTATACCATATTTTTGCTGGAAATAATTGCAACGATAGCGGGCAAGCCCTGGAATTTCATAACCAAAATCTATATCCCCGGTCTCTTCAAAGATCTTAATCTTCTCTTCCGGGCAGATCTCGTAGAGCATGGCGCGGAGTTCCTCGTTGCCCATTTTCTTGAATTTCACCCGCTCCATATCGCCACGAATCCGGAGAAGTGGCTGTTGCCCTGCCACCATGTGCAGATCGGAGGCTCCTTCGTCATTCATCAGCTTAAAAAAACCATCTATCTGAGCCATATCTTACTCCGAATTTTTGTTGGATCGTCGATCGTTATTATCATAGTGGTGAAACAATACTTAAACATTTCTTTACTGACAAAAAAATGGTTAAACTTCAAGGAGAAAATAGGCATTACTCGATGGATACCGGACAAGCTTTTCCTCCTTCAATAGGTACTTGCTTCCCCCATCCCAATACCTGCCTCCATATGTAACTCCGGCATCACGGATTCGTCTTTCAAGACTTTTTCAAACCAGCGTCCTGCCCTTTTATGCAGTCCTTCGCGACAATAACTCCTGCCAAGCAGCAACTGCGCCTTCGCCCTGGTTCTTCCATTTTTTAAGCACCTATAGAGATTTTCTCTTGCCTCTGAATGCATGCCGCACTGCACTTGGGCTGCGGCCAGATTGCAACGGTAAAAAATGTTGCCGGGCTCAAGTTCGACACTTTTACGGCACAGGGCGAGTGCTATGTCATCACCCTCTCCCTCCTGTAGATATAAGGTACCGAGGAGATCCATGGCCCGGTCATCAAACTCAAAAAACTGCAGGGCCCGCTGAAGTGCCGACATCGCCCGATTATTATCCCCGATGCCGTGATAGGCCTTGCCGGTATGATAAAAGGCTCGGCCGACTCTCACCGTTTGTTTATTATTCTTTTGCCAGGCTTCGAGGTATTCGAGGGCTGAATGGTATTTCCCCAAATCTCCGGCGAGCATCCCCAATTGCAATTTCAGATCATCCAACAGACCAAAACCGGCATGCTCATCCTTATCTTCATCCTTATAATTAAACAAGGCTTTTTCAAAAAATTCGTAAGCCGCTTCCTTATTTCCCCTGGTTTGTTCAGCAAGACCTAGATTATAGAGAGCCATAAAGTTATGTTTGTCAATGACCAAAGCATTTTCAAAACTTTGCATTGCCGGGACAAGTTTGTCCACCATCGCTAAAGCCACTCCGAGACTGTTGTGAAGATTGATATTATTCGTATCAATCTTCAACCCTCTTTTATACTCACGAACGGCTTTCGCAAGATCCCCATCGGCAAAATAGATGTCACCACTGATATTCAAACTTACCGCGTCAAAAACAACCGCACTCGATTCACCGAAAAATGAGGCATGGAGAAGCGCTTTGCAGCAATTAACGGGCATCTCGGTTTTCTTGAAATCACTGTAGGGATAACAGCATATCCCGGCGGAAATATGATTATCGGCGTCGGCATCACCAGCCCGGCGAATCACCTCTTGGGTCCAGGACAGGGCTGCGGCAGCAGTAAAACCATCGAGGTACACGACGCTGTCTCTACCCGTGTTCACGAGCTTACCCCGGCCAAGAAGCGGCAGGACAATTTCCTTTGCGCTCTTTTCACCACCCAACTTCTTAAAATATACCAGGCAGAAGGCTTGCGATTGCCTCGACAATTTACTGAGCCGGCGGAATAGATTTCTTTCAGGCGAAACAAAGGGATGGTTTTCCGGATATGCCAAGCGGTTATAGTCACAAAAACTAAACGGCCCACGTTTTTCCGCATGGCGAAGTGCGGTCCAGGCCTCATCTAGCAGGTTTCGTTCCTGCGGTTTGATATCATTTTCGCTTTCCTTGAATTGAGAAAAACTGGAACCAATATGAACTTTGCAGCAACCTTCTCGCTTCAAATAGGCAACAAGTGTACTTTCTAACTCAGACTTCGCATCTTCCTTCCTGTTCGGCAACACTAAAGCAAAGGTAGACTGGCCGAGGAAGTGGAGAACGGAGTCTCCCTGGACAAAGTTCAGGATCAAAGTAGCACACTTTTGCGAATAGCGAACAGCATAGCGAAAGGACGTCCTTTTCGGTGGGAGTTCAATCAGAATAAGGTGTAATCCACTTGTCCGCCGACAGGAATCGAGAAGAGAATACAGATTCCAAAGGTTAAGCAGTCCGGTTTGAACATCAACACGAGCCTCTTTCAGCAGGATAAATTCTCTTTCAGCGGCTGCCCTGATTTCTTCCAGCCAATCTTCGCTTACCTTATCGAGAAAAACCGGGTCTGCCCCCTCAATAATGGCAACAACAGTCCCCCCGTCTCTTACTTGAAACGGCAACACCAAGCTTTGTGCTTGTATGGCAAAGGATTTTCCCCCTTTTCTGACCGCATTTAATAGAGGAGCGAAATCATTATGCGGTTGTTGGGCTGACGGTTGATTACCAAACTGGCTGTCATTTTTTGAGAAATAAATGGTTTTTGCGGTTGGAAGACGTTTTCTGAGAATCTCTGCGTAACTTTTAGAAAAACGGGAAAAATCCTTGGCAATTAATCCCCGATGATTGGATAAGATTGGAAATGTATTATTCACTAGCCGCCTCGGTTTTAAATAATTCGTTCAATAACTCGACAATTTCGCCAAACTCTCGCTCCTGAAGAGTTCGAACATCGAGGAGAAAACAACCATTCTCAATCCTTCCAACAATAGGAATCGGCAGATGTCTCAGTTTTTTTTCAAAGGTGTTGAGGGTCATGCCAGACGGCGTAAGCACTATTGCCCAACTGGCGATATTGAATTCAGGCAAAGCTCCCCCACCGACCCGAGAGACTGTCGGAGTAATAGAAAACCGACATCTTTGTCCGAGTTTTTTCGTCAACCGGCGGATCAGTCGCTGGGCATGCTTCTTCAGTTCGGCAGGAGGAATGGTCAACATCCTCAAAGTCGGAATATTTTCAAGGGCTCTTTCGACATCAAGGTATTCACGAAGGACACTCTCCAGTGAGGAAAGTGTAAATTTATCAATTCGCAGGGCACGATTAAGAGGGTTTTTCTTAACCAGGTTGATAATGTCCTTGCGACCGACGATGATTCCCGCCTGCGGACCACCGAGAAGTTTATCCCCGCTGAAAGTGACGACATCGATGCCCGCTTTAACAATCTCCTGTACGGTCGGTTCTTTCGGAAAACCAAAACGGGAAAAGTCGATCAAACTGCCACTGCCAAGATCTTCCATGGTGACAAGGTCGTTTTTCCTGGCAAGAGCCACCATTTCCGCGGCAGATACCTCGGAAGTAAAACCAATTATCCGAAAATTTGATGTATGCACGAGAAGCAGCAAGGCAGTCTCTTCGGAAATTGCCTGTTCATAATCATAGAGATGGGTTCTGTTCGTCGCCCCAACTTCAACCAGCTTAGCGCCACTCTTGGCCATAACATCAGGAATACGAAAAGAACCTCCTATTTCAACCAGTTGCCCCCGCGACACAATTGCTTCTTTGTTCTTTGTCAGCGTATCAAGAGCAATAAGCACTGCAGCAGCATTATTATTAACAACAAGTGCCGCCTCGGCCCCGGTCAGGTAACACAGCAGCTCCTCTACCAAGCTGTACCGGCTGCCCCGTTTTCCGGTTTCCAGATCATATTCCAAATTCGAGTAATAGCCTCCAGCTTGAGCAAGGCGATCGGTAGCCCTTTGCGAAAGAATCGATCGGCCAAGATTGGTGTGAATAACAACACCGGTGCCGTTGATGACTCTCCTGAAGTTTGGGCGCATCTTTTCAGCAATACTCTTTTTGAAGATTGGCATCCATTCCGCCCAAGATCGTTCACTGCCCGTATGATAGCCTCCTAAAATGGCTTCACGCTCTCGATCAATTGCTTCCTGTACGACCGTCTTGATAATCCGCTGGGGCGCTTCGACTGCAGGATCAGCCCTCAAAACAGAGATACATTCATCCACTTTGGGAAGACCTTTAAGCAATCTGTTTGTTTCATCCATAGGGTTGTTTATTTAGAAAAAGGAGAAGGTAACGCAGTGCTTGCAGGTAAATGATCATACTTCACATGCATTTATAACGAATTGCCCTGCATAATAGTCTATTGCGATAGAACTCAATACATATTTTTTTCAGATTGTTTTTTTCTATTGACAAGCAGTTCGTGGTCAAGTAGTTTGCCGCGGTTCCGGAGACGAGGTGACATTGGGCTTGACTGAAGAGGTTGAGTTTGGGGTTAGCGAAGTATCTGTGACGAGAGAGAGGAAATATAGTTATTGACAGAGCGAATTAGATAGATTAGATTAACGAGCTCTTCGCGGCATAAAGCGGCGCAACGTTTCATGAAAGTGGAAAGTTGAAACGATCCTTGACAACTGAATAACAACGAAAGCAAACGGGCCCACGAGGTTTTAGTGGAGTAGGAATTCTTTATCGGATTTCTAACGACACTTATCCCTGTATAGAGGGATTAATTACCTCAAGGGCATCTTTGAGTGAACTGCTATGCAAATAGCGGGGTAATGAAAGGGAGCTCTTATATAATTAAGCACTATATAAGTAACCACTCTTAGCGAGTGGTCTAAGGATATCAAACTGGAGAGTTTGATCCTGGCTCAGAACGAACGCTGGCGGCGTGCTTAACACATGCAAGTCGAACGCGAAATTTTTCTTCGGAGAGAGAGTAGAGTGGCGCACGGGTGAGTAACGCGTAAGTTATCTACCTCGGCATCTGGAATAACTCACCGAAAGGTGTGCTAATACCGGATACGTTGAGTAATCAAGAAAGGTGGCCTCTGAATATGCTACTGTGCTGAGATGAGCTTGCGTACCATTAGCTAGTTGGTAGGGTAATGGCCTACCAAGGCGACGATGGTTAGCGGGTCTGAGAGGATGATCCGCCACACTGGAACTGGAACACGGACCAGACTCCTACGGGAGGCAGCAGTGAGGAATATTGCGCAATGGGGGCAACCCTGACGCAGCGACGCCGCGTGGATGATGAAGGCCTTCGGGTCGTAAAATCCTGTCAAGTGGAAAGAAGTGCATGGTGGCTAATACCTGCTGTGTTTGACGGTACCACTGAAGGAAGCACCGGCTAACTCCGTGCCAGCAGCCGCGGTAATACGGAGGGTGCAAGCGTTGTTCGGAATTACTGGGCGTAAAGCGCGCGTAGGCGGTTTTATAAGTCAGATGTGAAAGCCCTCGGCTCAACCATGGACGTGCATTTGAAACTGTGAGACTTGAGTATTGGAGGGGGTGGTGGAATTCCCGGTGTAGAGGTGAAATTCGTAGATATCGGGAGGAATACCAGTGGCGAAGGCGACCACCTGGCCAAATACTGACGCTCATGTGC
>CAVWHG010000005.1:0-2500 GCA_963754865.1 uncultured delta proteobacterium | reverse complement strand
AAGCGTAATAGCTCACTGGTCCAGTGGTACCGCGCCGAAAATTTAACGGGGCTAAGCATAGTACCGAAGCTACGGATATCAGAAGACGGAGTACAGATGACAGAAGACAGAAAAAAGATTTCATCGTTTGAAGATCTACAGGTTTTTCAGTTAGCCTATAAAATTTCTCTGGAAATTCATAAAGCAAGTTTGGAATTTCCCCAAAGAGAACAATATGGACTGGCCGATCAAATCCGCAGAGCATCAAAGTCTATATGTGCCAACCTTGCTGAAGGTTTTGGGAAACAAAATTTCTCAGTCAAGGAGTTTAAGCGATATATAGCGATTGCTCTTGGGTCGAGTGATGAGATGAGAGTATGGCTTCGTTACTGTTTCGATCTGCAGTACATCAAAGAATCAGACTGGAAGGATTGGCGAGATAGGTATCAACAAATCTCAATGATGCTCCAGGGATTGCACAGAAGTTGGAAGTAGTTTCTTCCGACCTCTGTCATCTGTCCTCTGTCTTCTGATATGGTAGGAGAACATTGTGGCCGCCTGAGAAGGTACACCGAAAGGAGTGCTGGAGGTTCCACAAGAGCTTATGTTGACACGAGTAGCGAAAATGAGGGTGAGAAACCCTCACGCCGAAAGCCTCAGGTTTCCTGTAGTCAAGTTAATCTGCTCAGGGTTAGTCGGCTCCTAAGGCGAGGCCGAGAGGCGTAGTCGATGGGAAACAGGTTAATATTCCTGTACCACTTTCATAGCGTTTGATGATAAGGGGGGACGGAGAAGGTAAGGCCATCCGGGCGTTGGTTGTCCCGGTTTAAGCGTGTAGACGGAGGACTTAGGCAAATCCGGGTTCTCATAACGTTGAGGCGTGATGACGATGTCGTAAGACTACAAAGTGGCTGGTTCCATGCTTCCAGGAAAATCCTCGTATCTAGTTATGAATGTGACCGTACCGCAAACCGACACAGGTAGGCAGGTAGAAGATACTAAGGCGCTTGAGAGAACTCTGGTTAAGGAACTCGGCAAAATAGCACCGTAACTTCGGGAGAAGGTGTGCCTGCAAGGTGAAGTAATTTACTTATGAAGCCGACGCAGGTTGCAGTGAAATGGGGGGAGCGACTGTTTACTAAAAACATAGGACTCTGCGAAGTCGAAAGACGATGTATAGGGTCTGACGCCTGCCCGGTGCCGGAAGGTTAAGGGGACATGTCAGCGCAAGCGAAGCATTGAACCGAAGCCCCGGTAAACGGCGGCCGTAACTATAACGGTCCTAAGGTAGCGAAATTCCTTGTCGGGTAAGTTCCGACCTGCACGAATGGCGTAACGATTTCCCCACTGTCTCAACCAGGGACTCAGCGAAACTGTAGCACCGGTGAAGATGCCGGTTACCCGCAACTAGACAGAAAGACCCCGTGAACCTTTACTATAGCTTGGCATTGTTTTTTGAGATAACATGTGTAGGATAGGTGGGAGACTTTGAAGTGTGTACGCTAGTATGCATGGAGTCACCCTTGAAATACCACCCTTGTTATCTTAGAAATCTAACTGCGGTCCGTGATCCGGATCCAGGACATTGTCTGGTGGGTAGTTTGACTGGGGCGGTCGCCTCCCAAATTGTAACGGAGGCGCGCGATGGTTCCCTCAGGCTGATTGGAAACCAGCCGTAGAGTGTAAAGGCATAAGGGAGCTTGACTGCGAGACAGACATGTCGAGCAGATACGAAAGTAGGTCTTAGTGATCCGGCGATTCCGCATGGAAGGGTCGTCGCTCAACGGATAAAAGGTACTCCGGGGATAACAGGCTTATCTCCCCCAAGAGTCCATATCGACGGGGAGGTTTGGCACCTCGATGTCGGCTCATCACATCCTGGGGCTGTAGCAGGTCCCAAGGGTTTGGCTGTTCGCCAATTAAAGTGGTACGTGAGCTGGGTTTAAAACGTCGTGAGACAGTTTGGTCCTTATCTGTTGCGGGCGCAGGATATTTGAGGAGATCTTTCCCTAGTACGAGAGGACCGGGATGGACGAACCTATGGTGTACCAGTTGTTCCGCCAGGAGCATCGCTGGGTAGCTATGTTCGGCAGGGATAACCGCTGAAAGCATCTAAGCGGGAAGCCTACTTCAAGATAAGATATCCCATGGCGTAAAGCCATCTGAAGGCTCGTGGTAGACTACCACGTTGATAGGTCGGATGTGGAAGTGCAGTAATGCATGCAGCTTACCGATACTAATCAGCCGTGCGGCTTATCCATATTTTTTTGATTAAACAACTACTGATTACTCTACTGTTCGATTATTTAGATACTCTGACGATTCCTTCTTTTTGAAGGAATCGTCTAGTTCCCCTTTCCGAAGGCGACAATTTTTGCGTTGCCGGCTCCCGACAGCCGCTTTTTCGGCGGTCATAGCGAAGAGGATCCACCCGTTCCCATTCCGAACACGGAAGTTAAGCTCTTCAGCGCCGATGGTACTGCATGGGAGACTATGTGGGAGAGTAGGTCGCCGCCGATTT
>CAVWHG010000004.1:0-169966 GCA_963754865.1 uncultured delta proteobacterium | reverse complement strand
GCTGACTGCTCCACCATCCCTCCTGATCGGCAGGTGTACTGACACTGCTTTCTTTGCTTTCGGTCACATCCGAATTTTCAAGCGTTGGTGTTTCACTCGATTGTGCATTTTTTATGCTGATGCTACTGCACATAATCAAGGCGACTATAAACAAACGGTTTTTCATGATTCTTCTCTCTCCATAAGAAGTTTTGGACGAAACAGCGGTTCCTAATCAGAGTTACAACTTTGCCAAATAAGGTACACCACAAAGATTAAGAAATGATGAAGATTGAACCTCGAAAGCCGCAAAATTTGTAGTGTACAAAAAAATCAGTTGGCCCTTCATGGTTCCTTAACCTTCACCTGTTATCGTAGGGCTTCAAATGTTCCGGAAATTTCCCGGAGAACATAAGAAGGACAAAAAACAGGTAACAGGATGAAAAATTTTTCCCTTATTATTCCAACATTAAACGAAGCAGACAATATCCACCCCCTCCTTCGGAAGATTGCTGCAGTTACTCAGCCTCTGGGGTTGTTTCCGGAGATCATTTTTGTTGATGACGGCTCTACCGACCTCACCCGACAATACATCGAGGCCTACTTGGGAGATCTTGAGGTCCGGCTTGTTCGCCGCGATACACAAAGGGGCTTGGCCGGTGCCATCGCCGCCGGGGCTCGGGCTGCTTCTCATAGCCATGTTGTGGTCATGGATGCCGACCTCAGCCACTCACCGGAGATGATTCCCGCATTACTCGAACCCTTAGTTGCCGGCAGGTACGACATGGTTATCGGCAGTCGGTACCAGGAAGGTGGCGGTACACCCGACTGGCCCCTGGTGCGCCGCCTCGGCTCACGACTTGCCTCTCTACCAGCAAGGCTCCTGACCTCCGTTCGGGACCCCCTGTCCGGTTTTTTTGCCATCGACCGGGAGCGACTGAGAGCCTTGCCGGACAATATGCCGGGCTTCAAAATCGGTCTGGAAATACTTGCCGAAACAGCCGAACCCCTGCGGGTTTTGGAGATACCCATCACCTTTGTAGACCGTCACCTTGGGACCTCGAAGATGAATTTCACGGTTCTCAAGGAATATCTCCACCAATTGATTCGCCTATTTTCAAGGCTGTCCATTGTTCGGAGTATCCCTCTTTTTTTATGTCTTGGATGTATCGCCGGATTCTTCGACTACGCCCTTTTTTTACTCTTCAGCATCCTGGGAATGCCACTTGAAGTGAGCCATATCCTAAGCCTTCCGGCGGCAATGCACGTCTGCTACCCGATAGCCGAGGCGTTGGCCAAGAGAACCACCGCTGTCCAACTTAGGGGCGGCTATCGCTATTTTCTCCTAATCGTAGTCATGGGCCTCTTTCTTCGCAGTGGCCTGCTGGCATCGACCGCAGCCATGGGTACATCCGCCCTCATTCTTCCCTTTATTATCGGCGGGACATCTTGCCTTATCTGGCTTACGGCAATCATCACCAGTCGACTTGCGGTGCTGCGTCCGCAGGGTACGAACTGGACACTTTTCGGGTCCCTGCTCATCGGTTACACCATTCTGCTCCGCCTGGTCTATCTCGGCAACTTTGATCTTATCCAGGAAGAGGCCTACTATTGGAACTACGCGCAGCATCCGGCCACGGGCTATCTCGACCACCCACCGGTGGTCGCCCTGCTCATCAAGTTCGGCACGCTCCTTTTCGGTCAAGACCAACTCGGTGTGCGGTTCGGGGCTTTTTTCTGCTGGTTCGTCACCGCCTTTTTCACCTATCGCCTGACCAAGAGCATCTTCAACAAAGACAGCGCCATGCGGGCACTGGTTCTGGTGGCAACACTGCCCATTTTTTTTGGGGTCGCGGTCGTCATGACTCCGGATGCCCCTCTTGTTGCCTGCTGGGCCGGTGCACTCTACTTTCTGTACCGCGCCCTGGTTCTCGGGACTCCGCGGGCTTGGGTCGGAGTGGGAATATGTCTCGGAGTAGGGCTTGCCGCCAAGTACACAATTGCTTTTCTTGGGCCCGCCGTCGTTGTCTTTATGCTGATCGATTCCACGGCAAGAAAATGGTTTCGCAGGCCACAGCCCTACCTCGCAGCCATCCTGGCAGGACTCATCTTTTCGCCGGTTATCTGGTGGAATTACCAAAATCACTGGGCATCCTTTTTGTTTCAAAGTCAGGGACGGTTGCAGGCTGGAGCCCAGTTTTCGACGCACCTCCTGCTGTTGAGCATTCTGATTCTTCTTACCCCTGTCGGACTTTTATCGGCGATTATCGGCATGTGGCCACTACGGAGGTGTCTGCTTCCGATGTCCGTCGGGAAATTGCGCCAACGCGGATACATCTTTTGTCTGACCATGGCCCTCACCCCCCTCGCCATTTTCATTCTCTTCAGCCTCACCAAAGAGATAAAACTGAACTGGACCGGACCCTTATGGCTCGCCATTCTGCCGTTTATGGCCTCCGCCATGGTCGCCGGCAGCGGCAGACTGCAACAGCGGCTGTCTTCTCTCTGGCCGGGCACTCTTGTTGCTCTCGTTCTCAGTTACGGCGTGCTTTTCCACTATTTCGCCCTCGGCATTCCCGGGGTGTCTTTTGGCAGAAGTGTTTTTCTTTTCGGTTGGGATGACCTCGCCCAACAGATAGAAGAGCAGGTTAAAACGATTACTGCCGAAGATGGCAAGCGTCCCCTGGTTGTCGGTATGGATTCCTACCGAACGGCAAGCGGCCTGGCCTATTACCGTTCCAAACTCCATCCGGACGAAAAGGAAAGGATGAATGCCAATGATACCACCGGCCCCCACCTTTTCGGCCATCAAGGCCTTATGTATAACTACTGGTATCAACCCAAGTTGGCAATCGGCCGCGATATTATTGTTGTCTCGGAAGACAAGAAACGGATGGACCCCGCTTACTTCGGCAATTCTTATCAACATCTCGGGGAAATCCATGAAATCAACGTGGAGAAGCGGGGCAAAGAAAGCGGCCATTTTTACTCTCGTTTGTTGACCGGATACACTCCCGGCAATCTCGCGGGTCTGGCAAGGCATGATGGCGTTGAAAAGGGAAATTCAAATGAAATGTTACCGTAACTCTTCCCTCGCTTTTCGCTGTTTGCTCTTCGGATCGATGTTGCTTTTCAGTTCTCATGCCGCTTGGGGCGGGGAGCTCAACAGTAAGGTCGAAAACGACAGAACTCTGTTTGAATACCTCCTAGGTCAGCCGACTGAAGTTCAGCTTTTACTTGGGATGGCTACTTTCCACTTTACCGGCACAAGCCGGCAAAAGGACCAATGGAATAATAAGCTCGTCGGTTTTCAGTATAAGGATTTTTTTGCCTGCACCTTTGAGAATTCCTTTTACAACCAGACATGGGCAGTCGGCCTGGCAAGAAACTTGTCCACCTCGGAACTCAGTAACAACTGGGACATGACCTTTGGGTATCGCCTCGGTCTTGCCTATGGCTACAAAGATGGCGAGGCGCCGTTTTCCTCCAGTTCTCCGCTTATTCCGATAGTTGAGGTCTACAATCAGTATTTTTTCCAAAACACTACGGCGTGGAACTGATGCTCACGACCTCGATCTCCGCCGGCCTGTTCTACCAGTTTTGATGTCATTGTGGACTTCAAAATCTCGGTCTGAACTCAATCATACTGTTGATGCTGCAGTTAGAACAGCATTGATGTCCTAAGGAGACTACCCATGCACTTACAGAACATCCCAAGCCTTGTTGTTTTCTTCTTTATCCTGACATGTATTTTCCCTTCATCTCTTATGGCGTCGGACAGCGTCGAAACAGCAGGGACCATCATCCAGGTCGTTGTCCCGGCGGTTGCCTACGGCATGACATTTGTCTATGATGACGAGGATGGGCGGATGGAATTCTATAAATCTTTCGCCACTACCTTGGCGACAACCTATGCATTGAAACTCACCATAGATAAAAAACGACCGAATGGCGGTTCGATGTCCTTTCCTTCCGGACACACCTCCGCTGCCTTCTCTGGAGCTTCTTTTATTCAGAAAAGGTATGGTTGGCAATACGGTATTCCTGCCTATTTGGCCGCATCGTTTGTCGGCTACAGTCGTGTTGAAGCTGATAAGCATTATATTGAAGATGTTTTGGCGGGCGCGGCCATAGGAATAATCAGCACCTTTATTTTTACCGACAGCTACAAAGAGAAAGTAGCAGTTGTCCCATTTTTCGGAGAAAGAACGGCCGGACTGGCGCTCAGTGGCAGCTTTTGATAGGCAACAATACTGAAAATCACAACGAAGAAGGGACTCTTTAAAACGCCCATGAATATTCTCATAATCGACGACGAACCCTACCTCCTCGAAAAACTCCAGTCGCTCTTGACCAGTGAACATTACACGGTAACGACCGCAACGGACGGTCGCCAGGGGCTTGAAGAAAATCTTGAACGACAGCTACGATCTGATCCTCCTCGACATCATGCTGCCGGGCATGAACGGCCTTGAGATCCTTAAAGAAATCCGCGCTGCCGGTATTACAGACCCCGGTCCTGATGCTGACCGCCAAAGGCGACATCGACGACAAGGTGGTCGGCCTCAATCTCGGGGCCGACGATTATCTGGCTAAGCCCTTTTCCACCGCTGAACTGCTGGCCAGAGTCCGGGCACTGATCAGAAGAGGCAATACCGGCAATCCGGTCATCGAGGTCGAGCAATATCCGCCTCAATACCGTCAGCCGCGAGGTCACCAAAAACGGCGAACTTCTGACCCTTACCACCAAGGAGTTCGCCATCCTCGAATTTCTCCTGCATAACCGTGGCCGGGCCATCTCCCGATTCACCCTGGCTGAACATGTCTGGGGAGACAATTTCGATCCCTTCAGCATGTCCAATTTCATTGATGTCCACATGAGCAACCTGCGGAAAAAACTCAAATCGCCGGACCAGGAACAGATCATCAAATCGATCAGAGGTGTCGGCTATCTCATTGAAAGGGAAGGGAAATGAAGATCAGGACAAAATTCACCTTGGGGATATCGCTGGTGGCCCTGGTAACGGCCGTCATTTTCTCCATGGTGGTCTATTATGAGCTTCTGGATCAAACCTATGATTCCATCGACAAAGAACTAAATAGCGCAGCAGGGACGATATTTAGCCGATCTGGATTTTTCCAATCCAGGGGAAAAACTCCAATTGAACAGCCAATATGACTATCTCCTTGAGCGCTATTGGCTGAAAATACTGGATAGTCAGGGAAGGACGATCTTTGCTTCGCCGCTTGCAAATAAAATCGATATCCCTTTGCTTCCTGGCAAGGATCAGGTATTTCATTGAAAAGGAAATCTCCTTATCAGAACTCTGGATTGATCCGGAAGAGATCGACGAACTTGCATGATATAACCGACGACACAGTCAAGTTCAGAGTGCGGGTCACTTGACAAAAAATCGGTCAGGAGAAAACTATACCATCCTCATCGCCAAGCCCTTGCTTTTTCTTGACCTGGAACTCCGCGAACTCCTAACAGGCTTGACCTCAGGTATTTTCGCAACGATAGTTCTCATCTTCCTGATAAGTTATTTTCTCGCCGGCAAGCTTCTCCGGCCGCTTGCGACGATCAACCAAGATATCAAGGAAATTCGTGAAAATTCACTGGACAGGAGAATCGTTCTTGGCAGTAGCCGGGATGAATTGTACACCCTGGCACATTCCCTCAATCAGATGTTCGATCGCTTGCAACACTCTTTCCAGCAGGCAGAAGGAATTTGTCGGCAACGCCGCCCACGAGCTGAAAAGCCCGCTGACCATTCTCATGCTCGGCCATGAAGAAATGCTCGCCGCCGAGCCGCCGGAAACCCTCCAACTGGAGCTGGAAAAACAGCTCCACACCATGCGCCGCCTGAGTAAACTGGTGCGCAATCTCCTGGAAATCTCACGACTTGAACAGAACGAAACCTGCGCCCGCGAGCACTGTCAGACTGGATGAACTGATCGCCCAGGTCCTCGACGACTTTCACGAGATCCTGGAGGCAAAAGATATCACCGTAGTGACCGAAATCGCCGAATCATCTCTCTGTCGGCGACCCGGAAAAACTTCTCCGACTCCTCATCAATCTCATCGACAATGCCATAAAATACAATGCCGCCGAGAACGGCAGATCCGAATCAACTCAGGAAAAGCCAGGGCCAGCATACACCTGACCATCGCCAACACCGGCCCGGAGATCCCTGCCGCCGATCTGCCGAGGATCTTTGATCAGTTTTACCGGGTGGAAAAATCCCGCTCCCAGACTTTTGGCGGTGCGGGCCTCGGCCTGACCATCGTCCGCAGGATCGTTGAACTGCATGGCGGCAGCATTGAGGTTAAAAGCAGTGATGGCTGGACAACCTTCAGTATCATCCTGCCGAATGAATCTGAGGCATTGCTGAAAGGAGGGTGACAAGATATCGCATGGCAAATGAATTGCCCGCCGCTACTCAGGGCCACTACCACCAAATGCCGAAAGGTATTTGGGTGCTTGGATTTGTTTCAATGCTCATGGACATCTCGTCCGAGCTTGTGCACAGCCTCTTGCCGATATTCATGGCAACGACGCTCGGTGCTTCCATGGTGACGATTGGTATTGTTGAAGGTGTTGCCGAAGGAGCAGCGGCGATCACCAAGGTGTTTTCGGGGGCTATCAGCGATTACTTGGGAAAGCGAAAGCTGCTCGCCGTGGCTGGATACGCACTCGGAGCCATGACCAAACCGATATTTCCACTTGCAACAACAATTGGTTGGGTGTTCGGAGCCCGCTTTGTCGATCGCCTTGGTAAAGGCCTTCGCGGTGCGCCGCGTGACGCACTGGTCGCCGATATCGCGCCACTGCAGCTTCGTGGCGCAGCCTTTGGGTTGCGCCAGTCGCTCGATTCCGTTGGGGCCTTTGTCGGGCCTCTGTTTGCCGTAATATTCATGTTTTGGTTGGAAAATGACATTAAGGCCGTGCTGTGGATAGCTGTGATACCAGCATTTCTCTCAGTGTTTCTGCTCATCATTGCAGTGCATGAAACCAAGTCGCCAGGCAAAGCCGGAAGGCCAGGAAATCGCCTGATGCCGACTGCAGTCAAACGTCTGCCACGGCGGTACTGGCTTGTCGTTGCCCTCGGTGCGGGATTTACCCTCGCCCGTTTCAGTGAGGCGTTTCTGATTCTTCGTGCCCAGGATATCGGCCTTACGGTCGGCTATATACCGACGATCATGATTGTAATGAATCTTATCTATTCCGGATGTGCATACCCCGCAGGTGCAGCGGCGGACCGATTTTCAGCCCGAACACTATTATTGTGCGGGCTTGCGGTGCTCGTCGCCGCTGATATCGTCTTGGCGATAGCTGCGTCACCCGGCATCGTATTCCTTGGCTCTGCGCTCTGGGGTCTGCACATGGCCCTTACCCAAGGATTGCTCGCAAAACTCGTTGCCGACACTGCTCCGGCCGATCTTCGAGGCACTTCCTTCGGGATCTTCAATCTGATAATCGGTGTGACGCTCTTTTTGGCAAGCGCTTTGGCAGGGGCACTCTGGAGCACATTCGGTGCCCCTGCCGCATTTATTGCTGGAGCATCGTTTGCCGCCTTCACGGCAATGGGGTTGCTGCTTTATCGGCCTGAGAGCAGAAATCAAGGATCTTGATAAAATCTTGATGTCTTTCCCGTGTATCTTGACACAATCTTTATAGCAAAAATGCTAGAGATGATAAACGCACTTAAAGATCTTTATCCTATTATTTTATACAATAAAAACAAATGCATTGTTCTGCCGTGTCCGCTGCAGTCCTTCAGGATAGTAAAGTCATACGAAGTTCCCGAAAAGGCCTTCCTCTTTTAGCCATCGCCGCCTTAGGGGTAATTTATGGCGATATCGGCACCAGCCCCCTGTACACTATCAAGGAATGTTTCTCCGGTACCCATGGAGTAGCTGCCACCCCGGCCAATGTGACTGGAATAATGTCGATGGTCTTCTGGTCGCTGATCATCGTAATAAGTTTAAAATACGTCACCTTCCTGCTCCGCGCCGACAATAAAGGCGAAGGTGGAACGTTTTCCCTCTTGGCCACCTTACGCAGCAAACTGGAAAACAACACGAAGTTTTGGACTTTGCTCACTCTCCTTGCTGCCGTTGGTGCGGCCCTTCTTTACGGCGATGGGGTAATCACCCCGGCCATATCGGTACTGTCGGCGGTCGAAGGCCTCAATATGGCCACCGATGCCGCAGCCCCCTATGTGGTGCCGATGACCTGCCTGATACTCATCGCCCTCTTTTTCATTCAAAAACAAGGAACCGCTCTCATAGGTAGGATTTTCGGCCCGGTAATGATTGTCTGGTTCGCGACGATTGGCGTGCTGGGATGCAGGGCGATTGTCCATCAACCGGGAATTCTTGCGGCAATCAACCCTCTTTATGCGGTCGATTTTTTTGCCGTCAATCATTTGCACGGCGTCGTCGCTTTAGCATCCGTGGTCCTCTGTATTACCGGAGGCGAGGCGCTTTATGCCGATATGGGTCATTTTGGGCGCTTGCCCATCCGCCTTGGCTGGTATGGCGTTGTCCTCCCCGGCCTGCTGCTCAACTATTTCGGTCAGTGTGCGCTGCTCCTCGACAATCCCGATATCGCCAATGTCAACCCGTTTTATGCCCTGGCGCCGAAAATCCATGCTCTATCCTTTGGTCGGGCTGGCCACCGTATCAACGATCATTGCCTCGCAGGCCATGATTTCCGGTGTCTATTCGCTGACGCAACAGGCCATTCAGCTGGGTTTCACCCCGCGTATGCGCATCATCCACACCTCGGAGCAGGCCAAGGGCCAGATCTATATGCCGATGGTCAACTGGCTGCTGATGATCGCCTGCCTGACCCTGGTTCTGGTGTTCAAGGAATCCAGCAGGCTTGCTGCCGCCTATGGGATCGCCGTGACCGCCACCATGGCAATAACCTCCTTTATGTATTTCCAGGTCACCCGCCTCAGGTGGCATTGGTCGCCGTGGAAAAGTGGATCGCTCCTGGTGCTTTTCCTGTTTTTCGATTGTTCTTTCCTCGGCGCCAATCTTCTCAAGGTGGTGGATGGCGGCTGGATAACGCTCGGCATTGCCGCTGTGGTCGCAACCAGCATGGTAACCTGGCGAGACGGCAGGACATTGCTGGCAAAACACTACGGCCTGATGCATATGCCCGCCGACGTTTTTCTGAAGGACCTTGCCGAACTTGATCTGCCACGGACATCCGGAACGGCGGTATTTATGTCCATCACTCCGAAAGGCATACCGCACACCCTGGTAAATTTTCTCAAGCACAACGAGGCACTGCATGAACGTATTCTGCTGCTTTCGGTGGTATCGGCTGAAACACCAACAATTGATGAGGGCGATCGACTGAGCGTCACCGATCTTGGCATGGGCTTTTACCGGGTCCATGTCAATTATGGTTTTATGGAGACACCGAACATATTAAAAAGTCTTGATCTTCTCGACAAAATAGGGCTACCTGTTGATATCTACACCACTTCTTTTTTCCTTGGCCGTGAAACCCTTCTGGCGACCGGAACGAATCCCATGGCCCAGTGGCGCAAGCATCTCTTTATTTTCATGGCACGGAACTCCTGGAATGCCTCGTCCTTTTTCGGCCTGCCGGCGGACCGGGTGATCGAGTTGGGAACCCAGGTGGAATTATGATTTGGCCGGCCCGCTTATTTTTTACAATCGAACCAGGGAAGCTCTTATTATTTACCAATGGAGGAAGCGGGTATGCAGTTTCCAGACAGTAAAACCCTCATTGCCGTCTTGTGGGGTGTCGGTCTTTCTATGGGGGTGTTATTTTTATTTATAATACCTAGATCTTATGACTCTTTTGAGCTAAGCAAAGACACCTATCTTAATGTCAGGAAAAAGAATGAAATATTGTCGCAAATGCGCATTAATTTCCATAAATCTGTTGAAATGGAGAAAAACGCGGTGATGGCACTCACGGATGAGGAATCACAGGATTATGCCGGCCAGTCGCTCGCCTCCTCGGCAGCAGTGGAAGAAGATTTGACACAAATACAATCACTCATAGATGCAACCCACCTGCAAGATGAGGAGAAATTTGTCAGTGAGTTCAAAACCTGCTGGATGGAATTCCGCAGACTCGATCAAGTCATTTTGGAACTTGCGGTGCAGAATACCAATCTCAAGGCTGCGTTCCTCTCCCGAGGAAAAGGTGCTGAGACGATGCAGCGCTTTGAGCTGGTTCTGAAAGATGTCATGCGGTTGAATTCACAGACTCCAAAGGAAGATCGGGTAGCGGCAATTGCATGGCATGCAATTGCTGCTTGCGGGCAAATTCTCAATATGCATAATTCCCACATCGCCGAGATAAGTAACGAGAAAATGGACCAAATAGAGATGCAGATAAAAATGGAGGAAAAAGAAGTTTTACTGTCTCTCGAAGAGCTTCTTGGAATTGTCGACAAAGAAAGCCAGCAGACCTTATTGCAGGCGAAAACGGCTTTTTCCGAATTTATGGAAGTGACCGTCCAGGTTCAGGAACTTTCAAGAAAAAACAGTAATGTCAAGTCACTAGAGCTTTCAATAGGTAAAAAACGGATAATTTCAGCTCAATGTGCCGAGGTACTTGCCGCTTTTCAAAATGCCGTTAAGAGCAGACCATTCAAATCTTCTAAATAAGATGATAAGATGAGGAACTCCTCAGCTTCATCTCGGACATCATTGACCAATGTCGGCATCGAAGGCGTGCTGATGACCCTTGCGACCTTGCCTTTTTTGCTGGCCAGTGCCGGTACAGGTGGTGAAGGCCTCGGTGCCTGGAGGGTAATTGTTTCCTCAACAGCATTTTTATGCTGCCTTGTCGCAGCCGTGCTCCTTTTTAGAAGGACCCTGCCGGGAAAAATATTTGGCTACTTGGCTCTTGGAGGCTGCGGTATTGCCGGGCTTCCCTATTTTGCAACCGAGCCCCAGATTGCTCTGTTCGGTGGTGTTGTTTTAATCCAATCAAGTTATTTTCTCTGGGAATTTCGTGTTCGTCAGCACCCGAGTTTCTTCAATTCACCGCACGACAGGAGCCTCCAGCGGGCAAGAGGGGCTTTGTGGACCGTGCCACCCATCGCACTCTCCGGTTTCTTCCTTGCTCCCACAGGTCAGTCCATTGGGGAGGTGGCAATTATTGCTTCGTTGCTTATCAGTCAGGGATTAGTTGGCCATTGGATTGGCAGGTGCCACAAAGGGCTCTTAACAATTGTCTGGATGTTCCTGCCGCTTATGGCCTCGATTGGTGCGCTCTTTGCCCTCTTTTTCGGACAGGCCAAACTCGCGGCTGTCTGTATCAGCCTGTTGACCCTCATTGCTCTGCCACAGCCACACTCGCCTTTAGAGTATCCATGAACACTGGTGGGAGCTTTTTCTCAATCACCCGGCTCGGGTTCTTATCAGTACCTTTCTCGGACTATGTTTGTTCGGCACCCTGCTGCTTCAGCTTCCCTGGGCAGCAGCCAAGGGGAACATTGCCCTTGTCGACGCAGCTTTTACCTCGGTAAGTGCCGTATGTGTCACTGGACTCACGGTATTGGATACGCCAAACGATTTTACCCTTCTGGGCCAATGGTTCATTCTGCTCCTTATTCAGCTCGGTGGTTTCGGCATCATGACCATTTCCACCGTTGCCTTGCATGTCATGGGAAAACGACTGAGCCTTCGCCAGGAAAGGCTGTTGACCACCTTGACCGAGACGAGTCATAGTGACCTGATTGGTTCTCTGGTTACCATTGTCACGTTCACTCTGCTGACGGAATTCGTCGGCGCTGCGCTCCTGACAGGCTGCTTCCTGAGTTCCGGCGATTCCCTGACCTCCGCCATGTGGAGAGGCATTTTTACCTCGATTTCGGCATTTTGTAATGCCGGCTTTGCCCTGCAGAGCAATAATCTGGTTACCTATCAGAGCAACCCTCTCGTCCTGCATATTGTGGCGGCATTGATCATCCTCGGCGGCCTGGCCCCGGCGACCTGTCTGGTCCTGCCTGCTTGGTTCAGAGGTCGCGTTATCCCGCTGGCTCCGCGTATTGCCCTTATGACAACCGCGACGCTTCTCCTCGTCGGAACAGGGTGCTTCCTGGTCTTTGAGTGGAATGGCGCTATGGCTGGGTTATCCTTTGCCGACAAGGTGCATAATGCCTGGTTCCAATCCGCCACTTTGCGAACCGCAGGCTTTAATTCGGTTGAAATCAGTGGTGTGCTCGAGCCGACTTTCCTGGTCATGCTCTGTCTCATGTTTATCGGCGGTAGCCCTGGTGGAACCGCCGGCGGCGTTAAAACCACAACCATCGGCGTCCTGGCCATGACTTTTTGGGCCTGCATCACCGGCCATAACGAGGTTATTGCCCAGAACAGGCGGATACCGCAAAGTACCATTAATCGCGCCATCACCGTGGTCGGTTCCGGAGTGCTGGTGTGGTTTTTTGCCGTGCTGGCATTGCAGATAACCCAGCAACTTCCCGCCAGGGAGCTGGCTTTTGAGGTGACTTCGGCCCTGGGCACGGTGGGTTTGTCCCTTGGCGCAACACCTTATCTGGATGCAATCGGCAAAATTATTATCATGTTGACCATGTTTATCGGTCGTATAGGGCCGATGACCCTTTTTACCCTTCTGAGTCTCGATGTCGCTCCTGCCGATTCGCGATGTCCCGATGCTCGCATTACCTTAAACTGAGAGAGGCACCATGTCCCAACAAGTACTCATCATAGGACTCGGGCAGTTTGGCATGTCGCTTGCCCGTACATTGTCCGAGAAAGGCAATGAAGTTCTGGCTGTCGATCGACGCAAAGATCTGGTGGATGAGGCCTCAGCCTTTGTTACCGAGACCGTCATGCTTGATGCAACCGACGAAGCTGAATTGGCTCGGCTTCAGCCGGCAAGGCGTGATTGTTCGGTCTGCGCCATCGGCGACGACTCCAAAGAAGCATCGATTATCTGCACCGCCCTGCTCCGTCAGATGGGCTCGCCATGGGTCATCGGCAGGGCCAATAATGCTATGCACCGACGCATTCTGCAACTGGTGGGGGCACATCTGGTGGTTAACCCGGAGGAAGAGTTCGGCAGGAGGTTTGCCACCCGCGTCATTAACCGCCAGGTTATTTCCGACATGCCCTTGAGTGAAGATCTGCACCTCACCGAACTGTCCATCCATCCTTCGATGATCGGGAAAAGTCTTGTCGAACTCTCGTTGCCGAAGCGATTCGGCGTCATGGTGGTGGCGATTCGCCGGGGTTCTCCCAGCAAAGTGCTCCAACCATCGCCGCACGAGCCTTTGAGGGAAAATGATCATCTCATCATCGTTTCCAATGAGGCGGCAGTTCCCAAACTCACCGGAGGAGTCTGATATGCGTCTTGCACTGGCAGTACGTGTCGGCTCTTGGTTCCTGGTCGGCCTCAATCTGTTGATGGCGGTCGGCACTATCGGAATTTTCATGAGGATGGCGCCGGCAATTGCTATCATTATCGAACGCAACGATCGTTCGCTCAAGGCCTGCGAGGATATGCTTGCCTTAATGGCGGTCACCGGCACCGGATCGCCCTATTCCTTTGAACAGGCACAGATTTTTCAAACGGCCTTTGACAAAGCGAAGACAAATGTTACCGAACCGCAGGAGCCGGAAATCCTCAAACGCATGGAACCAATGCTTCCCCCTTTATTTCAAGGTGACGCTGCAGTGAGAAAGGAAGTTGTCGAGGCTGCCGTCCAACTTGGCAAAATCAATCGAGATGCTATGACGATTGCCGACCGGCGAGCGCAGCAGCTAGGCCGCGCCGGAGCCTGGGGGGTAGTGTTCATGGCGCTTTCAGCGTTCTTGGCCGGGGTCATTTTTATCAGAAGCCTCACTCGACGAGTGGTTACCCCTCTGGAGGAAATTCATACGGTAATTATCGCCCATCGCAATGGCGACAACATGCGACGCTGCACGGGAGCCGACCTTACCCAGGATGTGGTGGCCGTTTTTACCGGCATCAATGGACTTCTTGACCAATGCCAAGGAGTGGCGGCGGCAGAGAACAGGTTTGCTTCATTGCAATGAGGACAAGATTATCTCTGAATATCCAGCCAATTTTTGATACCATTTTGATATTTCGATCCGGCATTTTGACCTTTTTTTGATATCAGAAGCACTACAGTGAATGAAAGTGAGAAAGCATTCAACTGGAAGCAGAAGCTCAGCTTTTCCTGAATCCCCGAGAGCCTCGATCTGATGCAACAATGGAGGAAGTATCGCAATGAACATGAATGAATGGCTGGAAACAATTTTCTTTTTTGTCGTCCTGCTGGCTCTGGTCAAGCCGCTTGGCGTATTTATGGCCAGGGTCTATCAGGGGGAGAGGACCTTTCTTACACCTGTCTTTAGCCCCTGCGAGAAACTCCTCTACCGGATATGCGGAGTAAGGCAGGACGAGGAGATGGACTGGAAGAGCTACGCCTGGGCCATGGTCCTCTTCAACCTGGTGCTTTTCGCAGCGCTCTTTGCCATGCTGATGACACAGCACCTGCTGCCGCTCAATCCGCAGAAACTGCCGGCCTTCTCCTGGCAACTGGCACTCAACACGGCGGTCAGTTTCGTCACCAACACCAACTGGCAGAACTACGGAGGTGAATCGACAGCCAGCTACTTCACCCAGATGGTCGGGCTCACGGTGCATAATTTCGTTTCCGCCGCCACCGGCATGGCCATTGTCATTGCCCTGATCCGCGGCTTCGTCCGGCGCAAGACCGGGATGCTGGGAAATTTCTGGGTCGATATGACCCGCGGCACCCTCTATATCCTGCTGCCGATTTCCCTTGTCGCTGCCCTCGTCCTGGTTTCCCAGGGCGTGATCCAGAACTTCAGCGCCCTACAAGACGGTGCCGCTCGTGCAGGCGGTAAGCTACGACAAACCAATGGTGGACGATAAGGGAAGCCCGCTTAAGGATGCCAATGGTAACCCGGTGACCGAGAGGGTGACGGTCAAGGAAGTCACCATTCCGATGGGGCCGGTCGCTTCCCAGGAGGCGATCAAGGAACTGGGGACCAACGGCGGCGGCTTCTTCAACGCCAACTCGGCGCACCCCTTCGAGAACCCGACACCCCTCTCCCACTATTTGGAGATATCTCCTGATTCTCCTCATCCCCGGCGCCCTCACCTGCACCTTCGGGGTCATGGTAGGGAATCACCCGCCAGGGATGGGCGCTCCTTGGGGTCATGCTCCTCCTCTTGGTCGCGTCGTTTGCCGTGCTGCAGGGAGTTGAGGCTGGTGGTAATCCGCTTTTAGCTCAACTCGGTGTGCATGGGGCCAACATGGAGGGGAAGGAACTCCGCTTCAGCCTGGCCGGCACCAACCTCTTTGAGGTGGCCACCACCGGCACCTCCTGCGGTGCGGTCGCTGCCATGCACGACTCCCTCACCCCTATCGGCGGCATGATCCCGCTCTCCCTGATCCTGCTCGGGGAAGTCGTCTTCGGCGGGGTCGGCTCCGGTCTCTATACCATGCTCGCCTTTGCGGTAATCGCCGTCTTTGTTTCCGGGTTGATGATCGGGCGGACACCCGAGTATCTTGGGAAAAAGATCGAGGTTCGGGAAATGTGGATGTCGATCATAACGATCCTCACCGCCGGAATCACCGTTCTGATCCTCTCTGGGATCGCCATGATCACCCCGTCCGCCGTGTCATCCATGGCCAACCCCGGTGCCCATGGTCTCTCAGAGGTGCTTTACGCCTTCGCCTCCATGGCCAACAATAACGGCAGCGCCTTTGCCGGATTGAATGGCAACGTCAATTTTTACAACCTCCTCGGCTCATTGGCGATGATCATCGGCCGTTACGTGCCGGCAGTGGCCGTGCTCGCCATGGCCGGGTCACTCGCGGCGAAGAAGTACGTCCCGCCGAGTCTCGGGACGCTGCCCACCGACAAGGTGCCGTTTGCCCTCTGGCTGACGCTTGTCATCCTCATTGTCGGCGCTCTCACCTTTTTTCCGGCCCTCTCGCTCGGGCCGATTGTCGAACACCTGACCATGTTGGGAGGTAAATAGTAATGTCGAAACATACTGCTGAACCGATCTCCCTTTTCAACGCACGGATCATGCAACCCGCACTGCTCGATTCACTCATGAAACTCGACCCTCGCCAGCTGTGGCGCAATCCGGTCATGTTTTGCGTGGAGATTGCCAGTGTCATCACCCTGGTGACCTTTGTCATGTCACTCACCGGCGCGAACAAAGAACCGGCCTGGTTTACCGGCACAGTCTCCGTTTGGCTCTGGCTGACAGTCATTTTCGCCACCTTTGCCGAGGCGCTGGCGGAAGGGCGCGGCAAGGCGCGTGCTGCCAGTTTGCGACAATCGCGTACCGATATCACGGCCAAGCGTCTGACCAAACCGGAATTTGCCAGCGACTTTACCATCGTCGGGGCAAGTCAGTTGCACAAGGACGACTATATCCTCGTCGAGGCGCATGAGATGATCGCCGGCGATGGAGACGTCATAGCAGGCGCAGCGCTGGTGAACGAAGCGGCAGTGACCGGAGAATCTGCGCCGGTGGTCCGTGAGTCGGGAGGGGACAGGAGCGCCGTCACCGGCGGCACCGAAGTGATCGCCAGTTCTATCATCGTCAGAATCACCGCCAATCCGGGAGAGACCTTCCTTGATCGGATGATCTCTCTCATTGAGGGGGCGAAGCGGCGCAAGACCCCCAACGAGACCGCCCTGGAAGTCCTCCTGATCGCCCTGACCCTGGTCTTCCTGCTGGTCTGCGCCAACCTGAGCCCACTGTCCATTTACAGCGTCCAGGCGGCGGGCCAGGGAACGCCGATTTCGCTGACGATCCTGGTGGCGCTTTTCGTCTGCCTGGCACCGACCACCATTGCCGCGCTTCTGCCGGCCATCGGCATCGCCGGTATGGACCGCCTCTTTCAGAAAAACGTCATCGCCCTGTCGGGAAGGGCTATCGAAGCGGCCGGCGATGTCAACGTGTTGCTCCTCGATAAGACCGGCACCATTACCCTCGGCAACCGGGAGGCGGTGGAGTTCGTGCCGGTGGGAAGACACACGGAACAGGAACTGGCCGAGGCAGCCCTGATGGCGTCGCTCACCGATGAAACGCCGGAGGGAAGGAGCATCGTCGTGCTGGCGAAAGAAATACGGCCTGAAGCTGGAGGCACTTGCCGCCGATGCACAGACCATCGCCTTCAGCCCGGACACCCGACTCTCCGGGGTCAATGTTGGTGGGAAGCAGTACCGTAAGGGTGCTTCCGACTCAACGGTCGCCTTCGTCAAGGGCCTTGGTGCCCAGACTATCCCGAACAACCTGAAGGACGTGGTCGACAGGATCGCCCGGGCCGGCGCAACGCCCCTGGTGGTCAGTTGCGACGCCGAGATTTACGGGGTCATCAACCTTAAGGACATCATCAAGAGCGGCATTCAGGAGCGGTTCCAGCAGCTCCGGAGCATGGGGATCAAGACCATCATGATCACCGGTGACAACCCCATGACCGCCGCCGCCATTGCCGCCGAGGCCCAGGTGGACGATTTCCTCGCCCAGGCCAGACCTGAGGAGAAACTGCGCCTGATCCAGGAAAACCAGGAGGCGGGCTATATGGTGGCGATGACCGGCGACGGCACCAACGATGCCCCGGCACTGGCCCAGGCGGACGTGGCTGTGGCGATGAATACCGGCACCCAGGCGGCGAAGGAGGCGGCCAACATCATCGACCTGGACTCGAACCCGACCAAGCTCCTCGACATCGTCGAGGTGGGCAAGCAGATCCTCATGACCCGTGGCAATCTGACCACCTTCAGCATCGCAAACGACGTGGCCAAATACTTTGCCATCATCCCGGCGATGATGCTCTCCATCTATCCCCAGTTGGGGGTGCTCAACGTCATGCATCTGGCCACCCCGTTCAGCGCCATCCTGTCGGCGGTGATCTTCAATGCGGCTATTATCCCCCTGCTGATTCCGCTGGCCCTCAGGGGGACCAAATACCGCCCCATGCCCGCCGAGAAGCTCTTGATCTACAACCTCCTCATCTATGGGGTCGGTGGGATCATCGCACCTTTCGTGGGGATCAAGGTGATTGACCTGGCGATTGGGCTGTTTGTGTAATAGTATTCATGCGGTGGCGCAAGGCTGTGCCAACGCAGGAGGAGATATCAATGAAAGAACTACGTCCGGCAGTTTTGATGTGTATCATGTTCACCATCATCTGCGGCGGCATCTACCCGGCAGTCGTCACCGGCATCGCCAATGCCGTATTCCCGCAACAGGCGCAGGGGAGTTTCATCACCGACAAAAACAACCGCGAGATCGGTTCCAGCCTGATCGGCCAACCCTTTTCCGAGCCGAAGTATTTCTGGCCCCGTCCTTCGGCCACTGCCGAATTCGGTTACAATCCGATGGGTTCCGGCGGTTCCAATTCCGGTCCGACCAACCCCGAGTTTCTCAAGACCGTCGGCGACCGGGTCAAGGTGCTCCGTGAAGCGGGCATCACCGGCAGCATCCCCGCCGATCTGGTTCTTGCCTCGGCCAGCGGGCTTGACCCGCACATCTCACCGGAAGCCGCTCAGTTGCAGCTTCCCCGTGTCGCCAAAGCGAGAAACATGGCGCCGGAAAAAGTGCAACAGCTGGTCACGACGAGCATGGAAGAACCGCAGGCAGGGATACTCGGTGCCCCGAGAGTCAATGTGTTGAACCTCAATCTTGCCTTGGACGGCATATTGCCATGAGTATGCCGGAAGATGAGCGCCCCTCGCCGGAGGCCATGTTGCGAGCGGCCCGGGCGGAAGAAATGGGGGAGAGCCGAGGGAGGCTGAAGATTTTCCTCGGTTATGCCGCCGGAGTCGGCAAGACCTACGCCATGCTGAAGGCGGCTCGGCAGCAAAAGCTCGAAGGGCGGGACGTGGTGGCCGCCTATGTCGAATCGCATGGTCGGGCGGAAACCGATGCCCTGCTCGAAGGTTTGGAAATTCTCACAAAGGCCCATATCGACTACCAGGGCGTGCTGCTCCCCGAGTTGGACATCGATGCAGCGCTTAAGAGAAGAGCGCAGATCGTGCTGGTCGATGAGTTGGCCCATACCAACGTTCCCGGTTCCCGGCACGAGAAGCGCTGGCAGGACATCGAAGAATTGCTTGCCGCCGGCATACATGTCTACACGACCGTCAATGTCCAGCATTTTGAAAGCCTGAACGATATTGTCGCCCAGATCACCGGCATTGTCGTGCGGGAGACCGTGCCTGACAGCATGCTCGATCAGGCGGCTGAGATCCTCTTGGTCGATATTCCGCCGGAGGAATTGCTGGAACGCCTGCGCCAGGGCAAAGTGTATATTCCCGAGCAGGCAGCCTTGGCTGCCCAGAAATTTTTCCGGCCCGGCAATCTCATCGCCCTGCGTGAATTATCGCTGCGCCGCACTGCCGCCAAGGTCGATGACGAGATGCGGACCTATATGGAAACGCGCGCCATTCCGGGTCCCTGGCCGGTGACTGAACGGCTCCTGGTCTGCGCCAGCGGCAGTCCGTTCAGCGAAAAGCTGATCCGCACCACTCGCCGTCTGGCCGAGGAATTGAAGGCTGAGTGGTTCACCGTATACATAGAGACCCCAAGCCTTGCCAAACAGCAGCAGGAAAATCGGGAACGGGTCTGGCCTGATCTGCGTTTGGCTGAAAGCCTTGGTGCTGAGGTGGCGACCATTACTGCATCCTCGGTTCCTGAGGCAATTATCGACTATGCGTTGCGGCATAATGTCACCAGGATTGTCGTCGGTAAACCAAACAAATCCCGCTGGCGTGAGCTGTTCCGCCCCCCCATCGTTGATCAGATTATTCGCCTCAGCGGGGCAATTGACGTCCATGTTGTCAGCATCAGTGGCGTTTCTCTCAACTTAGTGAGCCGGATATTCAATAAAAAACCCGATGTGCCCTGGTTTGACTACCTGGCAAGTCTGGCTCTGGTGGCGGCGGCGACCCTGCTTTTGAGTCTGCTCCAGCCTTTGCTGTCGCCGACCAATATGGTCATGATCTATCTGCTGGCGGTCGTGGTGGCTGCGTTCCGCCTCGGCTTGCGACCGGCAGTGCTTACCGCGGCCCTCGGGGTTTTGGCCTTTGATTTTTTCTTCATACCACCTCGGTGGAGCTTTAAGGTAGAGGATGCCGAGTATCTGTTCACCTTTTTCGGGCTCTTTATCGTCGGCGTGGTCATCAGCACCCTGGTGGCAAAGGCCAGGGAGAGATCGGAGGTCATGCGGGAGCGAGAACTGCAGACCGAGAGCCTGTACTATCTGACTCGCGATCTGGCCACCGCCGTCGACATGGATTCGATCATGGCGGCCGTACTAAAAAATATCAGTGAAACCCTGCACGCCCAATTGGTCGTCCTTGTGCCGCAAGGGGAACAGATGCAAATCACCGCTATCAGCAAAGATCTGATACTGGATGACAAAGAACTGGCGGTGGCCGACTGGTCCTTCCGCAATCGCCGGGAAGCCGGGATTGGCTCGGAAACCCTCAGTTCTGCTGAACTCCTCTATCTGCCCCTGCATACATCCGGGAGCTTCCTCGGGGTGCTGGGGGTCAAGCTTGCGAACATGTCCGAATATCATTCCCCCCACAACCGCCGTCTGCTCGATGCCTTCGTTACCCAGATTTCCCTGGCCATGGAGCGGGTTCTTCTTGCCCGGCAGGCGGAACATGCCCTGGTGCTGCAGGCAAGAGAATCTCTGGAGAGGGCACTCCTCAATTCCATCTCTCATGATTTGCGGACGCCCCTGGTGTCGATCATCGGCGCCCTCAGCAGTCTGCGGGATGAAAATCTGCACGATAAATGAAACGAAAAAGCAGGACCTCTTGACTGGGGCCTGGGATGAGGCAGAGAGACTCAACCGCTTCGTCGGCAATCTTCTCGATATGACCCGTCTGGAAGCCGGGGAACTGCGGCTGCAGAAAGTAGCCGGCGACATACAGGACCTGATTGGCTGTGCCCTTGCGGCACTCGACAAGCAACTTGCGGGGAGAGAGGTGCAGGTGACACTTGCGGAGGAAACACCTTTTGTCAGCATGGACATGGTTCTCATGAATCAGGTATTAGTTAACCTGCTCGATAATGCCTTGAAATATACCCCGCCGGGGAGTTCAATAGAGATCTCTGCTCAAGTGCACGGCCGTCATCTGCGCATCGAGGTGCTTGATCATGGTCCCGGAATCCCTGAGCGAGATCTGGTAAGGATCTTCGACAAGTTCTACCGCCTCCCGGTTCCGGAGGGCGTGCGCGGCACGGGACTCGGCTTATCCATCTGTAAAGGGATAGTTGATGCGCATGGTGGCAGCATCTGGGCTGAAAATCGTACCGGCGGAGGCTTGCGCATTGTGATCATACTCCCTTTGTGAAGGACAAAATGGCGACTGATACGCATCTCCCACGCATCCTCATTGTTGATGATGAACCGGCGATCCAACGGTTTCTACAAACGGCACTTTCGAATGGTGAATTTTCTCTTCATCAGGCGGAAAATGGACACGCGGCCCTGCTGGCGGCTGTTGCTGCAAAACCGGATGTCATCCTTCTCGATCTGGGGCTTCCGGATATGGATGGGGTCGAAGTCATCGAAAGAATACGGCAATGGTCACAGGTGTCGATCATTGTCCTTTCTGTTCGCGACCGTGAGACCGATAAGGTGCGAGCCCTTGATGCCGGCGCCGATGACTATCTGACCAAGCCGTTCGGGGTGGGGGAGTTGCTGGCGCGGATACGAGTCATGCTGCGGCGTGGATTGCAGCAATTACCGGAGCCGATATACCGGATTGATGATCTGGAGGTTGATCTTGCTCGACGCCTGGTACTGCTGCGGGGTGAAGAAATTGCCCTCACGCCCACGGAATATGATTTGTTGCGGCTCCTGGTCAGTAATGCCGGAAAGGTGCTGACGCATCGCCATATCCTTAAACAGATATGGGGTGCTGCCTATCTTGAGCAACCCCATATCCTGCGAGTCAATGTCAGCAACCTTCGACATAAGTTGGAAAAGGATGCTTCACGACCTCGCTATATACTCACCGAATCCGGGGTTGGATATCGTTTCCGAAGTGACGCCTAGAGTCCGATTGGAAGGGAAGGCTCGAAGCCGACGGGCGTCCATATCGTCTTTGCACACCTTCAACTTATGAAAAGACCTTGATTTCTCAATTAACGCTCGTCGTAACACCAACACCACGAGAAAACCTGCTTCGATATTCACTGGGAGACAGGCCGGTTGCTTCCTTGAATAATTTTCTAAAACTGCTGCTGTTTTCATAGCCTATCACCTGAGTTATCTCGCTTACCGTCTCAAAGGTCGTCTCCAGGTAGTCTTTTGCCCTTTCGATACGGATTTGCTGCAGGTAGTTCAAAGGTGTTTCATCGGTGGCCTTTTTGAACCGGCGGATGAAGTGTCTTGGACTAATCCCTACCTTTTTCGCAAGGTCTTTCATGCTTATTGCATCGGCGAAATGGGATTCTATCAATTCCTGAGCTCGTAATATTTCTTGGTCGCCATGACCTTTGTGGACATTGAACACCATATAAGAAGCCTGACTTACCTTACTGGGATCCACCAATAATGACTTCGAGCATTGGGCTGCCAGGAGCGGAGAACCGAAACTTTCGATCAGATGCAGTCCCAGATAATAGAAGGCTGAAACAGAGCCGGAACAGATCAAGCCTTTGTCCCGCGTAAGGATTCTGTCCGGCTCCAAGAGAACCTTTGGATGACGTCGTTTGAAGAGTTTTGTGTAATACCAGTGCGTAGTTGCCCGCCTGCCATTCAGCAACCCGGTCTCCGCAAGGACAAAACTCCCGGTGCATACACTGGCAATCGTAACGCCCTGGTCATACCTGGCAACAATCCAATCCAGCAATGGCGTAGCATTGGCAGGGAGAAGATCGGCGCTGGGAAGATATGGTGGTACGACAACAACGTCGGTTTGCTGGGAGTCTTGAAACGCGCCTTCCGGTATAACTTGAAAGCCACCGCTTACCTTAACTGCCTTTCCCTCCTGGCTGACAATCCGAGTTGTAAAGAGAGGCTCCAACCATTCGCCGGTGTTTGTTGCATGCCATCGGTTAGCAATATTGAAAATGTCTATCAACCCAGAAACCCCGGAAAATTGACAGCCAGTATCGACGATAAAGGCGATTTTCACCATGACTCCTCCTGATGCGTTACAATCTCATTTTTTTATGAGTACCATTATGGCGTTTATGGATCGTTTTTTGTCAATTATGCCACTTTTGCTAAATTCAGGCAAATGATAAAATCATACGAACATCAAGCCAGGAGGAGAATACGATGAAAGAAAATGGCAAAATACTCGCTCATGCTACAGCCACCTGCATGATCCTTTGTAGTTGAAAAGCAGTGCAGGAAGTATTCCCGAAACTTAACGATACAAGGAGCAGACCATGAATTTGGACAACCATCCAAGTGTAATAGCCTTTCGACGAAGGCAGCAGAATAATCAACCCGAAGCAATGACCTTGCAGCGGTTAAAAGCAATCGTCCTGGAAGCCGGGGCCGATGATGTCGGCGTTGTGGAAATTGACAATCCGTCTCTGCAAGACCAAAAGGAGGCGATCCTCCAGGCTTTCCCACGAGCAAAAGCCCTTGTCAGTTTTATTTGTCGGATGAACGAGGCACAGATCCGCTCAATCGACAGATCATTGGTGGATGGGGAGTTCATAGCCTACGACGCGGAAATGCTGCATATTTCCCGCGCAGTCATTAAATCGTTGAGGAATGAAGGGGTCACCGCAGTCACTCCTTCCGAATCCTTCCCCCAGAATATGAGTAAATGGCAAGGCAGAATGTTGACGGTTTCACATAAACCGGTAGCAGAAGCGGCAGGCCTCGGTATGATTGGCCACCATCGATTACTGATCCATCCAGTATTCGGCAGCCATCTTTGTTTGGGAACGATCATCATAGATACTACTTTTGACGTCTATGACCAACCCATCGACTACAATCCATGCATCGGTTGCAAACTCTGTGTTGCCACCTGCCCAACCGGAGCCATAGCCTCTGATGGGTCTTTCGCGTTTGTCAAATGTCTGGTTCATGCCTACCGGGATCGGCTGGGAGGTTTTTTAAATTGGGTCGAGTCCCTTGTCACCAGCCAAAACATGGTGGAATATCGAAAAAAACGAACTGACGCTGAAACAATGGCTGTCTGGCAGAGTCTCACCTATGGCGGCGGATATCGATGCGGCTATTGCATGAGCGTCTGCCCGGCAGGCCTGGATCTGATTGGTCCCTATCTCGACAATCGAAAGGAATATGTACGAAGTGTTGTCAAACCGCTTCAGGAAAGAACAGAGAACGTCTATGTTCTCCCCGGCCAGGATCAAGCAACGGTGGTAAGCAAGAAATTTCCGAACAAAACTGTCCGTCCTGCCTGACGGACCCTCCTCACTCCTCATAGCTTTGGAGAATCAGGCAATAACTCTGTAGGATCGATCTAACGGTTACTTCTTTGCAGGCACTATAGTGGAATCATCCATCAAGGATGTCAAACTTTAAGCTTAGAAAGGAGAACCATCATGAAATTTGAATTTCACAATCCAACTCGTCTGATTTTCGGTGCAGGGAACCTCACCCGTCTTGGTGAAGTCGTTAAAGAGAAAGGCAAACATGCTCTACTGGTAACCGGTGGAGGCAGCGTTAAGCGTAACGGAACCTTCGATCGGGCAGTTGCCTCTCTTCAGCAGGCCGGTGTGACCGTCGTGGAGTGTTCCGGAATAGAGCCTAATCCGAGAATTACCTCTGTCGCTCGCGGTGCACAAATTGCCCGTGAGGAAAAGTGCGATATCATCGTTGCTCTGGGAGGCGGCAGCACTATGGATGCAGCCAAAGTCATTGCCGCAGCAGTACTCTATGAAGGTGATCCCTGGGACATGATTTTTCATGGCCAGGAACATGTGCATATACCAACCCGGGCGTTACCTGTGGTGACCGTGCCGACTCTTGCGGCCACCGGCTCGGAGATGAACTGCGGCGCGGTTATCACAAACGAAGAAACCACAGAAAAATCGTTTGTTCAGACAAGCTGTCTCTATCCCTATGCGGCAGTTGTCGATCCTGAACTGACCCTCACTGTACCAAAAGACCAGACCGCCTTTGGGGTTTGCGACCTCATTACCCATGTTACTGAAGGGTACTTCAACGGTATCGACGGCACCCCGATCCAGGACCGTTTTGCCGAAGGCGTCATCCTCACGGCCATGGACTGGGGGCCAAAAGCCATTGCCAATCCCGGCGATCTTGAAGCACGGACTCAGGTGCAATGGGCATCTATTGTCGCCCTCAACGGCTGGGTGAATACGGGCACCAACGGGGGCTACCCTGTGCACATGATCGAGCATACCCTGTCCGCCTATCACGATATAACCCACGCGGCAGGTCTCGCTGTGGTCAACCCTTCCTGGATGCGCTTTGCCGCCAGACACAGGCCGCAAAAGTTCGTGCAGTTTGCCGAACGCATTTTCGGTCTCAAGGCTAAAGGTCTGGGTGACCTGGATTGCGCCCTTCAGGGCATTGATCGTTTTGAATTCTTCCTCAAAGGTATTGGTTGCCCTACACGTCTGTCCGAGTTGAATATCGACGAGACCCTGATCTCACGTTATGCCCAGGATACCTTGCGTATTCTCCATGACGAAAGCGGCAACCTGCCCGGACGTCCGGTAATGACCGAAGCGGATATTGTCGCGGTGCTCAGGGCCGCCCTGTAACGGGACGTCAATTGGCTTGGCGACAGGTCATACGGAGACAGGCAGGATAAATAATGAATACAAACGAATTCATTGGTTGGTCAGAAGTGAAGTAAGCTATGCGCCCACTTAAGAAGGCCTTATTTCCGATAGTAGCCCTGATAGCTTTTTTCAGCGGGCAGGTTCACGCTCAGGAGAGCAATCTGAAAATGAAACTCAGAATTACGATTAATGAAAACAAGGTTGTCACGGCCACGTTGGAAGATAATGCAACGGTAGCCGCATTCAAAGAAATGTTGCCGCTAACCCTGGATATGAGTGATCTTCATGCCAACGAAAAAAAATTTGATCTTCCAAAAAGACTGCCTACCAAAGATTCGAATCCGAAAATGATTCAGATGGGCGATCTAATGATCTGGAATTCCCGCACGTTGGTTCTCTTCTACAAGAGCTTCCCGACATCCTACAGCTACACTAAAATTGGCCGCATCAATGATGCTTCCGGGATTGCCGATGCCGTTGGCTCTGAAGATGTACGAATGAGTTATGAACTGGAATGAATAACAAACAAAGGAGATACGACTATGAATAAGTGGAAAACCATTGGCTTGATTGCCGCAATGATTGGAGCATTGACCATGACCAACTCCCCTGTGTCAGCAAAAGACCTCTCGCTTGAAACCAAATGGGATAAAACCTTTCCCAGGAGCGAGAAGGTTGATCACCAGAAAGCTACTTTCAAGAACCGTTACGGCATCACATTGGCCGCCGACTTGTATCTGCCGAAGAACCGCGATGGCAAACGGCTGGCGGCAATCGCCGTCGGCGGCCCGTTTGGTGCAGTCAAGGAACAATCGTCGGGTCTCTATGCGCAAACGATGGCGGCGCGCGGATTCGTCACGCTGGCGTTTGATCCATCCTATACGGGTGAAAGTGGCGGCGAACCCCGCAACGTCGCCTCGCCGGACATCAATACCGAAGATTTTAGCGCAGCGATAGATTTCCTTGGCACGCAGTCTTTCGTTGACCGTGAACGAATCGGCATCATCGGTATTTGCGGCTGGGGTGGCATGGCATTGAACGCCGCCGCCGTTGATAAGCGCATCAAAGCCGTAGTCGCCAGCACCATGTACGATATGACGCGCGTCATGTCCAAAGGCTACAACGACAGTGTGACCCTCGAACAACGTACAAAAACGCTGGAACAACTGGCTGAGCAACGCTGGAAGGATGCAGAAAATGGAACGCCAGCTTATCAACCTCCTTACAACGAGCTGAAAGGCGGCGAAGCGCAATTCATCGTGGAATATCACGACTATTACATGACGCCGCGCGGGTATCACAAACGTTCAGTTAACTCTGGTAACGCGTGGACACAGACCACACCGCTATCCTTTATGAACATGCCGATCCTGACCTATATCAAGGAAATATCACCGCGGCCGACCCTGTTGATCCACGGTGAAAAAGCCCACTCGCGTTATTTCAGCGAAACAGCCTATACAGCGGCGGCAGAGCCGAAGGAACTTCTGATTGTCCCTGGTGCTAACCACGTCGATCTGTATGACCAGATGGATAAGATTCCTTTTGACAAGCTCCAATCCTTCTTTGAAGAAAACCTCAAGGCAACTCAGAAATAAGGAAACCAGCATAACGCCTGCGTGGAATAACACAGGCGTTATGTTTTGCCAACAATGGGATACAAAATGATATTAACAATAATCTCTTGGAGTACAACGTCTCGAACCCGAAGCGACTTCGGGAGCCCACGACCGTTCCAAGAGTCAAGCGCGGCCCGAAAGTTGCTGAAAATGCCGAAGTCGTTCTTGATCAGGTTTTTAGGGAAAGAAGTAAGAGTCAGTAGCTAATTGCTCGTAATTTCAAGTAGTCGTTTAATATCACGAGACGGTGGAGCACCGAAAAGCCGGCTGTACTCACGGCTGAACTGGGAAGGGCTTTCGTAGCCAACCTGAAAGGCGGCTGTCGTCGCATCTTTCTGCTCCATGAGCATGAGCTGCCTGGCCTCGTTCAGCCGCAGCCGTTTCTGAAACTGCAGCGGACTCATAGCTGTAATGGCGCGAAAATGATAATGCAGGCTTGAAGTACTCATCCCGCTGTAAGATGCCAAATCATCGACCTTGAACGTCTTATCGTAATGCTCCTTCAACCAGTCAATTGCCCGGGCAATCTGGTGACTATGGCTGCCAACCATAGAAATTTGCCGCAAACGTTGTCCTTGTTCTCCCGTCAGGAGTCGATAGAGTATTTCCTTTTGTATGAGAGGGGCAAGGGCGGGGATGTCCTCAGGTTGTTCAAGCAGGTCGAGCAGACGCAAAAAGGCCTGGATCATTGGCAGCGTTATCTTGCTGACCGCCAAGCCTCTACTGTCATTTTGGTCCCGTGAAATCGAGAGGTCATTATCAACCATCATCTGGGCGATATGCTTCTTTTCCAATTTCAGGGTAAGACCCAGGTAGGGCTTTTCTCTGCTTGCTTCAAGAATCTGCGCTACCAGCGGCAGATCTATGGATGTTATCAGATAATGGTCCTGGTCATAAAAATACTCATCTTCACCGAGCAATACGCGCTTGTGGCCCTGGGCGATCAGGCAAATGCTCGGTTCCTGCATGTAACTCGTCAACTCGGTGGGGGCTTGAAACCGATAAATGGACAAAGGCGGGTAATCGGAGATTGGTTCATTCCCTTTCGCCAACGTCCAGCGGTCCATTTTTTCTGCTAAAGATCCCATTGATTCAAGAAGAGGTTCGTCATCTTGCGTGGGAAGTATACTGTCAGGGTTCATGGTGATCCTCCACTTTAAGAGTTTAGCATATTCTAACCAGAGAGCGACCGCGAACAAAGGAATTTTATTATTCCTGGAGAATCAGGCAAGGATTGTGGAGGATCATGCTGCTGGAAAGCGGATCGCCTGCTTATATACAAGTATCACTCAAGCGTATCGATGCAGATGAAGCTGTGAGTAAAATTTTACTCTATTTGTTGCTGCTGGGCTGTTGCCTGGCTGTAGGTGCCTGCGTTTTTGTCAACCAGCCCCAGTTTGGCCAGCAATCTGCAGAGAGCGGTTTGTCTTCAGTTCCTTTATGTCTGGCTATGTTTTAACAACATTTGCCCATCATATCGTTGATGGAAACCCAGAGCCTGCTCGTTCCATTCATGCAGTTCAACTCTCCCAATTTAATTTACTTCAAGAGCTGTGCTGCTTTCAGGAAAAGTATATTGTTTTCAAGGTGCACATGCTTATGGAGATCGTCCTCGAACTCCTTCAATTTCTGATAGGTAACCATAAATGTATTGCAGACATCACCAGGTATCGCGTATCCCCCTGCCAGATAACGGATTTTGTGAATCGCATCACCCACTTCTTCGTGCTCTTCAGTGAGCTTCACTAGTGAGTTCCTGATCGTTTCTAAATCGCTCGCTGCCGGCGTTGCACCAGTTTTTTTATCCATGTCGACTCGTTTGACGACAGGAAAGAAAGCTTCCTCCTCTTCTTGGAGATGAACCGTCAAATCGGTTGCCATCCTATCAAAAATGGCGGCGATCTCGATCACTTCGGGATGATGAGCACCATGGACCTCAGCGATCTTATGTGCATATGCCGTAATCTGCCCGGTATTCTCCTTGATATAGGCATGGTGGACATTTATGATATAACCAATGAGAAATGATAACTCCCACGAGGTGAAATTCTGGCTTCGCTCGACTGGTTTGCTTTTTACTGCTTCAAGCTCTTTGGTTATGGAGGTAAAATCGATCCCTTTTTCCATGCAGGTTGTCGTAAGTGTTGCCTTACCCCCACAGCAAAAGTCAATTCCGTGGTCTTCAAAGATCTTTGCGGTTCGGTAATCTTCGGCGACAATCTCGCCGATAGTTCTCTTCGACTCTTTCATTATTTTCCACCTCCAATGAAATTTTAAGGTATCTAAAACCAGAATTCCGGATATTTTCGGCTCTTCGGCATATTGTTGACGATAAGGGCAACAAGGAGCATGACACCTGCCCCTAAAGCGGCCGGCATTGCCACATAAAGGTAGCCGAGATTGTGCACGCTTTCGCCGCCAATCACGGCGATCAGGGCGGTAGCGCCGCCCGGTGGATGGAGGGTCTTGGTAATATGCATGAAAGCAATCGAGGTGGAAACAGCCATGGCGGCTGCAAGCCAGGGCTCACCGCCAAGCCACTGAAAGGCAGTCACGCCAATAAAGGCGGAAAGAATATGGCCGCCGAGCAGATTCCTCGGCTGGGCCAGTGGACTGCGAATGGCGCCGTAGATAAGGACGGCTGATGCACCAAAAGAGCCGATGATCATCATCAGGCTGGTCTGGTCAAGCAGCTTGAAGTGGATGAGAGAAATTGCGGCAATACCGAGAAAACTCCCCACCCAGGACCAGACAACCTCGGAGAGACCGACCTTTGGTGGGCTTTGTCCGCCGCCCTGCATCTTGTGCCAATAGTTCATGGTTTCAACCCCTCTCCCAAGACACTGTAAGAATGGGCCAGATCCGTACGGGTGACGATGCCGACAGGTCGCCCATCCGAGTTGACGATCGGTAATCGATTGATCCGTCGGTCGACAAAGAGAGCTGAAATGTCACCAATGGTCATCTCCGGCACGCCGGTTATCGCCGGTCTTGTCATGATGTCACCTACGGTGCGATTACGTAAGTTACCGATCATGCAACCCTTGTTGTTTAGACAATGGGTGGCGATTTGCATGAAAGACGGAGTTGCGGCGAACCCCATTTCTTTAAGGAAATCCTTTTCGGAGACAACACCGACGATCTTCCCCTCATTATCGACCACCGGCGCCCCGGATATCTGCTTTTCTGCAAGCAGTGCCGCGGCCTTGACCAGATCCATCTCCTGACTGACCAACTGCACGGCTTTGGTCATAAGATCTGCAGCTTTCCGAGAGGTCAGCAAGCGTTTTATTGCTGAAGAATATGCAACCTGATATATCTCTTTGAAATCACCGGGAGTGATATCGAGATAACCTTGTATGGCCTTCATGGCCTCGACCACATCCTCTTCGGAAATTTCCACCGGCACCGATTGTATCTTGCGGTTTTCTTGCATTTTCGCTTCTCCCTTGATCGCCCATTGCGATTTTTCAGGCAGGTTTACAACGTGCTCTCTTTTTTCATTGGCCACCAGAATTCAGGTCTGTTCCCTTCAGGATCATAAACATAAAGAGAGAGGAACGTTTATGTACGTCAGCATTTTTTTTCCCTCGGCTCTTTCAGTACCGAGATGACGGTTGCCAGTTCGACGAGCACTCCCAGACCCTCCTGCACCTCGGGTCGCTTGAGGGCGGCCATCATGCCGAAGATCCCCCGGACCGGCTGAGCCTGTGAAAGATCAACGGACTGCAGGCGGGTGCCCATCCGCTCGGTGACATCCAGCACCTGGTCAAAAGCGGAGAAGACCCCTTTCTGTTTCAGGGATTCCAGCCGGCCGACCATTTCATCAAAGGCTGGTTTCGCCAGGGTCGAGGCGTCACGTTTCAAATCCATAAGTGAACCCAGTATTCGTAGTCCTTCGGCCATATTTCCGATATTGTTGATGAATTCTTTTAACAACCGGCCCAGAGCCTCCGGATCGAAACCTTTGGTGGTCTCCTGCAGAAACATCACGGTTTCGTGAAAGATATCCTTGGTGAAAGGTTCAAAGTCTTTTCTGAATTCCATGAAACGGTTGAGCATGCGCAGCCCTTCGGCAATACTGTCGGCACTGACCAGCAATTGGCCGAGCATCTCACCCAGAGACTCGACATTGAAGCGTTTGTCGAGGCCGCCCAGGCGACCGATGGCACTGAGCACCATATCGTGCATCAAAGGCTCCAGTTCCTGCTTCAGCTCCACATAGGGGCGGATGGCCCGTTTAGTCTCGCGCAGTTCCTCGGTGAGTGCTTCGAGGTGGGCGAGAATCTTTTCTTCATTGGTCATGGCTCACCCCCGTTAATCTTGAATCTTACCGGCCAGGGACATCTGCGCCTCCAAAGGCAACTCTTCGCCGCTGACCAGCTTGTTCCAGTAGACCCACTTGAACATCATCTTGCCCCAGTGGTTGGCCTTGGATTCCCCGAGAAGCGAAAAAGGTCCGAGCCCCGGCAGGGGAAACTTGCCCGGCAGTGGCTCATAGTCGTAGTTGAAGTCGATCAAGGCCGCCTTGTCGAAGCCGGTCTCGATGAAACAGTTGGAGTGGCCATCGAAGTCGGGCCGAACTGCCTCGCCATGCTGGACACGGAGGAAATTTTCCACCATGACCTCGGCGGAGAAGTGCGCCACTGATCCGGCCTTTGATGTCGGGAGAGTTGTGGCATCACCGAGAACCCACATATTTTTGTGGCTTTCCGCCTGGAGCGTATGTTTGTTGGTTTTCACGTAGCCGACCTCGTCCATGGCGACGCCGGAGCTCACCAGGTAACGGGCGCCGACATTCGGCGGGATTGAGACCAGCAGGTCAAAGTCGATGCTTTCGTCACCGGCGGAAATGATGCGCTTGTTGGTGCAATCCACTTCAACAAGGTCAAAACTTGCGGTTATTTTAATATTCTTTTCCTCAATCAGGCGGGAGAAGAAGGCACTGGCCTTGGGTTTGGTAAAGGCGCCCGGCAGGGGAGTGACGAAACGGATATCGATCTGATCGCGCAGGCCACGTTCGGTGAAATAGGCATCGGCCATGTAGACGAACTCAAGCGGCGCCACCGGACATTTGAAGGGGAATTCGGCAATATTCAACACCAGCTTGCCGCCTTTGAACTCGCGCATGGCCTTGTGCAGGTTAATCGCCCCTTGCAGGGTGTAAAAATCGAAGGCAACCTTTTGCCAGCCTTCGAGCAGGCCGGGAATTTCTTCCGGAGCAAGACTCACTCCGGTGGCAACGATGAGCTGGTCGTAGGGGTAGCTGCCGGCGACGGTTTCCACCCGCTGCTCATTGACATTGATGGCAACAATTTCATCGATGACAAAATCAATCCCCTTGCCGAGGAACTCGCTGCGGCTGCGGACAATATCCTCCGGCTGATAGATGCCGAAAGGGATGAAAAGCAACCCCGGTTGATAGACATGTTTATCGTCCTTATCGATGATGGTGATCGCCCATTCGTCCCGATGTAGTCGCTTGCGCAGCTTGTTTGCCACCATGGTGCCCGCACAACCCGCCCCGAGAATTACCAGCTTTTTGCTCATGTCTTGCCTCCGTTTTATGGATATTGAAGAAAATAGTCCAGCGCCTAACATCGCCGAGATATTCTTAGGAGCGTCAGCTGTAGAGTGCATTTTAAGCACCACCTTTTCAAATATTGGTGCGCAAAACACACCCTACGCCGTGCCGATTTTAAAATAGTTCTGTTCAGTTGCCGGCCATCATGGCGGTAATATCCTCCTGAGCGGTGCTGATCGGCCTGATATTGAAATTATCAACCAGCACCTTGGCGACGCCGGGTGACAAGAAACCCGGCAGCGTCGGCCCAAGGCGGATGCCTTTGACACCCAAAAAGAGCAGGGCGAGAAGGACGGCCACTGCCTTTTGTTCATACCAGGCGATATCAAAGGAAATGGGCAGCTCGTTAATGTCGGCGAGACCAAATACCTCTTTCAGTTTTAAGGCGATGAGCGCCAGGGAATAGGAATCGTTGCACTGTCCGGCATCGAGCACCCTGGGAATGCCGCCGATATCGCCGAGATTGAGTTTGTTGTAGCGGAACTTGGCGCAGCCGGCGGTGAGAATGACTGTGTCCTTCGGCAGGTTTTCGGCAACTTCAGTAAAATATCCCCGCGCTTTCTGCCGGCCGTCGCAGCCGGCCATGACGATAAAGCGTTTGATCGCCCCGGACTTGACCGCCTCGACAACCTTGTCGGCAAGGGCCAGCACCTGATTATGGCCAAAGCCGCCGACGATTGAGCCGGTTTCCAGTTCAGTTGGTGCTTTGCAGGTCTTGGCCTGGGCGATCAACGCCGAAAAGTCCTTGCTGCCGCCCTGTTCGCGGAACGGAATATGTTTTGCCCCGTCATAGCCGACAATACCGGTGGTGTAGAGGCGATCGAGGTAGGTGTGTTCCTTCCTGAGCGGCACCAGGCAGTTGGTGGTCAGCAGCACCGGACCGTTGAACGACTGAAATTCGCTGTTCTGATGCCACCAGGAACCGCCGTAATTGCCGATGAAGTGCGGATATTTCTTGAAGGCAGGGTAATAGTTGGCGGGCAGCATCTCGCCGTGGGTATAGACATCGATGCCACTGCCCTCGGTCTGCTTAAGCAGTTCATCCATGTCTTTCAGGTCATGGCCGCTGATGAGGATGCCGGGATTCTTGCCGACGCCGATATTGACCTTGGTAATCTCCGGATGGCCATAGGTGGTGGTGTTGGCCTCATCAAGCAGGGCCATGGTGGTAACAGAAACGCCTCCGGCCTTCATGACCAGAGCAACCATCTGGTCGACGGTCAGCTCTTTGGTGGTCGAGGCCAGAGCCTCAAACATGAAATCGTTTATCTCGGCATTGCGGTAGCCGAGGACGGCGGCATGTTCGGCGTAGGCGGCAATGCCCTTCAGGCCGATGACCAGCATCTCCCGGAGGGAGCGGACATCCTCGTTGGCGGTGCGCTGCACGCCTACTCCTTTGGCCTTTTCGGCAAAGGCTGAAACCGGGCCGGTCCAGGTTGCCTCGTCCGGCAGAACCCCGTCAAAGTCTTTGCCGTTTTTCGCCTTATAGGCAGTAAGAAAGGCCGCCTTCAGTTTATCGCGACGCACCAGACCATCTTCGATCATACTGATAAAGCGATCGTTGGCCCAGTTGGCGTTGGTGATGGTCGGAAAAAGTCCCTGCAGGACAAAGTCGTCATTGCTGTGATCAGGCTGGCCGAGTTCCTTCAGCTTTTCGCCGTACACGGCCATGCCGCGCAGCACGAAAAGGAGCAGATCCTGCAGGTTGGCGGTTTCCTCCGGCTTGCCGCACATTCCCTTGATGGTACAGCCGGTGTTTTTAGCGGTTTCCTGACATTGGAAGCAAAACATGATGTTCCTCCTTTTATTGATGGTTTGAATAGGCACCTTCGTTTACCTCGGCTCCTTGGCCGAGAAACAGGTGTTGCGGGCAATACCTTTTGTTGATTAGCGCGGCACCCTCTTCCGGCTTGCTTCCCGAGGTTTTACCATGGTTTACCAAGAATTTGTTCATTGTCAGCTCCGAATACCGCGAAGATAGATGGCAAAGACCTCCGGCGCATCGGTGCGAATACGAAGGATATCTCCGGACAGCAAGGATTGCATGATTAACCCTTGGATGGTCCCGATGAAAAGGGTGGTAGCGGCTTTGGTATAGACTTCACGAGTAATTGCACCTATGGCTTTGCCTTGCTCAATGCGTGCCCCGATCAGCTCGGCATAACGCTTGAGCATCGCTTGGGCTACCCGTTTTGCTGCGCTGGCATCGGCCTTTTGCAGCTCACCGAAAAGAATCCGCGGGATCCCCGGACGATCAATGGCGAACTCAATATGGGTCATAAACATTGCCTGCAGAGCCAATACCGGCTCCTCGGTGATCTTGGAGATATGGTCGATTTGCGATAAAAACCGGGCGCTGACCCACTCCATTACGGCCTGCCAGATGGCATCTTTCGTCGCGAAGTGGCGAAAGATTGCACCCTGCGACAATCTCATCTCCTCGGCGATGGCATAGGTGGTTATCTCACTTGGATTATGCAGACCGGCGAGCTGCAGTACAGTCTCGATAATTATTTCCCGTCGTTCATTTGCCGGTAAATGTTTTGTAACGTTTTGCAAAGGAAATCTCCCTGGAATGTCAGTAATTAAATACTAACTAATTACTGAGAACATTTCCGGCAAGGTTCGGCATTTGGAAAAACAAATATTAACCGGTTTGACTTGAGCTAAAAGTTGATTTTGCCTCCGTGGCCTCGGGCCCTTGGCTGGGAACACTCTCATATTATTTTAAATTATTGGCTTGATTTTCAAGGCCCTGTTCGATACGCTGTGAAGAAATTTCAGGACCGTATAATTTTTAAGTGATGAACGAAAACTGAAAATGTCTGACCTCAATGATCCAAGAGTTTTCTTTGCAGCAGAACGAACACTGTTGGCTTGGACTCGAACCTCGTTAACCCTCATGGCCTTTGGTTTTGTGGTTGAGAGATTCGGCTTGTTTGTCCACATGTTGCTGCCGCAGCACAGTGAGTCGGTGCAGCGGGGTCTTTCCTTCTGGATTGGCCTTTCCTTTATTCTCCTCGGGGTATTCTCCTCTATCGCCGCCGTCCTGCAGTACAGGAAAGTGCTGCAGACACTCCAGCCCGTCGAGATACCAAGCGGTTACTTCGTCAATCTCAGCGCCTTGATGAGTCTGGTGGTTGCTGCACTGGGTGCTGCTTTGTCGGCGTATCTCTTCCGGGGCGTTTTTTTCTAGGCCGGTGATTCCTTAATTGGGAGGAATGCTATTATGGAAGAGAATTGTCCAAGTAGTACGGCACTGCGGGTGGCGATGCATCGTGTCGCCCATCAGATCCTCGATGATCCGAAAATCTTCGAGGACCCCCTCGCAGTTCGCGTGTTAGGGCTGGAAGGTCTGTCGGCGAAAGAGAGAAATCATCAGTGTTTGGCAGAAACGCCCTTGTCGCGCGCGCTTCGGGCCTCCTTGGCGGCCCGCAGTCGCTACACGGAAGATCTGCTCCACGCCGCGGTACAACAGGGTGTCGTCCAATATGTTATTCTCGGTGCCGGTCTCGACACCTTTTCTTGCCGAAATCCCTACCCGGAAGACGCCTTGCATGTCTTCGAAGTGGACCATCCTGCTACCCAGAGGTGGAAGCGCGCGCGTCTTGAGGAGGCAGACATCGCCATCCCATCGACCCTCACTTTCTCACCCGTGGATTTCGAGACCCGGACCCTTGCGGATGGGCTGCAGCAAACAGGTTTTGATGGCAGCAAACCCACTTTCTTTTCATGGCTTGGGGTGACCATGTATTTAACTGAAAGCGCCATTAGCACCACACTGCAATTCGTTGCCACGATGCCGCCCGGCAGTGCAATAGTCTTTGACTATATGCTCTCGCCATCCCTGTTGCATCCGACCGCGCGCGGAGTGTTTGATGTCTTGGCACGTCGCGTAGCCTCAGTCGGTGAACCCTTTCAGACCTTTTTTGATCCTTCTACCCTCAGCACCGCGCTGCTGGCCATGGGCTTCGGGCAGATCGAGGACATGACCCCTGCGGAAATGGATGCCCGGTATTTCGAAGGACGGGAGGATAATTTGCGAGCCGGGCGGTTGTCGCATGTAATGCATGCGAGGGTATGAGGTGGTGATGGTTGGATTTTGCCGAAGCACGTAGGCTAGAACTCTTTCGGGATTGTATTTCATTTGAGGTTTTATCAAAAAGGTGGACAAGGAATCAATTTCGCTCCATTTGAAAGAATATTTAGTGCAGAAATGAAGATAATATCGTAACCATTTCATATAGAAACGATGTTGATTCTATTCTAGCGATTTACCTTCCGGAAATTGTTGTAAGGAACAGTAGGGCTGGAGGTCAAATTTTCCAGTTTTTGCCACTTGGTAGCGCAATAAGTGGAAAGCACTATGTCGAAGTGCAATAAGTGGGAATGAAACAAGGATTTTTTCTATATTTCATCTTTGACGGTTTCGCAAAACGGGGAAAAACGCCGGTTTTGTCATTTCGAGCGCAGCGAGAAATCTCCGGAATAATTAAGAGATTTCTCGTCGCTCTGCTCCTCGAAATGACAGAAATTGACTTCTTGCGAAACCATCATCTTTAATATCATAATAAGTGAAAAAAAGTGAAAGGAATTGTCAAAATAGAATATGCTGAAATAGCAAAACATTGTGAGATCCTTGGATATAGAGACAAACTCCGTCTCTCGCTGCATTGAGAGCAATAATCGGGTAACTTATTTATAAAAATGGGCAAAAGGGTGGGGGTTAGACTAAAGAAATTTGAATACGCCGTCCAAGGGCTTTGGCAAATTTTTCAAGTGTTGAAAGACGTATATCAGTGGCATGATTTTCCATTCTTGAAATTACTGACTTGGTAGTCTCTAATTCAACAGCAATTTGCTCTTGAGTCATTCCAGCTTTTTTCCGGGCTTGTTTCAAAAGAACACCAAGTTTAAAAGTCTCGAACCGTTCGTCATAATCCTTCCAGAATTCAGGATCTTGCTTCGTTCGTTTATCAATATATGTTTTCAAGTCACTCATGGCATTCTCCTTCTTGAAAAATAGTCCTTTTTCCTTTGTTCGGCGATTTTTATCTCGTTATTGGGGATTTTTTGTGTCTTTTTGGTAAATGCATGGTTTAAAACAATGAGTTCAGCACTATCCAAAAAACCTAATAATCTAAAAATGTTCTTACCAAGCTGGACCCTGACCTCCCAAATACCGTCAGTTGACTCCAGCTTTTTAAAGAATTTATGTGGAACAATATCCAGTGACTCTACCAATTCAAGTACGAAAAAAACTTTCTCAACTTGCTTATTGGAGAGAGTGTCGAGGTATTCCTCCACAGGGCAACTGCCACTACCTAATCGGTAAAAGTGTATTTCCCTCATGGAGAAATGTTAGCACATGTGCGAACAAAAAGCAATGCAATATTGGGGATGAATCGAAAACATTAAATTTCACACAACCACCGGCTACACTCGGACCCCGCAAACAATGCGGCTCCGGTGAGCCGGAACGTTTGCCCCCTGCTATCTTTGCCAGCTATGAATATTCTCAAGTTCCTTACCTGTATCGGTTTTTTCCTCTGGTTAGTCGGTTGTGCCTCAACGAAGGTCGAGACCTCAGGTATGCCAACTACGCCGATACAGCTGTGTCAGTCGAGAGATGAACAAATCTCGGGACTTATAGTATGGTTGCCGGAATGGCGTCCGGATCAGAAAGAGGTTGCCCTTCGAGAAGAAGCGGCGCAGCGGGGAATCGAACAGTTTTTTCGCCACTCGGGGTGTTTTTCGAACGTTCATGTTCGCCGCTTGACCGATGACGGTGCAACTCGCACCTTTTCCGATTTGCACCTTATTAAGCTCGCCGAATCCGAGGTGCCGGCGCCGGACAGAGTTGTATTTATCAAGGTGAAAGAGTTGGGGCCTGTTCTCCGCATAGGTCTGCCGGTGCTTGTGGAGGGTGGCACGGAAGTCGTGCTGGAGTTGAAGGCGCTCAATGTGCGTACCCATGAATTGATCGCAACCCTTCGTACTCATTGGCAGAATGGTGGACCCTTGGTCATCAAGGGAGTCAAAACCTTGGAACAAGACATGCGTGCCGCGCTTGCAGCAACACTGACGCAAACTGCGGTATCGCAAGAAGCCCGGACAACAGCCATTGATGCAGCACCGGAATAATAGTGGTTGGTCCGACGACGCCGGTTCCGGTAACGCCACAATAGCCACGATTATTGGATAGGTGGTCATAGCGGACATCGACAGATGCAAAATACTGCTTAAACGTGGAGGTTAAAAATGACAAAAAAACTAAACAAAAGATTTTTGTTACCGGGGCTTAACATCTTAGCACTCTTCATTTTCTCCTTAGGTTATTTCTCATATGCCGGGATTGCCGCTGCTGCACCCTCAAAGCCGATTGAGACCTCTCAAGAAATGGATCAAGCAGAGACTTCCGATGCTGCACCGGGCAGAGTCAGTGTCGCCAGGGTACAGTCTGCGGCGCAAAAGATCGTACAGGAAGAGGCGTCGCAAAATAAAACAGGCGGGACTGCACCCTTGCTTACGGCCATGCCGAAAAGTAGTGGACGTATAAAGAAAGGGAAAAATGCGGCAGACTCATCTTCATCTGACCAGAATGAAATGCGACAGGTTCGCGGTTCCAGCGCAATTCAAGAGGACGATAGTCTCTCGGCAAGTAAAGCCGAGAAAGGAAAATCTCCGGCCAAGAAAGAAGAGTCATTTTGAAAAACCATGTGAATAAAACCATGATTACAGTGACTTGTCACGATCCGTGAATCGGTTGATGCATTTACAACATGGTGCGGGTTTGATTAAGTTCGATCATTTTTCAAAATACACCAGAACCGTCCCCGTTTCGACCGCATCCCCCGATTTTACACACACCGATTCAACTACACCGTCCCCTAAAGCCGACACGGCGCTTTCCATCTTCATCGATTCAAGAATTACCAGCTCCTGGCCGCGGAATACCCGCTCGCCGGCCTTAACCTTGACATCGACCACCAGGCCGGGCATGGGGCAGTCGAGAATATTGCCGCTGAATCGCTGTCCAGGTGGCGGCATGTGGCCGGCCACTTGCCATTCCCGGGGATTGTATATCTCAAAGGTGCCTGATACGCCGCAATGCGCCGCCTCAATGAAATTGCCGCTGTATTTCAAGCGGAAGAAGGCATCCTGGTCGTTGATGTTGAGCTTCAGCCGACGGCGGTAGAATTCCATCGGCGGGGTTATCACCTGGTAGACCGCATTGTTGACCAGTACCTGCCACTGCAGGTCGCCGCCCTTTTTTTCCAGCCGCATATGAAAGATATGTTCTTCATGCTTGGTCACATATTCGAAATAGTCCCTGGCCGCAACCATCGCACCGACCCTTGATTTCAGGGGTCTGAGGGAATCCTGGAGGAGGTTTTCGCGCAGGTGATAGATAAGGGTGGTGGCTATGGCCATCGGACGCAGAACCTCCTGCGGTGGTGCCATCTTCGTGTCGGGATCAAGCAAATAGGTGGGAATGAAGTCGGTCGACAGGTCGCCGCGCACGAAAACCGGGTGGGTGAGAATCTGGTTGGCGAAATCGATGTTGGTGGAGATGCCTTCGATATGATAGCCATTCAAGGCCTGCACCATTTTCAGGCGGGCAGCCTCACGGTCCTCGCCCCAGGTTATGACCTTGGCCAGCATCGGATCGTAGTAAACGCTGACGGTACTGCCGGCATGAACGCCGGAATCGACCCGGACATTTTTACCCCTGGGTGCGGCATAGCGGGTGATGAGACCAACGGAAGGGGCAAAACCGCGTCTGGGGTCTTCGGCACAGATGCGCACCTCCATGGCCCAGCCCGATAGCGCCACCTGTTCCTGGGTGAAAGGCAGTTTATGGCCGAAGGCAATGCGCAGCTGGTGTTCTACCAGATCAAGGTTGTTGACCAGTTCGGTAACCGGATGCTCGACCTGCAGGCGGGTATTCATCTCGAGAAAAAAGAACTCGCCCCGTTCATCGACAATGAATTCAACCGTACCGGCATTGACATAGCCCGCCGCTTTGGCCAGTTCACAGGCGAGGGCCCCCATCTTGGCCCGGAGTTCAGGATCCAAGGCGCAGGAGGGCGATTCTTCAATGATCTTCTGGTAGCGTCTTTGGATCGAGCATTCCCTTTCCCCTAAATGAACGACATTGCCGTGCTGGTCGGCGAGAATCTGGATCTCGATGTGGCGGGGTTTCTTGATGTAGCGTTCGACAAATATACGGGCATCGCCGAAGGATTTCAGGGTTTCCTGCTGACAGGAAGCGAGGGCCGAAGCCATGTCCTCCGGACGGTCGACGGCCCGCATGCCCTTGCCGCCGCCACCGGCAGCCGGCTTCAGCAGCACCGGATAACCAACCGTGTCGGCGGCTGTCACCGCCTCTTCATAGGTGGCAACCGGCTCAACGATTCCAGGGACGATCGGCACCCGGGCCTTGCCGGCCAGTTTCTTGGCGGCGATCTTGTCACCCATGGCGGCAATGACCAAAGCGGGCGGGCCGATAAAGACCAGGCCGGCCGCCGTGGTCTTCTTGGCAAATACTGGGTTTTCCGAGAGAAAGCCATATCCTGGATGAATCGCCTGGCAGCCGGTGGCAAGGGCTGCAGCGATGATTTTATCCATGTTCAGATATGATTCACCAGGCCTGGCTCCGCCGAGAAGTACCGCCTCATCGGCCTCGGTAACATGAAGGCTGCGAAAATCCGGCTCGGAATAGACGGCGACACTGCGAATCCCCAGGGACTTGCAGGTGCGGAGGATACGAACGGCAATTTCACCGCGATTGGCGATCAGGATTTTTTCAAACATTGTTGGCCTCACAGTGGAATATTGCCGTGTTTGCGGTCCGGGCGAACGCTTTTTTTACTTTCCAGAAACTGCAGGGTGCGGATGAGCCGGTGTCTGGTATCGCGGGGGAAGATGACGTCATCGATATAGCCCCGCTTGGCGGCGAGAAAGGGGTTCATGAAATGCTTGCGATAGCTGTCCATTTTTTCGTTCAGCATCGATTCCGGATCGTCGGCCTTCTCAATATCCCGGCGATGGATGACCTCGGTGGCACCGCGTGCTCCCATGACGGCGATCTCGGCCGTTGGCCAGGCATAGTTGATGTCACAGTGGATATGTTTGGAATTCATCACCACATAGGCACCGCCATAGGCCTTGCGGACAATGACGGTGATCCGCGGTACGGTGGCCTCACTGAAGGCATAGAGGAGTTTGGCACCGTGGCGGATGATACCGCCGTGCTCCTGCTCCGGGCCCGGCATGAATCCCGGTACGTCCACCAGGGTGACGAGGGGGATGTTGAAGGAATCGCAGAAACGGACGAAGCGTGCTGCCTTGTACGAGGCGTTATTGTCGAGCGCTCCGGCCAGGACCGCCGGCTGATTGGCGACCAGGCCTATGGTCTGGCCGCCGAGACGGCCGAGACCGCAGATGATGTTGCCGGCAAAATCGGCCTGCACCTCAAGAAATTCGGCGCCGTCGAGGATGCTGCGAATCAGCACATTCATGTCGTAGCTCTGGTTCGGATTGGGCGGCACCAGATAGTCGAGGGTCGGATCGATGCGGTCCGGTGGGTCGTTAAGGTCGAGAATCGGGGCCTTCTGCCGGTTGTTCGAGGGCAGGTAGTTGATCAGTTGCCGCACCGCCCGGAGGCACAGGATATCATTCGGGTAAACGAACTGGGCAACGCCGCTTTTCTCGGCATGTACCTCGGCGCCGCCCAATTCCTCGGCGGTGATATCCTTGTGAATGATGGTTCTGACGACATTCGGGCCGGTGACGAACATGTGCGAGGTCCGCTGCACCATGAAGACGAAATCGGTGATCGCCGGGCTGTACACCGCACCGCCGGCGCAGGGTCCCATAATGCAGGAGATCTGCGGGAATGACGCCGCTGGCATAAACGTTGCGATGAAAGATTTCTCCGTAGGCGGCCAGGGCATCGACACCTTCCTGGATACGGGCTCCGCCGGAGTCGTTGAGTCCGATGATCGGTGAGCCGACCTGATAGGCCAGGTCCATGACCTTGCAGATCTTCTGCGAATGACCTTCGCCGAGCGATCCGCCGATGACCGTGAAGTCCTGGCTGAAGACAAAAACCTCCCGACCGTTGATGGTGCCGTGGCCGGTGATGACGCCGTCGCCGGGATGGGTGTCACCGCTGCTGACCGAGGCGCCGCGGCCGACCTTGAGAATATCGATTTCTTCGAAGGACCCTTCGTCGAGCAGCAGATGCAGGCGTTCCCTGGCCGTCAGTTTGCCTCGCAGGTGCTGAACGTCGACGCGCTTCGTCCCGCCGCCGGCCAGGGCCTGCTCGCGCAGTTCAAAAAGCTCGAGAATATTACTGTGCATGATCTCAACCATGAATTGCTCCTTCGTTGTAAGTTACATGTGCACCAAGGGGGGCGGAGATGAAAAGCCGTTAAATTTCCACATGGTTGCCGAGTTCGATGACCCGGTCCGGCGGCAAACCGAAGAATGACGAGGCATTCCAGGCATTGCGAGACATGAAGATGAAGAGAAATTTTCGCCAATAGGCCATGGGTGCCGAGCCGCTGGCCAGGAGATTTTCCCGACCGAGAAAGAATGAAGTGGAGTAGATATCAACCGGCAGCCCTTTGTCGTGCAGCAGTTCAATGATCTTACCCATATCCGGCGATTCCATAAAACCATAATGAGCAATTATGCGATACAGGCCTTGGCCAAGGTCGTCAAGGGTTACCCGATCCTCCTGGTCGACCGTCGGCGTTTCTGCCGAGAGTACCGACAGCAGCAGCACCCTTTCATGCAGGGCCTCGTTGTGTTTCAGGTGATGCACCAGGGTATGGGGGATACCGTCCGGGGCGATAGACATGAAGACCGCAGTTCCCGGGGTCCGGGCCGGACTATGTTCGGCGAGATCGTGGAGAAAAACATCGGTCGGTACACGCATCAAGCTGTAATGTTTAGCCAGGAGCACCCGGCCATCACGCCAGGTGATCATGCTCGTTGAGATGAAGGTGGCGATGCAGATGGTGATCCAACCGCCGTCCACCACCTTCAGCATATTGGCGCCGAGAAAGGCGCCATCGAAGGTCAGGAAAAGACCGAGCAGGAGGAGGCTCTGCCACAGCGGCCATTGCCATTTATACCGGGTTATCTGGAAATACAGGAGGGAGGTGATGGTCATGGTACCGGTTACGGCAAAACCGTAGGCAGCGGCCAGTCTGCTCGATTCCTGAAAGACCAGAACCAAAGTCAGGGTGGCGATCATCACCAACCAGTTGACCGTCGGCATGTAAATCTGCCCTTTGGCATGCTGCGAGGTGTGAATGATGCGCATACGTGGGGTGAAGCCCAGCTGAATAGCCTGCTGGGTAAGTGAGAATACCCCGGAAATCATGGCCTGCGAGGCAATAATTGTCGAAAGGGTCGCTAAGCCGACCAGGGGAATAAGCAGTGCTTTCGGTGCTAAGGCGTAGAAAGGGTTGACCTCGGCAATGGTCGGGTCGTGGAGGAGCAGGGCACATTGGCCGAAATAATTGAGGACCAGGCCGGGCAGAACCACGCAATACCAGGTGATGCGGATGGGAAAGCGGCCGAAATGGCCCATGTCGGCATACAGCGCTTCGCATCCGGTGATGCAGAGAACCACCGAGGCCAGGGCGACAATACCGTGCAGGTGGTTGATGGCAAAAAAATTATAGGCATAAAAGGGATTCAGAGCGGCAAGGATCTCCGGATGCCCAAGTATCGCCTGCAATCCAAGCATGCCGAGGGTGGTGAACCAGACAATCATAACCGGGCCGAAAAGCTTGCCGATGAACGCAGTCCCGTAGCGCTGTATGGCAAAGAGGCTGATCAGGATAACAACGGTAATAGGTACCACATAACGGGCGGCGGCATCGGTGGCCATGTTCAGACCTTCGATGGCTGAGAGTACCGAGATGGCGGGGGTGATAACCCCATCACCATAGAGAAGCGATGCGCCGGAAGCAGTGAGGATTGTGAGAACCGACCATTTTCTTTTACTCCTTTGCAGCTTGCTGCGCAGGGTGGCGAGAAGTGAGAAGGTTCCACCCTCGCCTTTGTTGTCGGCGCGCAGGACAAAGATAACGTATTTGATACTGACCACCATGATAAGCGACCAGAACACCATCGACATGATGCCAAGGACGTTTGCCGGAGTTGCCGCCATCCCGTGAACACCGGAGAAACATTCCTTGATGGTGTACAGCGGACTGGTGCCGATGTCGCCGTAGATGATACCCAGTGCCGCCAGAGAAAGGCTTGAAATGCCAGGTTTTATTGCTTTTGAAAGGGGTGGAGAAAGAGCAGTAGCCTGGGCTTGTGTCCCTGGGGCCGAACGGTACGATGACATGACACAACTCCGATTTGGTGGTAGCAGGAAAGCCTCCAATCTTCGGAGCATGCTTTCCCTTCGATGCCTGCGAGGTTAGCTGACGGGCTCGGGCCGAAGAGTTTGCCCTACGCCGGTTGCCCGACGATACGCCCCATATTGCTTACGGTTCCCCCGCTCCCTTCCTTCCCGAAGGGACTCAGCAGTCTTATTAAACAACCTGTCGACATTCTCGAAGTATTGAGATGGCGAATGTTTATCCATATAATAAAATGTTGCAACTTACCACCTGTGCAGAAAAATTAAAAGAGGCCCTTTCCCTGCACAGGGAGTATTCTTGCAAAGAAATGGTTGAGTCTTTTTCTAACGGCTCCTCATCACTTGCCGACACCGGACAACTGGAGGAGATAGTAAAACAGGCCGGCAACCATTGCCGAGGCTGGAATGGTAACAACCCAGGCCAGCGCTAGATTGGCGGCAAGCTCCCAACGAACCGCCGACAGACGCTTCGAAGAGCCGGTACCGAAGATACAGGCGGTAATGGTGTGGGTGGTGGAAATTGGCGCACCGATCAACGAGGCGCCGGTGATAATCAGGGAGGCCGAGGTCTCCGCCGCAAGGCCATTGACCATTTCGAGTTTGGTGATGCGGTTGCCCATGGTCTTGATGATTTTCCAGCCGCCCATTGCCGTACCGAGACCCATGGCCATTGCACAGGATAATTTTACCCAAAAAGGCACCTCAATGCTGCCGATCTGATGAAAAAGAAGCAAGGCCAGGGTGATTACCCCCATGGTTTTCTGGGCGTCGTTCAGGCCATGGCTGGTTGCCATGAAGGCCGCCGAGAGAATCCGTACTTTCTGAATCCTCTGGTTGACCGTCCGTCGATCAGCCTTGCGCAAGAAAAATTGCAACATCAGGGTCATGCCGTAGGCGATGGCAAAGCCGGCGAGAGGTGAAAGAATCAATGGCAGGATAATTTTACCGACAATACTCGAACCATTGAGACTGGCGAAACCGGAATGGGTGACCGCGGCGCCGATCAAGCCGCCGATGAGGGCATGGGAGGAGGAAGAGGGAAAGCCAAAATACCAGGTGAGAAGGTTCCAGGCGATGGCGCCGATGAGGGCTGCCAGAACCAGAATTTGACTACCCATGACGATGTCCGTGTTGACTATACCCTTGCCGAGTGTATGCGCCACTTCGCTGCCCAAAAGGGCCCCGACAAGATTCAATGTCGCCGCCATGACCACCGCCGTTCGCGGTGACAGCACCTTGGTGGTGACCACCGTGGCAATGGCATTGGCGCAGTCATGCACCCCGTTAGTAAAATCAAAGACCAGGGCGACAACAACAATAAACACAAGAAGCAAAGGGACATCAAGCATTTTTCAACACCACTTCTTCGATAGCGTCAACCAGATCATCAATCCGTTCAATAACCTGTTCAATCCGATCATACACCTGGATCCATTTGATAATATCGACCACCCCGCTGATTTCACTGATGGCTCCATCCTGGAGTTCCGACAGGCCGGTGCTGAGCAGCATCTCACAATCCAGCTTCAGATCCTTGCTTTCCCGGACCAAGGGCCCGACTTCCTCTTTGCCCTGCAGGGCATGAATCAGTTTTCCAGTGGAAGCGGCCATCAAGCTGATGTTCTGCAGCATTTTCTTGGCTGGAAAGCGTATCCGGCTGAAGCCCGAGACGTGCGTACGGGTGGCAATGCTTTTCAGAAAATTGATTGAATCTTCCTGGGCCAGATTGATGCGGTAAATATCTTCGCGGTCAATTGGTGTGATGAATGAGCCGGAGAGTTGCCGAGCGATTTCCCGGCACAGCTCATCACCCTGCTCCTCTTTAATGGAAATCCGTTTAAAGGATTCGTCGACCGATGTGTAATCGTTGAAAAGTTGACTCAGTTCAGCGGCAACATCTTTAAGAATTTCATTTTGCTGGATGAGCAGATCAAAAAACCGGATGGATTTGGGAAAAAGGGTAAATGCCATAACAATGCTCCTGTCAGGTTATTTAAACGGTTGGTTTATCAATGGTTGCTCTTTGGTGGTCGATACAAAGAACGGGAAGGATAATCTCTCTTTATAATACACGCCAACCCTTCAGAAAACCAGGAAGAATTCTCTTTAGATATATTTTCCATGAAAACACTTTCGCTGTAGCATGTTACCGTTACTGCACAATCACCGAGGGAGGCTGGTGATTTTGTAACCATCCAAACACACTTAAAAATCAACAGTAAAACGGCAAGTTTGACCCTTTTTCTGATACTTTGTCACCGACTCCACACAGTTTTTTCATCGTATTCGTTGCTGAGACGCGATGTCTTATTAAAATGCTTTCCTATCATCTCGAAATAAAAGACTATTTTTTTGTGGAACATTGGCATGACTTTTGAATTACTTCAGACACAAGAAAAATACTGTTGCCGATATCGGTGCGGCAAAGCCGACAGGAAAAAAGGCTCGGCCGGCCGGGCGACTCAAATGCAGGTAATTAAAAGGGATAGAGAATGGGTGAGAAAATGGGAAAAATTCTGTTGGCAGTTGATGGTTCTGAACAGTCGATGGACGCGGTTCGATATGTCTGTAACTCGGTCGGGCGCTCCAAGGCTGAAATAGTGGTATACCAGGTGATGAGTAAGGTTCCTGAGGTTTTTTGGGATTTGGGAAAGGATCCGGCCTGGGAGCAGAAGATTGAGTCGTTACGGACATGGGAAAAACAGCAGGAGACCATTGCCACCGGTTTTATGAATACAGCTCTAACCCTTTTCAATGAGGCCGGATTTGCTCCGGGAACTGTAACCACAAGAATCGGCCGGCAAAAAGAAGGAATTGCCCGGGATATAATTGCTGAGGCCCGGCAGGGATATGACGTGGTGGTGATAGGGCGTGGCAAGTCAAGTGCTGAAGAAGGTACACCGCTTGGCAGTGTCGCCAGCAAAATCCTCAGTGCCGCCACCTCCTTTTCGCTCTGGTTAATTGGCGGAAAACCTACTTCCGAGAAGATTCTGATTGCTATGGATTCCTCGGAAGGCGGTCTCCGGGCTGTCGATCATGCCGGTACAATGCTTAATCACGATGAGAATGTCATCACTTTGTTCCATGCAATTCGCGGCATCACTGTTTCCACCGAAGGAATGGAAGATATATTCCCCGAGGCCTATCGTCAGCAACTCATGGGTGATGCCGAGAAGGAAATTCAGCCGGCTTTGCAAATGGCCAGAGAACATCTTGGCAAATTGGGCATCTCCTCGGAGCGGGTTTCGACAAAAATCATCACTTCGGTAAGAAGCCGGGCCGCGGCTATAGTCCAAGAATCTAAGCAGAGTGCTTATGGGACAATTGTTGTCGGGCGGCGGGGCATTACCGAAGTCGCGGAGTTTTCCATGGGCAGAGTAACCAACAAACTGACGCAGCTCGCTAAGACACAGGCTTTGTGCATTGTCGTTTAAACCGCGTATCCCTTTCTTTCATTTTTCGGCCAGATTGCATCTCCTGCATTCTGGCCGATTTTTTTTAAACTTCGATATGCCTTGCCCAGCCACTTCGGCGGTTTGCCGTCAAAGAAGCGCCTTGCCCTTCGATTCCGGTTTGCACCGAATCGCAGGACGCGGCCCGATTCGGCCTTCAACAGGCCGCAGGCGGTTTTCAGCAAGGCCGATTGCACCGCCTTGCCGTCCTTTTTCTTCTGGCCGGCCTCGAAACGGATGAGACCAGACACACAAGGTGAGAGGGAGAGCAGAAAAAGTATGATCAATTCCTCGAATATTCAGGAGGAATGTTTACCATAGCCATGAAGCATGCAAAAGCAGCACTCGAAAGCAATAACAAGGGGCATTCATGGTCGATACCATTCTGGCAGCCGACGGGCTGTGTAAGCACTACTATCTCGGCGGGCAGAAAATTTCCATACTCAATGATATATCCCTGGCCATCGGCAAGGGCGAGTTTGTCGTCATTGCCGGCAACAGCGGCAGCGGCAAAACGACACTGCTCAGCATTCTTTCCGGTCTTGATCTGCCGAGCAGCGGCCGGATCACCATTGCCGGGCGCGATATCACCGGGCTTACCGAGGATCAGTTGGCCCCTCTGCGCAACGGTCTCACCGGCTTTGTCTTTCAGGCATTTCACCTGATTCCCTCCCTTAACGCCCTCGAAAATGTCATGTTTCCGGCGGAAATAAAAAAAGACCCGCAGGCCAGGGAAAAAGCCGAGAAGCTGCTTGACCAGGTAGGACTTCTGCCGCGCCGTAATAATTTTCCCGAGCAGCTTTCCGGGGGTGAGCAGCAGCGGGTGGCGATCTGCCGGGCCCTCATCAACGGTCCGGAAATCATCTTTGCCGATGAGCCGACCGGGAATCTCGATTCCGGCAACAGCGAAGGGATTATCAGGCTGCTCCTCGATCTCCATGATGATAGGCGGACGACTCTGGTCATAGCGACCCACAGCCAGGCCCTGGCGTCGCGTGCCGACCGGGAAATCCGCCTTCATGATGGCAGGATTTCCGATAAGAATCGGGTAGAGCTATGAACTTTCGTTTTTTGCTGCGGGAAATTGCCTATAGCCGGGGCCAGGCGGCAGTTTTCATCCTCTGCGTTGTCCTTTCTCTCGTGAGCATCGTGGCTATTAACAGCTTTCGCCGCGATGTTCGCGGCGTCATCGCCGGCGACGCCAGGAGCCTGCACGGCGGCGATGTCATCATTCACTCACACGTTGAATTCTCATCGCCTCTGGCTGCGGAACTGGACGAGTTGCGCCGGGATGCGGGGGTTGTCGCGGTCAGCACCAGGGAATTCTATTCGGTGGCGAGAACAGCCGACGGTGGCGCTTCCCTGTTTAGCAATATCCTGGCCGTGGACGGTGGCTATCCTCTGTATGGCCGGGTGGAACTGCGTTCCGGTCGGGAGCTCACAGGTGTCCTTGCGCCCGGAAAAGCGGTCGTTGCGCCGGCACTTCTTGAGCGGTTGGGCCTTGCTGTCGGTGATACCCTGCTCCTTGGCAAGGCAAGGCTTGCCATCGTCGATGTGGTCAGCCGGGAATCGCTCCGGCCAGTCGATTTTTTCAACTTCGGCCCGCGAATTCTTGTCTCGAGCGCTGACCTCGCAGCCATGGATCTGGTCGGCAACGGCAGCCGGGTGACTTACCAGACCCTATTGAAACTTACCGACCCGAGCCGGCAGGAGGCAATTGTCGCACGTCTTACGGCCAAGGCGGATGCCGGGCAGGAACAAATTACTACCTCGGCCAATGCCGGTTCGCGGGTTAAGAGGTTCTTCGACAACCTGCTGTTCTTTTTGTCGCTTATTTCCGTTTTTACTCTGCTGCTGGCAGGGATAGGGATGCAAAGTTCCCTCGCGGCGTTGCTGCGGCGAAAGGTTAAGAGTTTTGCCATTATCCGCGCCCTCGGCGGGTCCGGCTGGTTTTTGCTGCGGCACTATCTGGTCCTGGTACTGCTTCTCAGCGCTATCGGCTGCGGCCTGGGGATACTTGCCGGACTCCTTCTTAAACAGAGCTTTTCCGGGCTTCTGGCTGGTCTCCTGCCGGAAAATATCGTTCTCGGCGCCTCGCTGTGGGATGTCCTTGAAGGCATGGGCCTGGGGCTTGTCGTGGTCTCCTTTTTCACCTTTTTACCGCTCAGCGGCATCGAAGATATCAAGCCGGTGGCTATTTTCCGCAAGGAAGTACGCCAGGGCTTGAAACGGCGAGCCACGCGGATTCTTCTCGCCTGCGGGTTGCTCCTTCTTTTAGGTCTGGTGATCCGGCAACTCGACGATGTACGCATCGGGCTGTACTTTATGGGCAGTGTTTTCGGCCTGGTGATCGTCATTGCACTGCTGATCGGCGGCCTTTTGAAACTCCTCGCCCGCGGCACCTTTCATACGCTTTCTCTGCGCCAGGCGGTGCGCAGTCTGCTGCGGCCGGGCAATGCCAGCCGGTCTGTTGTCGTGACCCTGGCATCGGCCCTGGCTGTTTTATTCTCGATTTATCTGGTGGAACAGAACCTCCGGGCTACCTATATCGACTCCTATCCCGCCGATGCGCCAAACCTCTTCTTTCTTGATATTCAAAAAGATCAGCAGCAGGGTTTCGTTCAGCTGGTTGGTGGCCAGGTTGAACTTTTTCCAGTGGTTCGCGCCAGGCTGCAGTCGATTAACGATAATAAAATCAACCGCGAGGCTGAACTGAAAAAGCGCGGCGACAGCCTGGCCAGAGAGTTTAGCCTTACCTACCGCGAGACCCTGTCCCCCGATGAGATTCTCGTGGAGGGTGCCGGCCTTTTCGGCGAGCGTAATCGGCCGGTCACTGCCCTGCCGCCGGTGTCGCTTCTTGATACCGTAGTCGAAATAGGCAAATTCAAGATCGGTGATGTCCTTGATTTCAATATCCAGGGCGTGCCGCTCAGGGCTGAGGTTACCTCGATCCGCAGCCGCACCAAATCGATGCTCTACCCCTTTTTCTACTTTGTCTTCCCGGAAAAATATCTTCGAGCGGCGCCGCAGACCTCTTTTGCCGCCCTGCAGGTGGCCAAAGATGAGGTTGCGCGGCTGGAAAATAGGATCGTCAACAGCTATCCGAACATCAGCCCGATCAACGTCGGAGAATCAGCCGTCGAGCTTGGAAAACTGATGGAAAAGTTGTCGGTCATGATCACCTTCTTCGCCTCGTTCTCCATCCTCGCAGGGGGGTTGATCCTCGTCAGTTCGATTCTTGCGACCCGGATGGCACGGATGGAGGAAGCGGTGCATTATAAAATACTTGGTGCCGATACCTTCTTTGTGCTCCGGGTCTTTTTTCTGGAAAACCTGCTCCTTGCTCTTTTGAGTGGCGGGGCTGCCGTGGCGATTGCCGAGATTGGCAGTTGGGGTCTGTGCCGATATCTCCTGGATATTCAGTATCAGGCGAACCCGCTTGCCAGTTTTGTGTTGGTGGCGGGAACGGCCGGCTTGGTGGTGGTTCTGGGTTTACTTAGTTCGGTGGCCATTATCCGCAAAAAGCCGGGAAGCTTTCTGCGGGAGCAGATGTAAGTCAGGGTAAAGGATTGTGAGGGAAAAAGTGAAGAATATTTTTGCGATAGTGTTCATAATGGCCCTTGCCCTTGCCGGTTGCAAGGGCGATCAGCGAGAGAAAGCTGCAGGGCAAGGGGAGAAGGAGGCGAAGCTGACCATCGTTGCTGTCGGCGACAGCCTTACCGCAGGCTTTGGGGTTGACGAAAGTCAGAGCTTTCCGGCGGTCGTCGAGAGAAAACTGCAAGAAGATGGCCACAAATACCGGGTGATCAATGCCGGAGTCAGCGCCGAGACCAGCAGTGGAACCCTTTCCCGCCTCGAATGGATTCTTACCCTCCAGCCGGATATCGTCATTCTTGAAACCGGCGCCAACGATGGGTTGCGCGGCATCGATCCGCAGGTGGCCGAAAATAATATCCGGGACATTCTGAAAACTCTGAAGGACCGGGAGGTGGGGGTGCTCCTGGTTGGCATGAAGATGGTGCGCAACCTTGGGCCGATCTACGTTGCCAAATTTAATGCCCTTTACCCACGTCTTGCCGAGGAAAGCGGCGCGGTTTTTATGCCTTTTCTTCTTGAAGGCGTCGCAATGCAAAGCACCCTCAATCAGGCCGACGGTATTCACCCCAATGCCGCAGGACACCTGAAAATCGCTGAGAATATCTATCCCTATGTGTTGCAGGCAATCAAAAGAAGGGAGGAGCGATAAGTTGCGGGTGTCCTGGATTGTTTTTTTCTTCAATGGAGAAGTTTATTCGTTGACAAAGGGCCGTTTAATGAGTGACAAAGAACCTTTTAATGGCTGATGCCACTTTCGGTAGCGCAGAGAATTACAGATCACCGAGCGTGGGAATAATACTTGGGTGAAAACGCTTAATAATAGCACAACGTGGCAAGGGAGAGCAAAGAAAATGAGTGATTCAAAAAAGATAGGTAAGAGAATTACAACCTTTAGAGAAAGGCTTGAAATGAGTGTCGATGATCTTGCCGAACGAGCCGGTATTGCGGTGAGCCTGATCAAAGATATTGAAGGCGGAAGCGTCTCTCCAGCCCTGGGTGTCATGATCAAGCTCTCTCGGGCCTTAGGGCAGAGGGTCGGCACATTTATGGACGATCAGATCGGCAAGGATCCGGTTATTACCAGATCAGCTGAACAAGAAGAGGGAATTGCCTCGCATAAAGAAAGCACCCAGGGTCATTATCGCTACCATCCTCTCGGTACCGGCAAGGCTGATCGGCACATGGAACCGTTTTTTATTAAAATCTCGCCGACAGACGACAGAACGACTTCCTCGCATGAGGGAGAGGAGTTCGTTGTGGTCATTTCCGGTCAGGTGGAGTTGCTCTACGGCAAACATACCCATGTCTTAAAGGAAGGGGACACGATGTACTATAATTCGCTGGTACCCCATTGTTTGAGCGCCGTCGGTGGAGATGCTAAAATATATGCCGTCATATTTACTCTTTAGTGGTGACACCCATGCCAAGAAATGAAATTGTCAGGGAGATAACCCTCGGTCAGATTCTTGCCGAAACGGTTGCCAAGTATCCAAACGGCACTGCGGTTGCCTATGCCGACCGGGAGTACCGACAAACCTGGAAAGAGTTCTCGGATTCGGTCGATGATATGGCCAAGGGTTTGATGGCCATGGGCATCAAAAAGGGGGAAAAGGTGGCGGTATGGGCAACCAATGTGCCGCACTGGGTGACCCTGCAGTTTGCAACTGCCCGAATCGGGGCAATCCTGCTGACCATCAATACCAACTATCGCTCTGCGGAAATAGATTATGTCTTGAAGCAGTCCGATTGTGAAAATATTTTTATTATTAACGGACTGCGCGACGCCAATTATCTCGAAATACTCTACGAACTGATCCCCGAACTGAAGACGCACCAGCGTGGCAAACTCCATTCGAACACGTATCCGTGCCTGAAACGCGTCTTCTTTCTTGGGCCGGAGAAACATCGAGGCCTTTATTCGATGCCGGAGGTCATGTCGCTCTCGGTTGCCACCAGTGATGAGGAATACCGGGAACGCCAGGATTCGCTGGCACCGAGTGATGTCATAAACATGCAATACACTTCGGGGACCACCGGCTTTCCCAAAGGGGTTATGCTGACACACATCAACGTCGGCAATAACGGCTACTGGCTCGGTGCCGGCCAGAATTTCAGCCACATCGATCGTATCTGCATTCCGGTGCCTCTTTTTCACTGTTTCGGCTGTGTGCTCGGGGTTCTGGCCTGTGTCAACCATGGCGCAGCGATGGTGTTTGTCGAGACCTATAATCCAGTCGACGTCATGATGTCCATCGAAAGCGAGAAATGCACCGGCGTGTACGGCGTGCCGACGATGTTCATTGCCATGCTCGACCATAAGCTTTTCAAAAAATTTGATTTCTCGTCTCTGCGCACCGGCATTATGGCCGGCTCTCCCTGTCCGGTAAAAACCATGAACGACTGCATCGAGAAGATGAACATGAGTGAGGTTACCATCGTCTTCGGGCTTACCGAGGCCTCCCCCGGCATGACCCAGACCATGTACAACGAACCGTCGATCCAGAAAAAATGTGAGACGGTCGGCAAGGCAATGCCCGGCATTGAGGTAAAGATCGTCGACCCGAAAACCGGCGAAGATCTGCCTCCCGGCCAGCATGGCGAAGTGGTCTGCCGCGGCTATAATATCATGAAGGGCTACTATAAAATGCCAGAGGCCACCGCTGCCGCCATCGATAAAGACGGCTTTCTTCATTCAGGGGATATCGGAGTCATGGATGAAGACGGCTATTTTGCCATCACCGGGCGGATAAAAGATATGATTATCCGTGGTGGCGAAAATATCTATCCCAAGGAGATAGAGGATTTTCTCCATCATATGGACGGGGTGCAGGATGTCCAGGTAGTAGGAGTGCCAAGTGTTAAATACGGCGAACAGCCGGGAGCCTTTGTCATTCCGCGCGCTGATTCAGATATTACCCCGCAGGATGTGATTGACTACTGTCAGGGTAAGATTGCCTGGTTCAAGACCCCAAAGTATGTCCACTTTTTAAAAGCATTCCCGCTTACCGCCAGCGGCAAGGTTATGAAAATAAAGCTGCGAGAGCAATCAGCTGAGCTTTGGCCGGGGTTGTAAACCCTGGCCCCGGAGTCGGAAGGTCCATTGACGATGACCGGCTGCTTTCAAATCATCTTTGTTGCCAGCAGCAGGCCAACCGTCAAGGCCAGAAGCACCCGATACCAGCCGAAAATTTCCAGGCCGTGGCGGTTCAGATAGGCAACCATCCATTTCACCGAGACCACCGCAGAAATAAAGGCGAAAATCAAGCCGATGGCCAGAGCTTGTGGCTCAAAGGTCTGGAGCATGGCCTGGCCGTGCTTGAGACCGTCATAGGCGGTAGCCGCGCTCAGGGTAACGACTCCGAGAAGAAAGCTGAATTCGACCGCCGCCGGCAGGCTGAGGCCGACCAGCATTCCGCCGACGATGGTTACCAGGCTGCGACTGACTCCCGGCCACATGGCAATGCATTGGGCAAGGCCTATAAAGAGCGCCATTTTCCAGGTGAGATCCTCAAGCGCGCAGCCGGCACGAACTTTGGGACTATTGCGGTTTCGGTAGCTCACCGCCAAGGATGGCCAGCCCGCCCACCAGCCAGGCGGCAACCACCGGCCAGGGGCCGAAGAGGTAAGACTTGATGATCTTATTGAATAACAGGCCGATTACCGCCGCCGGCATAAAACCAGCGACTACCCCGATCAACAGACGCAGGCCAGCTGGATTCTGACCGAAAAGCCCCATGAACATTTGCCAGACCCTACGGAAATAAAGCCCGAGTACGGCGATAATGGCCCCGGCCTGGATGCAGATGGCATAGGCGTCGGCCGCCTCTTTTTTGCGCTCCTGCTCGTTTGCCGACAGCGACTGGCTGTCGCCGATGCCCATAATCCGCTCTGCCAAGAGCAGATGGCCGGTTGAGCTGACCGGCAGGTATTCGGTTAAGCCTTCGACGATACCGAGGACTATTGCCTGGCCGTTGTTCATCTCACTTTTGTTCGGTGCAGCAGCTTCAGTTGGCGCTGCAATGGCGCAGCAGGCGGTGAGAAGAGTGATGGCCATGGTTGCCGTTAAGAGCAGATTTTTGCCGAACATATGTTTGTCCTGGGGCAAGGAAATTATTGGATAGAGCGGGAGAGGAAAAGGGTTGAATCATACCCCGACAGGCGAGAGAAATCACCCCATCTTTTTTAAACTGATAGGATTCGGTGCCATGCGAGCGTAGCCCTGCCCCTGAGCAACGATATCGAGCGGTAAGCTCGCCATATCCGCCAGGTCGAACGCCATTTCGCTGAGAACCGAGTGTTCAGCGATCTTTACATAGGTGTGACAAGCATCGCAGGTGGCAATGCGGAAGCCCGGCTCATCTTCCGACACGATGGTGCTGAGCATTGCCGTATCGACGCTGCTGCAATTCGGACAGCCGATGAACCGGTACGGGCCGGAAGTGCCGCAGAAAGAACAGTGCAGAAGGCGTTTGGGACCCTCAATAACCGACGACAGCGCTGCCTGGGCCGAGCAGAGGGGGCAGCGTCCACCCTGCCACTCGCTGCCATCGAGAGGGAAGGTCTGTCGCAGGGCAAGAAAGTAGGGTCGGCTCAACAGAAACAGGACTCTGGTAAGTTCTTCGTCGGAACAGGAAAGGGCGGGCAGGGTCGTAATTTCGCCCAACGGCAGGCGCATGAAGTCGATTTCACCATTCTCCAGCGCTTGGCACAGCGGCTCAAACTCAGCAGTCGGCAGTTCGAAGATTGCCGCAAACAGGTGGAAAACCTGTCCGGCAATTTCCCGCGGATATGCCTTGGAGTCCACAGGCGACATTGCTGCGCGCACTTTCGGCAACATTTCGGTGGCCTCAAGATGGAAACGTTGCCATCTGGCGTAAAGTTCAAGCGGATCTTTGAGGTGCGGGCGTTGTTCGATCAAAGTCTGAATATCGGTGGTCATGGTTATCCTTATGGAATTTTGGGGTAGGCAAAGGCAGTCTTTGCCCCGGTTAATCCTTCTTCGAGGAAGATTCTCAGCTGTTTCTTCTCTAGAGAGGTAAGCCCGAGGGGTGTCAGGGCGCTGTTGCCTTTGCCGCCGCCGGTGTCGAGAAAGTCGATGACATCGGCCAGGGTTGGGTAGATGCCGTTGTGCATGTAGGGCGCAGTACTGGCGATTTCTCTGAGCGTCGGCGTCCTGAAAGCCTTCCAGTCTTTTTGCTCCTTGGTGACGAGGAACCTCCCGGGATCCTCGGTGAGCGTCCGATAATCGGCGAAACCGGAGACCTTGCCGACAAATCGGCGGGTCGCGGCAATCCTCGGGTCGCTCAGGTGTTCCGGATTTTCCCGGACCTCAAGGGCGTGGAACCGATTGTCGGTAAGACCCACGCCGTCATGGCAGTCGGCACATTTCCCTTTGCCGGTGAATATTTCATAGCCTTTCAACGCTTCCGGCGACATTGCCTCTTTATCTCCGTTCAGGAAACGATCCAGAGGAACATCGCGGGAAATCAGGGTCCGTTCGAAGGCGGCGATGGCCATGGCAATTCGTTCCCTGGTCACCTCGGGATCGCCAAAGACCTCGACAAACTCCGCCACATATTCCGGAACGGAGCGGATCTCTTCTTCCAGGAAATCGAGGTTCTGGTTCATCTCGAAGGCCGACATCATTGGAAACAGCGCCTGCTCCTCAAGGGATGAGGACCGTCCATCGTGGAACAGGCTGCTGCTGGAAGGCAACATTCATAAGCGTCGGAGAGTTGCGCCAGTTGCGGGTTGTCGGATAGTTGAGGGAGATCTCCAGATTGTCGCTGAACCCTTGGTTGGGATCATGGCAGGTCGAACAGCTCATGGTCCCGTCTCCTGACAACCTCCGGTCGAAAAAGAGCTTCTTGCCGAGTACGACCTTGGCTGGATGTTTGCGGGTTTTCCTTGAGAATTGGGACGTCCCCTATCGGCAGAAGCGGGCCGGCAAAGCCGCATGCAGGCAGGCAGAGACTGCCAAGGATCAGCAACATTATGATTTCTTTCATTCGCTTATTTCCCCGACTGCTGTAATTGTTCGTCGATGATTTTTTTAAAGAAATCGAAAGGGCGCTCGCCGACAATTTGCTTGCCGTTGATATAGAAGGTTGGTGTGTTGTACAGATCGATAGACTCGGCGAGTTTGAGATCGCCTTCGATTTCTTTTGCATGTTTGCCGCTGTCGATGGAATCGGTGAATTTTTTCACGTCAAGCCCCAATTCACCAGCATAGGCTATCAGGCTGGCGCGGTCAAGTTTCGGTGAGCGAGTCAGCAAAATATCGTGCATCTCCCAGTACTTCCCCTGGTCGCGTGCGGCAAGCGAGGCCTCGGCGGCGATCTTGGAAAAATCACGGTATTTATAAGGATAGTTTTTGACTACTCGGCGGATCTTGCCTGGGTATGTTTCCTGTATCAATTTGACGGTCGGACCGGCCGCCACACAGTGGGGTCATTGGAAATCGATGAATTCGATGATGGTGATCGGCGCATCGGCCGGTCCCATAGTTGGCGAGTCACCGATGGGTATCTCGATCTTTTGGTCCGCTGCTGATGCCGTTCCCAACAAAAGCAGCACAAAAATGCAACTCAAAATTATTTTCAGCATTAAAATAAGAAGGGGATACCGCAGTATCCCCTTTTCTCCTCATTTTAGGTTGACATGAGTCCCTTAGAAAAATTTTTCGTGAAGGGACGTATCCCGAGTATCGGGGTTACGTTCATAATTACATCTTACCGGCCGCTTTCATCCATTTGGGATAGCGTTTCTTCGCCTCATCAAGCGGCAAGGTGCCGCTGATCATGAGCTTTAACGTCCCAGGATTGGCCAGGGTTCCGAGATACATATGCACCGGCACGGCAATAACAAAAATGACAAAAGCCACATTATGAACAATGTGCGAAAGGAGCATGATCGATGGATTGTCCTTCATCAACCACATGCCGAGACCGGAGGCGGCGATGGCGATTCCGGCCCCGACAACGGCCAGATAATACAGTTTCTGGCCGGGATTATATTTGCCCATCGGCGGTACCGTCACTTTATGCGACAGATAGCCTCCCGCCACTTTGAACCATTGCAGGTCGTCGGCGTCGTATTCCAGGGCGTCCACAAGATAATGACGCATGGAATAGAGGAGTGACAAGGCAAAAACCACGCCACCCCAATTATGCACGTCTTTCATGGTATTGGGGCCGCCGAATACCGCGCTGACCGGTTCCAGATGAAACAGGAAGGCGAATCCGGTGATACAGAGCAGGATGCAGCTTCCAGCGAGAATCCAGTGATTGAGGATCTCGTCGACACTTGATTTTCTTACCATCTCAGCCATATCACACCTCCTCTTCCTTTTCCTTGTGGGGGCCAATGGCCAGATAATGGAGCGCTGCCGCAGCAACCACGCCGCCCAGACCAATCCACGAGAGTGGTTTCAAATAATTGTGCCAGAAGACCACGCTGCTTGGAATGGTTGGATTTTCCTTCATGCCGTAGAGCTTCGGTTCATCTTTAAAGGCATAGATCGATCCCAGGCCGTCCAGATCCTTTTCACCGTAAATTGTTTTATTGCCGGCTTTTTTGGCAGCATCGATAAGCTCGGCACGGTCGCCGAACTTCAGTGCCCCGGTGGGGCAGGTCTTGACACAGGCCGGTTGCATGGCCGCGCCGATCCGGTCAAAACAGAGATGGCATTTGGTTATCTTGCCGTCGGCATCGTAGCGGGGCACATCGAAGGGGCAGGCATTGACGCAGAGTTTGCAGCCGATGCATTTGTCGCGGTCGTAGGCGACGGCACCTTCCTTGGTCTTGTACAGGGCGCCGGAGGGACAGATCTTTATGCAGCCCGCGTCCTCACAGTGCATGCAGCGCCTGCTGACAAAGAGCCAGCGAACGGGGTCTGCCTTCGATGGTACCTCACTGTAGCGGATGATGTTGAATGCCGAACTGGCCAGGTCCGGCGGATTTTGGTACGTGCCGTTGTTCTTGGTTTTGATGGCCGGCAGCTGGTTCCAGCTTTTACAGGCAACCTGGCACGCCCGGCAGCCGATACAGGCTTCAGGGGTAACCAGGATTGCTTTGCGGTTATTGGTATTTTCGTTTGCCATATTACACCCCCTATGCCTTCCGGACGTTGACCATGAAGGCCTTCGACTCGGGTATCATTGTGTTCGCATCTCCTACGTTCGGTGTAAGCAGGTTGGCGCTGTCATACCCGCTGCCGTCTTCCGGGAACTGCCAGCCGAAGTGCCAGGGCATACCGACCTGGTGGATGGTCGAGTCGGCTACTTTGAAGGGCTTGAAACGTTCGGAGACCATCGCAACCGCTTTGACCTCGCCGCGGGCGGAAGAGACAACGACGGTATCTCCGTTGTTGATCTTCAGATCCTTGGCCAGTTCAATACTCATCTCCACAAAGTTCTGCGGCTGCATCTCCAGAAGCCAGGAACAATGGCGGGTCATGCATCCGGTCTGCCAGTGTTCCGACACCCGGTAGGTAGTGCCGACAAAGGGGAAGCGCATGTCGCAGGTGGCAAAGGCGTCCATCTTGTCGCCGAAGATCTTGATGGTCGGGTTGATTCTCTGGTTGGACATCGAATTCTTCTCGACCGGACATTCCAGGGCCTCATAATGCTCTGGGAACGGACCTTCCGCAAGACCGGGTCCGAAGATCGAGGCAATACCATCCGCTTTCATGATGAAGGGCAGTTTGCCGCCGGGGAGTCCCGGCGGTGGTCCGCCACCATCAACGACATCCCCTTCCCAGGTGGATTTTTCCTTGTTCCATTTGAGGAGCGGTCGTTTTGGATCCCAGGGTTGTCCCTGCAGGTCAACCGAGGCGCGGTTATAAATAACCTTCCTGTTTACCGGCCACGCCCAGGCCCAATTGGGATAAAGTCCAAGCCCGGTCGGGTCCTCCTTGCCGCGCCGTGCCATCATGTTGACGGGTTTGCCGTCTTTCAGGATATACGAGTTGCAGTAGACCCAACAGCCGCAGGAGGTAGTGCCATCGGCCTGCAGCGACGGGAAGCTGGTGACCAGATCTCCCTTTTTGCCGAGGAGTTTTGGTGGATCGACTTTCTTGTCGTAGACATCTTCGAGCCAGTAGCCGTTGATTTCCTTGGCAATGGCGTGAACATCGACGTGTTTCACCTTGCCGGCAGCATCTTTTTCACCGTATTCCCAGCTCAGATTGAGGATCGGATCGGGGAAGGCGCCGCCCTCTTTCTTATACAACTCGCGAACCTTGAAGAACAATTCGTTGGCAATTTCGGCGTCGGGCTTCGACTGACCAAGCGGTTCAACCGCCTTATAACGCCATTGCGCCAAGCGCCCGGAGTTGGCGATACTGCCTTCCTTTTCCATGGAGGAGCAGCAGGGCAAAAAGAATACCTCAGTCTGAATATCCTTGGCTTTCAAGCCGGGACTGCGCCAGAAAGAACCGGTCTCGTTGTCAAAGAGGTTGACATTGACCAGCCACTTGAGCTTGGTCATGGCCTCGCGGGTCTTGTTGGAGTTTGCCCCGGAACAGGCCGGATTTTGGCCCCAGGCAAAGAACCCTTCGAAATCGCCTTTCAACATCTTGTCAAAGATCATCAACCATGAAGCATTCTGACCGACGTCGGTTTTTGGCAGCCAGGAATAACCAAAATCGTTCTCCTTGGTTGCCGCCTCGCCGTAAACGGCCTTGAGATAGCTGACGATGTATTTATTACGATTGGCCCACCAGTTGACGCTTTGCGGTTCCTTGGTGGTCGGGGTGTTTTTCTCGATATAGGTGGCGAGATCGGGCCAGGCAGCGTTCGGTGTCGGGTTATAGCCGGGGAGGATATGGAAGAGAAGACCGTAGTCGGTCGACCCTTGAACGTTAGCCTCGCCGCGCATGGCGTTGATGCCGCCGCCGGCCATGCCCATATTGCCGAGCAGTTGCTGGATGATGGTCATCGCCCGGATGTTCTGGGTGCCGACTGTGTGCTGGGTCCAGCCCATGGCGTAGCATTCGGTGCCGACCCGGTCCGGTTTGCCGGTGGAGCCGTAAATTTCGTAGACTGCCAGCAATTTGTCCTTGGGCGTTCCGGTGATACCTACCACCTTGTCTACGGTGTAGCGGGCATAGTGCTTTTTCAGAAGCTGGAACACGCAGTTGGGATCTTGCAGAGTTGGATCCTTCAGGGCGATGCCGTTGGCATCTTTCTGGAAAGACCAGGTGGTCTTGTCGTAATTTTTCTTTTCCAGGTTGTAGCCGGAGAACAAACCGTCGAGGTCTGCCGGTCCCTTATAATCGGGGGAAACCAGGAAGGCGGCATTGGTATAGTTGATAACGTATTCCTTAAAGAACAGTTCCTTTTCCAGAATATAATTGATCATTCCGCCGAGGAAGGCGATATCCGTGCCGGAACGAAGAGGGGCGTACAGATCCGCTTTCGCGGCGGTCTGGGTAAAACGGGGGTCTACACAAATCAGCTTTGCGCCCTTCTCCTGGGCCCGTTTCATCCATTTCATGGAGATGGGATGGTTTGCTGCAGGATTTGAACCCATAGCCAAAATAACATCGGCATTTTTCAGGTCAATCCAGTGGTTGGTCATTGCACCGCGTCCGAACGACTCTGCCAGAGCCGCAACAGTTGCACTGTGTCAGATACGCGCCTGGTGTTCTATATGCACCAGGCCCCAGGACCGAATCATTTTTTGCAGGATGTAGCACTCCTCGTTGTCCAGGGCGGCGCTGCCGATATGGGCAATGGCGTCGGTACGGTTGACGACGATTTCCTTTTCAACATCCAGCATGGTGCCGTCAGCCTGTTTTTCTTTGACCTTGGCCTTGGTGGTTTTTTTGAAGCTTTTATCCCGGGCGTCTTTGACGAGACGGGCGATTCTGTCCAGGGCCCAGTCCCATTCCACTTCTTTCCAGGCCGCCCCGCCGGGTTCGCGGTACATCGGCTTTTTCACACGGGTGTCGTTGTTGACGAGTTGGCTCACGGAAGAGCCCTTGGCGCAAAGTGTCCCTTCACTGATCGGATGATCGGGGTCACCCTCGGTGTTGATGATCTTGCCGTTCTCTACGTAGACGATAATACCGCACCCTACAGAACAGTAAGGACAGATCGTCGTCGTCTGCTTGGCATTTTTGATCCGCAAATCTTTGGCAAAGGCCTTTGCCGGATCAAGGTTGACGCCAAGCGATGCCACCAGAACGGTGCCGCCTGACATTTTTAGAAAATCCCGCCTTGATACTCCCATTTAAGACTCCTTTCTTGCTTATCACAAGTGAGGTAAGAAGTGTGAAGCCCGGTATTTAGAAAACCGGACCGTATCCCGTATGCAGCCGCGCTTACCAAAATCCTTCCAATCCGGCACAAAGAAACTGGGAAACGCGCACTCGTCATGGTCGTGTAAAAAGTCTTCCCACATGACAAGGAAATCAGGGGAACCGTCTCTCGGCAGACGAAAGAGAAGATTCTCTAAATGTTATCAGCCACTATAGAGGAATCAGGGTGAGATGAAAATCAGTCGATTGCTTTTTTATAGGTAAGAAAAATCCGGAGAAATGCCTAGGAAGAAAACTCAAAAAAGAGTAGGGCGAAAGCTTAAAAAAATGTAGGGAAAAACCTTAGTAAATATGCGGAATTAGCACATTTGTTGTGAGTGATATAAATAAACTTTCGAGGAAGGGCTGTCAATGCGGAAAATTAAATAAACCCAAAATGACTAAAACTGACTGCGGTGATTCGGCTGTGAAGAGGGCGAAAACTCTCTCCTTGAATACAACCGAAAAGACCCGCTCCGGGAAGGTATCAAAACGAAGTTAAAAACCGGCGGGCGCCATTCTACAATTGCTGAGATTGCCTGATGGGGGATGTTGTTGCCACAGCCTTGGGCAACGAGATCAACATCGGCAATCAGACTGAGAGTTCGCTCAGAAATTGCCATTTTCTGGGGGATCGAGAAACATGGCCTTTTCCGATTCCATCTCTTGGATAATATGGTCGACTGTTACTCGCACTCTGGCAATTTTCCTCGAATCGGGATTAACCTGCAGCCAAAAGGTTCTTGTGGCTTTCAAATCAGGCAGCACATGGATAAGATCCGTTTCGCCGTGTGCCATAAAATAGGGGAGAATCCCAATACCACTGTCCGAAAGAATGGCATATTTCTGGCCGAAAATGGTTGAACTCCTGAATTGAGGGCGGACGCCCAGATGAAATTCATTGCTGTAGTCGAGATCCTGATCATAGAGGAGATCGGGTATATACCCGATGGTTCGGTGGAGTTGCAGATCATCCTGGCTCCTGACCGGTGGAGTCGCCTGTAGGTAAGTTTTTGTAGCGAACAAGCCCCATCTGTAATCAGCCAGTTTTCGGACAATCAAATTGCCCATTGCCGGTTTTTTTACGGTAATCAGGATATCAATTTCCCGTCTCACCAGGCTGTAGTACCTCGGCAAGGCTATAAGCTCAACCTCGAGCGACGGATGGCTACGCTGAATGATGCCTAGGCGGGAAGCGAGGAAACAATGGCCGTAACCATCGGGGGCACAGATGCGAATCGTACCGGAAAATTGGCTGTTTTTCCCGGAAACATCTGCCTCAAGGCTAAAAATCGTTGACTCCAGCTGTTCAGCATAGGGCAGCAACTTTTCTCCCATCGCCGTTGGTCGGCAACCTTTCTCCGTACGGGTAAACAGCTTTGTTTGCAGAGATTCTTCCAGCGCTGACAAGCGTCGGGACACCGTGCTATGGGTGACTTTAAGTTCCACTCCCGCCCCGACAAAGGACTGGGTTCGACAAAGCACTAAAAAAAACCGCATATCATCCCAGTTGAGTTTCATTTTTCTCCTTGAGTACCAGGTTGCAGGAACCAGGCGCTGTTTATGTTGATTATATTTGCACAACAACTGCGCGAAAATAGCCATTTAATGTTTAACAATATATGGTTTAGTGCAAGCAGGCAAGAGAACAAAAGGCTGATTGGTAAAATCTGACGAAGGTAGGCCATGAAAGTCAATTATGGGAAGCAGTTGGGAGGGAGGCCTTTTCTGGAAGATCAATGAAAGAGAGTCGTTGTGACCTCGCCGGTGAAGATTCATCTTCGGCAAAATAGATAATTTGGAAAATCGTCGGTCAGATCCTTGTTGTCAAAGTTAATAGTTTTGGAGACTCAGGTCTGAGTACATAACTCATAACTTAAGAGGAGTAAGCTTATGCAGTGGCATCAAAATTATTTTGCTGTAAACGGAAATGTCTTTCTAACAGCTCTATGCGCAGCAATACCTATGTTTTTTTTGTTTTGGGCATTGGCAATTAAAAGAATGAAAGGGCATCTTGCCACCTTCTTTACTTTGATACTCACCATGCTGGTGGCCATCTTCATTTTCAAAATGCCCATAGCAACAACAATTGCGGCAACCGCCTTTGGTGCGGCGAATGGTCTGTTGCCGCTATGTTGGCTGATTTTCTTTGCGGTCTTCCTGTATAACCTGATTATCAGATCTGGCAATTTCGAGATCATCAAGTCGTCTATCGCAACCGTATCAAACGACCGACGTATTCAAGCTATTCTTATAGGATTTTGTTTCTCGGCATTCCTTGAAGGAACAACAGCTCAAGGCGCACCGGTAGCGATCGCAGCGGCGATGCTTATTGGCTTAGGCTTTCCTGTTTTGCCAGCGGCGATTATCTGTCTTGTCGGCAACACCGTTCCAGTCCCATTCGGTCCGGTCGGTATGCCTACCATCACGATGTCAAATGTTTCCGGGATTGATGCCGGCATTGTGACCGCCTCAGTAGGCGGCGTCATGTGCTTCTATGCCTTGATCATTCCTGTATTCATGCTCGTTGTCATGAGCGGGTGGAGAGCAACCAAGGAAGTTTTGCCGGTGTGTATCGTTGCGAGTATTACTTACATCATTCCCAACTGGATTGTAACGCAATACATGGGGCCCGCGCTGCCAAGTCTGCTTGCCCCCCTGTTTTCCATTGTCTGCGTGATTTTCTTCCTGAAATTTTGGAAACCCTCAACAATATGGCGGTTTGAAGGCGATGCGTCTCTTGAGAAAGCTGGCCAGACCAATTATCCAAAACGGACGACTTTGTACGCATGGACGCCCTTCATTCTTGTCACCACGTTTATGGTTGTCTGGTCTACGCAGTGGTTTAAAGCCTTTTCAAAGAGCATGGGTGTTGTCATCCGGATGCCTGGCGGATGGCCTGGTCTCGATGGTATGGTTTATAAGGTGGCACCGATTGTAAAGGCACCGGAAATTTACAAGGCAGCGTTCGCCTTTGACATGTTTGCCGCTGTTGGAACGGCCTTGTTGATTGTGGCAGTTATCACAATGTTTCTTTTCAAAATGAAGGTATCTACCTTCTTTCAGGTTTTCAAGGAAACGTTCGGGCAACTCAAGTTTGCAATGGTTACCATCATCTGTGTTCTCTCCATTGCACACCTTTCCAACTATGCGGGTGTTACCTTTACCATGGGTCTGGCCTTTGCTGCAACCGGGGCAATGTTTATGGTTTTTTCTCCTTTCATAGGGTTCGTAGGTACCTTCCTTACCGGATCAGTCACCTCATCAAGCGCGTTGTTCGGCAACCTTCAGCGTGTTACTGCCATGCAGCTGGAACTTAATCCGCTGATCACTGTTACCGCCAGTATGGTGGGGGCGGTCATGGGCAAGCTGATTTCTCCACAATCAATCGCGATTGCTACCGCTGCAACCGGACTGGTTGGCAGGGAGGGGGACATTCTTAACAAGACTGTAAGGTATGCCTTCGTTCTGTTGGGCATTGGCATTATTGCTATGTTTATATTGACTTACCTCATGCCTTGGTATTTTCCGCAGGTCAAGTAATCCATCCAGAGCCAATGTGGTCGCCAAATCGCCGGGAAAAGGCTATGGTGGATGAATGACAGATCGAAATGCTACTCAGACAAGGGGAGACCAATATTGGCGTGGTTCCGGAAGGTCCCAATGTGATTCCCCTTTATCAACCCGGCCGGGTATGATGCCATCGAGGATCTTACCGGTTACCACCACACTATCACGGAGAGTACCATGACCAGTAAATCAGTTCTCGAACTCACTGACCTCAAACGTATTGCCACCGGCGCCGAAGCAGAGGCCCTCGCCAACAACTGGGCGGTTACCATTGCCATCGTTGACGATGGTGGCCATCTCCTCTGGTTGCAGCGCCTCGACGGCGCGCCGCCCTTAACCACCCATATCGCCCCGGCCAAAGCCCGCACCGCTGCCATGGGACGGCGGGACAGCAAGGTCTACGAAGAGATGATCAATAAGGGTCGAGTCTCCTTTTTGAGCGTTCCCCTTTTGGACGGAATGCTTGAGGGTGGAGTGCCGATCATCGAGAACGGCCAGTGTTTGGGCGCGGTGGGAGTGAGCGGTGTCAAACCGGACCAGGATGCACAGGTTGCTCGCGCCGGCATTGCCGCACTTGGTTTGTAAAATCGCTGTCGACTCCTTATTCATCCTTGAGCAGAGCGGCGAGGAGAACCGTCCGGGTCAAGCTCCTAGTGATGGCCTGCACCACTGCCGTGGTTGCTGCTATCGCCGTTCAGACCGCGAGTTGCGCAGGCTGCTTCCTTCACTTTCCATAAGGGCGGCGTGCGGCGTCTCTTCATGCCTTGTGCGTTACCGTGCGAAGGCCCATCCTTTCCTTGCTGCCGCCGATGCCATATCTCCTTGGTATGGCAATGATTTATGAAGCTTAGCGGGAAATGATTTTGATTAGTTGTCGAAAACATCAGGGACGCATACATTGGCCACTGGATTCAATTTTTCCCCTATCTTTTCTCCAACAATTAAATGAATAGGCTCTTATTTTCACTCGCCCTTATCATTCCCGGGCTCCTTGCCGGCTGCACCCTCCGCCTGCTGTCCGAGCGAGGCAGCATCATTCTGCCGCTAACGATTGCTGAACTTCGCAAGCTGCTGTAGAAGACCGGTTTGCTCTTTTTTTTAGACCAGGAGACAGATTGGCGGATGCTTTCGCGATATAACTGCTATATAATCATCGCTTCATCGCCTTCATTCCTGATGCCTTTAAGGGCGAGGATTCTCCCCCGCCCACCAAGCAAAACCTAATCGTAAAGGGTCTCGATCCAATTGATAGATTCGGTGTCATTCCACCTTCCCGAAGTACCGCTGGGTAGTTGAGAGGTAAGCATGTCGCAGAATGGCTTTGCTGACGATTTCTATGGGAGTACCAGACCTTGAGGCATACGTGGCTGCATGCCGCCTAAGATCTGAGTAACCGACATTAGGCCCAGATTGACTCAGGAAATACCTTAAATTAGCGACTCAGTCTATCCTTTAACATTGGCAATATGAATCATAAATCTCCGGCTGCAGCAATTTGTTGGGTGGAACTGTGACAAGGTTAGCTTTTTACTTTCTCTATCATGTGATTGATGACATGGCTGTGCTGTTGCTGAGGGCTGAACATTACGATTTCCGCGTCTTCGTTTACCTTTACATTGTGTCCGGGTGGCCAATAAAAGAGATCATTCGCCTTGACTGTTTCCTGTGTGCCGCTCGCGTCCGTTGTCGTGAGTCGCCCGCACAAGACGAAGCCCCAGTGTGGGCACTGGCACAAGTCGCCATCCAGTCCCTGAAACAACTCAGTGGTATCAACGCCTGCCGAAAGACTGAAATACTCGCCACTGATTTTGCCTAATCCAGTAGCGTCACCAAACTCCGTTCGCTGACGGATCACGGCGCCTGGAATTTCCATTTTAACGTCTATGTCTTCTTTGGCTATACGCATGGTTGTCTTTCCTTTGTTGCAATGAATGTTTTAAGTTGGGTTGTCTGTCTCTCGCAGCATCCGTTTCAAGCGATAGACGTAGAAAACCCACGGGTTAGCAACGGCACGAAAACGGCGCCCGCTGCAACCGGTTGTTGGCATTGCTCTCGCCAATTGGACCCTAGTTGTTGAGGAAGTAGATAGCCCTGCATAGAACCTAAAGAAGGCACGAATGCTCAACATCAATGACAGAAAGATTTCTGAGGAGCACTTCCAGGACAATTTCTTGACGGAGTGTAAGGTCCATGAATTCTACCCCGATCTCTAATTCGAATTTTTCGGTAAGATCCGGATGACCGCTGTTTATTTCCCAGACCTTATGAACCGTAAGGTGCTTGATATGTATACCTTTGGCATCAATGATATCCACCGACCAAATGGACGGAAAGGTATGAGGATAAAGGCAACCGAAGGAGAGGCCATCCATGCTGATGTCCAAAATTTTTCCTGTACCACGACCGGTGATGACGATAAGGTTCATTTCGCCGCCACTGCGATCACTTTTTCTTCGTTCTCCGAGAAACGCGGGAGCAAGAGCTTCCTGGGTAATGAGCTGGTTCATTTTTCCCTCCTCAATGTATCAATTACTTAATACTGCTTCCTGCAACTCAATGCCGGCGATCGTCAGTCCTGTTACATAAAGATTGATGTCATAGTACATCTCGGACCATTTAGAAACGTATACCACAATGTGGTGCAATAAATCTAAGAGATGGCTATGCATTGTCAAGAGGACTAAGGAGGAATATCAATGCCGCCAGAAGACGTGCAATCGACACATGATTTGATCAACGGTCAGGAAAGCATCTTGGGTTCAAGAATACTCCATATTGCATCATTTTTTTTTGGAATATTTTTGACTTATAAAACTCCACAATGCTCCATTTCGGGTATGATTTTTGGCGATGATCAAGATCAAAATACACAGGAAAAATCTTCACCGAACCTCACTGTCGATGGGATCGATATTGCCAGTGCATCTTTATCATTCCAAAATTCTATCCAATAAACCAAAACCACCTCTCGGCAAATATACTCACCTCGGCCTAATATCAATTAACGCTTCCTTGTCGCACCCGCAAATTGGAGAAGGTTTGGTGATGGGGTCATACTCTCCCAAGGCTAATCGGATTATTCTCAATATAGCCTAATTATTCATGATCGTTGAAAACGTGACCTTAGCACAGTCTCTTCGATTAACGAAATCCTGATCGACTTCTAACTATTTTGTAAACAATTTCTGTTATTAAATCTTTTTTTAACAGTGCAGATCTCAAAAAAATAGCAGGTTGCCCTAGTTTATTTCATTTTTAATCCACTACGCATGGAGGCACAATGTTCAAGACAACAAACGAAAAGAAATCACAAAGCAAACAATATCATCGCCGATCTCTTCAAAAAATCGTACTGGGAGCTGTTCTGCTGGGCTTGTCCTTTGGAAGCACCAATTTTGCCACCGCTGACCAAAAGCCAATGGAACATGTTGGCAAGCTGAAGATAGCTGTTCTCCCTAACGAGACTATCTTTATGGGCCATGTCAAAACGGACACCATCCAATCGATAAATACCCACCATGTAGATTTTGTAATATTCACGGGTGACAGTAAGGACGGTTCATCCGTCTGCACCGACGATGCCATCGGAAAAAATACCATTGCCATTTTCGATCAACTCAATGCGCCAACATTGTATTCTGTCGGAGACAATGAATGGACCGATTGTCATCGGGAAAGCAATGGCAGTTATGATCCGTTGGAACGCCTGTCATTTATCCGCAAGACTTTTTTCTCCAAAGCAACAACACAGGGACCCAATTCTATTCCGGTTGTTCGTCAGGGCAAACTTGGTGAAAAATTCAGTGAAAATAGTCGGTTTATCAAAGAAGGAGTTTCCTTTGTCGCCTTGCACGTGGTCGGCAGCAACAACAACCTTGTGTCTTCAGAAAAACTCTGTACGAAAAAGTCAAAACGGACCGAAGCTGACTGCAAGGCCGCAAGTGCGGAATACGAAGATCGCAACAAGGCAGATGTCGAATGGTTGCAGGAATCGTTTGTGGAGGCAAAGAAGAAGCATCTTGCGGGAATCGTTATTGTCATCCAGGCAGATGTGTATTTTCCATTCGAACTTAGCGATGGTGGATACAAAGAAAAATTTTTGGCGCAATTGGATGACAAAAATGGGTTTACAGATTTCTTCCATACCTTGGCCAGAGAAACCAAATCCTTTGACGGACAGGTACTCTTGATCCATGGGGACTCCCATTATCTGAAAATTGACAAGGCGATGTACAACGATTCTGGTACTCTGACCAGCAATTTTACGAGACTGGAAACGTTCGGGGATCAGGAAACCAGCTGGATTGAAATGACGGTTGACCCAACGGATGAATCAATGTTCCACTTCAACCCCGTCATTTTGAAGCCGCTTGAAGCAAAAGAATAGCGTTAAATATGATAGTTATGTCCTGCTGTTTCTTCCTCTCTGCGCAGTAGGACAGAACGGAATGACAAAGGGTGCTGACTGGCTCAGGAACAATCAAGAATCCAAAATGCTTCATCACCCGCCATTTTTTCTGAGAAAATTTCGAATCTGCAAAAGAGCAAAATTGCTCCTTTTCGGGAATGATATTGGGTCATTCCCAAGGCCAAAACGCTCAGGAAGAAGATCAACCTTAAGGTGAGACTATCGATCTCCTTGCCTTGGCAGTGCAAACCTTAAGTGCTGGTGATTCCAGTATGGCATTGTTCGGCAAAAAGATTGAGATCTGACCCTCACCCGGTTATGTCCGTTAAATCCCGAATTATTGAACCAATGATTATCTTATTTAATAGGATAATCGCTAATGAATCCTTCTTTTTTCTGCACTCGCAGGAATGATGACCGAAACATTTGAAGAATGCTCATTTCTGGACAGACAGTCACTACCATTTCATCTGGGCATACATAAAAAAACGCTTATAGTCTCTGCCAATGAGATCGAGAGCACACCATGGAAGATGCTTGGGTATTGGCCTCAGCAACGTAGTCGATGCAAGGAAATCTGGTGGGTGGCTGCATCTCTGCGGTTCTGCACATCGGGCCGGAAAGTCCTACACCATCACAGCGAGGAGGGAATCATGTCGAAAATTGTGCACCAGTCACGAATTACAATCACCCGGGAAAAAGGCCCAACCCGAAGGGCGGAAATTGAGGGGTTTGCCGAACCGGTATATTATGGTGTCCATGGCGGGATCAAGAAATTCTACAATGTAACGCCAGAGGAGGAGCATGCTGCCACTCTTGACCATATAGTCGGTGCCGTTGGGGGCTGAATGATGGGCACATTGGCCTCGGTGATGGCCAAAAAGAAGATCAGAACTTTTCAGGACCGCTTTATGGCAAAGGTTACAGGTGATATTGAAGATGTGGGCGGTATCCTGAAAATAACCCGAATCGATGTCAGATATTTTCTGAAACTGCCGGATCGGCAGCGGGAAGAGGCCGTGGAGTCCTTCAATAACTATATCGAGTTCTGTCCGGCAGCCCAAAGCGTCATCGGCTGTATTGCCATCAACCACTATATGGAAATGGAAAAGCTGGAGGATTGATATCAGCTATCCTCGGATCAGGTTTCAAACCACTCGCCGCGGCCTACTATCTGAAAGAGGACATACGTCAGCTCTGGTTGCAGAAGGATTAGGCTGCCGCTGTTTCATTTTTGGTTCACCCGGAGGAAACATTTTTAAATGAATTATGGATGTCAACCGAGGTAATGAGACTGACAATTTAAAAGTGTGCCCTGCCTGGATGTGAGAGACAGGGCACTGAAGAATTATTTCTCCCTTTGTCAGACTGATTCACCAAACATCGCCATGAGTTTTGCCTGCATGGCCTGGGTCGTTTTTTGGCGGTCGTTTCCTTCCCGGAGTCGTTGTCCCAAAAGCTGACCAGCGGTCTCGGCAGCTTTCATCAATTCCGGCTGTTGGCTGACATTTGGAATCATGTCTTCACTTATTTTCACATCCGGTCCATGCAGCATCACCGGGATACCCACTTGACAGGTTTCACCGTAACCGCAGCTGTAGCAGGAGGCTGCACCCTGACCCGATACTTTGGCGACAGTTTCTACAAAGTTGTAGAGCAGAAATTTCTCGATTGCATCAGCAGGAGCTTGCCCAGCGGTACCACCTACACCAACGGCGACGGCAACTTTTCCCCAAAGTGTATTCCCCGTCTGATGGCGAAATTGAAACCAACGTTCAATAAATGCATGGAACATTGCGTTAATTGTTGAATAATAATTGGGAGATCCGAGTACATAGGCGTCAGCCTCGACTATTTTCTGTCTCAGCTCGGTCAGATCGTCATCCACCTTACATATATTGTCCTTCACGCAACCCAAACAGGCTATGCAGCCGGATATTTTCTTGCCGCGCAGTGAAATAAGTTCGTATTCACAACCGCTATTTTCAAGAACAGTTTCGACCAGCTTATATACACCGGATTGACTTTCTTTGCGTGGACTGCCTGATATTCCGAGGATCTTCATTCTTCCCTCCAGATAAATGAGTTTTTGAGACTTTGCAGTTGAAAAGCTTCTTGGTCAGCCTCGTTTTCCTACTGACTGTGGAGTCCATTGTAACCGGTTATAAAAATCGTGTTGTAGCGCCGGCTACAGAACTGATAAAAAATGAGAAGAGTTTCGCTATAAATTCAGAATGAAATTTAAAAGGACGCTGGCGGTTCCTGAGGAATACGAGTGATAACAAGTGATTTGCCGTCAACTGCTATCTTGCCGTTTTGTTTTAACGCATTCATGGCCCGTGTTACACTGACTCGGTGGGCACCTATGAGAAATCCGAGTTCTTCATGGGTGATTGAAAAATTAAGGACATAGCCCCGTTCATCTTCTGATCCCTGTTCTTTTGCCACGTTTTGTAAAACGCGGTGCAAACGGTCTTCTATATTGGTGACAGTGAGATTGCCAACCTGATCTGAGAGCCAGGCAATCCGCTCACTCATATTCCTGATAATCTGCAGCCCAATTTGTGGATGTTCGAGAATCAGTGCGTTAAACTGCTGCTTTGAAAAACCACATATGAGCGTCTCCTCCTGACACCAGGCACTACAGGGATAGGTTTCCGTGTCGGTGAGGATATTCTCTCCTACGAAATCACCTGGTTTCCTGTAGCCAAGAATAAGTTCGTTTCCCGATTCGGCCAGTTTGCTAAGTTTGATCCTGCCGCCTTTTATTAGAAACATGGTGTCCGCCAAATCTCCCTCCAGAAAAACCCGCTCACCTCGCTGTTTTCGATAGCGTATTGCCGACTGGCTCATTGCCATTAGTGTTTCACCCGGCAAATCCCGAAACAGCCAAAGGTTGCCTATGCAGACCGGCGCGAGTTCAGAAAAATCAGCACCAAGTTTTTCGCACATGCATTGCATTGTATCGCTCCTACAACTATCAAGAATTTGGTACTATTGGTCATTATTTACTTTAACGAAGTTCATCCCACCACATCGATTGATCCTTGCTTTGGATTGGTGGCAATAAAAAAATCTTAACGTCGCCAGATTGAATATAAACCAAAGTGGTATGTGTCTCAAGGTTCCATGTCAAGTGTTCGCTTTTATCTAAGGGATTTTAAAATTTGGTTTCTCAAAATTTTCGTGCGGTTGTGCATATAATCTTGATTTATATTGTGTGGCATTAATATCGAAAAAAGCATACATCATAATCAACCGGTAGTGCTGACTTTTGAAAACGTTTTTTCGACTAATTGATCCTACTGGGAAAACAGCAAGACTGGTGGCAGGTTCGACAAACAGTTAAGGAGATGCAAATGGACCCATATGTAATTGTTCAATCTGTCCCTGGGGAACGATTCACTCAAAAAATTGAATCCGGAAAACACCAACTTTTAGCAGATAAACAAATACCTTTTGGTGGATCAGACCAAGGGCCAGGACCATACGCATATCTACTAGCCGCGCTTGGATCTTGAATATCCATAACACTCCGTATGTATGCGGAGAGGAAAGGAATAGCATTACAAAGCGTTGAAGTGCGTCTCAGTCACGAAAGAGTGGAGGTTAAGGATTGCGAGGAATGTGAAACGAAAAATGTTATGCTCGATGAGATTCAGAGTCAAATTCTCGTAAAAGGAAATTTTAATGAGATTCAGAGGAACCGGCTTTTTGAGATAGCAACCCGCTGCCCAGTTCACCGAACTCTTTCTTCAACACTAAAGATCAGGTCAGAGTTGGTTTATAATAATCCCTTGGAAGACATCTAAACCCAGTCCGGGGATTTCGACGTCAACTTCCTCTGGCATGCATTTTGTTCATCAAGAACCACAACAAAGATTCTGGAAACATCTCGAGTTTGAAAATGCTCCTTTATAGGTAATTTTTTTAGGCATAATTGCGTATATACAGGAAACACCTTAAATCATACCGACCAGTTTGCCGAATACATCAACAGAAGTCCTACGCATACTCACCCGGTGCAGGCGTCTGGCAATATAACGAATATCCATATCCGCCTGAACCGAAAAGATCGGTTTTTTCATAATCTCATAGACGTTGACATCCACGGCCTTTTTCAGGAAACATCAATAATCTGTGCTCCGGATATTCAAATCGTTTTTGGCAACAAAATGTCTTGTTTAAAATCATGGTGGGTGTAGTGTTTATGAGATACTCACTAACTAAAATCGAACCTGGAGGAAAAAATGTTACTTAAGCTTGTTCCGAAAAACGAAGAAATTTCCGACGCCGCTGACAAAAGACATAATATGGTAATCCAGTGTCGTCCTCTGTTGGAAAAATTCGCCGATGAACTGGCAGAAACTCAGGTCAAAAACACTGAAGTCGTTCTCGTCTGCATCGAAGTGGATTGCGAATGGCGCAATCTTGCAATGCAATTGAACCCTGATGCGGTCTGGGAAACAATTCATAACCATGGACTCGAACCGGTTGCTGTTGGCAAAATTGGCGCTGCTGTTTCTGAGCAAATAGCAGAAAAGTTCCCAGAAATACAAGACGCCATCCTTGCTGTGGCACTAAGCGGCCATTACAAGTGCTTAGCCATCGATGAACACGGTTGCTCGGTTTATTTCGTCCCCATCAAATAAAAGCAGCTGCCAAAAAACTTGCACCGCAGGACATGTGAAATGACCTGCGGTCTTTTTGTGTACGCCCGGCATGGACGTGATTTTATGGGGTGCAAGTTCGCTGTATGTAAACCCTGATCCTACCGTGAAACAGAAACGTAAATACAGGCCGATAGCAAGAGCGATTCTGCGCTTGCCTTGGTCACGTTGTCGCTCAATGCATCGCCACCATCAATTGCCAGTGGAAACCTCCATCAATCCACCGACCCGCCTAAACGAAACACTCCTACTGTGAATTTCTGATTCATAAAAGTGAACATCTCCTCAAATTTTTTACTCGTTGACGAGCAAAAAACGTTCCTTGGCGTCTTGAATAAAAAAGCCGGACGTACCATAAATTGAGGTACAAAGATGAACGACAGATTCTATTTGTTAAAAATCGAACTCCTTGATATCGAACCAAAAATATGGCGACTGCAGGGACCAGTGGAATGTCTTGATGGTGCCAGGGCTTGTCCTCCCGAGGATGTTGGCGGAATCGAGGGATTTTTTGATTTCTGTGAGGCAGTGCTTGACCCTGCGCACGAAGACCATGAGCAAGTAACGCAATGGTACGCCGGTTTTCCCTGGTACACCGGAGCGTTTAACCCTGAAGCCTATGATGTGGTAAAAGTGAACGACGAGCTGATGAAATATCTACGATGGAGTCGGGACAGATCTTTAACTTGGGAAGTGGTACCGAAGGAAAAGGTCAATTGCACAACAAGCAGCATTTCCCAGAAAAGCACCTTTCATCGAATCTTGAGGTTTACAAAATATGGCGAAAGAACAAAAGAAAAACGATGCCTTGACGGATTTGCTGGCCATTACTCCTTCCAAGGTTTTGATTGATCTGATTTTGCACCTCACTGCTAAGTCGCCGGATACCCGTCGGATATGCCTTGATTTCCTCAAAACCCATGTTTCCCTGGCGGATGAGCTTGAAAAAAGATCCGAGGGTGAAGTCATCTTCGCCCTTTGGGACGAGCTGGAGCCGGATCTCAGCGACCTCGATGAGTACGGTGGTGGTGACTACGCCCTGGTGGAAAGAGTGGGGGAACTTCTCTATCAGATCTGCAAGCATCTTGAAAAGAAGACTATTTCTTCCGAAGATCGGCATGAAATCCTTGACCAGGTTTTGTCATATATCGAAAGCGACAACAGCGGCATGGTCGATAGCTTGTATGATGTCGCCTATTCCACCTGTTACGATGATGAGGATTGGATCTATCTGGCCGAATCTTTGGAAGCAATCGAGGGCGATTGGCAAATAGATCATGCCCGGCGTATTTACAAAAAATTAGGCCGTCGGGAGGAGTATCTTGCCTTGCGGCAACGAAAAATGATTTACGGCGCCGATTTTTATGATCTCGCTACCTTTTACTGGGAGTCGGGAGAAAAGGAAAAGGCCCTGCAGGTTGCCGAGCAGGGTTTGCAAAAGGGCAAGGGGCGGATGGATGAACTCCGTCTGTTTCTTGTCGCCAGGGCTGAAGAAACCGGTGATCGGGGAAAATATCTTGAGTTGCAGTTTGCTCAGGCCGTTGATAGCCTTACTTTTGTAAAATACCAGGCATTCCAGAAACTCTGTGCTCCCGAAGAATGGACGGTGTATGAGCCGCAAATTATCACGCGGATGCAGAAATCCTTCAGCTCAGAGCAGCTGAAGATTCGCATGCATCGCGAGGAGTATGCGGAGGCGCTGGCTCTTCTCAAAAAAGGGCGATACCCCATCTTCGACGGGTCAGGTAATTGTGAAATTCAAACCGCCAAAGCGCTTGAACAGCGTTACCCGGAAGATATTCTTAAATTTTATAGGCCGACGGCCTCTTTTTCGGGCACTTCCGTCAGGGTCGCCCAAATATCTTCGACATGGAGCGGATTGAAGATGCGGATTCCCCTGATATTGAACTGCTGCTCACCGTTGTACAGCACAGCCCCTGGAGTGTTCCCCTTTGTTTCAAGCGCCTGAAAACGCTCCAGTCCTTTGAGAAATACTGTGGAAAACGTGGCGCCGGACTTAATTTCCACAGGCGTCAGATGACCCTCATTCCTGATGAGCAAATCCACTTCGTTGCCATGGGAATCTCGGAAGAAATACATCTCGGGCCTGATGCCTCTGTTCAAGGCTCCCTTGATAATGTCGGCGATAAGCAGATTTTCATACAGACCTCCCCGCAGCGGGTCGCGGGATGCCTGTTCCTCCGTGTGAATACCCAGCAAAAAAGCGACAAGGCCGACATCGGTGAAATAGATCTTCGGGGATTTGATCACCCGTTTGCCGACATTTTCGAAAAACGGCGGCAGTTCGAAGATAATGAACGAGGCTTTCAATACTGAAAGCCAGTTCTTGATCGTTGTGCCGGAGATGCCGACGTCGCTGGCAAGCGAGGCGAAATTCACCACTTGACCTACCCGGCCGGCCAGCAAGATCAGGAACTTTTGAAACTGCGACAGGTCGCGTAACTGGATGAGGGCACGTACATCGCGTTCGACATAGGTCATCAGGTAGTTGTTGAAGTAGCGCCGCGGGCCAAGCGCTTCTTCATGAAGTCGTGGGTAAAAGCCACGGGCGATCAGATCGAAGGGAGAGAGGGGTGTCTTGTAGCTGCGAAGTTCCTGGCAGGAGAAAGGCCACAGGGTCAACATGGCGGTCCGACCGGCCAACGACTGGCTTATTGCCTCGTGTAACTGAGGCTGATGGCTGCCGGTAAGAATGAATCGGCCGTGTTGCCTGGCGCTGTCAACTAGGCCTTGGATATAGGAAAGCAGGAGCGGCAAGCGCTGGACCTCGTCGAGAATACCTCCGTCTGCCATTTGACTAAGGAACCCGCGCGGATCATTTTCGGCGGCCATCCTGATATCCGGGTCCTCCAGGGAAAAGTACTGTTTGCCCGGAAAGGTCATCCGCGCAAGCGTCGTTTTGCCCGATTGACGAGGCCCCAGGATGGTTACCACCGGATATTCCGTGGCTGATCGGATGAGTTCTGTTGTGATGTTTCGAGTGATCATGATTCTGCAACAGTACCCGGATTGTGTGTAAATGTAAAGTTGAACATTAGATTTACACATTTGCCGAGGAAGATCCAATGGCTTTCCTGGGCCAGTATCCGGAAGGGGCCATCATTGATGAAATTCAACGGGTTCCCTGGCAGAGCCTCCCCGTTTACGGCGGCGAGATAGAGCAACTCAGGCAGGACAGCAAAGTCATACGGCTCTTTTCCCTTGCAGAACATCTGGAGAATATCGATCAGTAAGGACCCCGCGGAACATGTCATTTCACGTCCTCTCCCCATGCAGCAAAGCCAGCAACTCCGGCGCCGAGATCTTCCCGGCGGTATCGGTGCCTTCGAGCAGGCTGTCGGCCAGATCGCGTTTTTGTCTATGCAGGTTGACGATCTGCTGTTCGATCGAGTCCTTCCCGACAGGGCAGGATATGGGCGTGGGGCCGACTGTCGGCGGCTATGGCGGTGGCCCAGCTTGTCCCGTCAAGGTCGGAATGGATGGCCATAAAGGTCGAAAGTTTGTCGACCACCTGCCTGGCAAGCTTTTCGCCGCTTTTGGGAATGGTCATACCTGTTCCCACCAGGTTGATGACATGCTTGTGCTCGGGGGTGAAACGGACGATTTTAAAGCGGGTCGGGGTATCTTTTACCACCAGCAGATTGCCGGTTGCGTCTGAACAGGACGATGGGACGATGGTCAGTTGCAACTCACCTTTTTCTTCTCGAAAGTGCAGTTCCGGCTCGGCGCAAACGAGTTCGACATTTACCTCGCGGGCATTTTCGAGAAAGAGCAGGGGGTGTCCCACCAGGGCGGGCAGGGCCAAGTCCTTGTCAAGGACATTGCTATCTTTCTCCGCTTTGTTGATATGCAGGAGCGAGTTGAGGACCTTCTCCCATGGCGACTGCAATTTGATAATATCCACGCAGCTTGTGGTTTTGCCGGAGGCATGGAGTTTTGCTGCCATTGCCTGGTTGGCCTTAGGGTCATGACCCAGGGCGGCCAGCAAAGCCGACAATTCCGCGGCAATCCAGGTGTAACCGCTGGTCAGGGCCTTATCCCTGGTTTGCTGAAGAAGGGGGATATCGTTGGTGTTCTTTGTGCCGTTCACCCAGAAGTGGAAAAGCTGGAAAAAAAAGATGTCTATCGGGTTTTTACGAAAATATCGTAAATTCTCGGTGAACGGAGCAGAAACGACCATGCCGAGTTTATCTTGAAAAATCGGAACCATGAGTTCCATGAGGGGGAGAAGCGGATAGTTGGCGCCGTTCTTTTTCGCAAAGGCGATGGATTCGAGGGCCTCCTTGAGGGCGGTTGGCTCCTCGGTCTGCAAAAGGGCCACCAGCTGAAAGATGCCGGCATAATTGGTCAGAACCATCTTCTTTTTGCCGGTCAGCTTTTTGAGCATTTGGTCGGATTTTCTGAAAACTGCAAGGGCCTTGGGAAAATCGCCGCTGACGACCGCAAGGCACCCCTCCCAGTACAGCTTTGCCAATTGCAAATCGTCGCCGCCGAGGAGGTCAATCAGTGCACGGCATTTTGCGGTGTCGCCGCTGAGCAGGGAATGCATAATGATGGCGGAGGCAAGAGACTTTTTCGAGATCTCCTGGGAATGCTTATCGACGATATAGGCGATGATATCTTCGGCCTGTTCGAGGTTGTTGTCTGCCGCATGCAGCAGATTTGCTAACACCTTTACCTTGATACCGGGGTCGATCTTTTCAATGATGTCTGGTGAAAACGGCCGATTGAGAAAGGTAAGAAACGGGTTGTTTTCATAATAGTCGTCATTGAATTTAGTGTAGGCGAAATGATAAACAAGGTCATTGACTTCTTCCAGGGAGCCGTGATGAAACAGAGATATCTGGAAATCACGGAGAAGCCGCTGATAATTACCTTGATGCTGGTATTTGCCCGACAGTTTTGCCGGAAGGCGGAGACTTCTTTGCAAGTGCTCGACGATAGCGGGAAATGTTCCTTTGGCCAGGGCTTCCTCGAAGGCCAAGCGTCGTATCGACTCCGGGCAGCAGATGCCTTTGCTGTTTTTCAGCAGCAGCCCCTGTGCCGCCAACTCGTTGACCAGCAACAAAACAGCGGCAGAGGTCAGTTGCCGGCCCTCATCGTCAGTAAATTGCTGGTTTTTCAGGAAGGAGAGCAGTACATCGGGGTGGCAATTCGGGGGCGGCTCTTGCCAACGCCGCCATGGTACTGCAACTAGCCGGCGATAAAAAAATCCGGGTCGGCGCCAAGACCGGCCGGGCCACGGCGGCAAGCCTTACTCTCATCGGTGGACAGCTTTCCCATGGCGACTGGTATGACGACGAGGAGATCGGTCCCATGCAGGCCTTTGCCTGGCCTCTTTTGCTGCAGGGCGGCGGCTTGGCAAAGATGGCCGGCACCAACCTGGAGCTGACCCCGGGTGGCGCAAAGGCCCGGAAGAACGACCTGGCCGCAGCCATCAAGACCATCTGGAGTAAATGGGAAAAGAGCACGCTTATTGATGAATTTTCCAGAGTTACGGCGATCAAGGGGCAAAAGTCAAGCGGCGGCCGTACCATGACCAGCCCTGCCAAGCGCCGACCGATGATTAATATGTTGTTGAAAGAACTGACGCCAGGTAAATGGATTGCCATCGAGGAACTTGACCGGCTTCTGCAATCGCGTGCCGCTTATGCCTTTTCCATGACCAATTACGAATGGAAGCTCTATTTCGTCTTTGTCGGCGCAGGCGAGATATCACCGGGACAGACGCTGTTTCTCGATAAAATAGGCAAGCGGCTGGAGGTTGACAGGTGGCGGCTGTCGGCGGCAACGCTAATGCAGGCAATAAGTGGCGGAGCGAGCCTTGCCGACATACTAACAACTCTTGCCACGGCATCTTCGGCACCACTCAGCCAAGAACTCGAACAGCTTTTCCGGGAAGTCGAGCAACGTTCCACCGCTTTTGTCGAGGTCGGTCGAACAACGCTCATTGAATGCAGCTCGGAAATGCGCAATCAGGTGTTGGCCAGTAAAACCATCAGCCGCCTTTGCATGCCTGCCGGTGACAGGTATCTGGCAATATTCCCCGGTAAGGAAAAGTTGTTCGTCAGCGCCATTGAGGTCTTGGGGTACAGTATTACCGTTGATCCCCGCTTGCAATGACCACTACCTTCACGGATACAAGACTGCTGGCAGCCAGAGGGTCAGCGGCGGCCAATAGGTGGCAAGGAGCAGTACCACGATCGTCGTCGCCACCAGCGGCAAAGCGGCGTGTGCTACCTTGCCGAGCGGCACGCCGGAGATGCCGCAACTGACAAAGAGGCAGATGCCGACCGGCGGGGTCAGCATGCCGATCGCCAGGTTGGTGACCACCACCACCCCGAACTGAATGGGGTCGATACCCATCTGCGGCGTCAAAGCAACAAGAACCGGCACCAGCAGGATCAGGGCCGCCGTTGTCTCCATAACACAGCCGACGATCAACAGCCCGACCATAACCAGCAGCAAAAGCCCCCACGGCGGCAGGCCGAGACTTGTCATCGCCGCGCCGAGGAGCTGGCTGGTCTGCTGCATTGTCACCAGCCAGGTGAAGACCTTGGCCATGGCGATAATGAGGAGGATGGCGGCGGCGGTGATCTGCGAGCGGATGATCAACTCGGGCAGGTCGCGCCAGGCCAGCTCGCGGGTGATCGTCGTACTGACAAACAGTGCATAAAAAACCGCCAGCGCTGCCGCCTCGGTGACCGTTACCAGCCCCGACAGGATGCCGCCAAGGACAATGATCGGCGCCCACAGCGCCCAAAATGCCTGGCGGAAGGACTGCACTGCCATCGTCGCGGAGAACGGCCGACGACTGCCGTAGCCGTGATGCCGGGAGATAATGGCGGTCACCACCATCAGGGCACAGACCGAAGAGTACGCCGACCAGCAGGCCGCCGGCAAAGAGCTTGGCGATGGAGACATTGGTGAGAAAGCCGAAGATCACCATGGGAATCGAGGGCGGAATGATGATGCCGATCGCCCCGCCGGCGGCCACCACCGCAGCGGCAAAGGGCGGCGGATAGCCTTGGCGGATCATTGCCGGGATGGCGACGGCGCCGATGGCGGCGGTATCGGCGGCGGCCGAGCCGGAGATCCCGGCAAAAAACATCGAGGCGACGATACTGGCGCAGGCCAGGCCGCCCGGCAGCCAGCCCACCAGGCTGTCGGAAAAGTCGATGATCCGCCGTGAAATGCCACCCGACTCCATGATCGATCCGGCCAGCATAAAGAGCGGCACTGCCAATAGATCAAAGGAATCGACTCCGGCAAAAAGCAGTTGCACGATGGTCTGGCCGAGAGCCGCTACCGGCACCGAAGGCGGGAAGATCCCTGGAGCGAGGATCAGGCCGATGGCCGGGATACCGATCGACAGCGCTATCGGCATGCCCAGAAGAATGAGGACAAAGAGCAGTGCAAACAGCAGGGAGATGATCATTGCTGGTGCCGCTCCGGCAGCAAGGTTTTAGTGATATCCGCCAGGACGTGGATCATGAGGATGAGGGCGGCGGCGGGGATGACGGCAAAGGGCAGGGCCATGGGCAGCTGCAGGGCGGTGGTGGTATGGTGCCAGGCCTTGCCGGTATAGGTCACGCCGAACCAGCAGATGATGGCAAAGCAGCAAAGGGTCAGAAGCTGCATGGAAATATGAATGACTTTTTCGACAGCCGGGCCGAAGGTCTGGCCGATCCCCCTCAGACCGATGAAACCACCCCTTTTGTAGGCGGCGGTACTGCCGAGGAAGGTGGTGGCCACCAGCAGGTGGCGACTCACCTCCTCCGACCAGCCAAGCGAGGCCCCGGCATAGCGGCACAAGACCTGGGCAAAAAGGATCAAGCAGATGGCCGAGCCGAAAAGCAGCAGCACCTTTTCCACCAGGGTATTAATGTGGCGGCTCAACTGCTCGATGGCCGAAGGCCGGGGTCCGGCTTGCGGCCCGGCAGCGTGGTCGGTCACTGCACCGCCTGCTGGATCTGTGCGACGATCTTTTTCGCCTCGCCGCTTATGGAGTCGATGACGGGGGCGGTTGCCTTTCTAAAGGCCTGGGTGTCGGGTGCATCCTCGATCTGCATGCCGGCGCTCTTCAGTTCCGCCAGTTGCCTGTCCTCGTTGTCGCGGATAAAGGCCCGACCTTTCAGCGATGCGGTGCGGGCGGCGTCAAGAAAGATTTTGCGGTCGGCCTCCGGCAGGGTGTCGACAAAGGTCTTGTTGGCGAGGAAGACCAGGGCCGAATAGACATGCCGCGACAGGGTCAGATATTTCTGCCCGGCCTCGATGAGCTTGGCGGCATGGATGATCGCCACCGGGTTCTCCTGGCCGTCGATGACACCCTGCTGCAGGGCGGTAAATATCGGCCAGGCCATGGGCGTCGGGTTAGCGCCGATGGCCCGCCAGATGGCGAGATGCGTCGGGGCCTCCATGGTACGGATCTTCATGCCGGCAAGATCCGCAGGGGACTTCACCGGATGTTTGGAGTTGGTGACGTTGCGAAAGCCGTTATCAAGAAAATGCAGGGCGAAAAAGCCCTGCTTGGCCAGACGGGCCGCCAGATCCTGGCCGATGGGGCCATCCAGAACCTTGTCGGCGGCAGCATAGGAGGGAAAGAGAAAGGGCATCTCCAGCGCCTTGATTTCCGGGGCAAAGGCCTCGATCGGACCAGTGGTGCATACCGTCATCTGGGTGGTGCCGAGCTGGACCTGCTGCAATACCTGGGTCTCGCTGCCCAAGGCCCCGGAATGGTGCACGACGATCTCGTACTTGCCGGGCAAGGCTTTTTCCACGTCCTCCTTAAACCAATTGGCCGCCTGGACATGGACGAAGGTGGGATTGGTGACAATGCCGATATTGACAACGGTGCCGGCCGCAGCCATACCAAAGGAAAGAGTTAAGCAAGCGGTTAAGGCGAAGACTACAGGTCGCAAACGCATCCGGTACCTCCTTGGTAAAATTTGATAATGATCTTTCGGGCTAAGAACCCACCCGAAACAATGCAATAAAACTATCGTTTCCTCGACTATTTGGCAACTTTAATCTGACTGCTTTGCTTGGTGTACGGAACAAAGAAACTTGCCAATCATCCACACCTGATATACATATCAAGACAAATTTAGGCTGTTTTCTAATTCTAGAGGAACCGGCCACCCACAACCCCGAACCGGGTAAAAAACCACGATCCCCCATTTGCCGGAGCACCGATGAAATTTCTCTTTGATTTCCTGCCGATCCTTTTCTTTTTTTTGGCCTACAAATTTTTCGACATCTATGTGGCGACGGCAGTTGCCATTGCCTCGACCGTCGCGCAAGTTGCCGTTATTTGGTATAATACTCGTAAATTTGCGACCATGCAGCTGGTCACCCTGGCGATTATCATCGTCTTTGGCGGGCTGACCCTCTATCTTCAGGATGAAACTTTTATCAAGTGGAAACCGACGGTCGTCAACTGGCTGTTTGCCGCGGCATTTCTTGCAACCCATTTCTTTGGCAAACAGACCGCCATTGAGCGGATGATGGGCAGCGCCTTGACTCTGCCGGAGAAGATATGGCGGCGTCTGAATCTTGGCTGGGTGGTTTTCTTTCTCTCTCTTGGTTGCGCCAACCTGTATGTGATGAGCCACTTCGACAGCGATACCTGGGTCAACTTCAAACTTTTCGGCATGCTCGGTTTAACCGTGGTCTTTATTATCCTTCAATCGCTCTTTCTGTCGCGCTATATGCAAGAGCCCAGCAATAAATAATTGCCGGGCTTATTTTAGAAAATCCCGGAAGAGACGGTCCTTAGAAATTGAAGATCTTCGCTTCCGCCGCCATATCAATGAGATGTGGTCCGCCATCGAGTACCATATTGCTGTTAAAGCCCGCTTCGTCGAGTTTGCGGTTCTTGGCACAGGGTGTGCAAACCCCGACCGGAACCTGGTTCTCGACGAGGTAGGGCAGGTGGTCGCCGACACAGTCGCCGGTGACCGTCTTCACTGAGCCGTCGCGTCCCTTGACCGCCCAGTCAACGCCGCTGTCGATCAAAAAAAGATTCACCTTGTGACCCTTGGAATGGGCAATTTTCGCAAATTGAAAGCAGCGGGTAGCCTTTTCGTTGTCATTTGAACTGAGAACAAAGAGAAAATTTGCCATAGGGTCCTCATTGGTAGTGGGGATGGAAGAGGGCGGTGCATACCTGCCCCGGGATGTTGTCAATGATCGGTGGCAGTATACCGCAATGAATGGCGATTTCAATGTGGTATTAATTGGTTGTTGCCGATAATTTTCTTGATAATTTCAAAATTCCGCAGTAAGCCGTCGTTCGACAATAAGTAATCCGTTTCAATGTCATGAACGGCATAAGGGGCCGTAAAGAAATGGTGGAAATCTATGAGTTATTTCTTAACGGTCCCTAACTGGGGCAATTCAGCAAAGCGGACCAGCGCCTTTTAGAAGGCGGCTGTCCACCAGTCAACTTCAGCAGATTCGGCGGTTATGAATGACCAACAGGTATTTGCCCATCTTCTCAAGATAATTGAAGAGTATTCCGCAGGACAGCGGCATGGAAAATTTCTCGATTATCACAATCCTAGCGAATTGCGCGGCATCCTGGGGCTTGAACAACCGGGAAAAACCGGTGACTGGCCGGAGATCTTTGCCTGGATCGAGAAATACCTCGCCTATTCGGTGAAGACCAACCATCCGCTGTTTGTCAACCGGATGTGGGTGGGGGCCAATCTCCCGGCGATTGTCGGAGAGACCATCACCGCCTTAACCAACGCCTCGGCCTGCACCTTTGAGTCGGCACCGGTCTCGACCCTCATGGAAAAATATATGATAAAGGAGATGCTTGATCTGGTCGGTTTTGCAAGCGGTGAAGGGCAGATGACCACCGGGTCGAGCAATGCCAACATGATTGCCATGATGGTGGCGAGGAATTTGACCAACCCATCGATGAAGCAGGCCGGCGTATTCGGCCAGCAGAAGCTCTTTGCCTTTGTCGGGGCCGATGCCCACTACTCCATGGATCGGGCGGCCAATATCTTAGGGATAGGTGTCGACCAGTTGCTTAAGGTGCCCCTCGACCCGCTGGGGGCGATGCTTCCATCAGAACTTGAGCGGGCGATAAACCGGGTAGTTGAAAGTGGCGGCCTGCCGTTTTTCGTCGCTGCGACCGCCGGGACCACGGTGCGCGGCGGCTACGATTCGATCGAAGCCCTTCTGCCGCTGCGTCAAACCCACGGTTTCTGGTTGCATGTCGATGGCGCCTGGGGCGGATCCGCCGTCCTCAGTCCGCGGCTGTGCCGGCATTTTCTCCAGGGGCTCTCGGAGGCGGATTCCTTTACCTGGGACTTTCATAAGATGCTTGGCTCCACCCTGATGTGCAACATCCTCCTCATCAATAAACGCAGGGAAGTCCTGGCAACCGCTCTCAGCGCCGGCGACGGCAGCTATCTGTTTCGCAATGAAAATGCCGACGAAATGGAAGACCTTGGGCCATCGTCTCTGCAGTGCGGCCGCCGGGTTGACAGCCTCAAGTGGTTTCTTGACTGGAAATTTTACGGTCGCGCGGGGTTGGCGGCAAGGGTGGAAAAATCCCTTGAGCTGTGTGCCTATGCGGAAGAGGTTATCAACCGGAGTCCTGATCTGGAACTGGTTGTGCCGCGCACCTCCTTCAATGTCTGTTTTCGTTTCAGAGTTGCCGAGGCAGAGAGTAATGCCTTTAACCTGGCCCTGCGCACCCGGTTGTATAAGGAGGGGACGACACTGGTCGGAATCGCCTATATCGAAGGGAAGCTGGTTATGCGCCTCTTGGTGATCAATCCGGCGGCGGAAAGAGCCGATCTCGACACGTTCTTCCGCCACCTCATAGCAAAAGGCCGGGAGCTGCGGCAGCAGTCCTGAGGGGCAACGCTTGCCGCCGCCGGCAAGTCATTTCCCCTGCTGTTCTACAAAGAGTCGCAGTAGACGGATGACCTCGTCCATCTCCTCATCCCGGCCGATGGTGATGCGCAGCCAATCCTTGATGCGCTCCATGGCAAAGCGGCGGACCAGTACCCCGCCTTCACGCAGATATTGCTGTAATTCAGCGCCGGCAACCCCGGGCAGGGAGCAGAAGACAAAGTTTGCCGATGATGGACAAACCTGAAGGCCGAGAGCGACGAGAGCGGCAACCGTTTTGTCCCGTGTCGTCATGATGGCCTGCCGTGTTTTCTCGAAGTATGCAACATCCTCGTAGGCCGCCTTGGCGGTTCGCTGCGCCACCACATCAAGGGTGTACGAATTAAAGGAATCGCGGATACATTCCAAGCCCCTGATGAGTTCGGGAGCGCCGAAGGCCATGCCCACCCGCAGGCCGGCAAGCGACCGGGCTTTCGACATGGTCTGGACCACCAGCAGGTTGTCGTAGCGGCGAACAAGAGAAACCACCGACTCACCGCCGAAATCGATATAGGCCTCATCGACGATCAGCAGGGTATTGGGGCGTTGTTGCAGCAGCGCCTCGATCTTTTCGGCGGTGACGGCAATGCCCGTCGGGGCATTGGGATTGGCAAGCAAGATACCCTTCAGATCGTCGGGATACATCTCGAAATCAATAGTAAAATCCTTTGCCAGAGGGATAACCATGGTGGGGATCTCATAGAGCGCCGCATATACCGGATAGAAGGAGTAGGTGATGTCCGGGAAAGCGATGGTGTCGCTGCGGTCAAAAAAGGCCGGATAAACCATGGCCAGCACCTCATCCGAGCCGTTGCCGACAAAGACCTGGTTCATCGCCAGGCCGCAGTGGTCGGCGAGGGTCCGGCGCAGGGCGGCAGCCTCGGGGTCCGGGTACAGCCGTGCTTCCAGGGCGGTGACCGAGTGGATGGCGGCAATTACCGCGGGTGAGGCCGGATAGGGGTTCTCGTTGGTGTTCAGTTTGATAAAGCGCCGGTCCTTTGGTTGTTCACCCGGCACATACGGGCTGATATTCTTGACCGTACGACTGTAAAAACGACTCATGAGTAATTCCTTTTAGGACTATTTATTACCGAAAAAGCGCTGGATGGATCATTGTCATGTGCGGCAAACCTATCGCCATCTTCTTTTTTCAGCAAGCATTTATTGCGTTGTCCATGGTCGGCAATGCAGCTGTCCAGAGCTATCTTCGTCAGGACCTTTGCAAAAGGAGCCGGAGTCAGCTACAATGGTGTCGACATTGCAGAAAAGAGTACAGCCGGTTTTTGAAGATGAGGTTTTGTAGAAGAAATTCATAGGTGTTAAACGGTATCGGTATATGGGAAAATCATTTCAGGAACAAATGCTGAAGCTCGGACTGGTTGCCAAGAAGCAGGTCAAAGAGGCGAAAAAGGAACAGCATCAGAAGAAAAAACAGCAGGTCGGCAAGCATGTCGTGGTGGTTGATGAAAACGTGCTGCTTGCCCAGCAGGAAATGGAAAAAAAGAAGGCCCGGGCCCGGGAGCTGAATCTCCAGCGGGAGGCCAAGCTGCAGAAAAGGGCGGAGGAGGCACGCATCCGCCAGCTTATCGAAGAGCACAAGCTGGCAAAGGATGAAAAGGGTGTCGCCTATCGCTTCAACGTTCGGGGAACGATCCAGCGCGTCTTCGTGACCCAGGAAATGGCCGATAAGTTAAGTCATGGGCAACTGGGCATTATCGTTCTTGCCGATCGCAGCGAGGTCATTCCCAGGAATATTGCCGAGAAGATTCAGGCGCTCAGCGACAAACTGTTTATCATTCTCAATGCGCCTGCCGCCGGCATCGACCCTGACCCCGACGATCCCTACGCCGCCTTCAAAGTTCCCGATGACCTTATGTGGTAAAGCCGCCCGCCGCCCGGCTCTATTTCGCGCTGATCAACGGCACCAGGCTGAGTCTCAGGGCTTCCGGCTGGGCCTTGATATCGGTGACCCGGGTGTTGATGGTGATTACCTTGCCGCCGGATTTGGCGATGATCGGGTCGAGGTTCTGCAAAGTAATGGGGAATTCCCTGCCGTTGAGCAGGGCAACCAGGGCCTGGCCGATGTCGGCATTGGCATCCTTGCCGCCGGGGCTGAGGTTCTTGACGACCGGTTTGACGAAGAGCGTTTGTTGCGCAGCATCATAGCGGAGTGTGGCGTTGGTTTGCACGTCTATCTCCACCGCCCCGACTTTCAGCTTAATCTCATGACCGGCGATTTCGCTGACAAACCCGAGATTGGTACCCGCTAAACGGAGGCGGCAGGCCAGCTGGTTGCTGCTCAGTTGGAAATCAGTTATGCTCTTGATGACGATATCCCCCTGGACCGATTTCGAATGCGCATCGACGCGCAGGGGCAGTACGGCGGTAACGGCCTTGGCGATCACCGACTCCGGTAATGTGAGGGTGATGACGTCTTCGGCCGCGGCATCATGAAGGGAGCCGATCAAGGTGAGCAGAAGAAAAGTAACGGTAACACTGAGTTTTCGTATCATGTTGGTCCTTGGTTATTTTTTGCGCAATTGAAAATGCGGTAGTATTAACGACTGCAGCAATAAAGTGCAAGCCATAAAAAGGCCAATGAGGGAGGCAAGATCCCGCTGGTCCCGGTGATAATGATGACTGGTGCCGGCAAAACTGGTCGGCGTCAGGAAATGGCCGCGGAAGGAAACACGCCCCGATGTGGCCGGCTGGCTGCCGACGACCGTAATACGTTCTCCCGAAAATGTCTGCAAGGACTGTTGTTCGGCAAAATAGTGAACCCGGTCAAATTCGATGGCCTTGCCGGGACGCTGCTCTTTCATCCGCAGGGTATGAATGTTGTAGGTGTTCGCCTCTTCGAGTTGTGTCAGAAAGAAGAGCGGCGCGAGCAGATAGCAGCCAAAGAAAAGAAGACCGATGGCGGTTTTCCTCTTTTCGGGAAGGTATAATTGGGTGCTGTATACCACACAGCTTCGCCAGTTGCCGATCAGATAAAGGAGGCCGATCAGGGTCAAGCCGAGGATAAGGGGATGCTCCGGCCATAGTGTGCCGTAATGCATCATGGTCCACGAGAAAGGGGCAATAAGATGCACACCGTTTCCCCATTTTATCTCCAGAGCGTCGAGCACGAGATGAAAAAGGCAGTTGCCGGCAAGAATCATGAATATCTTGCCGGTTTGCTTGGTGCAACAGGCCAGGGCCGCCGACAGGAAAAGGCAGAGGAGAAGACTTGCCTGGGCCGTGCAGTAGAGACGCAGGTCGTAAGGGTCAAAGATATCCAGGGGGATGAGACAGGTCAGAATAATCCACGGCAGATCGGGAAGGATGCAGGCGATAATCACCCAGAGAAGCCGGTCTCGTCCGAGCACCGTTCTATTGAGCGGCGCTTGAATGCCTATATGACAGAGTGTGTTTGGCACAGGAAAGAAGAAGGTTTTCGATTAAGGGTATGGCTATGGCGCAAATGCAATTTTCATTTTTAGAGGCGACAATTCATGGCCACATTCTAGTACATGGTAGTGGTTCGCACAAGGTCACTGGGTGCCGGACGCTCCGCATTTTTGCAATTTTCTGGAGGTAATGAGCATGCCACCGATCCTCACCGTCACCTCCGATTGTCTTTTGACCGGTATCGATTTATCGCTCGAACAGGCCTTGAAAGACAAGCTGACCATTGAAAACCCGCAATATAACGCGGCCAAGAAATATGGCCGCTGGATAGGTAAAAAGCTCAAACCGCTCCTGAAATATTATGATCCGGTGCCTGAGGGCCTTCGTTTCCCGCGCGGCTTTGCCAACCAGGCGGTACTGCTCTGCCGGGAGTTCTGCGGTGCGGATCCGGAGATTATCGACCAGCGGCGGCTTTTGCCGGAAGTCGTTTTTATCTTTACCGGCGAGCTGCGCCCCTATCAGGAAGCAGCGGTGGCAGCAGCGACCGGCAAATCCTTTGGGGTGATCGAGGCCGGCACCGGCAGCGGCAAGACGGTCATGGCTCTGGCTCTCATCGTCAGGCGGCGGCAGCCGACCCTGGTGATCGTCCATACCAAGGAACTCCTTTTTCAATGGCAGGAGCGAGTTCGTACCTTTCTCGATGTCGAACCGGGGCAAGTGGGCGATGGCAAATTCGATCTTGCGCCGATTACCGTCGGTATCGTCAACAGCGTCCGCAGCCATTTGTCTGAGCTTCTCCCGCATTTCGGCCACTTGGTCGTTGATGAATGTCATCGGGTGCCGGCCAATCTTTTCACCGACGTGGTCTCACACTTCGACTGCCACTATCTCCTCGGATTGTCGGCCACTGCCTTTCGCAACGACGAACAGATGACCAAGCTGATTTACTACTTCATGGGTGATCGGCTGCACCAGGTCGACCGCGATGAACTGAAGGCAACCGGGGCCATTCTCGCACCCCGGGTGATTCGTGCTGTTACTTCTTTCACCTATCGTTATCGCGGCGATTACCAGGCCCTGATCAAAGCCCTGGTATGTCACGAAGGGCGGAACCTGCAGATCCTTAGTGATATCGTCAAGATTGTTCACGAAGATTGCGGCACGGTGCTGGTGGTTTCCGATCGGGTCGATCATTGCCGCTTCTTTGTCGAAAAATTGCAGGCCAAGGGGGTGCGGGCCGAGCTGCTGCACGGCGGCATCGATCCTGAGAAGAGGAGCGCCATTGTTGCCGCGGTGCAGGGCGGTGAGATCAATGTGCTGGTCGCCACCCTGCAGCTCATTGGCGAGGGTTTTGATTGCTCAGGACTCTCCAGCCTTTTCCTCACCACCCCCATCACCTTCGAGGGCCGTTTGCTGCAGGTGATCGGCCGAATCATGCGACCGGCCGCCAACAAACAGGCGCGTGTCTTTGATTATTTGGATGAAAATGTGCCGGCGCTCATGCGCTCAGCCCGGGCAAGGAGCCTTGTTTTATCGCAACTTTAATGGCTTAAGAAGAAAGGCTGAGATTTTCAAGACAATGAAACGGTTCTTGTGTTTATTGCAAAAAACAAGTATCCTTATCAGTTTTAAATAAGAAAGTCACTCACTGAAGGCACTGCTTATTGGCGGCAAGTGCTTTTTTTTATTTATAATATCAAGTTGTTATAGTTTTCGTAGCAACAATGCAAGGTCATGACTCTCCGAGACCTTTAAGGATGCAGGATGGAACAGAACAAAATTCGTAACGTGGCGATTATTGCCCATGTTGATCATGGTAAAACGACGTTGGTAGACCAGCTTTTTAAACAGTCAGGTATGTTCCGCGATAATCAGGCGGTTACCGAACGGATGATGGACTCCATGGACCTGGAGCGGGAGCGCGGCATTACCATCACTGCAAAAAACGGTTCCTACCAGTACAAGGACTATTGGATCAACATCATCGACACCCCGGGACATGCCGACTTTGGCGGGCAGGTCGAACGGGTATTGCGCATGGCCGATGGCGCCCTGCTCTTGGTCGATGCCCAGGAAGGACCGATGCCGCAGACCTATTTTGTTTTAAAGAAAGCCCTGCAGAATAACCTGCCGGTCATTGTCGTCATCAATAAAATCGACAAACCGGCTGCCCGTTGCAACTGGGTGGTCAACCAGGTTTTCGACCTCTTTGCCAAACTTAATGCCCCGGATGATATTCTCGATTTTCCAGTGGTTTATGCCTCGGCAAAAAACGGTTACTCACTTCTCAACCCCGAGGATCCCATCGACCTCACTGCCGGCATGGCCCATATCAGCCAGATGATTGTCGATCATACCCCCGCCCCCAGCGGCGCAAGTGATGCCTCTCTGCAGATGCAGGTCGGCACCATCGATTATTCTCCCTACCTGGGACGACTGGGCATCGGTAAGGTCGTCAACGGCACCATGCGCCTCAATCAACCGATTGTTGTGGCACGGCGTGACGGTTCTATCAGCCCGGTGCGAATCTCGAAGATCTTTCGTTTCGAGTGTGATGCCAAGGTTGCCATCGAGTCGGCCGGAGTCGGAGAGATTGTTGCGGTTGCCGGAATGGAGGATGTGACGGTCGGGGTAACCTTCACCGATCCTGAAAATCCTCGGCCCTTGCCGCTCATTACCATCGATCCGCCGACTATTTCCATGAATTTCATCCCCAATGATTCGCCCTTTGCCGGCAAGGAAGGCAAGTTTGTAACCTCCCGGCATATCGGTGATCGCCTGCAACGTGAAGTTCTCGCCGATGTCGCTCTGCGCTACGAACTGCTGACCGATGCGGTTGGCTTTAAGGTTTCCGGACGCGGCGAATTGCATCTTTCCATTCTCATCGAAAAAATGCGCAGGGAAGGGTATGAATTTCAGGTGACCAGGCCGCGGGTCATCATGAAGGAAGAAGACGGTCAAACCCTTGAGCCGTATGAAAAACTCACCGTTGACGTCGACGAGCAATTTCAGGGTGCGGTTATCGAGAAGCTTGGCAAACTGAAGGGGCAGATGGAAGAGATGGACACCTCGCACGGTATGGTGCGCTTGGTCTTCACTATTCCGACCCGGGGACTGCTCGGCTACCGCTCGCAGTTTATGACCGATACCAAGGGCATGGGCATGATGTCCTACGTCTTTTCCGAATACGGACCCTATGCCGGCGACATCATAAACCGCGTCAACGGCGTGCTGGTGACCAAAGACCCTTGCACGGCGGTCGCTTTTGCCTTATTTAATCTTCAGGAGCGCGGAAAACTCTTCATTCATCCCGGGGTTCCATTGTATCAGGGGCAGATAATCGGCGAAAGCAGTCGATCCGTCGATATGGTGGTCAATCCGGGGAAGGGTAAAAAGCTTACCAATATGCGGGCCTCGGGTACCGACGAAGCGGTTGTTCTTACACCGCCGATCGCCATGACCCTGGAGGATTGCATCGCCTATATCAATGATGACGAACTGGTTGAGGTGACGCCGGCGTCGATTCGTCTGCGCAAGAGGCCAGAGGTGAAAATCAAAGGGTAAAAGGCAATGAAAGAACTGATGATTTTGATCGGGGCAGGGCTGATTGGGCTTGCGACAATCGGCGTTGTTGCCAAAAAATTCAGCGGCAGCTGTCCGCCCTGAGTCATGGCCTATGCATCCATAGGTATGGGTGTGTTGGGTTATTGGCTGTTGCGGACTGTGTTTTAACCTTGCTGCCTTTGTGGTGCCTTCAGGCTTTCTTTGCGGTGTAATAATCGGCCAGGATCCTGGCATGATCAAAGACCAGGGTCGGCAGATTGTCCTCATCGAACAGTTCCGCCCGTACGGCATCGTCGCCGGCCAGCGGGGTGTCTTTAGCCTTGCCGATAAATACCGTTGAAGCGGTATGTTGGCGAGGATCCCTGGTGGGGTCCGAATAGGTGTGAAACTGTTGTAGGGCTGTCACCTGCAGACCTGTTTCTTCTTCTGCCTCCCGGAGCGCCGCTGTTTCATACGATTCCCCATAATCGACAAAACCTCCGGGCAGGGCCCAGCCAAACGGTGGGTTTTTCCGCTCTATGAGGACTATCCTGTCACCTATCTCGATGATGATGTCTACAGTCGGCAAAGGGTTTCTGTGTACCTTGACGTCATATTGGCAGTTTGGACATTTCATCGGAGTTTCTCTTCCGGATGGGCGACAAGCGCCCTGATTTCATCCCAGTCGGCAACTGTCTGTAACTCGTGGCGATTCCTGTTCCAGGGCTGATTGAAGACGTAGGGAGTAATGTCCTCCCTGGCGAGCTGGATACAGGTCTCGGCGCGGTCATCGATAAAATATTTGAGACCGTGCTGGTGGATGTGGCGGACCTTGTCGTTATGATCGCCCGTTGCCACCACGCGGATCTTTTCCCTGGCGGGACCGGTAAAGAAATGTTCAAGCCAGTCGAAGATCGGTTTTTTAATCGGTCGAGCGGTGATAATGGTCACTGTGCCGCCTCTGGTAAATCCCTCGAGACTCTGTACCGCCCCCGGCATGGGCATGAGTTCTGTTGCCATGGAGTTGTTGAGAATGTCGGTGAAAATCTTTTCAACCAGGGGCTGAGGAATATCCAGGCAATTCTCCAGCTCAAAATTGGTTATGTTTTCGCGGCTGAAGGAGCAGTAGCCATGTTCCTCGCAGGCCAGGCGGATGAAGGCCTCGGCGGTGTCGGCAATAACCCCGTCGAAGTCGAAGCCTATTTCACTGATCGGGATGGGTATGGGCGGAGAGACTCTGGTCATGGCGTTAAATACCCAGCCTCAAGCTCCAGCACCTGGTGGTAGAGGCGACTGTTTTCCGGAGTTTTGATGCCATGGTACAAACCTTTGGCAATGACCGTACCGTTGATGGCATCAATCTCCGTGCGACGCCTGTTTCTCACATCCTGGAGCATCGAGGAGACATTGTCGGCGGTTTTGCTGCAGACCATTCGCGTTGCCGGGTAAGGGTCGTCGATGAGGTCAATCCCTTCCGCCTCGGCAATGCGCATTGCCTCCTCTATGGCGATGCGCATTCGTTCGTCAATGCCGGGGCGGGTGAGCAGTTCGCCATTTTTACAGGCCAAGATGGCGGTAAGGGCGTTGATGCCGACATTGATAAAAAGTTTGGCCCAAATTCTCGCCAAGATCTTGTCGGTGCAGTGCACCTGCAAACCACCGGCGGCCATGAGGGCATGGGTTTTTTCCAGGAGCAATGCTTCTCGATTGTCCGCAGCATGCAGGAAACCGAGATAGGTCACTCCGCTTCCGGCATGGCGGACATGGCCACGGCCGTGCAGGGTAGCACCTTCCGTGGTGGTGCCAAAGGCGGCGCCGGCCCTGCCCAGATGCTTTTGCATCGACAGATGGCTGATGCCGTTTTGCAGAAAAACCACCAGTGTTGTTTCACTCAGCAGGCGCCGGCAGAAAGCCAGACTTGCGATAACATCATAGGATTTGACGCAGAGCAGGACGACATCCACATGGTCGATCCATCGCGGATCGGAGGTCACTGTCACCGGGATTGTTTTGCAAATATCGCCCTGCTGGTAAACGATTCCTTGTCTGGTCAGATATTCGGCCCGCTCGGCATTGTGGTCAAGAAGAGTCAAGCGGTCTCCGGTCAAAGCCAGGCCTTTTGTGACAATTGCGCTGAGCAGACAACCGAGAGCCCCGGGACCAACGAGAAGAAAGTGCATGGAACGCGCCTTATGGTGCCTATTTGACCTGCGATGCCTGTTCAACGATGACTGTATATTTGTAACCCGCCCCGAAGTCCTTGTCCGCCGCTAGAATCCCTTCCATGGTAACGATCGCGTCAACCGACAGGGTTGTGTCGGTGGTGAGTACCAGGTCATGGGAGTTTTGCAGCGGATTGCCGGTGCCGTCCTGGAGATGTACCCAGTTTTTGCCCATGATGTTTGCGCTGAATTTAACTACTTTCCCCTGGACGCGAACCTTTTTGCCGGCAAGGGTTTTGCCGCCTGCAAAAATTTCCTCAACGGTATAACCGTTTTCACCCAGGGCCTTGGGAACGGTAATCTCCTGTAAGGGGGCTATGGCAACGGCACTGCCTCCAGACGCCAGGGCGGTCGATGGATCTGGGACGACACCTTTTTGCTCAGCTTGCAGTGCTGCGGAAAAGGAGTCGTCCTGCGATACAGCCGCAGCAGTCGAGGTGCCGGGGGTGGAGTCGGCAGTTTCTGCCAGTCCTGCAGAAAAGACTATATTCTCAAAACTCTTATTCAGGGTCTTGCTGGTAAAAGTGGGCATGATCATCCCCTCATAATAGCTGATCCGGCTTCCTGCTTTGACTGTGGTCTCGGGGATTGCCACCCAGTTTTTCGCGCCTTCGGCGTCAACGAGGATATAGGTGTAGCCGGAGGAATTCATCGTCTCGATGACCGTCCCGGTTACGGTTTTGCCATCGGTTGTTGCGGCCGATTTCGGCATGGCCATGCATTGCATTGGCGTAAAAGAAAAGATGAGGGTGAAAAAAAAGACGATTTTATAAACAACAAATTGGTGATACATTCCACAACTCCCAAAAATTAGTTATCGGTGGCCTGGGAAATATTGAAAAGTGGCCGGATGAACGGCGGCGTTATACTCCTAACAACGGCAAAGTTTAGTCATTCTCGACCAGAAAGGCAATATGTTCGAGCAGGGCCCGCTCCCAGATGGCATATGCCGCGGCGGTGATATGCACTCCGTCTTCCTGAAAGAGCTGTTTGTCGGAACCGACAAAGCGTCGGTGGATATCAAGAAAGCAGCAGCCGGTGCGCATGGTGATTGCCTCGATATGCGTATTGAGGTTGGCGACCGAGTCGAAAGGCAGGTGGGGGAGGTCCATGGGCAGAAGGCTGTTGACGAGGATCTCCGATGTGGGGTTGTCGTGGCTCAGTTGAATGAGGATATTTTTCAACTGCGACAGGAAATCGTCATTGCCGATGAGAAGATCGTTGGTGCCGATCATCACGACAATTACCTCGGCATCTGCTGCCCGGGTTTTTGTAGTCGGCAGAGAAGCGAGAAGATCGGCCGCCGTCGCGCCTGGAACACCGAGATTTTCTACCTTGAAAGAAGGCATGCGGGCCTGCCAATTGTGATCAGCTACCAGCGAATCGCCGAGGATCAGAATTTTTGTCATGATTTTCCATTCCTTAGGTGGAAACACAGTTTGCCACTCCTGCAGAGCGGTAGAAATAATTGAATCTTTGTACACAGTAGCACAGTACACCGGCTGTGCCAAAGGATTTTCACCACCGAACTGCCCCGGGATAGTCGATGAGCCGAACATCAGGCGGCCGACTGGAGCACTATGCAGGTAAAGGGGGCAAGGGTGTGCCTGGTTAATCGGCACCGGCGCGCGGCAGCCGTCGACCGGAGTAAAATCCTCGGGGGAGACGGCGGAGGTGTCGATTATCCGGTACCAGGACTGGCCTTTTTTCCGCAGTGCCGGTGCTTCAAAATGCAAAGTCTCTTTGCGGCTGCCGTTCAGCATAATAAAGAAATCATTGCCGCCATCACCGGTCGCTGGTGCCTTGAGATAAAAGGCCAGGCCGTGGCTGTCGGCGGACCAGTTCTGCCGGCCCGGGGTGAGGTATTGCCAGCGGATCTCCGACAGTTCATCCTGGTGCATTGCCCGGTCGCCGGGCAGGAAAAAATCGTCTTGCCGGAAGATTTTATGTTTTTTCCTGAGAGCAATACACTCTTTGAAAAAGCGAAAAAACCCGGCATTTTTCGTCAGCAGTGACCAATCCAACCAACTGAGTTTGTTGTCCTGACACCAGGCGTTGTTGTTGCCGCCCTGACTGCGGCCGAATTCGTCGCCGGCGGCAATCATCGGCACACCCTGGGACAGGAGCAGCAAGACCACGAAGGTTTTCATGCGTCTCTGGCGCAACCGGAGAACTTCTGCGAGATCGCAGGCACCTTCATAACCGCTGTTCCAGCTCAGGTTATGCTTTTCCCCATCCCTGTCATCCTCACCATTGGCGACATTGTCTTTTCGGTCATAGCTTACCAGATCGGCAAGGGTAAAGCCGTCATGGCTGGTGAGAAAATTGATGGAACATAAGGGGCCTCTGCCGCTTGCCTGATACAGGTCGGAACTGCCGGCAATACGGGTGGCCAGGTGGGTTACCGTGTCGTCATTGCCGATCATAAAGGCCCGGACATCGTCCCGAAAACGCCCATTCCATTCGGCCCAGCGGGAATCGGTGGAAAAAGAGCCGACCTGGTACAGACCGGCCGCATCCCAGGCCTCGGCAATCATCTTGGTGTCGCGGAGAACCGGGTCTTCGCCGATCACCTCGATCATTGGTGGGTTGGCAAGGACATTGCCCTGCCGGTCGCGACCGAGGATGGAGGCGAGATCGAAACGAAAACCGTCGACGTGCATCTCAGTCACCCAGTAGCGCAACGATTTCAGGATCAATTCGCGAACCACCGGATGGTTGCAGTTCATGGTGTTGCCGCAGCCGGAAAAGTTGAGGTATGCATTGTCGGAACCGAGGAGATAATAGATCGGGTTGTCGATGCCGCGAAAGCTGCTGGTGGTGCCCTGGTAGCCGCCTTCGCCGCTATGGTTGAAGACCATATCAAGATAAACCTCGATCCCTGCCTGATGGAGAGACCGCACCATTGTTTTGAACTCTGCTGTGGCGTTGCCTGGATCCTTGGCGTATCCGGAATGGAGGGCAAAAAAGGACACAGGATTATACCCCCAGAAATTTTTCAGCCGTTCGCCGGTTTCCGGATTAATGAAAATGACATCATTTTCGTCGAATGCCGTTACCGGCATGAGTTCGACGGCGGTAACGCCGAGGTCCTTCAGATAGGGAATTTTTTCGATAATTCCCTGATAGGTGCCCGGCGCTTGCACGCCGGCACTCTGGTCCTTGGTGAAGCCCCTGACATGGAGTTCATAGATAATGGTTTCAGACAAAGGTGTTTTCAGTGGGCGGTCATCCTGCCAGTCGAAGTCCTGACCGCCTATCCTGCAGCAGGGGTCCACGCCGTAGGTTGCCGGTTGTCCCCATTGCCGGGGGGTGAGCATGCTGCAGCAGGGGTCGATGAGAATCTTATTGTAATCATAGATCAGACCCTGGCCGTCACGCCCTCTCGGACCGTCAAACCGGTAGCCGTAGCAGAAATTTTGCTGACGGGTGAAAAGGAGGATATGCCACATGTCGCCGGTGCGATTTTCCTGGGGGTCGAGGGTGAATTCATGGCGAATTGTTTTTGTTGAACCCGCCGGAAGGTGATCTATGACCAGGGTGGCCCTGGTGGCGTGGCGGGCGAAAATCGAGAAATTTAAGCCCTCTTTGAGGATGGTAACACCAGCCGGCAGAGGGTAGCCTCTTTTAATAACGCGGGAATATTTTTTATCGGCCATGTTGATAACAGTTATTATTGGTTTACAGTTATGATTTAAATCAAGGCACAGCAGCTTTGTTTTCTTGTAATGTATGCTACTCGAACAGGCAAAGCTAGTATTTCAGAAAATTTGTTCTCGATGATTTTAGCAACCGTTTTCAAAATGATTTGAAAAAGCAGCGCTTCACCCACAAACTGGAGGTAACCATGGGGATGTATCACACGGTGAAAGTAGGCGATTTGAGCATCAGTCCCATCGATTGGGAGATGACTCCGGATATCTCCTTTGGGACCTTTGAGTCCTGGGGTGGGCGGGAAAGAGTACGTAACAACAAGGAATGTGTGTACTATTTCTTCATTGACAATTGGGGTGATGAACCGAAACTCTGCCTCATGGAACGGGCAGTGAAACACGCGAGAATCATGGCGGAAATTAAAGCGCCCCTGGAAATGGTGCAGAAATGTGTGGAAGGACAGGGGCGATCCTCGATCTTTGAAAAAAGTTATGCCATTAACGAGCAGATCAAAGAGTGGCTCATTGCCAATGTTCTCGACGACCAGGGTGATTCCCGCCTGATTGTGCCGAAGCTTGAGGTGGTGCGCAAAGAGGATATGGGACCGCTTCTGCCGCTGGCGGCAGAGAACCCGTTCGTTGGGGAAACCGTCAGGCTGCCGCATGCACAGGCCATTATCAATGACGACCAGATCGGCGCTCTCCTCAAACAATGGAACTTTTTCGAGGCGGAGTTGAATCCGTCCGGGAGGTTTGTCAATTCCCTGGTGGATGTGGCTATCCCTGGTGTTATTGTTGATCAGCGAACGGCATTGATGTGGCAAAGTGAAGGCATCGACATCGGTTCCATCCGCCATATCCAGAGAAGCATGGACGAGCTTAACGGGCAACGATTCGCCGGCTATGGCGATTGGCGTTTGCCGACCATGGAAGAGGCCATGTCTCTCATGGAACCTGTGAGAAACGGCAAGGGGATATACCTGCACCCCGGATTTTCCAAAGAGCAGCCGTTTATCTTTGTCGCTGCCCAGCGTAAACCCGGCGGTTACTGGTTTGTCGATTTTAAGCAGGGTCGGGCCTTCTGGTCGTCAGGCACCATCCCCGGCGGGTTTGGACGACTGGTGCGGTCGCAGACCTGATTAATTCTCATGGATGTCCGGCTGTAATCAGGAATTTTTTCGAGTATTGTTTGATTGTTGCCATTAAATTAGGTTATCATGCAATGCAAATAAGCATTTTTCAGTCGCTTGACGGTGTACCGCGTTCTTTGCCGCCTCATCCGGCCGAATTTTCCCAGGGGTGTCTATGGCAAATGACAAGAATTCCGAATACGGTGTAATCGCTTCGCTTCTTTTACAGTCCGGGATGCTGAGTGAAAAACAGCTCAAGCACGCCGATCGCATACGACGAAAGATGGCGACGCCGACCCCGCTTCTCAATGTTCTGAAAGAGATGGGTGACGTTTCCGATGAAATGGTGCGCAAGGCCCTGATGGGCACAAGTTCGAATATCCGCATCGGGGAATTGCTCATTGAACTTGGCCATCTCTCAGAGGATGACCTGAACGCCGCCTTCCGGATCCAACAGGACCAGGAAAATAAGCTGCGCTTGGGAGAGATCCTGGTTAAGCACAATTTTATCGATGAAAAGCTTTTCAACCGGATACTCTCCATCCAGCTCGGTTTTCCTCTGGTTGACGTCAATATGTCCCTGGTCGATAAAAACCTCGCCGGTCGGGTTCCCATGAAGATACTCGTCGAGCATCAGTTCATTCCTCTCAGCACCGCGGAAAATACCGTCCTGGTGGCATTTGCCGATCCCCTTGACAAAAAAAGCCTTGAGATCGCCAAGAAATTTTTCGGAGCGGAGATATCCCTGGCCATCTCCGAGAAAAAAGCCATAATCGATACCCTGCAGCTTTTGGCGAATCTTTTTGCCGGCAAGACCATCGATGTCGACGGCAAGACCGTGGTCGGTATCGTCAACGCAATGATTATTGCGGCTATCAAGGAAAAATGTTCGGATATTCATATAGAACCGATGTCGGATCGCCTGCACGTGCGTTTTCGCACTGATGGTATTCTCGGCCATTATAAAGATTTTCCAAGAGACATCATCCCGCCCCTGACGAGCCGGCTCAAAATAATGTGTGAGGCCGATATCTCGGAAAAGCGGCGACATCAAGGCGGGCGAATCCTCTTCGCCTACGAAGAGGGCGACATTGATATCCGGGTTTCTTTTTATGTTACCGTCCACGGTGAAAAGGTCGTGTTACGCTTGCTGAGCCAGAAGCGTGGAATCCTCGATATCCATGCCATGGGCATGACGCCGAAGATGTTGCACAAATTTCTTGAGGAGGCGGTGTATCCGCCCAGCGGTGTCCTCCTGGTCACCGGCCCCACCGGTTCGGGGAAAACTTCAACGGTGTACAGTTGTGTCAACCATATAAAAAACCCGCAGATCAGTATTATAACGGCAGAAGAGCCGGTAGAATATTTCATTGACGGCATTGCCCAGTGTTCGATAGACCCATCGATCAACGTCACTTTTGAAGAAACCTTGCGGCATATCGTTCGCCAGGACCCGGATGTCATTGTCATCGGTGAAATCAGAGATCAGGTCTCCGCTGAAATGGCGGTGCAAGCGGCGTTGACCGGGCATAAGGTGTTGAGTACCTTCCATACCGAGGACAGCATCGGCGGTTTGATTCGCCTCCTCAATATGGATATCGCACCCTTTCTCATTTCCTCAACGGTGGTCAGTGTCCTCGCCCAGCGGTTGTTACGACGGGTCTGCCCGTCCTGTGCCGTTGACACCAAGTTGACGCCGACTCATCTGCAGCGCCTCGGCGTTTCCGCAAAAGATGTGATGGGGGGACAATTCAAAAAAGGCAGAGGGTGCACGGAATGTAAACAGACAGGATATAAAGGCCGGGTCGGGGTGTTTGAGGTCTTGGTGCTCAACGAATTGGTTCGAAATGCCATCCTCGAACAGAAAACCAGCTATGAAATACGCCAGGTCAGCATAGAACACGCCGGCCTCATTACCCTGCTGGAGGATGGGCTGCTGAAGGCGGCGGCGGGAATCACCACTGTTGAAGAAGTCCTGCGCTCCTTGCCGAGGCTCTCCAACCCCAGGCCGCTCTTAGAATTACGTCGTCTCGCGGGAGAATAACAGAATGGAAAAAAGTGCCTCATTTCTTGATGTCATAAATCAGTATATAGCCTCCGGCAATGTCATTTTGCCGGTTTTTAGTACGGCAGCCCTAAGGGTTCTGCAGGAATTGGTGAAGAAGGAACCCGATCTCAAGGTCGTTGAGGGTATTCTTTCCGGCGATCAATCCCTCTCCAGCCAGGTCCTGCAGATGGCCAATTCGGCTTTTTATCACGGCTTGGTCGAAATCCTTACCGTCCGAGCGGCTATTATTCGTCTTGGCATGCAGGAGGTCGGCCGGCTGGCTCTTTTGGTTGCCTCGAGAAATCAATTCAGGAGCAAGGACAAAGACTTAAATGTGCTGATGAAACAGCTGTGGCAACATGCGGTGGGCTGCGCCCTTGGCGTAAAATGGCTGGCGAAGCGCTGCAAATTCGACGAACTTGAAAGTCATGCCTTTTTTGCCGGTCTCTTTCACGATATCGGTAAGTTGTTTGTCCTGATGGTGGTAGACCAGATGAAAGAAAAGGATAAAAATCTGCCGGTTACCCATGCCTTGCTCATGGAATCCATGGCGACTCTGCATGCCGAGCAGGGCTGTCACCTCATGCGGCAATGGAATATGCCCGAGGATTATTGCGTCGTCACCAGGGACCACCATCTGAAAGATTATGACAGCAAAAATATTTTGCTCGTTCTGGTTCGTCTTGCCGATATCGCCTGTTTGAAACTGGGCATTGGCCTGACAAAAGATGAATCTATCGTGTTGTCGACCAGGGAAGAAGCATTGCATCTCAACCTGACCGAGATTGATCTTGCCGAACTGGAGATTTATTTAGAGGATACTGCTGTTCTGGCAGGATAATTTGCACGTCACCATGAATTTTCTGTTGTTGTGAGCCGATCATGCTGCCCGGGGCGGGAGGTGTTTTTTGAACCATCAGGAAAAAATAAACCGACCGGTTGCGAGGGGAGCGGCAATGCCCATGCGGAATGCAATGACACTTTGCCTATGTCTATGTTTGCTTGCATTGCTGCCTGTTCCTGCTGCCCAGGCCCAACAGGTGGTTTTGCCCATGACCCTCGACTTCAAGCTTCTCACCGCCCTCATGGTGCGGGAGGCCTTTCCCGGCAAAAACAACAGTGCGGCTATTGTCGGCCAGCCTGGGGACTGCACCTACCTGGGGATTTCCGAACCGAAGTTCTCCTCGGCGGGCAAGAACGTCCGGTTGGAGATGAAGATGGTCGTTCGGCTCGGCACCGAGTTGACCGGGGAATGCCTTGTGCCGGTTGAATGGCAGGGCTATCTGTCCCTTGTGCAGCAGCCGGTGTTTGACAACCGGACCTTTTCTCTAACCTTTCGAACAGTTGATTCAAGCCTTTCGACCCTTTCCCGCCAACCTGCGCAAATTGCCAACTTTCTCTGGGAATTTGCCAAACCGAGGGTCTCGGAACATCTCAACCGGGTGCGGTTGAATCTGGCGCCGCCGGTTCGCGATATGCGTAACTTCCTCGCGCCTCTTTTCCATGAACAAGCCCGCCAGGCGACCCAGACCATGCTTGACGGTTTGCGCGGCGGGCAGCTGATCGTGACCAAGGATGGCGTTGAGGTGGAGTTGCAGGGTGAAGTCGAGGAGGTGCATACCCCTATCAGAGAGTCGGATAAGACAATAAGCCCGGCTGAGCGTAAGAGGATGATTCAACTGTGGGAGACCTGGGATGTCTTTCTCGTTCGGCTGATTTCGCTTCTCGCCTCGGAACCGCTCAGCTCTGAAGATCAACTGCTCCTGGCCGATGTTCTGCTCGATACCCGCTATGCTTTTACGGCGGCGCTGGAAGAGCAGGATCTGGAAAAAGATTTCGTCAGAACACAGTTTATCCGGGTTTGGCGTACCCTGGCACCGCTATTCAGACGGCAGCTGTATGCCAAGCCATCGGCGAATACCCTCGGTTATCTGGCCTTTTTCACCGCCGCCGATGCCTTGTTGGTCCTTGACCAGATGGGGCCGACCCTCGGTATCGAGATCAGTCAACAGGGCTTGTTGCGTCTTGCCGCCATGCTCACCGGTCAAGAGACACCGTTGCCTTACAGTTCGGGTGTCGATCCGGGACTCCGGAAGTTGTTGCAGTTGCCACCGACCGAGATTCAGCCGTCGTCTGGAGATGATGATGAAATACAGGAAATCGATCTGCCGAGCGGCAAGGAAGAAAAGGACCCCTTCTCGCGGGTATCCGATTTTTTCTTCGCTCCGGCCTATAGCGCCGAGGTGCCGCAGGTAGCCACACTCCTTGAGTGGAAGGTGCCGGAGGAAGACATCGACGGCTATTGTGAACGGGTCAGGGCCGTGCTGGCCGAGGCATCTGCAACTGTTCTGGCCAAGCAGGAGTTGCCGGAAAATCTGCATGGGATGTTCCATACCATGATAGTCGCCATGGCCTGGCAGGAAAGCTGTTTTCGTCAATTTGTTGCAAAAGGCAATAAACTGACATTCTTGTTGTCGTATAACCAGACCTCGGTGGGATTAATGCAGGTCAACGAGCGGGTGTGGCGCGGCATGTACGACCGCAACAAATTGCGTTGGGATATTCGTTACAACGCCCAGGCCGGATGTGAGATTGCCGACCTGTATCTGCGCCGTTACGCTCTCCAGGGCAAAACCCCGGCATCGGGCAAAACCAATCCTCTGCCCGGGATAGTGTATGCCATGTACAATGGCGGTCCGGGTCAATATGAGAAATACCAGGCGCGGCAGAAAAACGGTAAGGCCTTGCCGAGCGACAAAATTTTTGCCGAAAAACTGCAATGGGTGGAGAAAAGGGATTGGGGACAGATCAAGGAGTGTCTGGGGGGCGACTGAAAGATCCCCCCACCCCTTGCACCTCACCCTTGCCCTGTCTTCCTGCCCTCCGACCTTGTCAAAAAGCGCCGCCCCCCGATGATCACCGGAAAAAGTGTATTGACAAAGATAAATGTACATGTATATATGTGAAATACAGAATATGTATATGTACATTCAGGGGGCAGGATGGAGCTTACGGAAAAACAGCGGCAGTTTTTTGATTATCTGAGTCAACGAATGGAGAGCAGCGGGCGGGTCCCGACCCTGCGCCAGGCCGCCGTCGATTTTCGGGTCAGCCATACGGCGGTGGCGCAGCTTATGCATCAGCTGGAAAAAAAAGGGGTGCTTGAACGGCAGGGGCGTTATGGTCGAACCATCCGTCTATGCCGGCATTCCGGGGAGCAACCCTCATCCCGAAGAGGCCGAGAACTGCCGATTATCGGCCAGGTTACCGCCGGCCTGCCCATGTATGCCCAGCAGGAATGGGTGGGAACGGTGCTGGTCGACCCGACGATTTTTGTCGGAGACAGCCTTTTTTGCCTGCGGATCAAGGGCCGGTCGATGCACGATGCCGGCATTCTCGACGGCGATCTGGTGGTCTGCGAACCGCGGCAGTATGCAGAAAACGGCGAGATAGTGGCGGTGCTCATCAAGGGCGAAGAGGCGACGGTGAAACGTTTCTTTCTCTATGCCGATCATATCGAGCTCCGGCCCGCCAACGAGGCCTTTCCGGTCATGTGCTACCCGTTTAGCGATGTACTGGTGCAGGGCAAGGTGGTCGGGGTCATGCGGGGGAAGCATGCGGAGTTCGATGGCAAGCGCGACTAGCGGCGGTTGCCCCGGCCGGGTGGATATCCCTTGCCCGGCAACTGCCGGAGGTTCGGGCAAGGTCTGCCCCGTCTATGTCGGTACCTGCGGCTATTCCTATAACGAATGGGTGGACAGCGGTTTCTATCCGGAGGGGACCAAGAGTGCGGCGATGCTCGGCCTCTACGGCAGTTGTTTTTCTGTGGTCGAGCTGAATTACACCTGGTACCAGATGGCCAGGGCCGAGGCCCTGGCCCGCATGGTCGAAAATGCCCCGCCGCCGCTGCTGTTTGCCGCCAAACTGACCCGGACCATGACCCATGAACGCGATGATAACTGGCGCGAGCAGCTGGCCTTGTACCGGCAGGGTATTGAACCGCTTAAAAAACGCCTGGTCGCCGTGCTGATCCAATTACCGCCGGACTTTGACCGCAGCCTTGCCAATCGCAACTATCTGGCGGCACTCCTCGATGGCCTTACGGAATTGCCGGTAGCGGTGGAGTTTCGCCACCATTCCTGGGCGGTCGATTCGGTGTTTACCGAACTTTCCCGGCGGCGGGTAAGCATGGTGACGGTCGATGCGCCGGCCCTGCCGGGACTCTTTCCCGCCCTTGATGTAGTGACTAACCCGGATCTTTTTTACGGCCGTTTCCACGGCCGTAATCGGCAGGGCTGGCGGTCGGGCAATATGCAGAAAAAGTTTGACTACGATTATTCCGCTGAAGAATTGCGCGCCTGGTGCGCCCGTTATCTTCCGCTCATGGCTGCCGGGGCCAATCGGGGAATCCTCCTTTTTAACAACCACGTGCGGGCGCAGGCGCCGCGCAATGGCGCAAAGCTTGCGACCATTCTTGCCGAACTCGCCGGCGGAAAGCGTTGATGGGTCGGGGCTTCAGGGCACGGGAACGAGCCGTGCTGCATTTTAATGTTGCCGATTTTGCCGTTGCCGTCGAGCGGGTGGAGGATTGCCGTTTGCGCGCCAGGCCGTTGCTCATTGCCCCGCTGCAGGCGGCGCGGGCGGTGGTCTATGACATGAGTGAAGAGGCTTACCGGGAAGGGGTGCGAAAGGGTATGCCGCTGCGCCAGGCAACGAGGATCTGCCGGGGGGCGGCGGTCCTGCCACCCCGGGTAAGTCTGTATCACAAGGCGATGCTGGCTTTTTTCAAGGAGCTGCAAGGCTATTCGCCGCTCATTGAATGCGGCCAGGCGGACGGCCATTTCTTTGCCGATGTCACCGGCACCCACCGCTTGCACGGGCCACCACCGGATATCGGCTGGCGGGTTCGCCGCCAGGCGCGCACCGGTCTCGGCATCAATCCGATCTGGACCCTCGGCACCAGTAAATTGGTGGCGAAAGTGGCCTCCAGGCTGGTCAAACCGGTCGGTGAATATATTGTCACCGCCGGGGACGAGGAGGCATTTCTCGCCCCCCTGCCGGTGGCTGTCCTGCCCGGACTGACAAGCAGGGAGCTGCAACAGCTGCGGGATTTCCGCCTGACCACCATAGGCGCCCTGGCCGGACTCTCCCGCCACCAGCTCATGGTACCCTTCGGCGGTCGTGGCGATTATCTCCACGATATCAGCCGGGGCATTGACGACACCGCCGTCTGCCGACCAACCTTGGCAAGCGAGACCATAGACTACGAACACATCTTTGCCGATGACAGCAACGACCAAGAAGAGGTCGAGGGTGTGGTCGCCACCCTGGTCAGTCGGGCCGGCAGCAGCTTGCGCGGCCGGCAGCAGGTTACCTGCCGGGTCGGCATCTGGCTGCGTTACTCGGACGGCGGCCATGTGGTCAGGCAGGCAACCTGCCGAAATGGCACCGCCGGTGATGTTCTGCTGAGTAAACTGGCCTTGGCCGCCCTGCAGCGGGCCTGGACGCGGCGCACGAGAATCCGCAGCTGTCGTCTGGTCTGCGACCGTCTGCAGCGCCGGTCGCCCCAGCTGCTTCTCTTTCCCGAACAGGAAGGACTGGAATGTCGGGAAAAGAAGGTGCTGGCGGCCATGGATAGGCTGCGCCATCGTTTTGGCCATGCGGTGATCGGGGTGGGGCGGCAGGGGATGGGGATGAAGGGTGAGGCGTAAAGGGAGAGGCGGCTATGCCTTCGGCAATTTTTTTGAGCAGGAGATTTCTCGAGAGGATGGTTGGCGATGTTTCCGCTTCGTGTCAGGTCGTATTACTCTCTTCTGCGGGGCACCGCCTCGCCGTCGATGCTGTGTCGCCGGGCGCGGCAACTTGGTTATTCCGGTCTTGCCCTGACCGATCGCGATAATCTCTATGGCCTTTGGGATTTTTTAAAAGGTTGTGCGCGTGCAGGCTTGCGGCCGATCGTCGGGGCGGAGGTCTCCGAACCGGGTTCCGGCCAGGTGGTTACCTGCCTGGTGCAAAACAAAGAGGGCTATGCCAACCTTTGTCGGCTGCTGACCACAAGGCATATGACCGAGACCTTCAAACTGGCCGATGACCTGCAACCTTTTGCCGCAGGTCTCATGGTACTGTGTCGCGATAGCCATTTGCTGGCCGGATATCACCGGGCGGGTATTACCGCTGTGGCTGATCTCGGTGCCTATCCAAACGCCGCCGCCCGTACCCTTCGGATCTTTGCCCGGGAAAATAAAATTGCCACGGTGGTGACTCCGGACAGCGATCTGGTGGATGCCGGCGATCGCCAACTGTATTGTCTGCTCCAGGCGATCCGTACCGGCAGCACGGTCAGCCGGACCATGCAGGAGAAAACCACCCGGGATATTCATGCTCTGGAAGGTCCTGTCGAGTATCAAAAAAGATTTGCCATCTGGCCGGAAGCCCTTGCCGCGACCGATGAACTGGCCGCCGCCTGCACCTTTACCGGGCCGGAGTTCGGCATCGTCATGCCACCGTGGCGCGGCGGGGGGGGCCGGAATGCGGCGGCGACCCTGCGTGACAAGGCCTACCTCGGAGCGCGGCGCCGCTACGGCGACGACCTGGGCGAGCCGACCGTCGAACGCCTTGAGCATGAACTGCGGGTCATCGAAGAGATGGGCTTCTCCTCCTATTTTCTTGTGGTACGCGATATCGTGCACCGTAAAGGTCCGGACGGCAAACGGAAAAAGCGACGGATCTGCGGTCGCGGCTCGGGGGCCGCTTCGCTGGTTGCCTACTGCCTCGATATCACCAATGTCTGCCCGATCAAATACAATCTCTACTTTGAACGTTTTCTCAACCCCGGCCGCACCGATCCCCCGGATATCGATATCGATTTTTCCTGGGATGAACGCGACGACGTGCTCCGTGATGTCCTTGGCGATTTTGACGGCCATGCCGCCATGGTCTGCAATCATGTGTTTTTTCAGCCGCGCATGGCCATCCGCGAAACCGCCAAGGCCTTCGGTCTGCCGGGCTATGAGATCTCCCAGCTTACCACGCGTATACCCTGGCTGCACGGCAGCGGCGCCGATTCCCTGGAAGAGAGCCTGGCCAGTCTGCCGTCGCTGAGAGATCAGAACCTTTCCCCTCCCTGGCCGGCGGTGCTGGCGCTTGCCGAAAAACTGATCGGCCTGCCGCGCTATCTGTCGGTACACCCGGGCGGGGTGGTCATCACCCCGCGACCCATCACTGAGTATGTGCCTGTTGAGCGGGCGGCCAAAGGCGTGCCGATCATCCAGTGGGAAAAGGACGGTGCCGAGGAGGCGGGCCTGGTGAAGATCGACCTCCTCGGCAACCGGAGCCTTGGGGTAATTCGTGACTGCATCACCGCGGTGCATAGGGGTGGCGGACATCTTGACGAGATGACCTGGCAGCCGGAAGACGATGCGGTAACCAAGATGGCGGTTGCCGAAGGGGCGACCATGGGCTGTTTCTATATTGAGAGTCCGGCCATGCGCTTGCTTGAGAAAAAGGCCGGGACCGGTGATTTTGAGCAGCTGGTCATCCAGTCGTCGATCATTCGGCCGGCGGCCAACGAATTTGTCCGCGAATATGTGCGACGGCTGCACGGCGGGGCCTGGCAGCCGTTTTGCCCGGAACAGGGCGACGTCCTCGATGAGACCTTCGGGCTTATGGTGTACCAGGAAGATGTGTCGAAGATCGCCGTTGCCCTGGCCGGCTTCAGCCACGCCGATGGCGACGGTCTGCGCAAGGTCATGGCGAAAAAGGACAAGGCCCTGAAGCTGGCAAATTACCAGGAGATGTTTTTTGCAGGGTGTGCCGCCCGGGGTGTCGCACCCGAGGCGGTGGCCGAGATGTGGCGGATGATAAAGAGTTTTGACGGCTATTCCTTTTGCAAGCCCCATTCCGCCTCCTATGCCCGGGTATCGTTTCAGGCCGCTTATCTAAAAAGGCACTACCCGGCCGAATTCATGGCGGCGGTGATCTCCAACCAGGGCGGCTATTATTCGACCTTCGCCTATGTCTCCGAGGCCAAAAGGCTCGGGTTGCAGATCCTTCCTCCGGATGTGCAAAAAAGTCCGCTGGCCTGGTCCGGCCGGGGCCGACAGGTGCGGGTAGGGTTGCAGGCGGTGCACGGTCTGTCGGGGGACTTTCTCGGCAGACTGGCAGCGGCACGGGCTAAGGAAAAATTTCACGATGTCAGCAATTTCTTTCAGCGTACCCGGCCGGCCGACAATGAAGCCGAGGCGCTCATTCACGCCGGCGCCTTGGACGGTCTTGCGCCGGGCGTCAACCGCACGGTTCTCCTGTGGCAATGGGCAAGTTTTCGGCGGGTCATGCAGGACAAGGGCTGTCTTTCCCTGTTCGGCGTACGCTTGCCCCCGGCCCCGCCGCTGCCGGCCCCGGACCGGTTGAGCAAGGCGCGCAAGGAATTTGCCACCCTCGGTTTTCTCTGTGACGGCCATCCTCTGCGGTTTCTTAAGGCACCTGCCTGCGGCTTGGTGAAGGTGCTGGAGTTGCCGGGGCAGGTGGGGCGGCGGGTGCTCCTGATGGCCTGGTTGTTGACCGGCAAACTGGTTTCAACGCGGAGCGGCGAGGTTATGGAATTTCTCACCTTCGAGGATGAGAGCGGGCAGGTGGAGACAACTTTTTTCCCTGAAATATATCGCACCTACGCTCACATGCTGCGCAGTGGTCGCGGCTATATTCTGGCCGGGCTGGTGGAGGAGGATTATGGTGCGCTGACACTTACCGTACATCGGGTGACAGCCATGCACCAATGAATTATTGTTTGAAAATGACCAAAAGTAGCGTATAAAGACAGGGTATGGGTTCATAATAAAGGCTGAGTGATAAAATGAAAAAAGCAAAGCGTATCCTTGTGATAGACGATGAACCGTCGGCTCTTGATCTCCTGCAGAGGATTCTCGAAGGCGAGGGATATGCGGTTGAAGTAGCTTGCAACGGCCTGGAAGGGGTGGAACTCTTTCGCCTGCAGCCCTGCGATCTGGTCATAAGTGACATGGTCATGCCGGTCAAAGACGGTCTGCAAACCATCCTTGAGCTGCGCGATATGGCTCCCAACCTCCCGGTTGTGGCAATCTCAGGGGGTGGGGTTATTTCCAAAGAGAGATACCTCACCGTTGCCGGCTATCTGGATAACGTTATGACCATAGCAAAACCGTTTACCATTGAGGCTATTGTCAAGGCCGTGGCCGGGCTTCTCCAGGAACAGGAGCCGGCCGCCGAAGAATAAGACCGGTATCTTTTGTTAAGATACTCTTTGCCCGTTTTTCGTAAAGGATCCTAAGCCGTCGTTCAACAATAAGTAATCCATTTCAATGTCGTGAACGGCATAAGGGGCCGTAAAGAAATGGTGAAAATAGTAAGAGTTATTTCTTAACGGCCCCTAACCACAGAGGTGCAGAATGAATGAGGTGGCGAAGGTTGACATGACCCTCAACTCTATGCTCGATTCCAGCTGTTCCAAGTATCGGAACACACCGGCAATCGGCATGGCCATGGAAAAGCCCCTCAGCTATGGCGATTTCCATGAGCGGATCATCGCCCTTGCCGCACGGTTTCTCCGCGAGGGGGTGCGAAAGGGCGATCATATCGCTATCCTGGCGGAAAATTCCCATAACTGGGCGATTGCCTATATGGCCATTGTTCGCCTGGGCGCCATTGCCGTGCCCATCCTGCCCGATCTGCCGGAGAGCGACGTCCACCACATTCTCGGCGAGATGCAGGTGAAGGCCTTGTTCACCACCCAGAAACAAATAGAAAAAATCTATGAATTGCATACGGTACTGACCTGTCCGGTCATTACCCTCGATGACTATGCTGCAGAGATTGGTGTCCTCCCGGTCATCACCATCTCCGGTTATTTGCATGATGCCATAACAGCCTTGCGGGACAGTCCCGAGCCACCGACCTTTCCCGAGGTGGTGGAAGACGATCTGGCGTCGATCCTCTATACCTCCGGCACCTCCGGCTATTCCAAGGCGGTGATGTTAAGCCATAAAAACCTGACCGCCAATGCCTACGCCGCCTCAGGCCTGAAGGCGATTGCCCCGGGATCGGTGTGGCTGTCGATTCTGCCGATGTCGCACACCTATGAATTCACCTGTGGCTTCATCCTCCCTTTGTTGTGCGGCGGTCGCATCGCCTATGCCGGAAAAACTCCAACCCCGGCGATCCTGCAGAAGCTCTGCGAGTATGAAAAGCCCTTTGCCATTTTCGCCGTGCCCCTGGTTCTCGAAAAGATCTACAAGAAGAGGGTGATGCCGCAGATTGAGAAAAGCCCTCTTCTCGGCTTGCTCTGCAAATTTGGCCTGACAAGAAGACTGATCTACCGGAAGATCGGCGCAAAACTGTGTACTTTCTTTGGCGGCAACCTGCAATTGATGGGGGTCGGCGGGGCGGCACTCAACCCGGAAGTGGAAATGTTTCTCGATGAAGCCAGGTTTCCCTATCTGGTCGGCTATGGGATGACCGAGTCGGCACCGCTCATCGCCGGCGGGCCGGCGGGAGACCCTACAATCACCGTCGGTTCGACCGGCAAGCCTATCCCCGGGGTTCAGGTGAAAATAGCCGCTGCCGATCCAGAGACGGGGATCGGCGAAATCACCGTCCGCGGGCCGAATGTCATGCGCGGCTATTATAACGATGCCGAGGCGACCGAGGCGGTTCTGACCGCTGACGGCTGGTTATCCACCGGCGACCTTGGGGTCTTTGACAGTGGTGGCAATCTCCACGTCCGCGGCCGTTCGAAAAATGTCATTGTGCTGGCCAGCGGTGAGAATGTCTATCCGGAGGCCATCGAGCACAAGATCAACACCTTCCCTTGGGTTGTTGAAAGTCTGGTGCTTGAAAATAACGGCCAGGTCGAGGCGTGGATCTACCCCGATTATGAGTTCATCGACGAGCAGACCTCCGGCGGTTCGCGCGTCGATCGACGCGCCTACATTGAAGGCCTGCTTGATTCGATGCGGGTCGAACTGAACACGCAGTTATCTAAATCCTCACGCCTGGCCAAGGTCTTTGAGCGCCGTGAGCCCTTTATCAAAACCGCCACCCATAAGATAAAACGGTTTCTCTATAACGGAACCGCCATGGTCGGTTAAAGTAGCTGAACATGCTGGAGAAGAAAAAAACCATCTGTCCCCTCGACTGCCCGGACAGCTGCGGCATGGTTGCCACCGTGGTTGACGGTCGGGTGACCGGCCTCAGTGGCGATAAGAAACATCCCTACACCAACGGCTTTATCTGCCGCAAGATGCGCCGCTATGCGGAGCGGGTATATGGCGACCACCGGGTACTGTATCCGCAACTGCGCATCGGCAAAAAAGGCGAGGGGAAATTCCGCCGCATACCTTGGGATGAGGCACTGGATATTCTTGCCGACCGTTTAGGCGAGACCGGCAACCGTTTTGGCGGCGAGGCGATTCTACCCTATTCCTACGCCGGCAATATGGGGGCGGTGAACAGGTTTGCCGGCTACCCGCTGTTTCATCGGCTTGGCGCCAGCCAACTCGACCAGACCATCTGCTCTGCTGCCGCCGCGGCCGGGTGGTCGCATCAATGCGGCGATATTCCCGGATGTCCTCCGGAAAACGCCGCGTGATGCCGAGCTGATTGTCGCCTGGGGTATCAACATCAAGGTCACCAATATCCACTTCTGGCAATATGTGGCCACCGCCAGAAAAAAAGGCGGCCGTCTGCTGGTCATCGATCCCTATAAAAACGAAACGGCAAAGGCCGCGGATATGCACCTTGCGGTTTTGCCTGGGGGTGACCTGGCCCTGGCCCTCGGGGTGATGAAGGCCCTGCTCGATGGCGATCACCTTGACAGGACATTGCTTGCTCGAAAAACCGAGGGCTTTACCCATCTGGCTGAAAGCCTGAAAAGCCACGACTGGGGGGAGTTGACCGGAGAAAGCGGCGTATCGCGGCAGGCCATGGAAGGCCTTGCCGTCCGACTGGCGCAATCGCCAAAAACCTTTCATCCGCATCGGCATCGGCCTTTCCCGCCACAGTCGGGGCGGCATGGCGGTGCGGGCGATTACCTCCCTGGCTGCTGCCTTAGGTCTCTTCGAGGGTGGTCCCGGGCGTGGCATCCTCCTTTCGACCGGGGCCTTTCGCGGCGATAAAACAAAACTCACCTGGCCTTCTCTTGCCCCTGAAAAAACCCGGATCGTCAATATGATCCATCTCGGCCATGCCCTGACTGCCCTGCAGCCGCCGGTGCACGCCCTTTTTGTTTACAACGCCAATCCCTGCAGCGTCAACCCGGATGGGGCCTTGGTTCGCCGCGGGCTCGCGAGAGACGATCTGTTCACCGTCGTGCACGAACAGGTGATGACGCCAACGGCGCGCTATGCCGACCTGCTTCTGCCGGCCACGACCTTTCTCGAAAACCGCGACATCTACACCGCCTATGGCCATTTTTATCTCGGTGTGGCCCATCCGGTCATTGAACCGGTTGCCGAGGCGAAAAGCAATTTCGATCTGTTCCAGAGCCTGGCACTGAAAATGGGTTTTACCGACCGAGCCTTTTATCAAACCTGTGAGGAAAGGATTGCCGACTATCTGCAAAATATGCAGGGGTTGCCGGAAGGATTCGATACCACCGAGGTGCTGGCCGGCCGGCTGGTGCATTCCGTCAACAGTTGCCGTGACGGCCGGGTGCTCGCCCGCGGTCACTCCAGGTTCTCTTTTACCTGTGCAGCGATCGGATCTCTGCCGCAGATTCCCTGTCTCACCCGGGCCGGCGAGTTTGCCGACCATGACCTCCTGGCCAGATTTCCCTTGCGATTGATTGTTCCACCGCACGCCGATCTCCTCAACAGCACCTTTGGTGAAAGGTATCCGGGGCGGTGCGGCGATGTGCTTATTCATCCGGGCGATGCGAGCAGATGGCATGTCCGGGACGGTGAAACAGTGATTCTCGAGAATCATCGCGGCCGGGTAACGAGGATAGCCCGGTTGACGGCTGATGTCCGGCCGGGGGTGCTGGTAGCTGAAGGAATTTTTTGGCCGGTCGACGCGGATGACACCGGCATCAATGACCTTACCTCGCAAAAACTGACGGATATGGGCGGCGGCGCAACATTTCACGAGACCTTGGTAACAATTGCCGGGGAAAGTTTGAAACCTGGCAGATTAAAGGAAAAAAATTGAAAATGGTGGAAAATGTATCAATGAATTTTTAAACTTATGATTTGAGCTTCATCTTGAGGCTTGTACAAGTTTACTTTTCCCTCTGTGCCGAGACATCAACAAATACTGTCAGTTCATGGATACCGCCACCCATAACCACCCCTTTGACGGGTGACACATCGCCATAGTCTCGCCCCCAGGCGACGGTTATATATGTTTCATTGGCAATAAGGTTGTTAGTGGGATCCAAGTCCACCCAGCCAAAGTCGGGTATAAACAGAGAAATCCAGGCATGTGATGCATCTGACCCAACCAATTTTGGTTTTCCCGGAGGAGGGCGGGTTTCAAGATATCCACTGACGTATCGTGCTGCCAGTCCGAGCGACCTTAGACAGCAAATAGCCACCAGAGCAAAGTCCTGACAGACTCCCTTTCGGTTCAGCAAAACATGACTGACAGTCGTTTCAACATTACTGGCTGATTTGTCATAGCTAAACTCTGTGTAAATTCGTCGCACCAGGTCGACAGCGCCGGTGAGCACAGGAGTGCCGGGGAAAAAAGAAGGGGATACATACCTTAAGGCTTCAGAAGAAAGGGATACCAGCGGACTTTCAAAAACAAATTGCTGTGCCTCAAGGTCTTTTGCCGCAGGGTGTGATGCTAAACGTTCAACCACCTTTTCCCATGACATTGTTGTGTCTGGCGGAGGAATCACCGGCCGTGTGGTCTTGACCAGGCTGCTTACCCGGATAGCGAGCTCATTGTGAGGATGCTGCACCATGAAAACATGGGCAATATTTCCAAAATAATCGCTTCGGGTATGGAGATATTGCGGTTTGGGTGTGATTACTAATTGACGTTCCAGTACTTCCTGAGAAGGGGTGTCGCGCGGATATAAAAAGAGTTCGTTCTGGGAAAGAGATGCCGGCAAGGAATACTTATAACCGGTATTATGTGTGACGCAGTACATCATAGGGAGTGGTTGCCGACTATGGTGGCATAGTGCGGTGTAGAAGGCACCCGCGTTAAGAAATGGGCACTTACCTGTTCCGCAAATTCCTTGAGCTGTGCCTCTAGGGTTGTGAGAAAAGCTGTGAGTGTTTCAATATCGGCGATCTCTTTGCCACAATGAATTGCCGATAAATCGAGCAGGCGAACAGCCGTTTGCAGTTCCAGCACCGTACGTTCCTCTTTGCTTGCAAATCTCCGCTCATCCTGATGGGGAAGTTGCTCAACATGGACTGCCAGTTGATTAAATTGAAAGGAGAGAGACTTTGGATTGCCTTCATCAGCCAGCAGCAAGTCGAGAACAGGTGCCAGTTGAAACGATGACCTGTATCTCCCTCTGTAGGTCATCAGGCTGTCGGAAACCTCAAGCAAGGCCTGGAGAGTATTGTGGGAATCTTTGCAAACGAGAGGAAGAGCAATTCGAATGAGCATTGACTGATTCAAAGCCCGCTCGATCCTCCGGCCCATATCCATAAAATTCCATCCTAAGCCCCGGGTCATGCTTTCCATCGCTAGTCCACTAAAAGAGCTTAAGGTAAATAAAGTTTGATCCAAGAGATCCAAGGGCTCAATATCTGCAGGTTTCCCTGAAATTTTCCATGCGATTGATCACTCGAATGGAGTCGATGGAAAGACGATCACGAACATTGCGCGCAGTCTGTTGTACTCGCCGCAAAATGGAGAGAATACTCTCCGATCTGTCCTTGCGATACAGGGCGTTTCGGAGATGTTGTTGCACTTCCAGGGAAAAGGTGTTGCCAGCAGCACCGAGCTTTGGGATGATATTTTTTGTTTGAAGAATATTGAGTAAAAACAGCAATTCAGGCACTTCCTCAGGCTTCTCCTCACCTGATAAGCGCTTGAAGACTGCACGCAGAAGGCGTATCAAGCCTTCTGCTCGTTCCAAATATCGTCCCAGCCAGAGCAAATTATCGGCAACTCGGTTCGGCAGGTCGCTGGTACGTTTAAATACCGGAATGGATGTAAGACCAGCCATCATGCTGAAGGGCGCAACCGGTTCGTCGGACAGGACCCATATATCTTTGCTCTGCTGCTTTTCCGGACAGTCTGTCAGGAGTGTCGTCGTATCGGACGCTGCTATTGCCAGTCCGCCCGGCATCACCGAAAAACCGTATTCTGTGGCACAGGCAAAGATACGAATGATGGCACTGCTCGTAGAAATCCCTTTGCCGTTCCAGGCAGGAATTGCCGAGGGTATAACAGGAGAGGAGGCCAGATACTTTGCAGGCGATGCGGTAATTGTTGCCTGCAGATCTAAAGATTGATCGACAAGGCCATGGCGGTTCATCGCTGATGCAATTTGTAATTTATTGATATTATTAAATATATACTCAAGTTCCTCAAGGTGGCCTCCCCACCATGAATGATGGTTCGCGAGCAGCAATTCCTCGCCCAGCAGATCCCTGCACAATTTTGGCAGGAATGGTTGCAGGGCTGGTGTCTCTATAAATCCACTGCCAAGCGGATTAACTATGTCAATATTCTGCTCACGACAGACCTGAATAAGTCCGGCAACCCCGGATGATGTCGCTCTTCGGAGAGCGAAAGGGTCGCTTTCATAATCACCTACCTGGCGAAAGATCGCTTCAACAGGTTCGAGACCAGCCAGTTTTTTCAAAAAAACCTTACCGTTACGGACCGTGAGATCCTGGCCTTCGACAAGTGGGTAGCCTAAGTAACGAGAAAGGAGTGCATGTTCAAAATAGATTGGGACTGTCCGGGCCGGGGGTGAACAATACAATTCCCGGCTCGTCCTTGCGAAGCGATGACCGCTTGATGAGAGCATTATGAAATGTTTGAAAAAAAGGTGCGAGGCGGCGAATCTGGGTTTTCTGATAAAGGTCGGAAAAGAGACGGGACATGACAATCCTGTTCTCAAGAGCATACCCTAAACCAGCCGGGTTTGCCCCATGATCGGACAGGACTTTAAATCGACCGTCTGAACTGCGATACATATCTACTGCATAAAAGGTAAGGTAACGATTGCCGGGTGGTCTTGTCCCGTGACAGGCGTGCAGGAAGTTGGGATTGGCAAAAATGAGTTCAGAGGCTATTTTCCCGCCTTTCAACAGGTTCTGGGGTCCGTAGGTGTCGGCAAGAATTTTTTCGAGCAAACTTGCCCGCTGTTGCACCGCGACCTCAATCCCTGCCCACTCTTGGGCAGAAACAGGAAGCGGGATCATATCGAGGGCCCAGGAAGTGGTCTGTTCCGTCAAATCATCAAAAGGATTTATCGTTGCCCCATCTTCATGGCGCATACGCTTTGCCCGCTCGTGATCTGACTTCAAGAGTCGCCCGGCCTCTTTTATCCAAGGCCTCAAGGAGTGATTGCCAGTGGGGGCGAGGACAGGCAGGGGCGGAGAAAGGTTCACAGTACGAACTTGTCGGCCATGAAATTGCATCAAAAATTGAAGGGATCTTCTTTTGAGATGCGATGGAATTGCTCAGGACATTGTCACTCATACATGATCGCCGATCAAATTTACGCGCTATAGCGAAGACGTGATTGCCGCCGCTGACGCCTGTTTACCCGGTTCATGTTCGCAAATCAAGGGTATAAGGGAAATATCGATTAATCTCTTGCGCGGGCATTGTCACCTGCTTATCCGGGGTGTGTCCGCCGGGAATAAATCGGGAATTGCGACGACCTTCAGCCTCGTAGGAATTTACCGGAAAGATCTCATAGCTCCGTCCGCCGGGATGACCGACATAGTAGGTACAGCCACCAACAGCCCTGTTCGACCAGGTGTCAAACAGGTCGATTATCAGCGGAGCATGGATACCAATGGTGGGATGCAGGCAGGATGGCGGCTGCCAGGCACGATAACGCACTCCTGCCACAAAGACACCCTCTTCAAGTGTCGGTTTCAGCGGGACACGTCGACCATTGCAGTTCACTCTATACCGTTCTCCCGTCATTCCGGAGACCTTTACCTGCAGTCTTTCAACGGAAGAATCGACGTAGCGGGCAGTTCCACCACTTCCCGCCTCTTCACCCAAAACGTGCCAGGGTTCAAGGGCCTGACGCAGTTCAATTTCCATTCCCTGATAGTGAACCTTGCCATAAATCGGGAAACGAAATTCAAAGTGCGGGTGGAAGAATTCCATTGAAAAGGGGTAACCGGCACGGCCGAGAATCTTCAGGACATCGGCAAAATCGTCTTTCACCATCTGGGGAAGCATGAAACGGTCATGGAGACTGCTGCCCCAGCGCACCAGTTCCCGGCGATAGGGGGTCTTCCAGAACCAGCTGACAAATGTACGCAGAAGCAGCTGTTGGGCAAGACTCATGCGCGCATGCGGCGGCATTTCAAAAGCTCTGAATTCCAGAAGGCCAAGACGCCCGCTTGAGCTGTCCGGCGAATAGAGTTTATCGATGCAAAATTCGGCGCGATGGGTATTGCCGGAAACATCGACAAGCAGGTGGCGATACAGTCTGTCCACGAGCCATGGTGGGCAGGGACTGTTTGCCCTGGTCTGACGGTCCTGTTCCGCAAAAGCGATCTCAAGCTCATAGAGGCTGTCGTGTCGTGCCTCATCAATTCGCGGCTGTTGACTGGTCGGGCCCATAAAGAGACCGGAAAAAAGAAACGACAATGAGGGGTGGTTGTTCCAGAAGGTGATAAAACTGCGCAGCAGATCAGGACGACGCAAAAATGGGCTGTCTGCAGGCGTTGCACCGCCAATAACAATATGATTGCCGCCTCCTGTGCCGGTATGACGACCATCGATCATGAATTTTTCAGTACCAAGTCGGGATTCCCGGGCGAGGCGGTACAGGGTGGTGGTGCAATCCACCATCTGCCGCCAACTGTGCATCGGTTGAATATTCACCTCAATGACACCGGGGTCCGGGGTCACCTTGAGACACTCCAGCCGATAGTCGGAGGGCGGCGTGTACCCTTCAATAACGACAGGAAATCCGGTTTTTCAGGCTGCAAGTTCAATGACAGTGAACCAGTTCCAGATAACCCTCCAGGGAGGTGATCGGTGGCATGAAAATATAAAGACGCCCGTCACGGGGCTGCACGCAAAGAGCAGTGCGCACCAGCCAGGCAGCAGACTTGTCCCATAACCGGTTCCGGATCTTCTAATGGACTCGGCTGTGGTTGCAGAGTGTCTCCGACTCTATCAGATATTTCTGCAGCCGTGATGGTAGCTGACACTCTGCCGTTCATGGAGGTCCGGCAACTCCTCCCGTGCCGCCATGGGGTCCATGGAATAGTTTTCAGGCAGATCCTCGGCGGCGACCCATGGCAGGGAATCCAGGGGCAAGCGCAGGCCGGCGGGAGAATCGCCGGGCAGCAGATACATATGCTCACTCTTGAATGTCCAGGGGCCACTTTTCCAGGAGCCGTACTGCAGAGGAAGGACATAGCCGACAACCGCTCCGAGACCACGCTGGAAGGCGCGAACCATGCGCTGTCTTTCCTCCGGATCGTTAAGCTTTGGGTCGGCAGGGCTGATGTTGATCGGCAGTTTCTGCTCTTTCAGTAAATTAGTGGAGAATATCCTCATAACTTTCACGGATATACTCTTTGTTTACCCCAAGGATATCTGCCAAGGTCTTGATAAACGTTTCGGCCTCCCTGATAGCAAAACCGTAGTCTTTGGAAACATCAGCCATCCATCGTGCATCGTTCCAGACAGGTATGCCGTCTTTTCGCCAGTAGCAGCCGAGAGCCCATCTCGGAAGCGACTCTCCAGGGTACCATTTACCCTGTCCGTAATGGAGAAATCCACCAGGTCCCCACTCCTGCCACAATTTTTTGATGAGCGTTTCAGAAAGAGCCAGCTTTTCCTTTCCAAGGGCTTCAGTGTTCCATTGCGCACCCTCCATGTCATCAATGGAGACGAAGGTGGGTTCCCCACCCATGCTGAGCCGAACATCTCCGGCTGCCAGCTCCTCGTCAACCTTGTCACCCAGTGTTAAAATTTCCTGCCACACCGATTCAGGGTAGGGACGGGTGGACCTGGGCGCTTCGAGAATACGCGTAACCGACATATGGTGGCTAAACTCCACCTCACAGGTGTCAAGAGCTCCGGTAATGGGTGCGGCACTCTGCGGTTCTGGAGAACATGCGAGAGGAATATGACCTTCTCCGGCAAAAAGTCCTGAGGTGGGATCCATTCCGATCCAGCCGGCCCCGGGAATATACACCTCGGTCCAGGCATGGAGATCGGTGAAATCCGTCTCCGTTCCCGATGGGCCGTCGAGGGATTTGACATCCTGCTTCAGCTGCACCAGGTAACCGGAGACAAATCGGGCCGCAAGCCCGAATGAGCGGAGGATATTGACAAGGAGCCAGGCAGAATCTCTGACAGGAGCCACTTCTGAGAGCAAGGGTCTGGTCGCAGGTCTGAACATTGGGCTCCAACCGAATAAGATAGCTGATGTCCCTGCTCAATTTCATGTTCAGCTCGACCAGGAAATCGATGGTACGTCGTGGGGTCGTGTCAATTTCAGCGACGTATGCCAGAAACCTTTCGCTAAATTCTCGATGCATCAGGTATGGACGAAGTTCGTCCCGCAACAGGTTTTCATAGGTAAAAGGGAACCTCTCGGCATCAGGCTCGAGAAAATAGTCGAAAGGGTTGATGATGATCATGTCTGCAACCAGATCAATCTCGACATGAAACTCCCTGGTTTTTTGGGGAAAGACAAGTCTGCCAAGGTAGTTGCTGAAAGGGTCCTGCTGCCAGTTAATAAAATGTTCAGGCGGAACCACCCGCATCGAATAACTGAGTATTGGTGTCCGGCAGTGGGGAGCCGGGCGCAAACGCACGATATGAGGGGCTAGATTTATTAATCGGTCGTAAATGTATGAGGTTTTATGGTGCAGTGCTATATGGATTCCCACGGGTAGGTCCTTGGTGAAATGATGCCATTGTAATTTGCCTGATGGCCTTGGGCACTCTTCATCTTAGAGTGGTGTCAGTTGCGTTGATGGCAGCGAACAGTTATTACTGCTCGCTGCTTGTACTGCTCGTCAGTGGCCGAAGATTGAAAAACGTCGTGCCGATTTCACCGCCCAACTGGTTGAGCTTGGTTTGCAGATCATCAAGAAACTCATGCAGACCCGCTTCGATTACTTCATTGATATCGGTATATTCAAGATCCGCCATCAGGCGCCCCAGTCTCTTTTCGGCAGGATTTGTCGAAGCGCCATTGGTCGAGCCGGTTATGCGGTGCAAACAGATCTGCGCCTTTGCGATGCAATGGTAAATAGACCTGGGAAAGAGTTTATTGAAAATGAGAAAATTAGCAACATTTTGCGGTGTTATCCGGTGAAATTCTTTTCTGTACATTTCAAAGGCACTGGCCGATCGCAGCACCGATATCCACTGGATATTATCAATTGGGGTATTGACTAAATTCGCTTCCGGGAGCAGCATGAAATATTTAACATCGAGAATTCGCGATGTCTTGTCAGTGCGCTCGATCATCATCCCTATTCTGGCAAAATTCCAGGCTTCGCCGTGACTCATCGTAGAATCGAGCAAACCGGTAAACAGGTGACTGCGCATCTTGACAATTTTAAAGAAACGATTCGGTTCCTGAAGCGCCATTTTAATTGCATCTTCCTTGATGAGCTCGAGATAAAAATTATTCAGGTGTTCCCACATTTCTGATGAGATGATTTCGCGAATGGAGCGGGCATTCTCTCTGGCTGCCGACACACAACTGAGGATAGAGTTGGGATATTCTCTGTCAAAGGTAAGAAACCAGATAACATCCTCTTCAGTATAAGCCTGTTCCTTTTTTTCATACAGCGCCTGATCACCGGTCGTCATAATAAGCGGTGACCACTGCTTATGCTCCTCTGCGGGCATGTCAAGCAGAAGGTTGAGGTTAACATCAATAAACCTGGCGACGTTTTCTGCCCGTTCAATATAACGACACATCCAGTAGATTGAGTTTGCGACACGGCTAAGCATTACAATTCTCCTCATTCTGACTCGGTGATAATACCCAGGTATCTTTGCTTCCGCCGCCCTGTGATGAGTTGACGACGAGAGATCCTTTTTTCAAAGCTACCCGTGTTAATCCACCGGGCTGCACATAGATGTCTTCGCCAAATATCACATAGGGTCTCAGGTCGACGTGACGACCTTCAAGATGATCGCCGACGATAGTGGGAACTCGAGAAAGCGAAATGGTTGGCTGGGCGATGTAATTGCGGGGGTCAGCCGAGATCTTTTCAGCGAAAAGTCTTCCGCTCTGCTTCGGTTGCGTGCGGACCGACCAGCATGCCATAGCCCCCGGATTCGTTGGCGGCTTTCACCACCAGTTGATCCAGATGATCAAGGACGTACGCCCTGTCCTTTTCTTCCTGGCAAATATAAGTCGGGACATTGGGCAGAATCGGCTCTTCACCGGTATAATACTTTATCATCTTCGGCACGTATGCGTAGACGACCTTATCATCGGCAATTCCGGTTCCCGGTGCATTGGCCATGGCAAGTTTTCCAGCTTTGTATACCTCAATAAGTCCTTTCACACCAAGGAGAGAATCGGGACGAAACACCGCAGGATCAATAAAGTCGTCATCAATTCGTCGATACAGTACGTCAACCCTTTTAAGCCCTTTCGTCGTCAGCATATGAACATATCCATCGGCAACGACAAGGTCCCGTCCTTCTACAAGTTCAACTCCCATCTGTTGCGATAAAAAGGAGTGTTCAAAGTAGGCACTGTTATAAATACCCGGGGTCAGCACGCCAATGGTCGGAGATTGCACCCCCTCCGGGGCGAGATACGTCAAGCATATCCAGCAGTTTTCCAGGGTATTCATCCACCGCCCGAACTCCCGATTTTTCAAAAACATAGGGGAAAGTACGTTTGAGAACCTGCCTGTTCTCAAGAACATAGGATACGCCTGACGGACAGCGTAAATTATCTTCGAGCACGTAAAAACAGCCATCTGCCCCGCGAATAAGGTCCGTACCGGTCACATGGCACCAGATTCTTTTAGGAGGAGTAAAACCCTCACACTGTTTTCGATAGGTTTTACTGCTGAGAATGAGATCTTCCGGCACTATCTTGTCTTTAAGAATCTTTTTATCATTGTAGATGTCCTGTAAAAATTCATTGAGGGCAAAGATGCGCTGTTTGAGACCGGATTCAATCTGCTGCCAGTCTTTATTGGAAATAATCCGGGGAATCAGATCGAAAGGAAATATTTTTTCCGTACCCTCATCTTGGCCGTACACATTAAAAGTGATACCCATTTTCAAGAGAAGGGCTTCTGCTTCATTCTGACGGAGCCTGAGATTTCCCTTCGGCAGTGACTCAATTTTATCCACCAGCAACTGTACCCCCGGGCGAGGATTACCTTTCTCGTCGACCAGTTCGTCATAAAATCCTTCCGGGTCATAGGTTGTAAACGTTTCCATCGAGCCTCACCTTTGTCTTTCTTGGAAGTATTTGTAATATTCTGCAATAAACTTACAAAAATGTCGTTTTCCATCGTCATGTTTTTAAAGCGACTCTCCCCCGCTCCTCTTCATTCTTCCCTGAAAAGGCAGCATCAGGATTGCCGTGTCGCATCTTCAAGATACTCAACGATGACTCTTTTGCTGGTCGGATAAACAGCTGGTCCAAACTGGTTGTAAACGGCAACATCCGCCGCATCTCGTCCGTATCCCAGCACCACATATCCTCCTCTAAGCCTCGCCTGGGTTGGATCGAAGGTATACCAACTACCAGCCACATAGGCCTCGAACCAGGCGTGCATATCCATGGGATAAAGCCCATGCAGATACCCAACAACCATGCGGGCCGGGATACTCAAACTGCGACAAAGAGTGATGCCAAGATGGGCGAGATCACGACAAACGCCCCACTGCCTGGAATTCACCTCACTCGCTGAAACCGGGGCGTCGCTGCCGCTCAACTCATAACGGATGCTTGTCCTTACCCAAGCTTCAATTGCCGCCACCTGATCATAGCCCCAAAGCTGTCCTGCCGTGATTTCTGCGGCCATCTGGCCAAAATGTTCCGATTCACAGTACCTGCTGGGCAGCAGATAACAGAGCACGCCGGCAGGCAGGTTCTGTATCTCAATAAATGGACCTGCAGGTGCTCTGACCGTATTGTCCGGGACAGTCACTATGGCCCTGGTATGGACGGAAAAACTGCCGCTAGGTGCCACCAGGCGTTGACATAAATTTCCGAAACTATCAGTAAACTCTGAAGGTTGAATACATGGCGAGAGTGAGTACTCTTCGCTGGAAACCCACTGCTGAGCGCCACTCCGAGGCCGCAGCATGAAAACAAAAGGTGTCGGCACCGAGATATCAAAAGTCAGGTCACAACGAGTCTGTAATTGCATAAAATGACAATGCCTATCTGAATTTTTGCAAATCCGGACGTGCCTGTTGGGCGTGTCACGCCTAAAATCCTGGCAATATCTTGTCTATGCCAGATTCATGCCAATCGACAAAACAATAAAGAAAAAAGGAGCTGTGTGCTTTAGAAAAGACGACAAGTAGCTGGTTCTACAGGTTAAAAATATTTCCGACTTGTGTAGATTTTTTCACACTCGTGGAATTCATGGCACTCGCTCAAAGGGTTTTTCGATTTTCCGCACAAATATGTAACAAATCGGTGATATTTTCACGGGTTCAGAGATAATTTTGGCCTTTTAAAAAAACGTGTGCCGGCATTTGACAACCTCACCTGTCGTATGCGATCATTAATTACTACTCATCACGACGCTTTCTTGCAGATGTCTTTCTCTGTGATCTTCAGCAGGTCATTATCCAGATTGGCGTGTTTTGAAAGCCATGGGTAGGCAGTTTCACAAAGCTCGCAGTGGTCATTCGACAACCGGCAACCATTAGAAATCGGCACTTCTGCCGATCAAAAGCAAATAGCAGTCAACAATTGAAAGGAGTGACAGGTTATGAAAAAATTATTCATTTTAGCAAGTCTCACAGTATTTCTTTATGTCGGTTCTTTGACAGGCATTGCTCAGGCAGGCGATCAAGGCACAAAGGATGAAGCCGTGGCTATGGTCAAAAAAGCCGTTGAATTTATCAAAGCCAATGGTAACGAAAAAGCTTTTGAAGAGATAACCAATCCGAAGGGCAAGTTCGTCGATCGGGATCTTTATGTGGTCGTATATGACATGAACGCAAAATGCCTTGCCCATGGCCAGAAAGCCAACATGGTCGGCAAGGAATTGATCGATTTCAAAGATACCGATGGCAAGGAATTTTATAAAGAGCGGGTAGAAATTATGAAGAAACAGGCGACCGCTTGGCAGGATTATAAGTTCATGAACCCGGTGTCCAAGGAGATCGAACCCAAGTCAATGTACCTGGAACGGCTCGGTGACCTGATTGTCGGTTGTGGAGTTTATAGCAAATAAACCTATAATAACTGAGGAAGGTAAATGTTCCCTCAGTTTTGGAATTACTCATAGGATTTCATCATGAAACTCAGCTCAAAAATATTTGCGGGATTCGGGATTGTTCTGGCTGTTGCCGTGATTTTGACGGGAGGTGCTCTCTACATCATGAAAGGTGTTGCCGGGCAGGCTCAGGTTTTATCGAATCAATATATGCCTGAAACAAAGATCGCGAGCTCTGTTGAACGTGCAGCATCTCGGGCTATTGCCGCAATGAATGGATATGATGCCGCTTACGATGATTCCTTCCTGTCTTCCTCCCGTGGGCATTTACAAAATGTGAAACAAAATTTAAAGGATGCAGATGCGTTGACAACGCAATTCCCGGAATTGAAGATTCTCAAGGAAAATACCGCCGAGGCCTCAGCCCGCCTCCTGGAATTCGAAACACTGGTGAACGACACTGAAAAAACAGGAAAGGAAATAAAGGCTATCCGCAAAAAACTCGAGGCAGCTGCTCAGGAATTTATGACTGCCTGCCTCGAATTTGTAGACTCTGAAACCAGCGCGATGACTGCCGGCATGAAACAAGGAGAGATCAATTCGACATCCTTAAAGGAGCAGCTGCAAAAGATAAGTGACATGAATGACGTGATACAACTCGGGTATGTTATTCAACTTGATACTTTAAAGGGTCAGCTGACAAGGGATCCGCAGATGATCGAAAAGTCGGCAAAGAAATTTGAGGAAATGGAAAACTCTTTAAAGACGATCCAGAAGAAGAGCAGCAAAGCCGGCATATCACAACTGGAAGACATCAGGCTGGCCGCTTCCAGCTATAAAACGAATATGAAGAAGCTTGTGGCTAGTGCGACCGATTTGACTGATCTTGGTAATAAACGCATCACTACCGGTAATGGTGTTTCAGCATCGGCCGAAGCCACCGCTGTAGCAGGAATCGATCAGACTTTAAAGAGCGCAACCAGTGTTGAAGGCATTCTCAATACTTCCAGCAAAATTCTATTCATAGGTGGGGCAATCGGCCTTTTAATCAGCATAACCCTGATTTTCTTCATCACCCGAGGCATCGTTCGTCCGATCCGTCGTACGGCAAACATGCTTAAAGATATTTCGGAGGGCGAAGGTGACCTGACCAAGCGTCTCGATGTGACCAGTTCTGACGAGATTGGTGATATGGCCGGCTATTTCAACCGCTTCATAGAGAAATTGCAGGGCATAATCGGACAGATCAGCGATAACACCCACTCAATCGATGCCTCCGCCAATGACCTGACCAAAACCGCAGGCAAACTGTCTGCGAATTCGGAAGACACTTCACGGCGAGCTGACAATGTCGCAGCCGCCACTGAAGAGATGACCACCAATCTGAACAATGTTGCCGCCGCCATGGAGCAGTCAACCACCAATACCTCCATGGTGGCCACTGCTGCTGAAGAGATGACAGCGACTATCGGTGAGATCGCCACTAACGCCAAGCGGGCGCATACCATCTCGCTTTCCGCAGTCGAGCAGGCTATTTCCACCTCAACCAAAATGGCGGAACTCGGTCAAGCGGCCCAGGCCATCGGCAAGGTTACCGAGGCCATCACTGAGATTTCCGAACAAACCAACCTGCTGGCGCTTAACGCTACCATCGAGGCGGCCAGAGCGGGTGAGGCTGGGAAAGGCTTTGCGGTTGTCGCGAACGAGATAAAAGAGTTGGCAAAACAAACAGCAGCAGCCACACAGCGCATTAAAACGCAGATATGGGAAATGCAGGAAACCACCTCGATAACAGTAAAGGAGATTAAACAAATTTCAGAGGTCATTAACAGTATCAATGAAATTGTTGCGGTCATCTCAACGGCTGTCGGTGAGCAATCCTCAGCAACCCAGGAAATAGCCAATAATATTGCCCAGGCCTCCCAAGGTATGGGAGAGGTCAATGAGAACGTAAGTCAGAGTTCGGTGGTGGCGACTTCAATCGCCAAAGACATTTCGACAGTCAATACTGCTTCAAATGAGATTTCCGAGGGAAGTAATCATATTAAGGAAAGTGCTGAAGATTTACAGAAACTGGCATCGGTTCTTAAGCTCATAGTGGATAATTTCAAGATATAGATGGAAAAAGGACATAAAATCCCCGTTATGACAGCAGGAGATCATTGACGAATGTAATAATCGGCAGAATCACCTTGGACAGCAGACCGCTGAAGGCCAGGACGAGGATGATGATAAAGCCGTAACGTTCAAGCTGTTGATAAGATTCGGCCAGTCGATCGGGCAAAAGACCGGCAAGAATGCGGCCGCCGTCGAGGGGTGGGATGGGTAGACAGTTAAAAATGGCCAGCACCAGGTTAATCCATACGCTGGCTGCCAGCATGGTGCTGAGCGGCAGGAGGATAGCCTCCATCGCCCTCGAATAGGGCAACAAAGCGGCGAGAAGCCAGACGGCTTTAGCGAAGATGGCACTGATGATCGCCAGGCCCAGGTTGGTGACCGGGCCGGCCAGGGCCACCCAGAGCATATCCTGTTTCGGGTTACGAAAATAGCTGGCGTTGACCGGTACCGGTTTGGCCCAGCCGAACTTGATGAAGAAAAAGGCGATTGTCCCGAGCGGATCCAGGTGTTTCAGTGGGTTGAGGGTCAATCTTCCGGCCATTATGGCGGTCGGATCCCCCAGCCGATAGGCGATGAAGCCGTGGGCAAACTCGTGCAGGGTGAGGGCGAAAAGCAGCGGCGGGGCGAGAATGATCAGTTCGGTCAGAAAATCGGTCATGGAGGTGTCGTAGCCTGGTGATAGAGATGAAGGGGCGTGTTTCGGTGAGCTGGCAGGAACCAGTTAAGCATCCCGCAGATGCGATCAAGTTGCCGCCGGCGGAAAACTCCGGCGCAGCAGCGCCACCTCTTCCTTTTTGTCACATACCAGATTGTCGAGACGGGCTTTTTTCAAAGAGGCCAAGATCTTTTTGAATTGCGGACCGGGCTGGTAGCCCATCCTGATCAGATCGTCGCCGGTAAGGGCCGGTTCAACCTGCTTAAGCGTTGTGACATACAGGGAAACGGCTTTTTTCACATGATTTTTCCTGGCGATGGCCATGATATACAGCAGTCCTTCAATCCTGATCTCCTCAAAAAGCGACGACAATCCTGCTGTTTTTAAGATGGGATTCGCGGGCCAGCTGATGGGCGGCCTGCTCGGCACGATTTTTCTGGTCGAGCAGGAGTTCAGTGATCTTGGCGGTTTCCTCAAACCTTCGGCAGAAGGCGGCGAGTTCACTCAGGCTTGACCTGGACATGATTGCCAGCAGATAGACCATCCAGTTCTCGCAGGACTCCTCGAGGTAGAGCAGCCGGAACCAGGAGATGGCCAGCTGGGCCTGGGTGAGGACGTGCATGAAGCGCCGGTCGATCTTGTAATGCGGTTTCAGGTCCGGCCAGAGAAACTGGAAAAGATCGAACTCGGCCAGTCGTTCAATGGCCGGCAGCGGGTTTTCCTCCGACAGGATGATCTTCAGTTCCGAGAGAAAGCGAGAATCGTTGGTCTTGCCGAACAGTTTCATGTTGACGGCGTTGACGATCAGCCGCTTGGTATGCGGGGCAATCTCAAATTCCATGCGTTTTTCAAAGCGTATCGCCCGGAAGATGCGGCTGGGATCTTCGACAAAGCTGAGGTTGTGCATGACCTTGATGGTCTTCTGCTTGAGATCGTTCTGGCAGTTGAAAAAATCGATCAAGGTGCCGAAATGGTCCGGGTTGAGATGGATGGCCATGGCGTTGATGGTGAAATCGCGACGCGACAGATCGAGCTTGATCGATGACAGTTCGACCGTCGGCATGGCCGCCGGATATTCATAATATTCCAGGCGGGCCGTGGCGATATCGATTTTGAAACCGTTGGGCAGGAGGACCATGGCGGTTTTGAAACGCTCATGGGTTCGATAACTGCCCCCCAGATGCTCGGCCAGGATCTTGGCAAAGTCAATGCCGTCACCTTCAACGACAATATCAAGATCCAGATTGGTTTTTTTCAACAGCAGATCGCGGACGAAGCCGCCGACGGCAAAGGCGTTGTACTCGAGCTTCTTGGCAACTTCGCCGATGGTCTGGAGGAGTTGAATGACCTCCCGGCTCAGGCATTCGACCAACAGGGTGTTGAGATTGCGTCTTCTGGCAAGAGACGGGTGTTCCGATTCGTGCAGCAGGTCCTTGGGCAGATGGGCCGGATCGTTGACCAGCCGGTTGAGCAGGTCGGTTCGGGTGATGACCCCCATGAGCGCCCGGTTCTGGACGATGGGGATCAGTCGCTGGCGGTTTTCGATGATCAGTTCCTGGATGTCGGCAAGGGTGGCGTTGAGCGGCAGGGTCTTGACATCGGTGGTCATATATTCGCTGACCGGGCGATCGCTCAGGTTGTGATGAGTCGCCTTCTCAAGAATTTGCCGGGTGATTATGCCGAGGATCGAATGGCCGTTGTCGCGGGCGGTGCGAATGTCGTCGCGAACCGGCGCCGCGGTGATGTTATAGCGGGTGAGCAGGGCCTTGGCCTCGGCAATGGTGGTGTCCGGCAGGAGGGTAATGGCCGGTTTCGACATCATCTCGCTGGCGATGGGTTGCGGGCGGATGTGGCGGTGCAGGATGAGGATGAGTTTTTCCTCGGCCTCGATCAGGGTCATATCCTTCAGGGTTGCCGAGGCGGCGGTGGCATGGCCGCCGCCGTCGAGATCGCGGGCGATGGTGCCGACATTGACGTCGGCGATGCGGCTGCGGGCGATCAGATAAATACGGCCGGCCATGGAGATGAGGGCAAAGAGCACGTTGAGGTTTTCCATGGCCATGAAGCGCCGGATGATGAGGGCAAATTCATCGACATAGTTCGGCAGGGAGTGGGTGACCACGACGATGGGAATATCCTGGATGGTGTATTGCTTGGCACTTTTCATCAACTCGTGCAGGAGGCCGATCTGCGTCGAGGTCAGTTCATGGGTGAGAAACTGGGCGACCTGGTCGAGCTTGGCGCCCTTTTGCAGGAGCCAGGCCGCCGCCATGAGATCTTCCGGGGTGGTGGTCAGATGGGTGAGGGAGCCGGTGTCCTCGTAAATCCCCAGGGCAAAAATGGTTGCCTCGTTGGCACTGATGTCGATCAGTTTTTCCTTGAGGATCTTCATGAGGATGGTGGTGGTTGAACCAAAATCCCTTATTACCTCGACCTGGCCTTTGAGGTCGCCCGGATTGTAGAGGTGATGATCGTAGAGATGCAGGGTAATGCCCGGATTGTTCAGGCACTCGGCGAAGGGGCCGATCCTCTCCGATGAACGGGTATCGACGAGGATAAGGGTGTCAACGGCCTTGAGATCGATATCCTTGATCTTGCGAAAATCATAGTTGTACAGGAGGCTTTGCGAGGTAAACTCGCGGACATTACGCTCCTGTGAGCCGGAAAAAACCATGACCGCATCGGGATAGATTTTTTGGGCGGCGATCATTGAGGCCAGGCCGTCAAAGTCGGCATTCTGGTGGGTGGTAATTACACGCATCGGTTAAGTTTTCCCCTCGGCTCAGGTGATGGTAAAAAAGTACATTGTAGGCGATCCTGAAGGATTTTTCCACAACACTTGTTGGCTCGTGCCGGGTAACTGATAGCGAGTGGGTGAGGCAAAAAACCTGTTCAGCCCCGGGGGTGGAATTTCTTGTGGATGCTCTTCAGCCGGTCCTGGTCGATATGGGTGTAGATCTGGGTTGTGGCGATATCGGCATGGCCGAGCATCATCTGCACCGACCGCAGGTCGGCGCCGTGGCTGAGAAGGTGGGTGGCAAACGAGTGGCGGATCATGTGCGGCGAGATTTCCTTTGTTATGCCGACAGCCAGGGCGGTCTTCCTGATGATCTGCCAAAATCGCAGGCGGGTCATGCAGGTGCCGCGCCGGGTGACGAAAAGATAGTTGCTGCGCTTGTTTTTGAGAATGAGAGGCCGGGCCGTTTTCAGATAGTCGTCAATTTTTTCCCGAGCCTGGTCGCCAAAGGGAATCAAGCGCTCTTTATTGCCCTTGCCGAGAACCCGGACAAACCCAGCGTGCAGATTGCACGCCGAAAGCGGCAGGCCGACGAGTTCCGAAACCCGCAGGCCGGTCGAGTAGAGGACAAAAAGCATGGCATTATCCCTTTTGCCGATGGGTGTCGCAATATTTGGGGGAGCGAGCAGGCTCATGACCTCGGTTTGTGACAAGGCCTTGGGCAGGCTCTGGCCGCTGCGCGGCAGATCGATGGCGAGAAAGGGGTTGTGTTCGGCGAGGTTTTCGCGCACGAGAAAGTTGAAAAAGGATTTCAGCGCCGAAATGCGCCGGGCATTGCTGCGCTTGGAGATCTTTTGCAGTCCCTGCGCTTCGAGAAAATTCTGGATGATCGAAAGATCGACTCCGTTCAGATCATCTTTTTTGCAACTGGTAAGAAAATTGAGAAAAAGGGCAATATCAGCGGCGTACGCCTCAATACTGTTCTCGGCCAAGCCCCTCTCGGAGATGAGATAATGGAGGTACAGTTCGTAGGCGGTGGAGAATTGCTTTGGCAGGAGCGGGGTTTCGATGGCGCCTCAGTAGTGAACTCATGGCTCCTTTTCGGGGAGGATGGGTAATATTTTTTAATAAGTCCGACCAAGGTCGGACTTTTAAAAAAACCCCTTACATCGTTTTTTTCATGCGGTTGAACTTGCGGAGCTTGCGGCGAGCTTCAGCCTGCTTGCGGCGTTTTTTTACGCTCGGTTTCTCGTAGTACTCACGACGTTTTAACTCTCTTTTAATGCCGTCTATCTGCAGCTTTTTTTTCAGCTGGCGGATTGCGTACTCAAGATCTCCTCGAACTTCAACATCAATCATTTGCGACTCCGTTAAACGAATTAATCAATTATTAATAAAAAGATCAGGCATTTGGCCATCTTTTTAGGAAAATGCTCTAGTTTCGTGACAACAATCTGGTTTATATACTAAAGACGTGGAACATTTGTCAATGGATTTTTCTCTGAGATGGCCGTGAGTATTTCACCACCTTTTCGTGCAGGCGACTCGCGCCTGTGGTACATTGGTGCCATTCAGTAAATCGTTTTTCAAACTTTGAGGATGAAAATCATGCATATACAAAAATTAAACATAGCCTTATTGGCTGGTGGGACCTCGGGGGAGCGGGAGGTTTCTCTGAACGGCGCTGCCGGTGTTGAAAAGGCCCTCGATCCGGATAAATTCCTGGTGCGTCGCTATGATCCGGCGACCGATTTGGCCCGCCTTGCGACCGATGCCCCGGAGATAGATTTTGCCTTTATTCTTCTGCACGGTCTCCATGGCGAGGATGGAACCATGCAGGGATTTCTTGATTTGCTGGGAGTCCCCTATCAGGGTTCGGGGGTATTAGGCAGCGCCATCGCCATGGACAAACATCTAGCCAAAGAGCTGTATCGTTTAAATGGCTTGCCGGTTGCCGACTGGCGAATAGTCAGCAGTGATGCACGGATAAGCAGTGCGGAGGTGATGAAGATTTTTGGCCTGCCCGTGGTTATCAAACCGGTGCATGAGGGCTCCAGCCTCGGCCTGACCCTGGCCAGGTCGGAAGAGCAGCTGGTGCAGGGTATCGACCGCGCCCTGCGCCATGACAGCCAGGTGATGGTAGAGAAATATATCAAAGGCCGGGAACTGACCGTAGGCGTCTTTGGCAACCGCGACCTTTCGGCACTGCCGGTAATCGAGATCGTTCCCGGTCCCGGGTTTGATTTCTTTGATTATGACGCCAAGTATAAAGAAGGTGCCACAGAGGAGATTTGTCCGGCAAGGATCAACGATACGATCACTGCCCAGGTTCAACAGTACGGCCTTGCCGCCCATCGGGCCCTGCGCCTGCGAGGCTATTCCAGGACCGACATGATTCTTGAACCAAGCGGCGCACTGTACCTTCTTGAGACCAACACCATTCCCGGGTATGACCGCCACCAGTCTCATGCCCCGGGCAGCGGCGGCCCATGGCCTGTCCTTTTCGCAGTTTCTTGAGAAACTCATCGAACTCGGCATGGAAGGACGGTCGAAAAAGTAAACGGCAATTGTTTTGCAGGCCCTTAACGAACGATACGCTCCGGGGCATTGAAGACATTCAAGCGGTCCGGCCTGGCGTAGGCGATGAGCGTTGCCCCCGCCCGCCGGGCGATGGCCAGGCCGAGAGAGGAGGGGGCAGTCCGCGACATGATGATCGGTATGCCGATGCGGGCGCATTTCAGAACCATATCCGAGGTCAGCCGCCCGGTGGTATAAATGGCCGATCTCGGGCTGGCCTTTCGCAGGAGAATGGCCCCCAACACCTTGTCGACGGCGTTGTGTCGGCCGACATCCTCAAAGAACACCTGGAGTCGGCCGTCCTGCCATAAACCGCAGCCGTGGACGCAGTGGGTTTGCGGTCCGAGGGGTGAACTCTGCAATGCCTGACGGATAAAGGCCCCGATCTCCGGAAAGGTGATGGTGCATTCCTGCAGGGGTTCGAAGGCGCCCTCCAGCATTTCCTTGGAGATCCTGCCGGTTCCGCCGCAGCCGGAGGTGATGATCACCTCCTTCGGTTCGGTGTTTTCGACATCGGCGTAGACGGCGATACGGCCTTCCGGACAGACGATGATCTCTTTAATCTCTTCCGGCGTCTTGATATATCCCTGGCCGAAGAGAAAGCCGGCGCCGAATTCTTCGAGACCGATAGGCAGAACCATTGAAGATCCGATGGTTTCGTCGTTGAGAGCGATGCTATACGGGGTCTCGATGGCCAGGTGCTCTTCCTGTTCACTTACCCCGTCGGGGGTGATAACGGTTGTCGTCTGACTGAGGGTCAGTCGAGTGCTTAACGGTTGTGAAATGGTCATAATTATTTTTTTGTTGGTGAGGGTAATACTCGGGAGAATTCGAACTGGGTTATGACCAGAATGTTTTGCACGTTTTTTGCAGAGTTATTTCTAAGGATGTCGTATGGAGTTCCTCAGGGGAGTTATATCAGGTTCGCCGATGTCGCTCAACAGGTAACATGGCCGGATGAAAAAGATATGGTCATCCATGGCGCAATACGATATGAAAGAAGATGTGATCCGGAATAGCTCTAGAACCACTCGCCAACTCAGAATATGTATCTTCGTCATGTTTTCATATCTACAACCCAGTCTGTGGGCAATGATTACCATCTTGCATCAGCCAAAAAGACGCTTCGGGATTGCCATGATTCTTAGAATATCTCTGGCGCTGGTCTTTCTCGCTTCTTGGTTGCCAGGAACAGAGGCCTGGCTGCTGACAGTTTCAAACCGCTGCTTCTCGGCCAGTCTGCTGTTCTCAGCGGTCCGGCGCAGAACCTGGGCCTTGAGATGCGGGCAGGGCTCCTGGCGGCGTTTTCTCTGATCAACGATAATGGCGGCATCAAAGAACGGGAAGTGGTTCTGCTGAGTCGCGATGACGGCTACGAACCGGATAAAGCGGTCAGAAATACCAGAGAATTGATTTTTGACGACCATGTCTTTGCCCTGATCGGTGCGGTAGGCACGCCTACCGCTAAGGCGGTAGTACCCATCGTCAACGAAGCACGGATTCCCTTCTTCGGCCCTTTTTCCGGCGCGGAAATCCTTCGGTCGCCTTTCCAACCCTATATTATAAATGTTCGAGCCAGCTACTACGAGGAGTTGGAAAAGCTGGCCGCCTATCTGGTCGACGGCAAAAAAAACCGTCGCATTGCCTGTTTTTATCAAAATGACAGCTACGGGTACGATGGCCTGCGCGGCATTGAGATTGCCCTTGCCAAAAGAGGCATGAAGCTGGTGTCGCAGGGCAGCTATGAACGAAACACGGTCGCAGTAATGGGTGCTCTGCAGGATATCTATGCGGTCAAACCGGAAGTGGTTATCCTTGTTGGCGCCTATGCCGCCTGTGCTGAATTTATCAAACTCAGCAAAATCAAGGTCGGCGGCAATATCGTGTTCTGCAATATTTCCTTTGTCGGCACTGAGAGCCTGCGTGGGGTCTTGGGCGGTTATGGCCGAGATGTCGTGGTTTCCCAGGTTGTTCCCTATCCCAATGATACCGATATCGAACTGATCCAGGGAATATAAAAGGGCCATGACCAAATATCAACATGACTCGCCAATAGGTTTTACTTCCTTAGAAGGGTATATCGGCGGCAAGTTATTCGGCGAAATAGCCCGGTCGGTCGAGGGCGAACTGACCAGGGAGAAATTTATCACCACCATGGAGGAAGTCGGTAAATTCGACCTCGGTGGTTTAGTTCTCCAGTTTGGGCCGAAGGACCACCAGGGCATGGATGCCATCTATCTGACCACGATATATCCAGCCGTGCGTAAACTTGACGACGGAGAATAAGATAATGGCATTTTCACCGATCAATTGTCACCTATGTTTAATAAGATAACCCTTTCTTCGGCGCCCTTCTACGCATCGCTTGTGGTAATCACCGCACTCGCCACCTTTATCGGCAGTTTCTGGGCCGTCAACGAATACCAGGCGTATCAAGAGAGCCTTGAAATTATTAAAAATAATTATAAACACCAATATGAAAGTCGCCTGAAAGAAGAACTGGATAAGGTGGTTGAATTGATTGACCACCTGCAACTGCAGAACGATCTGCGGGTTGAACATGATATCCGGGAACGGGTGCAGGCGGCGTACACCATCGCCTCCCATAATTATCAGCTTTACAAGGATGAAAAGAGTCCGGCTGAGTTGCGTTCCATGGTCATCGAACTGTTGCGTCCGATGCGTTGGAATAACGGTCGGGGCTACTATTTTCTCGGCAGGGTGCATCTCGGGATTATTGATCTTTTTGCCGACGAACCTTTTTTCGAAGGAAAATCGGCGGCTGAGTTTCACAAGTTGGTCGGCCAGGATGTTGTCGGTGAAATTATTTCCATTGTTCGGGATAAGGAGGCGGGACTTTTTCGCTACAATCTGACAAAACCTCTGTTTGACGATGAAACCTTATCAAAGATAGCATTTGTAAAATATTTTCAGCCACTTGACTGGTTTATCGGGGCAGGTATCTATAGCAACGATCTAGAAGAAAATCTCCAGCGTGAGGTGTTGGCAAGAATCCAAACCATTCGTTTCGCTGCCGACGGCGAGGTTTTCTGCCTGCGTGCCGACGGCACCATCATCAGCAATCAGGATGAGCGGCTCATCGGCCGCTCGGTGCGGGATCTTATCGATCGTAACGGGCTGGAATACGGGAAGGCCTTTCTCGAGGCGGGATTGAAGAACGAGCTGAAAGGCTACGTCCATCATTCAGTGGCCGATATTACCGACGGTCTTGTCCATCAAAAACTCACCTATGTCACCGGCTATGAGAAGTGGGGATGGGTTGTCGGCACCTCAATGTTTATGGACGGCATGGAGCAGGCGATCACTGTCGAAAGCGAAACCTACCAGAGAATCGCCTTTAAAAATGTCTTAACCTTTATCGTGCTCTTTGCCATTGCCGTTGTTTTTCTTTTGGCAAGCACCTTTTACTATTCCTTCAAAATCAAACAGGGTATCAATTTCTTCACCAATTTTTTTCAGAAAGCGGCCGATTCCAATGTGAAAATCGACAATAAAAATCTCACCTTTCGTGAGTTCGAAGATCTTGGACGGCTGGCCAATCGGATGGTGGAGTATCGCATCAACAATGAGCTTCTTTTGCATCGCGACGAGTTGCGCCTTGACTCTCTGTTGCAGTTGGGGATGCTTGAAAAGCATTCCCTGCAGGATAAATATCATTTTATTTTGCAACGGATCGTCCAGATTACCCGAAGCGAAGAGGGGTATTTAGCCCTGGTCGACCCTGCCCAGAGGCATCTCTTCCTCTGTTCCTACGTTCAAAGCAGCGATCACCCGCCCCAGTTGGAAGAAGCCTTGGAAACACCCATACCCATCACGGAGGCCGGTTTGCCGGGCATGGCTGTCATGGGGAAGATGCCGATCATGGAAAATGGCGTCATGACGGTCAATGGCTCCACCAACTATCCTTACCGCAACGCTATCAGTCGGCACCTTGATGTACCTGTTTTCAACGATGGCAAGATTGTTGTTGTCGCCGGAGTGTGCAATAGTCGGGAAAATTATGACAATTCCGATATCCGCCAGGTGACCATGCTTCTTGAAGGCTTGTGGTTACATGTCCTGAAAAAATCGGCCGAAGAGGAGCTTGCCCGGTTGGAACGGCAGATAATTGCCGTAAGCGAGGAAGAGCGCAGCAAGATCGGTCGTGACCTCCATGATGATCTCGGTTCCCATCTCACCGGCGTGGAACTGCTCAGCAAAGCCCTGCAGCAGCAGCTGCGCGATGAGGCTCCGGAAAGGGCCGAGCAGCTGGGAACAATCCGCAATCTGATTCGCGATGCCATTGAAAAAACCCGTCGTCTTTCCCAGGGCTTGTATCCGGTGCATGTGGTTGAATACGGATTGGAGGCTGCCATTGAAGAACTGGTCGCCGAAGTAAAAAAGATGTTTAAGGTAAATTTTGATCTGTCCTGGCAAGATGGCGGGCATGTGCTCGGTAAGAATACCGCCACCCATTTACACTACATCATTCGGGAAGCGGTTTTTAATGCGGCACGGCATGGTAAGCCCAATAATATAGGGGTGTATATGCGGCAGGATGCTAACGGCTTCTCGGTAAAAATCGTCGATGACGGTATTGGTTTCGCCGGGACACCGGCGGCAACGGGCATGGGGTTTCACACCATGAAGTACCGGGCCAAAGCCATAGGGGCGACGCTGGTCATCAGCTCCGGGGTAAAGAGCGGGACCATAATTTCGGTTACCGGCGAGGGCTTGGAATGAAAGCAAGGGTAATAATCGTCGATGATCATCCCATCTTCCGCATGGGCATGGCCGAACTTCTCAACCAGGAAGACGATTTTGTCGTCTGCGGTCTGGCCGAAGATATTGCCGGGGCCAGGAAGATCATTCAGCAGCATTCCCCAGACCTGGCGATAATCGACATCACCCTGGCCGGCGAAAATGGACTCGATTTGGTGAAAGAGCTTTCCAGCGCTAAAAATCCCTTGCCGATCCTCGTACTTTCCATGCACGATGAACAGGTCTGGGCAGAAAGATCGATTCGTGCCGGGGCGCGCGGCTATATCATGAAAAAGGAGGCCAGCGAAAAGGTGATTTTCGCCCTGCGCAATATTCTCGGCGGGAAAATCCATGTCAGTGCCAATATCATGGAACGACTGCTTGATCGTTTCCAGTTGAAACCGGATGTGTCCACTGCCCCGACGGTTGATCTGCTCACCGATCGGGAACTTGAGGTTTTCAGGTTGATCGGCGCCGGGTTGTCTACCAGGGAGATTGCCGAACGGATGAATCTTGGTGTCAAAACCATCGGAACCTATCGTGACCGGGTGAAGCAAAAGCTCGGTATCAAAACGGCGGCGGAGCTCATCCGCCGAGCGGTTCTCTGGACCGAGCAGGAATTTTTTGATTCTGATGGGCGCAACGATCCAGGTTGATGCCTTACGATATTTGTTTTTTTGACCTTTTTCATTTTCCAGAGGAATATATGCCATCAATTATTACTTTTATCGGCTGGCATGACAGCGGAAAAACCACCCTTGCCACGCAGGTTGTCACCGAGCTCACAAATCTTGGCTACCGGGTTGCCGTTATCAAATCAACCAGCGATGAGGGGATTCAATTCGATACCCCCGGAACCGATACCTACAAACACAAGGCTGCCGGAGCGGAAAGTGTCATGCTCGTCGCCCCTGACCAGATGGTGCTGCAGACCAAAAACTGTGACCTTTCCCTGAGAACCTTGGCGCATAGGTACTTTCCGGATGTTGATCTGATTATTGGTGAAGGCTTTAAAACGGCAAAAAGGATACCGAAGATAGAGGTGTTCAGAAATCTTGACCAATCATTGCGTGAGGAGGTGCATGGTGTGGTGGCTGTTGCCACCGATCTTCCGGGCGTAACCGGCGAATACGTTTTTCGCCTTGATGCGGCGCGGGATATCGCTCTCTTTATTGAAAAGCGGTACCTGCGCAGCAAGGGGCGGACGGAAATTACCACCCTGCTGGTCAACGGCGAAAAGATCCCCTTGAAGGATTTCATCCAGGAGGCTCTGGCTGGAACCGTCCAGGGTTTCATTAAAACCCTGAAGCTCAATAAGGATATAAAAGAAATTGAGTTGAGAATAAACCTTGGCGAGTGAAGGGTGTTTGTTTGCCTCAACGGCTTGCACAAACTGTTGTCGTTTTGCTAGCGAATCTCCATATATTTTTCCCGGTAGCTGCGCAATTCGTCCGGAGGTAAATAGAGGAACAGCTGGAAATTTTCATCGCCCAAAGAACGGTTAAACTCAGCCAGTTTGATAGTCTTTCCCTTGAATTCGTCCAGGTGATTCATTACGAACATGCCGCGATAAATAGTTCCAAAAGACTTTCCTTCCGCCACACCGAAATGTCCAAGAACGATAACTACAGGAACCTTATACTTGGCGTTGAGTTCTTCCGCTGATGCAAGCAGGTCCATGAGGCTGCTGTGTTGCTCAAACTCCTTGGCGAATTTCACAAAATTGCGGAAAGTTTTTTCCTGGACGAGATAAATCTTATTTTTTGAATAAAAGGCAATGGGCTCAAGGGCATATTCTGGGGAACCTATAATAATAGCCTTTTCAAGCTGCCCATTGGTGGTCAGATATTTTCCGACAGCCTGCGCTGTACTCTTTTCGACCACAGCCTCTTCATGAACGATAATATTATTGATTCTGATCTGTTCGATCAAAAACGGTATGAGAAAGGCAACAAGCACCGTATAGAAGATGATCCGAGCATTTTTAAAAAGACCTGGATATTCTTTGGTCTGCAAACCATGCAGAGCAATCCAGTAGAGCATTACGGTAAAGCCAAGCAGCACTCCCTGGTGTCGGGTATTCGGATAGATAAAGGCACCAGCCACAACATTAAAGAAAAAGAATCCTAAAAACAGGCTAATACCAAAATACGGCCGGACCACAAACAGGGCGATAATCAGGCCGATAACAAAAATATCCCGATACACCGTTTTGCTATGAAAAATATAATGGATATATTCTCCGGGATGGCGGAGACTTTTCAGGATGACGGCGCCCCAGTTGATTCTCGCAATATGTTCGGGTGAAATGAAAACTGAGTCGATAACTTGGGTGCTTAAATAGGAGATAAGCACGCCGGCAAGGGCAATGGCAGCAGCGACCAGGTAGCGTTTGTCCTTCAGCACATGGAAGCCGGAATCGGCTATCCAGGCAGCGAGAAAAAGACAGGACAGATACATACCGTATTGATTGGTGTTGGCCTCAAGAAAGAGAAGGATGCCAATAATAAGGGGATGGCGCTCGGTCTTGGTGTAGAAAATGGCTATGGCAAAAAACAGCAGCATGCTGATCCCGTAGTCCCGAGCATCGACCGTGTTGACGGAAAAAGGGATAATGCCAAAGATAAAGAGGGTCTTGATCACCAGCGGAAACGGTGAATGTTTGACGATAAGGTAAACGGTGAAAAAACCGATGGCCAGGCTGGCCATCTGCAAAGCAACCGGATGGGGGATCAGCGCATGCATGGCCATGAGGATTGTCCGCCAAAGGAGCGGATGGCCGTCATATTTGGCAAAAGTGAAATATTCGGCAAAGGAGTCGGTTTCTATCGCCATGAGGTATTCGCGGGTTTCATCCCGCCAAAGTTCATGGGTAAGAATAGAGGCGACTACGGCAAAGAGCCACAGGGCAAGGGCGGCGTTTTCAACGGTGGCGGTGGTTTTTTCCGAAGGCTGGAAAAACCCTTGAATTCCGCTGCGAATTTTTTGTGTATTCATCGTAACAGACAATGCGTATGAAACTTAAAACCGGTTTTGAAAGTAGGGTTCAAGCACCGCCGGCAGGCGGATGGTGCCGTCTTCCTCCTGGTAATTCTCGAGAATTGCCAGCAGTGTCCGGCCGACCGCAAGACCTGAGCCGTTCAGAGTATGCACCAGTTTGCTCTTTTTCTGACCTTCCGGGCGGTATCTGATGCCGCCGCGCCGTGCCTGGAAATCAAGGAAATTGGAACAGGAAGATATCTCCCGGTAGGTATTCTGGCCCGGCAACCAGACCTCAATGTCATAGGTCTTGGTGGCGGAAAAGCCGAGATCACCGCTGCACAGTGCGACAACCCGGTAGTGCAGTCCGAGAAGCTGAAGAACCTCCTCAGCATCGGCAAGCAGGGCCTCGAGTTCCTGGTCCGAGGTCTCAGGAGTGGTGAATTTTACCAGCTCGACCTTGTCGAACTGGTGCTGCCTGATCAGTCCGCGGGTGTCTCGGCCATGGCTTCCCGCTTCCGATCTGAAGCAGGGGGTGTAGGCGGTGTATTTGATCGGCAAATCCGCTTCGCTCAGGGTTTCGTCGCGGTGGATATTGGTTACCGGTACCTCGGCGGTGGGGATGAGGAAGAGATCCCAGCCCTCAATTTTAAAGAGATCATCGGCAAATTTGGGCAGTTGTCCGGTGGCCGTCATGGTCGGGGTATTGACCAGAAACGGCGGCAGTATTTCCGTGTAGCCGTGCCGCTGGGTGTGCAGGTCGAGCATGAAATTAATGAGTGCCCTTTCCAGTCTGGAGGCAAAACCTTTTAAAAGGGCAAAACGAGCACCTGAGAGCTTGGCTGCCCTCTCGAAATCAATAATATTCAGAGCTTCACCAAGTTCCCAATGGGTCTTTGCCGGGAAGGCAAAGGTCGGCTTTTCTCCCCACTTTCTGACCTCCAGATTATCGGCATCGTTCTGCCCGACCGGGACACTGTCGTGGCAAAGGTTGGGAATGTTCATGACTATTTTCTCCAGCCTTTCCTCAACCTTGGCCAGTTCCCCGTCGAGTTCTTTGATGCGCTGGTTGGTGTCGCGCATTTCCAGGATCAGCGGTTCGACCCTTTGCTGGTCGTCGGCCGACCCTTTTTTCAGCAGGGCAATATCCTCTGAAACTCTGTTGCGTTTGTTTTTCAGTCCCTCTACTTCAGAAAGGATGACCAGCCTGTCTTTGTCGATGGCGGCAAATTCGTCGAGCAGGGTTGCCGTCATCCCACGGCGGATCGATTTCTCTTTCACCAGAGCAAGGTTTTCGCGTATGAATCGTAATTCCAGCATAGTAATTTATCTGTTTAAATTGAATGGTTAAAAACGTCTAAATAGTGTTTAGCATGGCTGATAGGGGAAAGCAACTTCTATCAAATTGCTTTTTTATCATGCTTCTGCTACCGTGTCGGGCAGACTTGAGTGGGACGAAAGGCCCCTTCCCCAAGCCGAGCAAGCGATGCACGCTGGTAAAAAAAAAGAATTACGTTGTCAGGTAATCGGCAATTATTGCCGGCTCAGTCTGAGCGGTTTCCCAAGTGTAAAGAAGGTCGCCGTGCGGCCGTTTAATCCTCTAGCCTGAACATTCTTCTATGGATAACCGTCAGAAAATTGTCTCTTTTATCTCCGAATTACGGAAATCCATACGCAATCTAGGGGTATCCCTCGGTCTGGCGACACTGACGATTTTTTTCCTGGCGCCGCATCTGCTGCAGTTTGTGCAGCGCCATCTAGACACCAAACTTTACTTCTTTACCGTAGCCGGACCCTTTCTTGCCCATGCGACCCTGGCATTCTTTACCGCTCTTTACGCCCTGATGCCCTGGTTTACCATCGTCCTCTGGCGAGCTTTGGGTAAGCCCTTCGGCGTTTCACGGGGGCAATTGTTTTTCTTTATCTTTTTTACCTGCCTGTTGTTTTATGCCGGTACGTCTTTTTGCTATTTTTTCACCTTGCCGTTTGGTATCCAGTTTCTTCTCAGTTTCAGTTCCGAAGAATTGAAACCGGTGATCTCCGTCAGCCAGTTTGTCAACTTCATTACAATTTTTATATTTGCCTTTGGCGTAATCTTTGAATTGCCCATTTTCATGGTGTTTCTCGCCAGAGTCGGTGTCTTCAAACGGCGTTTTTATGAAAAAAATCGCCGCTACGCCATTCTGCTCATCGCCATTGTTGCTGCGATGCTGACGCCGACTCCGGATGTCTTTAATATGGCCCTTATGGGAGTGCCGCTGTATCTCCTGTACGAATCGGGGATTATCATTTTGTGGGTGCTGGGAATAGGCAAAGAAGAACACGTGGCTGTCACAAAATAATCCGATCCACAAGGTTTCTCAAGGATAGGTATGTTGTATACAAGGAAAAAACCGAGACCGAAAAAGACGCTTTCTCCCATCCAGGAAAGCCGAAAATTGAAAATCCTTATCGCTCTGGTGGTGTTGGCTGTCCTGTGGCTTATCTTTTCGCCCCGCTCCGGGCTCGTTGCCATTTGGAGAAAAAAAGCAGAAATCAAGGATCTCCAGCAACAAAATGTTATGCTTGAAGAGGAGAATAGCCGATTGCAAAAGAGCATCGATAAACTGCAAAACGACCCTGCCCATCTCGAGGAGGTTGCCAGGCGGGAATACAACCTGCTGAAGAAAAATGAGCGGGTGTTTGAGTTTGCACCGAAAAAATCGGCTAAGGAAAAGTAGGTCTTTGTTGCGGGCTCCGACCGAGCCCGTCCTCAGGCGGCTCAGGAAAAACCGGATTTGTTGCCGCAGCCGGTCGGTCCACTGACCGGCTGCTTTATGCCGGAACCTTGCCTGAAGCTGCCGGACGACATGATTTTGTTCACTTTGTCACTCTGGCAGTAGCGGCAGTGGACACTTTCTTCCCTTGTGCTGGAAGTAGTGAGGATCTCAAAAATACGGGCACACGCAGAGCACTTATACTCATAAATCGGCATTGGAAATTCTCCTTGGCAGGTGCGCAGCAAAACATAAAAATGGCTGTAATTTTCCGCCACCTTCGTCGGAAAGCCTTGTTACGTCTTGCCACTTGTTATTATTCGTGATTATTATAGCCGATTGCTACGACTTTCTTCATAAGAAAGTGAAGATCAATTGACCAGGAGGTTGAATACCATGTCAAAACAGACCGCGGTAAAGGTATGCACCATAATGATATGTCTTGGGCTCATGCTGTCGTCCGGGTGTGCCAATTTTCTTAAGCCGGAAATCGGTGCCGTGGCCGGCAAGGAGGCCCGCGTGAGCCTGGCCGCTGATATTCCTGCCGGAAAATTTGAAACCGGGGACCTGCGCCTCACCTATATGCTGGTGCAAAAAGGTGAGGTCAGCACTGTTACCGGCAAAATCGTCTTTGATAGGAGTATCACTGATTCATTCCAGGTAGTTACCAAGTTTTTTTTGTACCTGAGCTATCTTGACGAGGCAGGAAAAGTACTCGAAACGGTCGATATTTCTCCGGTAATACCTACATTTGGTGCCGTTCCGGAAAGCCTGCCGGTAAAAATGTCACACGTTTGCCCTCCCGGCAGCAAGGCCTTTGCCTTCCATTATTTTGGTGGGTTCAGGTCCAGTCAGCGGGATTCAAGCGGCGAATGGAGTATTTATCACTTTCCGTTTAATTGAATAACGGCAATACGCTTCCAGCATATGGTCATAGACAAGAGCTCTTTTCTCACTGGTTTGCAATCCCTGCTGCGTTATCATCAGGCAACCGGTATAGACAGATATCCGAAAGGCACCGATAGCCAAGCCTTTCTCGGCTATCATCCGCTGCCCTCGGGACCGTCAAAGGTTATGGACCGGACAGAGAGGCCAGGGAAGGCAAGGCGCGAGTCTACGGCCCTTGGGCGAATCGCCAACACGCCTGAAAAATTGCCGCTGCGTCTTGCCGATATTGCCGAGGAGGTGGCTATCTGCCGCGCCTGCGACCTCCATAAAAAGCGACTTTATCCGGTGGCAGGTCGCGGTCCGGAGAAGGTTCGCCTGCTGCTTGTCGGAGACTGGCTGGTGAGCGACGCACAAGGACAGCTGCCGCCGGGCCACCTTTTTGGTGTTGAGCAGGATCTGATGCTGGCCAGAATGCTGGCGGCAATCCAGCTGCCGCTCGATGAAGTGTTTGTCACCAATGTCATCAAATGCGCGGTTCCCGCCACCTGTCAACCCCAGGCCAACCATGTGCAGAGTTGTGTCTCGTTTTTACGCCGACAGATCGCCGTGCTGATGCCGGAAATCATTTGTACCATGGGCATGGTTGCCGCCCGGGTAACCCTGGAAAAATCCCTGCCATTATCGAGTCTTCGGGGCAGATTGCACGAGTACGAGGTCAGTCGCGACGTGAAGATCCCGGTTGTCGCCACCTATCACCCCACTTATTTGTTGCAGAATTCCGAAATGAAAACGGCGACCTGGGCAGATCTACAGATGCTTGCCAAAGAACTTCAGCAAACGATTTAAAAGCTCATGGTCAACTGATTACTGATCATGATAATGCTTTCGACGTTGGTATAGCTGCTCCGGTCATGAAAGAGAGTGCCGGTATCCATGTAACCGAGATGCAGCTCGAGTGAAAGGTTGTTGAGCAGTTTATAAATCACCCCAAGATTTGCTTCCCAGCTTGATTCGCTCTCATAGTTGAGTGAATCGGGGGCCCACAGATTGCGAGTAACACCGATGGCGCCTTGCAGGGAGATTTTCTGCGTGGCATCAAATGTCGCGGAAAGGGCTACGATGGTCGGATTAGAGGCGGATGGCAGTGCTTCACCCAGAGAAACCTTGCCGACATGTTCACTATTAAGAATGTCGGAGGCCGTGCTGGTAATCAACAGCGGTTTAAAATCAGTTATATAACGGGAAGACCCATTGTCCTGGCTATCCAAGATGGCACCAAGATTATAGGAGGTTACCTTGTAAGCACTGTGGGTGGCTTGCCCCTCCGCATAAGCCGGCGAATTGTGGCCCAATAACAGTGATATGGCAATTATGGAAAAAGCAAACTTCGTCATTTTCAAGCAGCCGAAAGATGGGTGTCAGACCTTGTCGCTGTTTAGCGCTCTTCACTGGCGTGCAAAGTTCAAAAATCTGTACTTTGTAGTCACATAATCTATCGCGGACAACGAAAAGTCAAGTGAAAAGTCGGTGTGAACAATAATTTCCTTGCCGGTCTCGTGCTGATTTTCCGCATTGCCGAAAGCCGGCAATGTCGGCATTTTTTCAAGCTACATGCCGAGGAATGCCAAGAAAGGCTTGGGAATGGCATAGACAACCGGTGTGTTGATACATGGCTTGCTTGTGCTCAAGATTTACGATATAGATAAACTGCAAGTTCTGGTGACTCCAAGATGTTGGTAAAACTGCGTGCAAGTGAATAATACTGGGAGATGTCATGCGAAAGAAAGGGTTGCTGTTGGTTTTTCTATGTTTTTCTCTGCTCAGCTCGGCTGTGGTATACGGCAAGGACGGTAATGAGAAGTATAAACTGGTATTCTCAACATTTGATGCAAGTTCGGCCGGCAATTATGCCTACCTGCGCGATGGGATCAAAAATATGCTGGCCAGTCGCCTGGCGGCCATGGACCGGGTAATAGTACTGGATCGTACCATCAGCGATAAGGAACTGATCTCTTTGAAAAACCGACAACCTGCGATTGCCGGGGGATCGGAAAAGATTGCCGCCGATTATCTCGTTACCGGTTCCCTGTATGGCCTTAAGAGCGGATTGAATATCCAGGTTGTTCTTTATCCATTTACGGCAGACAAGGAAATATTGCATTTCGAGGCAATTGTCAAAAACCCGGAGGACATGATCGTTGATGTTGAAAAACTATCGAGTGATATTGCTCAGTCGGCCTTTGGTTACAAAGCGGTCGATCCGGCAACGGTGAAAACCCCGGGTGCGGCGGGAGGTACTTCCGGTTTCGTCACTGTTCATCCCGAGGCTGCCTATAAAAAAAGTGTGCATAGCGGCGTCGTCGTCGGTGCGGCTGGAAGCACGGTGCAGGTAACAACCAAAGAAGGAAAAAGGAGCCTCACTCTTGCCAAAGAGATACGTGCTTTTGCGGTGGGCGATGTAGATGGTGATGCTTCAGACGAGATCGTTGTTTTAATCGGCAAAACCCTTGAGCTGTACAAGGTCGACGGCAAAAAGATCAACAAAGTGGCAACTGCCGGCCTGCCGCCGGCCCTTGACTGCCATGCTGTCAATATGGCCGATCTCGACGGCAGTGGCCGGATGAAAATATATATCAGCGCCACCGATGGGCTGAACGTCTCGTCCCTCATTGTCGACTGGGACAAGGGCAAAGGCTTTCGCATAGTTACAGAAAATATTCCCTGGTACATCCGACCTGTTCTCGTTCCCGGCAAAGGCTGGCGTCTTGCCGGACAAAAAAGGGGTATCGGAAAAACCGAACTGGTTAAAGCCGGCGTATATCTCCTTGATCTCAGTGCCGGGAATGTCCCCAGTGAGGGCGAACGACTGCCCCTGCCGGAGGGAGTAAATCTCTTTGATTTTGTGTTCGCCGATCTTGATGGCGATGGAGCCCCGGAAACGGTGGCCATTGACAAGAAGGAACGGATAAAGGTTTTTAACCGGGCCAATGAATTGTTGTGGGTGAGCAAAAAGACTTTCGGGGGCAGTCTGATCTATCTCGGGCCAAGGAGAGCCGAAGCGGTAAATCAACAAGATCGGAGAAACTTCACCCTTGATGAGGATGCAAGCAGAGAGTTAATCTTTGTGCCGGGCCGGCTTGTCGTCGCCGATGTAGATAATGACGGCCGCCAGGAGATTGTTGTCAATGAAAACACCCTGTCGGCCATGAGTATTTCTGACAAAATGCGCATATATAACGATGGGGTAATTGTCGGACTGGCCTGGGATGGCAGCGCCCTGAACGAGGCCTGGCGGACCGGAACTTTCAAGGGATACATTGCCGGTTTCGGCTTTTCACCGTTGCGTAAGCCCGGTGAAGCCGGCCAGACGGGCAAAACAGACGGCAAACAGACGGAGTTCGGCCTGTATGTCGGCCATCTTCCCCGCAGCGGCACGCTCGTAGGCCTTCTGCCGGGTACCGGAGAAACCCAGCTTACCGCCTATGATCTGCAGTTTTCCTCGGGAAAAACGAAGTGATAAAAACACATTGCCGGGGTATAAAAAATTATACCCTCAGGTAAAAAAATCTTGACAAAGGAATTCACCAAGTATAACGTGGAGGCATAGATAAGTGTCTTTGCCGGTTTTCTTCCTGGGAAGGGAAGGGTACAGCTGGTGGTCAGCCTGTAGAGCCGGGTAAAGGGAAAATGGCTCCTCGCAAGAGGGGTGAAAACCTAATCAGGAGAAAAGATAATGAAAAAAATAATTGCATCAGCTGTAGGTCTCATGCTCGCCGGCGGAATTGCAACAACTGCTTCCGCGGCGATTGAGAATCAGTTCGGCGGATACTGGCGTACCCGTTTTACCTTTGAGGATAATTTCTCAGGCAAAGACACCCCCAGCAGTCAATATGTCGATACCCGTACCCGCTTGTTCTACACCGCCAAGTTCAGCGATGATTTCAAATTTGTCAACAAATTCGAGTTCAACACCGGCTGGGGCGATACCACCGGCACCCAAAAAGTAACTGTTGATGGTAAAACCTATAATGTAAGTGGCGCAGGCCTCGGAGCCGGTGGTGACATGGGCGCTGACGGCAAGGGCAACTGGAGGGTTAAAAACTCCTATGCTGATTTCAACATGGGCCCCATGGTTAACGCCAAGGTCGGTATTCAAGGTGTTGTCATTGCCCGTGGCTTCATCTTAGATGACGATGCCGCAGGCGTGCTGCTGACCGGAAAATTTGGCAATGTCAGTGTAATCGGTGCCTGGCTTAATGTGTCCAATGAGGATGTCGTCGGTTGGGATATCGCCACCAATGCATCGCTTGATCAGAATATTTATGCCGGAATAGTACCGGTGAAGATCAATGATAACATGAGTGTTACCCCCTACTTCGTTTACCACAAAATTACAAACTTTGAAGCGTTCACGGCCACCGGGGATGCCGACAACTGGTATCTCGGTGCCGATGCAGACATGAAATTCGGTACTGTCTCTGTTTGGGCTACCGGTATCTACAACGGCGGGACAATTAATGATGTTGACAACGTCGCATACCTCGGTGCCGTTGGTGCTGATGCCGGTATAGTGCACGGCCAGTTCTTCTATGCCAGTGGTGATGACGGCAAAGATGCCAGCGAGAATAATAAGTTCGTATCCGCTCCCGGCACCGGCTCTGACTATACTTCTGCAAGCAATGGTAGTTCCTACTACTGGGCAGAGATCATGGGTCTCGGTATATTTGATAACCGCTGGTCGAATAACGCCCCTGCCGACGATATTTCCAATGTCTGGGCCGGCAACGTCGGTGTGACCTTCAAGCCGATGGATAAACTGAAGCTCACCGGCGATGTATGGTATGCCTCTCTTGCTGAGGAAAATAAAGCCGGCGATAAAGAGCTGGGCTGGGAGTTAGATGGTATCGCCACCTATAGCATCTATGATAATCTGACCGCTGACCTGGTATTTGCCTATTTGTTCTCCGGTGATGCAACAGGTAAAGAAGATGTCATGGAAGGCGGCCTGCGTTTGTCCCTGAAGTTCTAATTACCAGGAAGCATACGGCTTAAGGTAGTTATCTGTGCAAGCCCGGTGGAGATTTTCTCCGCCGGGCTTTTTTTTCGTCCTTCGGCAAAACATCTGACACCTCGGATAACATGCAGAAAAAGCATGAGTGTTGGTTCATTCTCGCCATGGTGATGACGGGAGTCTTCCTGTCCACCATGGACAGCGGTATGCTCAACATTGCCTTGCCGACAATCATGCGGTCTTTCAGCCTCAGTCTTGAACATGCGGAATTTATAGTAACCTTCTACCTCCTGACGATCACCGTCACCCTGGTTTTTTGGGGCCGCTTTGCCGACAGATGGGGGTTGGGCAATGTTTATCTGACGGGGATGTTGCTGTTTTCTCTAGGTTCTCTCGCCTGTTATTTGGCACCGATGTACCTTCTGTTGCTGGCAAGCCGATTTTTCCAGGCCTTGGGGGCATCGATGATGATGTCGTCCGGGCCGGCCCTTATAAAATTGGTTTTCCCCGCCGACCACCTTGGCCGCGGTCTTGGCCTTGTCGGCATTGCCACCGCCTGCGGCCTCCTCAGCGGGCCCTTTATCAGCGGCCTGATACTCAGTATGTTTTCCTGGCGGGCTATCTTTCTCGTCAGCTTGCCGGTGGGCGTCACGGTCCTGGTTCTTGGCCGGTTTTTTGTCCTCGGCCACTTGCCGCAAACCGGCAACAGGACGCCCTTTGCCTATGATTGGCTGGGCAGTTGCTGCTGGGTGGCGATCGTTGTCCTCGGCCTGTCGCTTTTCCACCGCCTTGAGCGGTTTCTCACCCTTTATAATAGTGTTGCCTTGATCCTTTTTGCCGCCCTGGTCGTTGTTTTTATGCGGGTAGAGAAAAATGCCGCCAGCCCGATTCTGCCGATCAGTTTGTTAGGTAAAAGGTTCTATTGGGTGGCGATACTTACTGCGGCAATTTCCTTTGCAACGATGTTTACCGTTTTGGTGCTGCTGCCTTTCTACCTTGAATATGTGCTTCATTTACCGGTTGCGATGATCGGTCGGGTCATGATGGCGGTGCCGGCCACGGTTATCATCCTTTCACCACTTTCCGGCTGGTTGTATGACAAGATCGGCGCCAGGTTTTTAACGACCGGAGGGCTCGGGCTTTGCTGTCTGGCCTTGCTTGGGCTCGCCACTCTTGCAGTCGACAGCTCGCTGACCGAGATAACAGTCAAACTCGCCCTGCTTGGTGCCGGGCAAGCGGTGTTTCTTGCACCGAACAGCGCCTCGGCACTTTCTCAAGTAAGTGAGGAATATGCCGGGATTACCGCGGGAATCCTGGCGACAGCGAGGAATTTCGGCATGGTTGCCGGGGCAACGCTGTGCCGCCGCCCTGTTTTCCTGGTGGTTCACCTTCTATAGCGGTGGCGGGCAGTTGGCCGATTATACCGCAGGCGACCGCAATGCCTTCATCCTCGCCATGAAAACCACCTTTTTTCTGTCGGCCTGTCTGGCCTTTTTGGGGGGGATTTTTTCAGTTCGCCGGGGCTGAAGGTGTCTTCGGCAGAAAAACCGTTGCCACGGTACCACCGGCTGTTCCGTCCTGAATGGTGAAACGTCCGCCATGGCCCTGGACAATCTGCTCAACGAGGGCCAGGCCCAGGCCGTTGCCATAGGTTTTCGTGGTGAAGAAGGGGTCTTTGACATGGGGAAGGGCCTCTGACGGTATCCCCGGCCCGGAATCGATCACCTGAATCGTTACCTGCGCAGCGTCTTCCTGCGCCCTTATCTGCAGAGAACCGCCTTGCGGCATTGCTTCGATGCTGTTTTTGATCAGGTGTAAAAACACCTGGCGGATTTTGTTTTCATCGACACGAAGCCATGGGCCGACACCCTCCAGGCCCAAGGAGTATTCGATCTTTTTATGTTTCATGGTCATATAAAAGATCATCATACTTTTGCGAATAATAGAAAATATCGGTTGGTCCTCGAGGAACAATTCCTGCTTTTCGACAAAACTGAAGAGATCCTCGAGGATGCTTTCAATTTTATTGCTTTCCTGGGTAATTACGTTGAGAAAATTACTGACATAGGGATCTGTCACTCTCTTGGCCAGAAGTCTTGCGGTACCGCCGATCGAGGTCAGGGGGTTTCTGATGGCGTGCAGCAGTTGCGCCGACATGGCACCGATTGTTGCTGTGCGTTCCGCTTCGACCAACAGATCCTTATTTTTTTCAAGCTCTTGGGTGACGATTTCCAGGGCCTCTATTTTTTCCGCCATGGCCTCGTACAGTCGACTGTGCTCGATAGCCAGGCTTGCCTGACTGGCAAAAATTTTCAGACCGCTGATATCCTCGTCGGTTATTGGCGCACCGGTAATAAAGTTGTCGACAATCATCACCCCCAGGGCCTTTCCCGGGGCATACAACGGCACGACAACAAAGGAAGACTCACCGAGAGTGCGCAGCAGATCCTCGGGTACCCGGCATTTATCGGCCTTGCCGTTTTGCACGTGAATGGTTTCGTTGCTGCGGCTGGCATGGATCAATACATGGTCATGGTCATCGGGCGATACTCGCAGGGTTTTAATAATCAGGTTGACCGCGACGTCGTCGTTGATTGATTTATCCTGAATGTCTTCAAGAATATCGTCGAGTTGCAGACCTTTCTCCTTGATCGAACGCCACACCCGACCGGCCTCCTCCCGTGAAGAGGGGCCGATGGCCAGTTTTCCTTCAAGAAAACCGTTGCTTGCATTAAAGAGGGCGAGGAAGGCGCGATTGAATCGCAGACCGTCCTCGGAGGTAATGCCGACCAAAATCGCCTGGAGGATGCCGCGCAGTTCAACGGTGTTGAGGTAGGCGGTGTTCATCTTCAGGTTAAGATGATGGAGAAAACGCATCCTGGTGTTGGTCTTCTGCAACTCGTGCTGAAAGATAAGACTGTTTATGGCCAGTCGTCTTTTTTGCAGCGTGCTTTGCACGGTGTGCATAAACTGCTTTATATTGACAGGTTTGGTCAGGTAGTCATCGGCACCGTGGCGTAAACAGTTGAGGGCGACCTGTATGTCGGTTGTCCCGGTGACCATAATTATGCCCAGGTCGGGATGGGTCGGGGCAATATCTTTGAGGATCTCATTGCCGTTTTGGTCGGGCAACTCGATGTCGAGGAGAACGAGAGCTATCTTTCGCGTGTTGAGAAGTTGATAAAATTCACGGGCATTGCCGGCCTTAACCACCGGGTAGCCCTGGCTGCCAAGGTAGTGGGACAGGAGGAGGATGATCTCCGGAGAGTCATCAACGACGGCAACCACCTCATCGGGTCCAAGAAGCTCAAGGGTCGGCAACGATGGCAGGGTATGTTGCGCAAGGAAAATTTTGACCATAGCAGTTATCGTAAAACGCCGAGGAGGAGGTCTACAGAAATAATCGCCTGCTATGTTCTAGCAAAATTAACCGTCTTCTGCAAAAAGTATTTGTGCAGATTCGTCGCATGGTGCGGCGGCGGCACGGTTGGCAACCTCGGTCCATGGCAAGGCGGGAGGATTTGCCCGGCACAGGTGAGAATCACATTACCCTGTCGGCGATTCTGTTGTATAGTGCGCCTCTGATTTTGTAAAGGGGGAGTAAGGCCGGCAATGATGGAACTTCATGACATTTTTAGGGCGGGCGGGGCATTGTCCGATGGCCTTGCCGGGTTTGAACCCCGGGAGGGGCAGCGAACCATGGCTGAAGCGGTAGCCGCCGTTTTAAGCCCGGCCGGCGGCGAGGAAAACAGCGAAGGGTCGGCCAGGATGATCGTCGTCGAGGCCGAGACCGGTATCGGCAAGACTTTGGCCTATCTTATCCCGGCGGTCCTGTCAGGCAAAAGGGTCATTGTATCGACGGCTACCCTGAATCTCCAGGATCAGATTATTGACAAGGATATTCCTCTGGTTGCCCGCATTCTCGGGCAGGATATCCCGGCCCTTTGTCTCAAGGGTCGGCAAAACTATCTGTGCCTGTATCGCTGGTATCAGTATCGCAGCAATCCGCAACTGTCGCTGTACGCCGAGCCGTGGGTCGAGAAGATCGACAGCTGGCTGCAGGCGACGGCCAGCGGCGACCGGGCGGAACTCGACTGGCTGGGCGAGAAATCGGCACTGTGGCCGAAGATCTCCTGCCACAGCAACCAGTGTTTTGGCGGCGATTGTCCTGAATCGGCCGGATGTTTTATCAATCAATTACGCAAACGGGCAGGATCGTGCCGACTGCTGGTCGTCAACCACCACCTGTTCTTTTCCGACCTGGCCCTCAGGAAGGCCGGTTTCGGCGAGGTTCTGCCGCGTTATGAGGCGGTGATTTTTGATGAGGCGCACCACCTGGAAAATATTGCCTCAACATTTTTCGGCAAGAGTTTCAGCCACTATCAGCTGATCGATCTGCTCGGTGATATCGAACTCCAGGCCAAGGTCGCATCGTCCCGAGGTGGTCGACAAGCTGCTGACCTTGCAGAGCGGCCTGAAGCAGCGAGCCGATGCCTTTACCCACATCTTTCCCACCGATCTGGGAAGGTTTCCTCTCGAATCGCTGGTTGAGAAAATGCCCAGGGAATTCTGGCGCGAGCAGGTTGAGCTGTTGTCAACCGGCATGGCAGGGCTTATCGATGGCCTGAAGACCATGGATGGCCAGGGGGAGGGCTGGCAGCATCTTGCCGGCAGGGCGCAGGAACTGAATGCCACTTTACGGGAAATTGCCCTGGTTGACGGCAGCAATAATCAAGAATACGTCTATTGGTACGAAAAAAGAGAACGCTCCGTTGCCCTTGTCGGCAACCCCGGTCAAGGTTGCCGAAGAACTGCGCGAGCATCTGTACGCTGCAGTGCAGGCCTGTGTCCTGACCTCGGCCACCCTCTCCTCCGGCAGTTCCTTTGCCTATATCAAGGAGCGATTAGGCTTGGCTGATGCAGTGGAGTGCCTGCAGATCAGATCACCCTTTGACTACCAGGGCCGGACTCTCCTCTATGTCCCGGAAGCCGGGTTTCCCGAGCCGACGGCGATGGAATTCACAAAAAGTATTTGTCTTCGCATTCTCGACATCTTAAAATTGAGCGAGGGGCGGGGTCTCATTCTCTGCACCAGTTATAAGGGCATGGACGCCTTGGCGGCATTTCTCGAAGTGCACCTTGATCACCCCATTCTTGTCCAGGGGACGGCATCACGCAATTCGTTACTGAGGAGTTTTCGCGAAGATACCCACTCGGTGCTGCTGGCAACCGCCAGTTTCTGGGAAGGTGTTGATGTCGTCGGCGAATCGCTCAGTTGTGTCATTATCGACAAACTGCCCTTTGAGGTGCCCAGCGATCCGGTGATTCAGGCACGGATTGCCCGCATCAAGGATGAAGGCGGCAAACCCTTTTTCGATTTCCAGGTGCCGCGGGCGATTCTCGCCCTGCGCCAGGGCGTCGGCCGGTTGATGCGCTCATCTGCCGATCGAGGAGTCATTGCCGTCATGGATGTTCGCCTCTTTACCAAAGGCTATGGCCGGACATTTTTAAAAAGTCTGCCGGCCTCGCCGGTAACCCGGGACCTGAAGGATATTGCCGCATTTTTTCGAGCAGTTGTAACGATGCGCGCTTGAGTTCAAAAGAAAAGTGAGATTTATGGAGCAGGTGGAAACGATACTTACCGCTGTCAGGGCCGAGGCCGCGAAAGATTGACCAGTATATGCGGGCCGATCTCGCCCGCCTGCAACCGACCACCGACGCCCTGCTGCAGGAGGTTCTCGACTACGGGCTCTTTAACGGCGGCAAAAGGGTTCGCCCCCTGCTCGTCGTCCTGGCCGCCCGACTCTGCGGCAACCGCGAACGATGAGGTCTACCGCCTCGGCTGCGCCTTTGAGTATCTGCACGCGGCAACCCTGTTCCACGACGATATCATCGACAACTCGGAGGTTCGTCGCGGCAAGCAGTCGGTGCATAAAAAATTCGGCATCGTTGCCGCCATTCTCGCCGGCGATTTTCTCCATGCCCTGTCCATGGCAACCGTCGGCCGCCTGGCCGGTGACCGGGGCCTTGCGGTCTTCTGCCATGCGACAACCGGCATGGTCGACGGCGAGTTCATGCAGCTGCGTAATGCCACCAAGCACAATCTCTCCGAACTCGACTATTATAACGCCATCATGATGAAGACCGGCCTGCTCATCGCCGCCGCCTGCGAGGTCGGAGCGATCTATGGCGGCGGTACGGCGGCACAGGCCAAGGCCCTGCGCGACTACGGCGTCAATCTCGGCTGCGCCTATCAGATCGTCGACGATCTCCTCGACTACCTCGGCGATCCGGCGAGAACCGGCAAGGCGGTGGGCAATGACCTGCTGGAGGGCAAGATTACCCTGCCGCTGATCATCGCCCTCGGCAATGCCGAGGCCGCCGACCGGGCACGGTTGCTGCACCTTCTCGACAGCAAAACGGCAAGGGCCGGTTCCGTCGGCGAAGTCACGGCAATCATCGAACGATATGGTGGCTTTGCCGCAGCCCGGCACCAGGCCACCACGGCCATCGACAATGCCCTGACCGCCCTGCAGGGATTTCCCGGGGAAAGCGTGGTCTATGAACGCAATGTGCTGACAGGCCTTGCCCGCTATGTCCTGGCAAGAGACAAATAATCGCCCCGGGCCAAGGTCCTGCGCATTTCCCCGGAAAAGCTGAAAAGTGGTAGCAATGAATTCTCCGAAAAGCCGGCGCAGCCCGCGTAAGGGACGCACCCGGCAAGCTAAAAAATCCTTTAACCTTGCCAGGTTTTTATCCTTTATCCTGCTGCTCCTGGTGTTGACCTTCTCCCTTTGTGCCGTAGGCTACGTCATCTTTTTCCGCACGGTGGTCGCCGGCGAACTGCCGCCGACCTCCGACGCCGCCGTGGTCTTTGAGGAACCTGATCCGCCCTCAGTGCCTGGCAATGGTCCACCCATTGACGAAACGGCCGAAGGGCAGCCGACGATGGTGCAGGAGGTAGCCGAAAAGGCGGTAATGACCCGGGCGGAGTTGCCGAAGGTAGCGATTATCATCGATGATATGGGCTATGATGAGGTCATGGGCATGGAGTTTCTCAATCTCCCCTTTGCCATGACCTATTCCTTCCTGCCTTTTGCACCTTTTACCGGAAAAATGGAAAAATTTGCTTTTGTTTCCGGAAAACAGGTTTTCCTGCATCTGCCGTTAGAGCCGATCGGGCAGGATTCCAATCCTGGACCAGGGGCATTATATGTCAGTGATTCGCCAGCGGTGCAGAAGATGAAATTTGCAGCCGCCCTCGCCGCGGTACCCCATGCCATTGGCATAAATAATCACATGGGGTCACGATTTACCGCCGATGGCGAGAGCATGGCCTTTCTCCTCGGCCTGGTGGCCGGTAAAAACATGGTGTTTATCGATAGTTTGACGACCTCGGCAAGTGTCGGGCTGGAGATTGCCCGGTCCTGGAAGGTAAAAAGCGCCCGACGCCACATTTTTTTGGACAATGTATTAAACGCCGAAGAAATATGTAACGAGCTGGAACATCTGGTGAAGATTGCTGAAGCAAAGGGGCGGGGCATTGCCATCGCCCATCCGCACCCTGAGACATTCAGGGCCTTGGATCTTTGTATGCCGACCTATGAGGATCGTGTCAACTATGTCACCATTATGGAATATTTTCAGGGCATGGCGAAAAAATGATGATTTCCACGGTTGAAAACCGGGTTTCAATACAAATAGGTTATCTAATTTTATGAGATTCTGGTAAAATAAAGCAACTAGGTTCGGGATTTTCAGGGTAACCAAAAAAAGAAAATAGCCGTCTTGTCATCTGGCACGTTTGTTGCTTAGATAATGATTAACGATAGCGGCTATTATAACATTTATCGGGGGTGCTGACTGTGATACAGAGCAAGGAACAACAAACCAACAGTGTCGAACCAAAAAAAGAGTGGCATGCTCCTCGATTGTTGGAGCTGGATTTTTCCAAGACGCTGCAGGTCAAGAAAGACGGTGGGGCAGATGGATACCCGACGCCCGCACCCTGGAAATTTTAAACATTCTTAATAATCACTGAATATGTCAGGGAGAACAGCACAATGAAAAAAAATATCTTTACCGGGGCTTTTATATTAGGGAGCGTGTTGGTATGTTCTTCCGGACAGGCTGTGTCGATTACAATTGCGATAATTATATTGGTGGGGCTCAATCAGTCGGAGTGGGTGTTGATGTAATTGGTGCTGATGATAAATTTGACGTTTCGCATATGAATGTAGATATCACCGAGGGAAAGGTAACAATAGATATATATTCTAGGTTTTTAGATAATATTGGTATTTACGGTGGTACTTACCTGGATATGGTCCAGTTAATCCTGCACAAAAGATACAATTAGGAGACCTCTTTATCAGCACAGACTCTTGGTCTCCGAGTGGTACGACTCAAAAACTAAATACGATACGGATGTGCTCGGTGGTGAGGATTGGGAGTATGCGTTGGTTTTAGGTCAAGGCGGGGTGGTCTCTCTTTTCAACGTTGATGATTCACGAACAAATTATCCTTGCGAGTGGGGCATTGACGCCTGGTGGTTATAGGGCAGGACAAGAGGTTCTTTATCAAGCAGGTACTCAATCCGCACTTGGTACTTATAACGGTTGGAGTTCAGTGAACGACTTCTGCTCCAGACTCTGATGATTACTTGCAGTATTGTCTTTGACAGTAATGCCTTCGGTGGCCTCGATATCAACAATTTCGCCCTACATTGGACAATGACATGCGCCAATGATGTTATTGAGGGTGGTTCGTCCGGTGCCCGAACCGGCAACGATGCTGCTCTTTGGCACGGGCTTGATCGGTTTGGCGGGAAGTGCCCTCCGTCGGAAAAGAAAATAAGAAACAAGAAGATTTAACTCTATTAAAGGGTAAGGGCGTCAAGCCCTTACCCTTTTTTTATTGGCAATGGGACATTTTTTAGCCGAGATCGCCGCAGATGCCCTGCCCGCTGAGACGGAACAGCCTGCCTTTGCCGAAAGGGCTCAGGCCGATAAAGAGACGATCCAATACCTGGGCTGCACTGCGGCAGTCCGGCAGGACGGTGATCAAAAGAAGGGTTCTTTGCCAAGGGGATGATGACCTGCATCTGGTCGGCGATATACGGCTTTTCAATAAACAGGAAATCCGGGATCAACTGTCGGCGACCGGATTGGTGGAAAGCAGTGATACCGATTCCGCCCTGCTGCTGCAAAGCTACCGCCAATGGGGCAGGGAGTGTCTCAAATACCTGACGGAGAATTTGCCTTTGTCATCGTCGACAGGAAAAACAACCAGGTCTTTGCCGCCCGTGATCATATCGGTGCCAGGCAGCTTTATTACCGCAACGGTCCGGACGGCATCCTTGCCCTTTCTTCCTCCATACGCTTAGTAATGGGTGGACAGGTAAGACGATCCGATCAGGTCAATATGGGTTATCTCCTGGATTATCTTCTGGGGATAATTGCCGAACAGGATAAAACGGTTTTCTCTGCCATTCGCCAGGTACCGCCGGGCCATTTTCTGCAGTTTTCCGGAAAAGCGGTTGCCATAGAACGCTATTGGGCACCGAAAATCGCCTATTTTCAAAAATCCTTCACGGCAAATTACTTCAAAGAAAAATTCCTCTCCCTTTTGGCAACCGTATTGCGGGAGCGCTGGGAGGAGAGTGACCATAATGCCCTCCTGTTAAGCGGCGGTCTGGATTCAACCTCGCTTCTTTGCTGCCTGAGAAATACCTTGCCAGCCGCCAAGGAGCGGCTTTCAATATTTTCCAACATACCACCGCCTTCCAGGGACGATGGCCATGCGGGCGACCCCGAATATATCGAAATTGCCTTAAACCATCTGGGCACCACGGCGCATTACAGCCGCGAACCCGTTGAGCCCTTCGACGAACATGACCTGTTCAGCTACTATGAAAGTCAATTCCGCATGCCCTGGAATCCCTTTGTCGTACCCGCTCTGGCCGCTGGAACACCTTCTGCAGGAGCATGGCGTAAATGTTATCATCAGCGGCATGGGCGGTGATGAAATCGTCTCGGTGGAACCCGGCAAAAAATGTCTGCTGCTTTTCTTTACCGGCAGGTTTTTTTCTCTTTATAAAGAGTTGCGAGGTAATGCCCGGACCAAGGGCAGGACGCTCTTTAAGAGCATCTTTCACGAACTGTTCTTTCCACTCCTGCCCGAGGGAATAAAGCTTTTGTATAAACGGTTGCGTGGCCACAGCACCGAGACTGTGGTTGATTATTGTTTTCTTGCAGAGAAAAGTTTTACCAGGAAGGAATTACAGAAACATTTCATTAAGCGACGGGGTAACGTGCGCGACGATATTCCGATTGATCCAAGAAAAGAGATTCGCTACGCGGTGTTATCCGGATACTTCGTGCCGCTGCTGGAACACGGGGCGGTGGTTGCTGCGAGGATGAACTGCTATTTTAATATGCCTTTTCTCGATAAGCGCATTATCGAATTTTGCCTGTCGGTCCCCGCCAAAGAGTATGTGCAACCCGGTATGACCAGGGCTTTTCTGCGTTCTGCTATGCAAGAGATGCTGCCTCCGCAGATATACCGGCGGGAAAGCAAGACGCTGATGGGCGATACCGAGGATCAGTTCGTCGTCGCCAACAGCGGGGCAATTGCCAACATCCTTGCTCTCGACAATGATTACGTCTGGAGGATACTCGACAAACCGCGTCTTTTGGCAACCTATAACGATCTTCTTGCCGGCAGGATAGTCAGCGCCGGGAAAAGGCAGTTTCTCGCGCGTCAATTGGGCAAGTGTATCAATGTCGCTGCCTTTTTGCATTGGGTGAGCAAAAAACAACAGCAGGAATCTGGGAGTTCATAGAAATTCATATGAACCTGAAGAGAACTCTGTTGCTCATAACCATGCTGGGAGTATCGGCATTGTGGTTAGGCTTTGGAGACAAGACATTTATACTAAAAGAGCCTGCCGGCCGCTGGACCGGAAGTTTTCAATTTATCCCCTTGCGATGGCATGAACACGACCCGATTGCCCTTACCCAGGGGTTGGCTTACCATAATGCCCTGCTTTATGAAAGCACCGGTGGCTACGGTACCTCATCTTTACGGAGCATTGCTCTCACCACTGGAACAATTAGCCATCGTCTGGAACTTGGTCACCAGTATTTTGGCGAAGGCTGCACCATCCTTGCCGGCAAACTTTATCAAATCACCTGGAAATCAAGGACCGGTTTTGTGTATGAAGCGGAGTCTCTGGAATCCTTTGGCAAAGTTTCATTACGATTCCGACGGGTGGGGGATAACCAACGATGGAGAGTTTCTCATAATCAGTGATGGATCTTCAAGTCTGCAGTTCATAAATCCCCTGACCTTCAGAAAAACCAGGGAAATAAAGGTCAGGGACGGGCTCCGGGAAATTGACAACATCAATGAGTTGGAGTATGTGGATGGCACTCTCTTTGCCAATGTATACGGCAGCGATAGTATCAGCCTTATAGAACCGGCTGACGGCAGAGTTATCGGCAACCTGGATGTCTCCATTCTTCGTCAACAAATGATCCAGGAAAAGAACCTTCCTCCGGAGGCGTTGGGGGTTTTAAACGGAATTGCCTATAATCCTGCGGATGGTCATTTTTTTCTCACCGGAAAACAATGGCCGTATATTATCGAAGGGGTTATTTCCCCAAAGAAGTGACTGGAGCTGCCGAAAAATGATTTTCGAGAAAGGCCACCAGCTGGTGTATGGTGCAGAGACTCCTCGGACGTTTGAGCAAATACATGGGGATCTGGTTGGCGACAAGGGTGCAGAGTTGGAAATGTGAACTGTTCACCTGGATGGCGTCGAGGATGATCTCCCGGTAGGTATTGTTTCGCAGGTAGGTGAATTTCTCCATACCGCTGAGGGTCTGAAGCTCGAAATGGTCTTGAAGACTTGTTTCGAGGAAATATATTGCTGAAACCTTCACTGGTTTATCAAAATACTGTTCGAAAAGAGGATAGGCGAATTTTAATTTTTCCGGATCGTCAATCGGCACGAGAGTATCGGTTACGATATTGAGTTGTTCGGCGCTGTCCGGACAGAGTTTCAGTTGCGGATAACTCGGGAAAACCTGCGGCGGACGATCGGTTGCCGGCGAGATTGTGCTGACATCATCGGCGAGGATTTTGTAACCACTGGTCATAAAAGCGGCGGCAAGAGTTGATTTGCCGATTCCCACCGGTCCTGCAAATATCTTACCCCCATATTTCGTGGCAATCGCACATCCATGGATGGGGAGAAGACCTTTCTGATGGAGAATTATTCCTAAGCAGGTGCCAAGAATAACGGGGCGGACCTGGCTCAGGTCGCAATTGCCATATCTCTCAAGAAGAATGAGCCTTCCATCGGTTACCTGAAACTTGGCAATATCTTTCAGCGACATGAAAAACACGCCATCTGCAGCCTGCCAGTAAAGCTCTTCTTTTTCGTCAAACTCGTATTGGCATGTGGCAAAAGTCGATTCCCTGATGTCGACATCAATCGCCGATTTGAGTGAAAGAGGCAGGGGAATCAGTTCTGGAAATTCGATTTCTGAGGAAATTGTCAGGCCATAAGCTTGGTAAAAGTGGCTGTTATGTGAATGCGTCATAGTTATCCTCATCGCCATCCGGATCGTTCGAAATAATATTTCACAACCGATTGAAAATGGCCATGAACAGTTAGAAAAATCTCACGAGTTCGGTGAATTGGTTGTCGGTGAAGCCAAAATCGAGAATCCGACCGTCATGGACCAGCCAGGCATGGGCCCGCAGCCCATCATTTCCTTTCATCTGGGCGCCAAGGACAAGCGTACAGGAAATATTTTTCCTGTATAAAAAATGCCGGGCAGTGAGGGCAATGGCAAGGCAATATACGTGATTCATGAAGAGAATATTCCTCCGAACCGCATCGATTGCCCAATAAACCAAAGTAACATATTCCCGGTGGGCACTGGAAAAATCGGTCATCTGCCCGGCAGGCAGTGAATCACGGAGTTTAAAGATTTTCATGATGTGTGGTAAAGAAAACAATCTGACAGATACTTCGATGAGGGGGAGAATAAAAAGAACCTGGAGGAAAATGATTTTTCTTTGTTTCGGACAACGTAGAAATTTTAAGAACTTAGCCATTGGTTACTGTTAAGAGGTCCTCGGCAAGCAGGTGTTCAAGAAACATCAGGACATCATCCTGACATTGCCGGCGCGAGACATCGTATTGCCTTTCAAGTTCGGTAATGATTTGCCCTATCGACAAAGGGGTGTCGAGCAAGGTCCAGATTGTTGTGCCGATCGGATCGATGCCAAAGTATTTGCTTTTGGCAATGCTCAATAAAATGGTTTCATCGTCGATGTTGCTCGACAGAATGTCCTGCCGACGATGAACGATGGAGGTAAGTGCAAGAGTCATCAGAGTGTGGGATTGAGTAATTTGAGGTTGCTGTCAGGATTTGCAATAACTCAATGTTTAAACGACCGTTGCCCGGTAAACAGCATCGCCACCTGCGGATTTGCCTCGTTGCACGCCTCGATGGTTTCAAAGTCGCGTTGCGAGCCGCCGGCCTGGAGAATTGCCGTAACACCCTGCTTGATGCCGACGTCGGCGCCGTCCCGGAAGGGGAAGAAGGCGTCGGAAATCATCACCGAGCCGGGGAGATTGGCCCGATCCGTTTGCACCTTGCGGTCAATCGCCTGTTTTTCCGCCAGATCCCGCTTGCCCTGGGCAATGGCCAGTTCAAGGTCGGCATAGCCGATGCCATGGGCATCAAAGCAGAGAATGTCGGCATATTTGATATAGGCCTTATGCACGGCAATCTCGGCGACACCGACCCGGTCCTGCTCGCCGGTGCCGATACCGACGGTGCAGCCGTCCTTGACGTAGAGTACCGAGTTGGAGGTAACGCCATGCTCGACCGCCCAGCCGAAAATCATATCATCGACCTCACGGGCTGTCGGCTGCCGCAGGCAGGTGTATTCCCGGCCCTGCCAGGTAACGGCAGCCGGTTTCAGGTCGGCAAGGCTGCGGATGGAGTTGACCGCCGACTGCTGGACAATGATGCCGCCGTCGATCAGGCTCTTGAAATCGACAAAGCGGAATTTTTCAAAGTCGGCGAGGCGGTCTATTCCGGAAATCCGGATAATGCGCAGGTTCTTCGATTTCTGCAGGATCGCCAGGCTGCCTTCTTCGAAGTCCGGGGCGCAGACCACCTCAAGATAGTTGGCGGCCAGCAACTCCGCCGTGTCCTTGTCGCAGGGCCGGTTCAGGACAACGGCGCCGCCGAAGGCGGCGATGCGGTCGCAGCGCAGTGCCCGGTTAAAGGCGCCGGCCAGGGTGTCGGCGCAGGCGGCGCCGCAGGGGTTGTTATGCTTGAGGATAACCGCCGCCGGTTTATGCATCAGGTATTTGATGATGTTCAGGCCGTTATCGACATCGGTGAGATTGATCTTTCCCGGATGCTTGCCGACCTGGAGCATATCCTCGACGGCGATGGAAGACACCAGGCCGTTGCCGGCTTCGATAAAACGGCAGTCGCCGAGGATCAGATTGCCATTGACCAGTTCATACAGCGCCGCCTCCTGGTCGGGGTTTTCGCCATAGCGTACACCGCGTTCATCAATGGTCCCGTCCGGGCTTTTGATCTTCCAGGTTTTCTTGCGGTAAACGAGTTTCTGGTCGCCGAAGGAGATGGTCATATCCATCGGAAAGCTGTCCCCGAGAATGGTCGAATACATCTTTTTTAAATCACTCATTCGCGCACCTTTTAATATTCATTTCGCTTAAGCAACTATAGGGGCCGATGATCGCACGATCTTCCACCCGGCAATTCTGCAGGATTGCTCCCTGGCCGATTCTGCATCCTTGGCCGATTTTGCTTTCTCCGCTTATCCGGACTCCGGCTTCAAGCACCGTGTCATTGCCAATAATGGCATCTGGAGAGACAGCCACTGTTTCCGGATTATATATGGTCACCCCTTGCAGCATCAGTTCGCGGTTTCTTCGTAACTGCAGTTCCAGCTGGGCATCGGCCAGTTCCACCCGCGAGTTGACACCAAGGACCTCGGTGGGCGAGGGGGCGGTGAATTTTTCCACCTTCAGTCCCCCATCCACCGCCTGCTTGACGATATCGGTGAGATATACCTCCTGCTGGCTGTTATTGGTATCAACCTTTTGTAATGCGGCAAAGAGAAAGGTTTTGTCGACACAATAGATACCGGCGTTCACTTCTTTTAGCGCCAGCTGTTCCGGGGATGCGTCCTTTTGCTCGACGATGCCGAGTAAATTGCCGTCAGGATCGGTGACAATCCGGCCATAATTGGTTGGATTATCAAGAATCGTCGTCATCAGCGTCAGCGTTGCCCGGCTTTTCGTATGGGCGGCCTGCATCTGGGCCAGGGTCTCCGTTCGGATAAGCGGCGTGTCGCCGCAGAGTATCATGACTGTGCCCTTGTCTTCCTGTATCGCTTTCTCGGCCGCAAGGACTGCGTGACCGGTACCGAGCTGCTGTTCCTGGACGACAAATCGGCAAGGAAAAGCCTGCAGAGCCTTCTCAACCGCCTCGCCCTGGTGGCCGACAACGACCACCGTTCGGGTGGGGTTCAGCGGCAGGACGGCGACCACGACATGTTGCACCATGGGGGCAAAGAAAACCTCATGCAGCACCTTGGCTTTGTCCGATTTCATTCGCGTGCCTTTGCCGGCGGCGAGAATGACGATAGAAAGGGTGGGGGATGTCATTATACGGTCCTGTGAGATACGGGATGAGATTTACCCATTCAGCAATATAGAGATGATATATAAAAAAATGTTATCAGCTTTGCAAGTGACTTCAGAGTGAGAGGGGCAATGCGTGGTATTTCAATTGAGAAATATGTTCGGTACGGCCGAGAGTCCTATGACTTTAGCGGCAGTTGTGTTCTTATTGAAGTTCAAGGCGAAGTGAACGCCCTATTGCTTTGGCGGCCCGTGAAAGAGCAGCAAGGGTCACTTTGTCATTCTCAGGATCAAGTAGGCGGTCAAGCTGAGATCGGCTTGTTTTGAGTTGTTTGGCCATCTCGATTTTATTGATCCCGCTTTCTTTCATAGCTGTAGCGAGTTGGTGTGCAATGACGCGCTTAACAGCCTGTTCCGTCGTTTCTTCATAGGTGCCCTGTTCTTGCAGAAAATCGCTGAAAGAGCCCCCGACACGACCTTTTTCAATTTCCCTATTCATAGCTTGAGTCCTTTCATTCTTTTTACGGCAACCGCTAATTCGTGATCTGGCGTTTTTTGGCTTTTTTTGATGAATCCGTGCAAAAGCACCATGTTTCCTTCATGCGCACAAAAAAACACCCTGGCTATTCGTCCGCCTGATAGGAATATGCGAACTTCCCATAATCCTTTGTGGCTTTTAATGGCTCGACACAGGGGCATACCCACAGGCCAACCGAACTCGGCAACTCGAATTTCATCCCCTACAGTTTTTCGGTCTTCAGGTGGCAGTTCTAAGAGCCATTCCCTGACCGGCATACGTCCTGATGCTTCTGCCTCAAAGAATCTAGCGGGTAATATTTTGATGCTGCTCATAGCTTTATGTGTACCACACATGGTACATTGAGTCAAGTCATTTCTGAAGGCGATCAGTCTGTGCTTGCCGTACTTGATTGCGATGACAACGCCGGAA
>CAVWHG010000003.1:0-114333 GCA_963754865.1 uncultured delta proteobacterium | reverse complement strand
ACAATCAATATTTCAAAGAATTTCACAAAGGATATATATCAAAATAAGTGGATAAATTACTCAAAACAATATCTCTGGGCCGTTGCCAATACTCCCATTAGAAATCCTTGGATTCTCAGGTTGGATTCAGACGAGCGATGGTCCCAAGAAGGTTTCGCTGAACTGAGAGAAATTATAGAAGGCGACCAGGCCGATGGGGTCTATGTCAAAATGAAGATTTTTTTCATGGGCCGCTGGATAAGGCATGGAGGTTTTTACCCAAACAACTTTTTACGGGTATACAAAAAGTCGAAAGGGACCATGGAAGACCGCTGGATGGATGAGCACATCCATGTCGATGGGCGGACCCTTGAAAGCAACATCGATGTTATTGAAGCGAACTATGACCGCCAGAAAAACCTCGGTCTTTGGACCACGAAACACAATTGTTATTCCACCCGCGAAGCAGTCGAGTTCTTGTGTCAAAAACACCGGCTGGTTCGGATTGATACAATTGGCCGGTTTTTCGGAAATAAAACCGAACGGAAACGCTGGCTGAAAGAAAATGTCTATTTTAAAGCCCCTCTTTTCGTAAGACCTTTTTTGTATTTTATTTATCGCTATTTTTTTAAGCTTGGCTTCCTCGACGGGAAAGAAGGTTTCATTTTTCATACCCTGCATGCCTTCTGGTACCGATTTCTCGTTGATGCCAAAGTGTTGCAGATCGAACGCAATGCCAAGGTCGAAGGGATCAGTATTAAAGAGTCAATTAAAGTCCATTACGGAATTGAGCTCTGACCGATTGTGGTAAAACGAATATATAACACTCTGCTATTACTGACTTAAATATTGAGCTTCATAAAAACAGAAGTGATATGCCTGTCGATATTTCGAAATTCAATAATTCCTGGTTTAACCCTGGTAAAGGATTTCTGATCCGCACCGTCTGGTATTTTGTGAATGCCATATTTTTCCATAACCCTCTCAACCCCTCATCAAAGCTAAAAATATTTCTTCTCAAATTGTTCGGAGGCCGTATCGGGACGGGTGTTAATCTGAAACCCTCCATCAATATTAAGTATCCCTGGAATCTTGAAATAGGTGATTATACATGGATAGGGGAGGGTGTATGGCTCGACTCCCTTGGTAAAATAACGATCGGAAATAACTGCTGTATATCTCAAGGAGTCTACTTCTGTACTGGCAACCACAACTGGACTGACCCGGCCTTTGGTTTGGTCGTCAAGCCGATAATAGTTGAGAATGGTGTATGGGTTGGTGCCCGTGCAGTCATTTTTCCAGGGGTGAAACTGGGAAGTCATTCGGTTGTCGCAGGGGGCAGTATAGTGTCGAGGGACACCAAACCTTATATGATTTATGCCGGCAACCCCGCACAGTTAGTAAAGGAAAGAAAGATCAAGGGGGATTGTCCGCAGGTTAAGGAGTGGAACCCTTTTTTTGAGCAACTATTGTACGTCAGGTGTCTGGCCGAAGAAAACGAGCTGCAGAAGCAATGTCGGAAAATTTGTCCTTGCAACATCAAAGTGGCTAATAACAAACAACAATTTATAAAGGAGGAACAACTACTCCTGCTGTGCTCTCGTGTCGAGATGCAGGAGAGTGACCTGAAAACCCTCCGGGAGCTATCATGCAATGCATTGAATTGGGAGCATCTGATTGAAATAGCCTCTTATCATCGAGTTTTCCCGTTGCTGTATCACAATATCAAAAAGCACATTCCTAATGATATTCCGGATGATGTTTGTAACCGGTTGAAAGATATGGTGGTGCGCAATGGCACGAAGAATCTGTTCATGCTCAGCCGGTTACTATCGATTCTGGCCCTGCTCAAAGAACATGGCATTCAAGCCCTTTCGTTCAAAGGGCCGACCTTGGCGGAGGATGTCTATGGCAATGTCGGTTTTCGTGTTTTCGGCGACCTTGACCTACTTATATCCCACAGGGATTTGGAAAAGGCGGTGTCGTTATTGAGGGCGCAGGGCTTTCGCCAGGACATAGACCTTGCACCTGCACAATATCAAAAACTCGTTGATAAGTGGCACCATGCGGTACTTACGAAAGATGGGGTGATGGTCGAGCTGCATTGGGAGTTGACCGGGCGGTATTTTTCCAGGAACGTCGAGATTGAATCGTTATTGCCACGAATTGAAGAAATCGAGATGGCCGGGCATAAGGTGCAGATGCTTGGTCCGGAAGATTTACTGCTGTTCCTGTGTGTACATGGCTGTCACCACTATTGGGTGCAACTCGATTCAGTATGCTGTATAGCCGAGTTGGTGAAGAAAAAAACCAACCTTGATTGGCATCTTGTTTGGCAACTGGCGCGGCAGCTGGGTGCCTTGAAAATGGTTGTGCTGGGTCTTTTGCTGGCAAGAGAGATGCTCGGGTTGGTGCTGCCGGGCAAGGTTGAAGAAAAAATGGCTGAATATCCGAAGTTGAAGATTGTTGCCGAACGTATTGCCGGGAAAATGCTGTCCATTTCCGAACCATCACCATTGCAGATGAGTTACCGGGAATATGTGGTTTTTCATTATGACATCATGGATAACCGCTTAGACTGGCTTCGTCGTTGCTTGCGATCGCTGTCGAATCCAACCCATAGTGACTGGCTATGGATACGCTTGCCTGCCTCACTGTCTGTTCTTTATTATATTCTTCGTCCGTTAAGGCTGGTTGGCAAATATAGCCGCAAATTGTTCGGATAACAGGCACATAATGACGAGAATTTCTATCATTACCCCGGTGTTCAATGGTGCTACGACTCTGCGAGGATGCCTGCAAAGTATTGACAACCAGACCTTCAAAAACGTTGAACATATAGTCATTGACGCAGCTTCAACCGATGCAACTTTGGCAATAGTGGATAGTTTTCCGGCTAGTGCATCGACGGGTTCTGTCGGAGCCGGATACCGGCATTTATGACGGCATGAACAAGGGCTTGGGGCTTGCAACCGGCGATATAGTTGGCATCCTCAATGCCGATGATATGTATGCCGATGACCAGGTTTTGCAAGATGTCAGCGATGCGTTTACCGAGTCGGGTGTGGACAGCTGTTATGGCGATCTGAAGTATGTCGATTTTCATGATACAGCCAAAACTGTTCGTTTGTGGAAATCCGGGCATTACAGCCCAGGGAAATTCCGCTGGGGTTGGATGCCGCCGCATCCAACCTTTTTTGTAAGGCGAAAATTGTATGAGCAGTATGGCGGTTTTAATCTGCAGCTCGGTACGGCTGCCGATTATGAATTGATGTTGCGCTTTCTGCTCAAGCATAAAGCAACGACCAGGTATATCCCGCGGGTGTTGGTGAAAATGCGCAACTGCGGGGCAAGTAATGTGAGCATCTCGCGGAGGATGGAAGCAAACAGGATGGACAGGAAGGCCTGGGCGGTAAATGGCCTACAGCCTTTCCCTTGGACGCTGCTTTGCAAACCATTGCGAAAGTTGGGACAGTGGGTGCTGAAAGGATAGTGGACAAGCTACCTTCACGAAATTCTTTTGCAAGAAACACGAATTGATGGCGGGCATATGCGATTTGGCAAGTTGACGACCATGATATTTATGAGTAGACTGTAAATATCATGGATAAAAAACGGGTTCTTGAAGAGAAAATCACTCGGCTGCTCGATATGTTTCCGATAGTAGCCATTATCGGACCGAGGCAATGCGGAAAATCAACCTTGGTCCGCGGATTACGAAGCGACTGGAAATACTATGACCTTGAAAGCCCGGACGACTATCAGCTTATCAGCGGCGATCCTGTTGCCTTTTTTAGCCTGAACACGGATCAGGTAATCATTGATGAGGCCCAACAGTACCCGGACTTGTTCAAGGTGCTCAGGGGGGTTGTTGATGCCGACAGAAAGCGGAAAGGCAGGTTTTTACTGACAGGTTCAAGTTCACCGGAAATCGTCAAGGGCATTACCGAAAGCCTGGCCGGACGAATTGCCACCGTCGAACTGTGGCCTTTCAAGCAGAACGAACTGTATGAAAAACCGCTGCCGGGCATCTATGAAATGCTCATTGATGGTGCTGCCGGCTCCGAAGGACTTTCTTCTGTTGCAACCGGTCCTGCCGGCGAAGCAGAGCATGAATGTCTGGTTCAAGGGAGGCTTTCCTGAACCACTCATCGAGAGTGAAATAAATGCTCTCTTCTACCAGCAATGGATGGAAAACTATATCATGGATTATGTCGGCCGCGATATCAGGATGCTCTTCCCCAGGTTGAACATTTATAATTTCAGGAGATTCCTTACCCTCCTGGCCCAGTTTTCCGGACACCAGCTCAATATGAGCGATATGGCCAGAGCCCTTGAAGTAAGCGTATCTACGGTTAAGGATTATCTGGACATTATCCACCAGACATTCCTGTGGCGAAACCTGCCTGCTTACACAAAGAATCCGCTTAAAAAGGTGCAGAAGGCGAAAAAAGGATTTTTCCGGGATCAGGGTTTGCTGCATTACTTTCTTAAAATCGCCGACCCGGACAGGCTGCAGATTCACCCGGTCGCCGGTTTTTCCTTTGAAAGCTTTGTCATTGAAGAAATAATCCGGGGACTCCAGGCAACCATGGTTACCCAGCTTGAGTATGCATACTATAGAACCATTGACAAATCAGAGGTTGATCTGGTGGTGGAAGGCCCCTTCGGCATTGTTCCCTTTGAAATCAAGCTCAGCTCTCTGGTAAAGCGCATCTCTTTACGGGGATTGGAAGGTTTCATGGCCGACACCGGGGCGCCCTATGGCATTCTGATTAATCGGGGAAAGAAGGTGGAGCTGCTCACGGACAAAATAATTCAGATACCTTGCAATTTCATCTGAGTCCAAGTTGCTGAGGCCAATTTTCCAGGGTCAGGCCATTAATCCTTGCAAATTCCTTGGTGTTGTTGGAAACCAGCGTCATAGCTTGGGATTTGACTTGCCCGGCAATAAGGATATCGTACGGGCCGATGAGCAGTCTCTGAACATAACATTTCTTTTACTGCATAGGAAAATTGTTAAAAACGAATATCTTCGGCAGTGCATATGTGCTAATATGACAAACATATGCCGTTAAGTGGGGCGTGTTGGTTGGTAAAAACAGCACAGGCCCCCTTGCAGTGATGGGTGATTCCAGTCATGCATCTCTCGCGAGTCGAAGCAACGCCGATGAAAACCTGTGACGAGGAGGAGTTAGTCATTCTGACGTGTCAAAGCGCCGTGGAGCTGAATCGTGATCAATCCTGAAATACGAATTTTTCTGGTCTTTCTCGTTGCATTATTTGCGGCGATGTTTGTGCTTCCCAAGCTGGCTCGGATTGCCCAGGTGATCGGTCTTCTCGATAAACCGGCCGAAAAAAGGAAGGTTCATAAAATTCCCCGGCCCCTGGTCGGCGGAATCGGCATAGCGATCTCCGCCACCTTCACGGCACTGATCTTTATCCCCATTGCCGGGTTGCGTGGCTATTTTCTCGGTTTATCGATCCTGCTTTTTGTCGGTTTCCTTGATGATTTTAAAGAACTCGGGCATAAACAGAAGTTCGTCGCCCAGATTGCCGCTACCCTCCTGTTGATATATTTCAGTAAGGTGAGTCTTGTCACCTTTGGTGATCTGTTTGGTTTTGGACCGATAACGTTGCCGGACATTTCCTGGGTTATTGGGGGGGTGACCATTTTTTGTGTCGTTGGCGTCATTAATGCCATAAATCTGGTCGACGGTCTTGACGGGTTGGCCGGCGGGATTTCTTTTGTGGCCTTTATCTCCTTTGCCATCCATGCATCGATGGGTGGCGATATGACGCTGATGCTTCTCAGTCTGGCGCTGGCTGGGGCGGTGCTGGGTTTTCTGCGCTTCAACTGGTATCCGTCGTCAATGTTCATGGGCGATGCGGGAAGTTTGTGTCTGGGGTTTTCGTTGGCATTTATGGCATTGGCGCTGACTCAGGGCCAAAATGCAAATGTCAGTCCGGTTGTCCCTTTGCTTATTCTGGCAGTACCGATAACCGATACCATTACGGTTATGATGAAAAGAATTTTTCGTGGCGAGAGTCCGTTCAAGGCTGATCGTTATCATCTGCACCATATTTTTATGCGCTTTGGCATGGGCAGGCGGTTGGTGGTCAAGGTGATCATCAGCATCACGATTCTGCTCAATCTTGTCAGTCTGCTTGGTTCGCTGTATAAATGGCCCGATCATTATCTCTTTGATGCCTTTCTTGTCTATTTTTTCATTTACATAGCCTCCTCCTTTTTTATTATCTATACGATGCGGGCTAGCCTGAAGTTTAAAAAGAAAGGTGCCGATACAAGTGGCCAGAACAGGTGGCTGCGTCGAATTCTCCTCGGGCAAGGAAATTTATTGCAAATTTTCCGAAAGTCACCGCGCTACGATGTGGAGCTTTCCTTGGTATGTCTGGAACGTGAAAGAAATCTGGAGTTCCCCGGGAAGGTTCTGAATATTTCCAATGATGGTTTTATGGCAACCATTCCGCAACTGGATTGCCTTCTTGACAGGGTGGTTGTCAGAATCACTTTTCCCTTCGACGCGATATCACATGCAATTGAATTGCCGGCGGAACACCTCTGGTTTACCGAGCATGGCAACACATACTATCATGGCTTCAAATTTATCGAATTTGGCGGAGAACAGGAGCAGGTGATTTTTAAGTTTTTAGTCAAATTTAAAAAGAAATAGGTATCGTTCCTGCTGGTTAAACATCGTTGAGGAGTACCTTTTTCAACATTGTTTTCTTGAATTTTCAGGGGAAATCGACTTATACTACTTACTGACCACTGTCGGATTATTCCGTTTTAGTGGAATAGTATTTCCGAGAATTCGAAAAATCATCCGACAGATAGGTCGAAGAAATGAATTTTGTTGTTAACAAACCAGGATTTCAATGTTTTTGGAATTTATTGAGAATGGTATAATCATTGCAAAATGATTGTATATGAGGTAACTGTATCAGTTACTTAAAAGATACAATCAGCATTAAAATAATGATACGAAGCTTGGAATGATCTTGATTTCTGCTTCAAGGAGGTACAGATGAAAAGATTTTTTATCGCTTGTGCAATGGTGCTTTTGAGTGGTTCTTTTGCCTGCGCTGAATGGATTGTCGATTTCCGTGATAGGTATGTAGCCGAAGGTATTGATAAAGCTGTTGAAAATGCCTTGAAAGACGGGAAAAATCCGGACTCAATCGTTGAGGTGAGTCTGGAGATCGAAGGGCTCAATCCACAAAATCTGATACGAGCGCTGTATTGTGCCGGAGCCAGTGGGCAGGATATCAGGGCTGCGGCTGAGAAAAGGAATATCTCGGAAGCGCTTATTGCCGCCGGCTACAAAAAGAGCATCGACGAGTGCGGCGACCGGGTTGCTGATAGCCAGGCATATACACCGGTTGCAACCGGTCCGAGTTTTGCGACACCCAAGGGTGGGCGCAGCGGTGCTTTTGCCAGCCCGTCAACTTCTTGATGATAACAGGGCGTAAGGGGAACTCAAGTCATTACTAAGGCCAAGGTGCCGATGGTAATGACTTTTTGTGCTTAAAATGGGGGAAGTATGGGGTTGAGGAAAGGTAGTGCGTTGCTTGCTGGGCTTGCAGTCTGTTCCGGGTTGCAGATGGCCGGCACTGTTCAGGCTATTCACATTGAAAAGCTGGTTGTCATTGGTGCCAGCAATACGGCCCCTCCTGCTGCCGGTATCGGGGTGGTGCAGGACATACCGATGGGGCAAAGCGCCGGGGAAAAGGTTTCACTGTTACCGGAAGATGCCAAGATGTCTGAAGAAGAAGATCTTCTTGGCGGCAAGGGTGGTTATTTTCACATTAATGCCATGGTGCAGGGCGAGTATACCGACAATCTTTATAATATTGATAAGAACAAAACCACCAACTTTCTAACGACGCTGTCGCCGGCGCTTTGGTTTACCTTGCCGAGAAAGAAAGATATTCCGGTAACCCTGGCGCCCAACAATACCTCTCCGGGAGGCCTGGCCCTGCAATCCAAAGATTATCAGGGGACCGACAGGTACCAGGCATATGCCCTCGGTGGCCTGGATTTTGAATTCTATTCCGCCGACTCGGAGTTGAATACCATTAACGGTCTCGGCGAAGGGATGTTTCGCTATAACATGCGCGGCGGCCTGTCGCTGATGGTTGTCGACAGATATACCCGCGATGCGGATCGCTTCGACGTCGGTTCTTTTGTAGGTCCGAATATTGGTGTTTCTCAGAGTAAGTTCGATTCAAATATTGTCGTGGCAACCGCAGATTGGAATATCACCGAGAAATTGCGAGCCAAGTTCGATTATTCGAATTTTTATCTGATTTACGATGAAGATATCGATACAATTCAAAGACCGTGTCGACAACGCCTTCGATCTGTACGGGTATTTCAACTACAGTGTCAAGACCTCGTTTTTTCTCGAGGGAAAATTTGTCGATGTCCAGTATGATACTTCAACCCAATACGATAATCGGCAGAATTTTATTTTCGGCGGCATTAAGTGGGATACTACCGAAAAGGTGGCTTTGATGGCTAAAGCCGGTATCCAGAATAAGAAATTTGAAAACAGTGGAGAAGCGGTTACCAAGCGAGGATGATTACAATGGGTTGGCCCTTGATGTACAGGGCGTATACAAGTTTACCGAAAAGACCAAATTTACCCTTGATGCCTATAGAGCCAACGAGGAAACCGACAGCGCCGTGGCCTCCGACAAAACTGTTCTGGGTGCCACCTTTGGTTATAATCAAAAATTCACCGATAAAATCAGTGGCAGCCTGGCAGCAACCTTTGAGGATGCCGAATATACACAACTCATTGCCCAACAAAGGGACGATACTACATTTTCGGTGAAACCGGCGATCCAGTATCTCTTTCGTGAATGGTTGATGGGGGAGATATCGTATCAATTTGAACAACGTGATTCCACTGATAATCTCTTCGACTATCAAACCAATACGTTTTTTGCCAATATAAAATTTGCTTTATAAGCATTAACTGCATGCCCCTGAGGCATGCTTCGAGAAACTTTTCCTTTTGCCAGGTTAATTTACATTTGATAATGAGTTGTGTGAAAAAGGTAACTCCATTATTTTTATTAGTTTATTTCCTTGTGCTTGGTGTTTTTTCGGCATACGGCGGCGAGTATCTCGTAGGTCCGGGAGACGTAATCAGTATTGTTGTGTATGATAATGACGATTTGAAGGCCAAGGTTCGGGTTTCCAGCAACGGTACGATTGTCGTGCCGTTGCTGGGGCAGTCAATGTCAACAAGTTGCCTATCACCGCCATAACCGAAAAATTAACCAAGCTTTTTGCCAACGGCTATATCGTTAATCCGCAGGTCAACGTTTTTGTCGATGAATTCCGCAGCAGGAAAGTGGTGGTTCTTGGCAATGTCCGGAATCCCGGCATTATTGAACTGAGCGGTCCGACAACGTTTCTTGAACTCGTTTCCAAGGCCGGTGGCTTTGACAAGGACGCCGGTGTCTCGGCTACTATCAAGAGAAAAATTGGTGAAAAGGATACGGTGATCTCCATCAATCTCACCTCTCTCGTCAAGGGTGGCGATCTGGGCCAGAATATTCAAATCAACGACGAGGATACGGTCTATATCTCCAGGGCCGGGATGTGCTATGTCACCGGCGAGGTCGGAAATCCCGGCACCTACCCCTGTGGTGAAGGAACCACGGTTCTCCAAGCTGGTGGCCCTTGCCAAGGGCTTTAACGGCAAGGCGTCAAAGTCCAGCGTGTCTATTGTCAGGATGGAGAGTGACAAAAAAAATGTAATAAAGGATGTTAGCCTTGACACACCGGTGATTGAAAACGATGTGATCGTTGTTCCGGAAAGCTTCTTTTAGCAAGTCACTCTTGCCCCCTCTATCTCTTTATCCACTGAATCCCAGAATGCAGAATTATCAAGCACAGGAACGATATCACGAGGAAGATGTCGAACAGGAAGTGAATATTCGAGAATATTTTCTCATTCTTCGGAAAAGAAAATATATTGTTTTCACCCTGCTGGTCGTGGTCTTTGTCGTCACGATTATCATTACCGTTCTCCACTACTCCTGTATATACCTCCGGCACCGAGGTGTTGATTGAACGGAACCGATCCTCATCCGCTCTGGAAAACCAGTACTATTCCTATGATCCCGATTTTCTTGAAACCCAATCGGCAATTATCAAAAGCGCCAAGGTGGCAAGACGGGTGGTTGACACTCTGAAGCTGACCACCACATACAGGAATTTTTTCTTTGAGGAAAAAAAAGAATCACCGTCATTTTTAGCCGACATTAAAAGCGGAATGACAGAGTTCGTTGAGAAAATTCTCAGCCCGATAAAAGGGGACGAGCAGGGCGGCAAAAGTCAAGAGGGGCCGGATGCGGCACTGAAGGGCGAACCATTAACCGATGAGGATATTATTGCCTCGCTGATCCAAAGCAACCTGACGGTTGAGCCGGTCAAGAACACCAAAATAGTACGGATCGCCTACAGCGACAGATCTCCCGCTATTGCCAAGTTGATCGCCGATGCGGTCGCCAAGGCCTATATAGACGAGATTCTCGACATGAAACTCACCACCAGCCGGTACGCCCTGCAATGGATGACCGCCAAGGCCCAGGAGGAGAGAAAGAAACTGGAGGCCTCGGAAATGGCCATGCAGAACTATATGCGTGCCAACGATCTGGTGACCGTTGAAAATAAACTGGCAATTTCTCCCCAGCGGTTGACGGAATTCAGCTCGCAGCTGTCCAAGGCTCAGACCGACAGAAAGGTCTTGGAAGATATATTGAAACAGATTAATGCCGCCGGAACAAATAGTTTTCACCTGGAAAATATAACCCTGTTTGCCGGCAATGAAGTGTTGAAAAGACAACGGGAAGCGATTTTCAAGGCTCGGCAAAACATCAATGAATTGTCGAAGAAGTTTGGCGAGAAGCATCCGACAATGATCAAGGCCAATGATGAACTGCGTGAATTGACAAGTCAGCAGCAGGCAGAGATCAATCGAGTAGTCGCCACCACCAAAAACTCCTACGAGTTGGCCAAATCGCAGGAGAAAAATCTTGAGGAACTGCTTTCTTCGACCAAAAGCGAACTGCTGAATCTGAATGAAAAATTCATTCAATATTCGATAATGAAAAGGGATGTTGACGCCAACCGGGTCGTCTATGAATCCTTGACCTCCAGTATCAAGAAAGAAGGGGTTACCGAACAATCGCAGAGCGTCAATGTCTGGGTAATAAAAAATGCCGCACTGCCTGTCTCACCGTCGAAGCCGAACAAGCAACGCAATCTGGTACTCGGCCTGCTGTTGGGCTTGATGAGTGGTATTGGTTGCGCATTTTTGATTGAATATCTTGATAATACATTGAAATCTGAGAAAGACCTGGAGGGCCGGTATGGTTTGACTGTTCTTGGGTCGGTGGAAAAGCTCAAGGAGAAGGGCAAACATATTGAATCCTATATTGTGCAGAATCCGCTGTCGCCATTGGCCGAAAGCTATAGGCTGATACGCTCCGGACTGCTGCTGTCATCGGCTGAGCACCCTCCTAAAACCATCTTGGTAACAAGCATGGGCCCGAGTGAGGGAAAGACAACGACAACCATTAATATTGCTCGGGTTTTAAGCCAGGGAAACAAAAAAGTACTGATAATCGATTGCGATATGCGGCGGCCACGCGTGCATTCGGTATTCTCCATGCAAAACGACAAGGGTTTGAGCAACTATCTGACCGGTAATTTACATGAAAATATTATCCATCAGGTTGCCGGCGAAGATATTTTTGTTATAACCGCCGGGTCCATCCCTCCCAATCCAGCCGACCTGGCAGGTTCAAAAAAATTGAAACTCCTTATTGACAAGATGGCCGAGAATTTTGATTTTGTTCTGCTTGATTCGCCTCCGGTGCAGGTGGTAACCGATAGTCTGGCCTTGGCACAACTTGTTGATGGGACGGTAGTTGTTGTCAAGGCCGGTGAAACAACCTACGACATGACCCAGAGTGGTTTGAAAAAATTGAAGGATGTACAGTGTCACTTCCTCGGTTTTGTTTTGAATGGACTAAGTAAGAGCCATGCGGCAGGGGCCTATTACTCCGGCTATGCAACATATTATGCCAAGGACAAAGTCGGATAGATTTGGTTGAGTAGTATTTTACATTTTGGCCCGGTTGTGACAAAAATTTCCTATATCCTCTTTATCATCACCCTGATTTTTGCGCCGCTGGCCTTTGGCACGGCTGAACTGTGGTCCCTCCTGATTGTGCAGTTGCTCGTTGCTGCCTCGGTCTTCATCTTCTGCCTGCAGCGGACCCAATCTGCAGAAAAGCTTTTTCATGTCCCCGGTCTCATCCCTCTCCTGTTGCTTGTCGGGTGGATGATCATCCAGATCGTACCTTTGCCGATCAGTGTAGTGAAAGTTGTATCGCCGGAAACGTATCAGGCGTATAAGCCGGTTTACGATATGCTCGAGGGCGAGAGATGGATGCCGCTGTCTGTGCACCTAAAGGGCACGATCCTCGAGACTATACGGATAACTACATATATATTTTTCTATATCTTGACGGTGCAGATCCTCAGCCGCGGCGATCGATTGAAGCGGACGGTAATGATCTGTTCCTGGCTGGCCATCGGTGTTGCTTTCGTCGCTATCCTGCAGAAATTTTCATCACCCGGTAAAATCTATTGGCTACGCACTGTAACGGTTAACGCTGTCCCGGTCGGGCCGTGGATCAACCGTTCCCAATATTGCGGCTATATTGAGCTGGTGGCACCCCTGGTCCTGGCCTTGTCCCTTTACTACCGGCCTGTAGTCAGCTCCGGCGAATCCCTGCGCCGGCGGATTGCTGGTTTTTTTTCCAGAGATGGCGGTAATCTTTATATATTGCTCGGATTCGGACTTTTGATTCTGGCATCGTCCGTCTTCATCAGTCTCTGCAGAGGCGGGATTATTGCTTTTTCCTTGTCGTTTCTTTTCTTTTTTCTGCTGCTGGCCTGGAAGGAGGCGCGATATTCCGGCCTCTATTATGCTGGCGTCATTTCCTGTTTGATCCTCTCGGTTTCATGGTTTGGCTGGGATCCGATCATGCAACGCTTTGGCAACATAATCAACAGTTCCGGCAACGTTGATATTGGCCGTTTTCCGATCTGGCAAAATTCCTGGCAGCTTTTTAAGGATTTCTGGCCGACCGGCAGCGGTTTCGGCACATTTATCGCTATGTTTCCACAATACAGGACCTTTCCCGGCAGTGAAATCTATGATCATGCGCATAATGATTATCTTGAACTGCTGACTGATGGGGGGATAATTGGATTTACTTTAGTGTCCTGGTTTGTCATCGCCATTGTTCATTCGGGATGGCAGATGCTGCGGCGTCGGCGTGATCGGTATTCGATACTGTTGAGCATCGCGGCGTTAACCGGCATAATTGCCACACTTATCCACAGTATCAGCGATTTCAATATGCACAATGGTGCTGTTGGGTTGTATTTTTTCTTTGTCTGCGGACTTCTTGTAGCGGCCGGGCATACTCGATTTCATTATCAATTGAATGCCACACTCCTGCCGAGAAGTCGCTGGTTGTCGCAGAATATTCTCATGCTTTCCGGGGTGCTACTTTTCTGCCTCGTACTGTTTGGGCCTGGCGGCACGACCCTGGCTCGCTGGCATTATGGCAATATTAAACACATTTACATCAGCCGGCAATTGTCGGAACAACGCCTGCAGGAGGTATCTTCGGCTTTGCAGCGGGCCGCGCGGTTCGATCCTTTTGAGGGCCTCTACCCATATTTGCAGGGAGATGTCGAGAGATATTTGCATAATCCTGACAAGGCTTTGTCTTCCTATGTTCTTGCCGGCTTGAAAGATCCCATGGATGGGGCATTTCTCCAGCAGGTAGGGATGATGCTGCCACAGGAACGGCAAAAGGATGCAGAATATCTGCTGCAAAAGGGTATGGAACGGACCCTTAACAAAGACCTGCTCATGTTGACAAGTGTCGAATGGTTGTTAACTAACAACCAGCGGACCAAGGCAATGCAGGTTCTTTACGAAGCGATTGGCGAAAACACCAAGCTGGTAAGTGTGGTCTTGCCCTTGCTGCAAAGTTTTTCTTTCACCAGAGATGAAATCGCTGCTGTATTGCCAAAAAATGTTGAGAGCTGGATGAAGTGTGGAACGTTTCTGGAAAAAGTCGGCAATCTTGACGATGCAGCCTTTTTTTGGCGGCACGCCCTCGATTTCTTAGGTAATGAAAGCAAAATCCAAGCCGAATGGTTCTCGCAACTCTTTCATTATTATAGAAATGCAAAAGATGATGAAAAAGCCCTGGAAGTGCTGCGCCTGGGCATTGACAAGCTTCCTCATTATCCGCGGTTTCATGAGTGGCTCGGCGATTATTATGCCAAGGACGGGATCGTCTATCGGGCACAGGAGGAATATCAGCAGGTCTTGCTGCTTGAGCCATTAAATGAGGCGATTCGCCGAAAAGTTGAAAAGTTAACCAAACCGCAACAACAATAGACTGCTTCTGGAGAGAGCAATACTAGCGGCCTGCCAACCAGGAAGCAGGGACATGGCTGGTGCAGCGCCTCAGTCATTGATACGTTTTTCCACGAACTGGGCCATCAGTTCGTGGACATTGTAGGGAGGGCGTACCTTAAAATAGTGGTCGATAATTGCATGGCCGATTTCATGGGCCAGCACCGCCAGTTTGGCATCATCTACGGAAATATAGATGGTGTCTTCAGACAGCGAATAAAAGGCCACGTAATCGACATTCTTGCCATATTTTTCTTTGAACACCCTGGCCACATCAGCGGACTTTTCCAGCAAGACAATCTTCATATGCAGCTGGTCGGGAAACATTTCCAGAATAGTCTCGGCTTTTTCAATGATTGTGTCTATTTTTGCCAGGACCTCGTCTTCGACGGAAACGATGTCGGTTTTTTTTGCAAAGGCACTGAGATTCCTTCCCAGTTCAATTTCTTCGTTAAAGCCGGTGAGTAATTCCTGGCTGCTGTATCGCAATGTGGCATACCTGCTCTTTGCCTCCGTTGCCATGAGCAAATACGGGCAAAAGAGAAAAGAACAAAGTGCGATGCAGAAGACTGTTCTATACATCCTTCAAGGTGTACGCTGAGCAAGTTGTCTTGATCCTCTTATTCTTTTCATCAATGTTCCAATAAATACTCTGCAATTCTTCCTGCTGTTCCGAGTTGAGACCCTGGGTTTTTTGCCGAGCCATTTCCAGAAGGTTGGCAATGGCCGTCGTATTGTCCTTGAGATCTTTCACGGCCAGCGATAGACCGGCGTTGAACTCATTGATTTTTTTCGCAAGATCCTTGCCTTCGTCATTGGTGCGCAGGTAAATAGTGTCATCCAATTTTCCCTGGAGCATGTTATCCAGTGCTTTTTCAAGACGAAATAAAGGCCCGGCGATTCTATGGGTAATGAGCATGGCCGCGGCAACAAGAAAGGCACTGCCGATGACAATAAACAGCCAATGGGCGGCAAGGGTTTTCTTGAGCAGCATAATCGGTGTTTGGCCCAACTGCAGATCGTGATTGTTGTACGAAATAGTCAGGGTGTCGGCCGAGAAGAGGCCAAGGAGGAAGAGGAAAAAGAGGCAGCCGCCGGTTACGAAAAGGAAATATCCGAGTATGAGCTTGCCTTGAAAATCCTTTTTGATAAAAATATTTCTTCTTTTGTGCTTTTGCGCCATGGTTACTCTTGCTCTTTGTGGATGGTGATTTTTGCGTTTTGTCGCAATTCCAAAAGCCAACGCTTCATCTGCTGCTCTTTTTGATACTCTTCCAGCATATCTCGTATTCTTTGTCGATCGACCGCTTTTGCTACATGGTCTGGAGCGGGTTGAACGCTGTCCAGTCTCAGGGCATAGTTTTCCGTGCCTGTGTCGTATCGCACTGCATATTGGCTAGGTTGCAGAGAAGAAAGGAGGAGGCGGACCGGGGTGGCCAGTTCAGAGAAAAGTGCGGTATTGGTTAAGCCTTTGGCCGTTGCTGCCTCGGCAACATACTGGGGGATTTTCTCAAGGCGCGTAAATGTAACTATTTTGCCTAAGAAAATCTATGTAGTTGTCGACATCGACGTCGGTGACCGCTACCTGCAGCTTGCTGTTTTGTCGATCGAGGAGGGTTTTTACCAATGAGTTTTCGTAATAATTTTTCAACGACCGGCGAAAACTCTCTTCCTTGTGTATGTCCTGTGTTTCAGCCTCCTGGATGAGTAGCTCCCTGGTTATTAAGGTATCGAAGACTTCCGACTGCTGATCGGCATGGTAGCCGTACTTCTTGCCTTCCGCGGTTATGGTGTCTTTGGCAAAATCATGGCCATTGATGGAGATGGCGATATCCTTCTGCGGGGTTCTTTTCTCCGGGAGGATGAAAAAGAGGGTAAGGACGGTCGCTATGCCGATGATTGCCAGGATAGTATAAAGGTACTTCATAGGCTGTCAGTTATTTTTTGTTGAAGAATGTTTATTTTTTACCGAACATTGCCGAAAAACGTTTTGAATTCAATACAATTCTAGCGGAAAGAAAAGAGCAATTGCAAGTAAAAACGAGAAAAGTGTCTCGTCCATGTGTGTGCCGACACAGAATCCCCTCTGCCCTGGAATATCGGAAAAGCCGCACCGTTACTTTTTTTTGCTGTTCATTTGCGCCACAAATTCGATTATTGCTCTTTTGCTTAAATAGAAGCCACTGAGAACAGTGTCGCCGATCTTCAGTGCCGGAACCATTTTTATGCCGTCGCGCCAGGTTCGCAGTGGCGATGTCATAAATTCGACCTCTTCAACCTGAAGGCATGGATGTGCGGAACATACAGCCAGGAGATGTTTTCTTGCGAGATGACAGCGAGGACAGAGCCTGGATTTGTAGAAGACAATATGCATAACGGTTGATTCCTGATATGGGGAGCGGATACGGTGGGCGTAGCTGGCAATGTGTTATGGGTCCGTTTCGAGAGAAGAAAAGGTACTGGATATGTTTATTGCACACAATAGAAGAATGCAACGGATGGGATTGCAGTTGCGGCAGGATTACCTAGCAATGGCTGGATGGGCAGAAAAATGCTTGCCTCATCGACCATTCCTCATGCTATACTGAAAATGGAAAGGCTGTCGTTTTCGCTTGCAAGGGAGCGGATTCAAGAACAAGGTCTCAATAACCGGTAATCTCGGCAGTGGAGGCCATATGTGTAACGGCAGCAGGCAACGAAACAAATTCAAACGGGGCAGTTTTAATGCTCTCTACTTCCAGCAACAATCATGACAATGTTTGAAAGAGGTTGTGAAGGGTGTGGCCAGTGTTGCAAGCAGGGAGGTCCTGCTCTCCATAGTGCGGATCTGCCGCTCGTGCGGAGTGGGAAAGTCCCAATCAGCGCCCTTATCACCATCCGCAAAGGGGAGCTGGCGTATAACCCGATTGCCGAGAGCGTCCAGCCACTGACTGTTGAGTTGGTGAAAATTGCCGGGGCAGGTCGGCAGTGGCAGTGCCGTTATTATGAAAGTCGCAGGGGCTGCACCATCTACGAACATCGGCCACAGGCGTGTCGGGCCTTGCGATGTTGGGACACCGCAGAGATCCTAGCCTTGGTAGAAAAAGATACCTTGAGCCGTTTCGATATCCTGTCGGGGAATCATTTTCTCCTGCCGGTTATTCGTGAACATGAGGGGCTTTTTCCCTGCCAGGATCTGCAGCTGCTGCACACCACAGGTCCGGGTCTCTTTGATCAAACAAAGAGTGAATGGGAAAACAGAGTTCGAGAAGAGGTGCGCTTTCGGTCGCGGGTTGTTGGCGAATTTCAGCTGCAGCTCTGTGATGAACTTTTCTATTTCGGTCGACCCCTCTTCCAACTGTTGCAGGCGCTTGGCGTAAGGGTCTCCGAAACTTCAGAGGGGATTCAATTGCACTGGGGCTGAGAGCACTCCATTTCTCCTCATTTTTGCAAATACGCAGGCACTGCGCCAATCACCAGATTTTTCGAGCCACTTCTTCCCCTCTGGTGGAAATGGTGATTTGCTCTACCGGAACGGTTTTCCCCGCGACTTCCATGGCCTTTTTAATGATGACGTTCATGGCCGAGCAGCATGGAACCTCCATGATCAGAACAGTGAGGCGTTTCACATTGCAGGTACTGATAATCTCGGCAAATTTCTCGACATAGCTGTCTGCATCGTCGAATTTCGGGCAGCCCATCATCACCGTTTTTCCGGCGAGATATTTTTCCTGGAAATTGCGAACTGCCACCGCCGTACAATCGGCAGCCACCAGGATGTCACCATTTTGCAGAAAAGGTGCATGCGGCGGAATGAGGCGGATCTGCACCGGCCAGTGACTCAGTTCCGATCCTCCCTCCCCGGCCATGGGTATCCGACTTGGCGTGTTGGCTGCTTGACAAGGGGATAGAGCTGCCTGTGCCAGGGGTTTGAAGGATTGGATATGGCTTGATGCACAACCGCAATCCATGGTTTTTGCCGGGCTATTCTCGGCCTTTTTTTTCTCTGCGGCGAGATACTCTTCCACTGCGTTCTCGTCAAATTCATCGGCCGGGCGTTCGATGATCTGCAGGGCTCCGGTCGGACATGAGCCGAGGCAGGCGCCAAGGCCGTCACAAAGTTTGTCGGCGACCAGTCTTGCCTTACCGTCGATAATTTTCAGGGAACCTTCGGCGCAATCCGGCACACACTGGCCACAGCCGTTACACAATTGGTCGTCAATTTTGATAATTTTCCGTACATTTTTCATATTCTATTCTCCCGGTCAGGTCATTGGAATAAAGGCGGGGTAGATTCCATCCCCGCCTCAGCATCTTTGATCAATGCAGAGGATAGAGGATGCTTATCCGAGGATGGTCTTCAGGTCTTCCTCCGGGGTTGCGGCAATCGGCTTACAGGCAAAGTTCTCAACCAAGACATTGAGGACATTGGGGGTGATGAAGGCCGGCAGCGAGGGTCCGAGACGGATGTCCTTGATTCCGAGGCTGAAGAGGGTCAGCAGAATGACCACAGCCTTCTGCTCGTACCAGGAAAGAATCATGGAAAGCGGCAGATCATTGACGCCGCAGTTAAAGGCGCCGGCAAGGGCCACGGCAATCTGAATCGCCGAATAGGCATCGTTACACTGGCCGACATCGAGGAGGCGGGGGATGCCGCCGATATCGCCGAGTTTCTTGTCAAAGAAGCGGAATTTGCCGCAGGCCAGGGTCAGAATCATGCAGTCGGCAGGCACTTTCTCGACAAACTCGGTGTAGTAGTTGCGGCCTGGTTTGGCGCCGTCACAGCCGCCGACCAGGAAGAAGTGGCGAATTGCCTTGCTTTTCACTGCCTCAATAACCTTATCGGCGACGCCGAGAACGGTGTTGCGGGCAAAACCGACCAGCACCGAACCGTTATCGACATCAGCGGCAAAACCGGGCAGCTCAAGGGCACGTTTGATCACCGGGGTGAAATCCTTGTCGGCACCGATATGCACCAGATCCGGCCAGCCCACCAGTCCGGTGGTGAAGACATTGGCCTTGTAGCTGTCGGCGGGCCTCTGGATGCAATTGGTGGTGAAGAGAATTGCCCCGGGGAAATTCGGGAATTCTTTCGCCTGGTTTTGCCAGGCGGTACCGTAATGGCCGAAGAAGTGACTGTATTTTTTCAATTCAGGATAGCCATGGCAGGGCAGCATCTCCCCATGGGTATAGATATTGATACCTTTGCCTTCGGTTTGTTTAAGCAGCAGTTCGAGATCTTTCAAATCGTGCCCGGTAATCAGAATGGCCTTGCCGGCTTTAACTCCAAGCGGCACCGGTGTAGGTGTCGGGTGGCCATAGGTACCGGTGTTGCCGGCGTCGAGCAGTTCCATGGCCTTGAGGTTGACTTCGCCGCATTTCAGGACCATGGCGACCAATTGCCCGAGATCCTGGCCGCCTTTGGTGAGTTCCGCCAGGGTGGTGTGGATATAGGCATAAATGGCATCATCTTCTTTGCCGAGAATTGCCGCATGGTCGGCATAGGCGGCAAGCCCGCGGATGCCGTAAATGGTGATCTGCTTGAGCGAACGGAGATCTTCATTGGCATCAAGCGAATGCATGAAATCAAGGGTCTGGCCCTGGGCTATCAGGCCGGCCAGGGTTGGAGCCGGGGTGAATGAGGCATTCGAGGCGGTAAACTGGACATTACCCCCGGCAGCTTTGACTGTGCCTTTGAATGTTTCACGCAGTTCTACGGTTTTGTTGATCCAGGCCTGGAAGCGCAGAGGGTCGAAGTCAACATTGGTCAGGCAGGCAAACACCGCCTCGGCGGTAAAACGATTGACTGCGGCATCGATTACACCGACCTTTCGTCCTTCGTCGGCAACCAGAGAAAGCCCCTGCACCGCATAGGTAAGGAGATCCTGCAGTGCGGCGGTTTCGTCGGTTTTCCCACAGACGCCGATTTTGGTACAACCACTTCCTTTGGCCGTTTGTTCACATTGATTACAAAACATGTTTCTCTCCTGTCTTAAGTTGGGTATTCGTCGAGCGAATACGTTGGGTATATAAAAGATTGATCGGGGATAGAACAGTGACTGGGAGATGAATTGGCTTCTTTTCCCACTCAGTATTGAGGAGGAAGATACCCCAGTAATGCCTCAGGATCCTTGATGTAGGTCAAGAACAATAAAAAATCATTGGTGCTTGAGAACGAGCAGGCAACATGAGGAAACCGCCGCATCATACGAGCTGCCGGTGTAATTGCCATACATATGCTCCGGGATAAAGTTTGTCTCGGCAAAGAGGGAAAGCCATTTTTCCAGGCTGAAGGCTGCGATGCAAGAACGAGTGTGGTAGTCCTCATTGGCCAATCCTTTTTGCATGGGACGAATTCGATAGCGTTCTTCCAGTTGCACCGTCTGCGACTCCGGCAGATATTTTTTCAGAATCTCCTTGATGATGCGGCCACCGCCGGGACGGTTGAACATCTGAAATTGAAAGGTGGTACGATCACTGCCCGAAAAATCCGTTGTCGGAATGAAAAGCTGAACGATAAGGCTGCCTCCTGCTCGAAGATTTGCCTTGCACCCGCGCAGACAGTGGCGAATTGTTTGTTCGGTGCATAGAAGGTTTAGGGTATTGTAGGGGATGAGGATGGCATCGAAAGTCTTGCGGAAGGCGGGGGTCAGCATATCCATGCAGAGAAAAGAACAATAGGGGTGCCGATATTGTATCGCCAGCCGCAGCATCGGCATGGATATGTCGATACCGGTGATAGGTCGGTTTTCATGGGCCAGAGAGCGGGCTACCCGGCCGGTGCCGCAGCCCATTTCGAGAATCGCACCGTGCTGCGGCAGCACCTTCTTAAAAAAAACACTGTCTTCCGAGAAATTTTCCATCTCCAGGGCGTAAAAATCGGCGGCAAGGTCCTCCGGCAAAGGCTGGAAGACATCCCTCGGTTCGTCTTGATAATCCCGATAAATTTTTGCCATAGGGGAACTGTCGGCACATGCCTAAAGGCGCAGGAGGCCGGCTTCCGCCGGGGTAGTCGAGTAACAGTCTATATGAATCAACCAATAGTGGCCGGGATTAATGTAAATTGACTGGAGGGTCAGTGGCGGCAGCCAGTGGCTGTCGTCGAGCAGATTATAAAAGATAGGAGTCGATGCCGATGAAGCCGTCGAGAAAATGGCTGATAATATGCAAGGTCTTACTGACATAACCTTGGACGATGTGTTGCAGATCCGTGGTATTTTTAACACCTGATTTGTTAAGTTCGACAACCAGATCCTCTAAAATCTTGCGGTTACGGTTTTCCGCTGCGGCAATATGGGCATAAAATCCTGCATCGATGCCGGAAAAAGAGAGCTCTTTCCGGGTCTCGATGCAGTCGTAGATGACCAGGGAGGTGAGGTCGAAAAACCTGTGCAGCTGGTTGCAGCAATGCTCGAACGACTCTCCCGCCAGGAGAACCTTATGCTGGGAGATCCGCTTCATGAGGCACTATTCCTGTGCCGCCAAGCTCTCAACGACCCGCATGCCTACTCTCCGGCCCAGTTCCACACATTCTTCGAGTTGTTGGTGACTGGGCACATATTTCATGCGCAGCCCCTCCTCAATAACATCGATCCGCATGTCTTGCAGGGCTGTGTTCATCAAGCCGACGGCTTCTCCACTCCAGCCAAAGGAACCGAAGGCTGCCCCGAACTTGTTGGCAGGCTTCAGGCCTCGCATATACATAAGGAACCCGGCCATACGCGGTAGCAGGCCGTTATTCAGGGTTGAGGACCCAAGAACCAAGGCTTTAGCCCCGAGTACCTCGGTCATGACATCGCTACGATGATGGACCTTGAGGTTGATCAGCCGGGTGCTGACTCCGGTCTCCCTCAGTCCGGCTTCGACAGACTGGGCCATGCTTTCAGTTGAATGCCACATTGAGTCATAGATAACCAGAACCTTTTTCCCGGCCTCGTTGCGGCTCCAATGATCGTAGGCTTCGAGAATTTTGTTCAGGTGGGTGCGCCAAATAACCCCATGGTCCGGGGCAATCATCTTGATATCAAGGTTCATGGCGCCAACCGTCGCCAGTAGTTTTTTAATAAGCGGGGCGTAGAGGTAGAGAATATTGGCGTAGTATTTGGCACTTTCATGCATTACTTCGGACATGTCGACCTGGTCGTCGAAGCGTTCACTGGTGGCATAATGCTGGCCGAAGGCATCGCTTGAAAAAAGAATACCGTCTTCCTTGATAAAACTGAACATCGAGTCGGGCCAGTGCAGCATCCTGGTCTCGAGAAACTGAATAGTTCGTTTGCCGAGGCTGATCTCACTCCCTGACTTCACCACTTCAAAGGGCCAGTCCTCGTGATGGAAATGATCGATGATCGCTTTTTGCCCCATTGGCGAACAGATCAGTTTTTCCGGTCTGACAAGGTCCATCATTGCCGGTAGGCTCCCTGAATGGTCCATTTCGACATGGTTGACCACAATATAATCAATTTTTGCAGGATCGATTATTTCTTTGATGTTTCGCAACATCTGATCCATATGCGAACTTTTTACGGTGTCGAAGAGAGTTACTTTTTCGTCGACAATAAGAAAGGCATTGTAGGTAGTTCCTTTATACGTTGAATATCCGTGAAAATCACGCACATCCCAGTCGATTGCTCCAACCCAGTAAATTCCTTTGGCAAGTTCAGTTGTGCTCATTGTGGCTCCGCGATGAGAATATTTTAAGTTTGATTTATCATTCAACCAAGAATGATTAACATAATAATGAATTCTTTAAAAGCTAGTCTAAAACATCTGCCGAATATAACACAAGATGTGCCTTGAACCGAGGTTTAATGCCAACGGGAGGACTGCTGTTTTGATGAAAAAATTTCCGTCTATTGACCTGGGTAGATGTAGCGAATGTGAAGGTTGTATTGAAATTGCTCCCACAGTGTTTTATTACAATTCATCCACCGGGATGATGGAGGTGATAGAACAGGATGAATATTCTGAAGATCTCGTCAATGAGGCGATTAAGAATTGTCCTGAGACCTGTATCTCCTGGGAGTTTGATGAGTATCCAACAACAAAGTCGGTATAGGCCATCTTTGTCAATAGGGGAAAATACCCAGGCGCTGAGGGTACTCCTGCCAACTTGTTTTTTTCGCAAAAACAGTAATTCTTCAAAGTTCTTCCTTTATTATGACTTTCCTGATTACAAATAAGCTGCTCGGTCGGGCATATTATGGTTCGACCAAAAAGCGCTTTCGTCAATTGCAAAAATCCTTATCCTGCAGGCGGTTGTCTTGACTGGCAAAATGAAGCAAAAACCTTTCCACCGGATTACTATAAAACTATCCATCTTAATGATATTGTTTGGCTCTTTGTTGACATTCGGCATCGACGCGGCTCAGGTATTTGGGGATTCCCGGGAAGATCTGTTGACCAATGGTATCAAGATAGTCTTGATTGCCGGTTGTTTCCTGTTCCTGTTCGACTATTTGGTTACCAGGCACCTTAAGTCTCTGGTCCAGCAAATTTCCGATCTTGACGTTGCCGACCCTGCTTCTCGTCTTACCTTAAGCCGCAAGGGTAAAAAAAATGGAGATGAACTTGATGCCCTGGTGTCTGGGCTCAACTCCACCTTGGATCGGGCACGTCAAGCCTGCAAAACCTTAGCGGGAAATGAGCAGCAACTCTTGCTGTTGTTCGATGCAATCGAAGAAGCAATCATCGGCGTGGACCGCGATGGTCTCTGTACCTTTGCCAACGCTGCTTGTCTGCAACTTTTGGTACAGAAGAATTACAAGGCGGTAATCGGTAAAGAGTTGCACAGCCTTTTTAGCCACTCGGACGGAAAAAATCCACAGCAGTTTGAACATCAAAATCTCATCAGCCAAGCGATGGCAAAAGGCTCGACTTTGCAGTGTGAAGGCGGTTTCATCTCCTTGCCGTTTGGCAAAAAACTCTTCGTGGCTATCCGTGTTTATCCGGTTTTTAAGGCAGGCGAGGTCTCAGGGGCACTGATTTTCATCAATGATGACAGTGAAAAGCGACAATTACGTCGGGCGCGGGAACTGTTAAGTGAGGCGATCGAGCAGGTACCGGTTATGGTCATAATTGCCGATAGCGACCATCGCATTCAATATGTCAACAGTGGCGTCGAGCGTTTAACCGGATTTTCCCGGCAGGAGATGTTTGCTCAATCGATTTTCCTTATGCATGGCAAATTCCCCGAAGGTGCTGCCAACCTCGCTTCTGCCAAGGACAGTCTGCGTAAGGGGCAACAATGGGAGGGTATACTTGACACACAGTCGAAATGGGGCAAACCGTTAAAGATTTTCTCTGTGATTTCGCCGGTGTTTGACGACAGAAACGAGGTAGTGAATCTGGTTTCCGTGTCCCGGGAAGTGTCCTGTGAAATTGCTCTGCAGAATGAACGTATCGATGCCAGGAAAATGGAAGCGGTTAACCGGTTATCGGCAAGTTTTGCCCATGAATTCGGTAATCCTCTTTTTGGTGTGCGTTCCGTTTTGCGGGATATTTGTGATCGGCTCGCCTTTTCCACAGATGATAAATACCTGCTGGAACTCGCCCTTGGTGAATGCGAAAGGATGAGAAGCATGATCGGCGAGTTTCAGCAGTTGGATCGCCAAGCTCCGGCAAGCGAAAAACTTGTGGCAATCACTCGAATCATTAGCGCTGTGCTGAAGGATGTCGAGCCCTTACTGATTGCCTACAAAATCGACGCTTTCTGTGAGTTTCCAGAAAATACCCGTAGAATTATCGGCAATGAAAGCAAGTTGTCCCTGGCTGTGCGCAATATCGTCGTCAATGGTATCGAGAGCATGGCCAAAAGCGGGGGAGTTTTGCGTATTTGCACCGCCATGGATGGGGAATTCCTCAGGGTTTCGATAACTGATAGTGGTGAAGGTATCAAAAAAGAACATCAGGAGTTTATTTTTGAGCCGTTCTTCTCAACCAAACCGGAAGTGGAGGGCAAAGGACTTGGTTTGTCGGTGGCCTATGGGGCCATCAAAGGGCTCGGGGGATCCCTGACATTTGCCACTGAAGAAGGCAAAGGAACCGTTTTTACAATTAATTATCCAACAAACCAGGCGGCAGCTCTGCACCTGTCCGCGGCAAGATAACAAGAGACTTCTATGGACATTCCCTTTCAGCTGATAACAGAGTTCAAACCCGCCGGCGACCAGCCGGCGGCCATAGACATGCTGGCCGCCGGCATTCAGGCTGGACTTGCCGGCCAGGTGCTTCTTGGGGTCACTGGTTCAGGGAAAACCTTTACCATCGCCAACGTCATTGCCAAGGTGCAGCGACCATCCCTGGTCATTGCTCCCAATAAAACCCTTGCCGCGCAACTCTTTAGTGAGTTCAAGGAACTTTTTCCGCACAATGCGGTTGAATATTTTGTCTCCTATTATGATTATTACCAGCCGGAGGCATATATCCCCCAATCCGACAGCTATATCGAAAAGGACTCGTCAATAAATGAGGCCATCGATAAGATGCGCCACTCGGCGACCAGGTCTCTCCTAACCCGCAAGGATGTTCTTATTGTTGCCTCGGTGTCCTGCATTTATGGCCTTGGATCGCCGGATGAATATAAAAACATGCACCTTTTCCTGCGAGTCGGCGATGCCTATCCGATTGAGGAGGTGCAACGCCGCCTGGTCTTTATGCAATATGAGCGCAATGACATGTCATTTCACCGGGGCATCTTCCGGGTTCGCGGCGATGTGCTTGATATTTTTCCAGTGCACGAAGAGGATCGGTCGATTCGCGTCGAATTTTTCGGCGACACCGTTGAGGCCTTGTCGATCATCGATCCCCTGCGCGGCGAGGTAATGGAGCGACTCCAGGAATATTCGGTTTTTCCCGGCAGCCATTTTGTTACCTCGAAAGACCGATTGCAAAAGGCCTGTGCGACGATAATGGACGAACTGCGGCTGCGGCTTGAGGATTTTCACCAGGGCAATAGACTGGTTGAAGCGCAACGACTGGAGCAGCGGACCATGTTTGATCTGGAGATGATCCACGAACTGGGGTATTGCAACGGCATCGAAAACTACAGCCGGCACCTTACCGGGAAGAAACAGGGTGCACCACCACCGAACCTTCTCGATTATTTTCCTGAGGATTACCTTATTTTTATCGATGAAAGCCACATAGCCATCGGCCAACTCAACGGCATGTACAATGGTGACCGGTCACGCAAACAGACCCTGGTCGATTATGGTTTTCGTCTTCCTTCAGCCCTTGATAATCGGCCTTTGCGCTTTGATGAATTTGTCGGGCGCATTAATCAGGTCGTCTATGTTTCGGCGACACCCGGCAGCTATGAGCTGGAGCAGGCGCAGGGTCGTGTTGTCGAACAAGTGATCCGTCCCACCGGCCTCCTTGATCCGCGCATCGAAGTCCGACCGGCTACCAGCCAGGTAGATGACCTGCTTGAGGAAATTCGCATTCGCACCGATCGGGGGGAGGCGGTGCTGGTGACGACCCTGACCAAGCGCATGGCCGAGGATCTCACCGATTATTATGAGAAATTGGGCGTACGAGTCCGCTATCTGCACTCGGATATCAAAACCCTTGAGCGGGTCGAGCTCATTCGCGATCTACGCAAAGGCGAATTTGACGTCCTTATCGGCATCAACCTGTTGCGGGAAGGGTTAGATATCCCGGAGGTGTCGCTGGTGGCTATTCTCGATGCCGACAAGGAGGGTTTTCTTCGTTCTGAACGTTCCCTGATCCAAACCTGTGGCCGAGCAGCGCGAAATTCCGACGGCATGGTAATTATGTACGCCGATGTCGTCACCGGTTCCATGCGTTTCACCATTGAAGAGACTGAAAGGCGACGGAAAATCCAGAAAACCTATAACCGGCAACACGGCATTGTGCCCAAGACCATCATCTCTTCCGTCAAGGATTCCATGCAGCAACACCTGAAGAATTCCGGCTATATCGTTGAAGATTACCAGCAACATCTTCTTGCTACGGCGGAGGAAGCACCGTTCTTCACATCGATAAAAGATCTGGAGAAAGAAATCCGTAAACTGGAAGGAGAAATGCGTGCCGCGGCAAAGGAATTGGCCTTTGAAAAGGCGGCGGCCCTGCGCGATCGCATTAAAAAAATACGTCTTATGGAGATTGAACTCGGATGACTGAAGGGGTATGGAATACTTTGCTGCTGCGGGTGGTGCCCGTCACTCTTGCCATGCTCATGCGACTATGGTTTGCTACCTGCCGGGTGAGGGTGCATAATCTTGATAGTTTTCTTGATCCAAAGAAAACCGGAAAGCCGGTTATAGCCTCATTCTGGCACTATTCGATCATCTATTTTTTCTATTTTGTGCGAGACTATCGAGTTACCGCTATGGTCAGCGCCAGCAGGGACGGGGAATATATCGCCAGGCTGGCAAGGCAATTCGGCTTCAATGTAGCACGTGGTTCCAGAAACAATAAGGGGGTCGAGGGGCTGAAGGTTTTGTTCCGGGCAATTCGCAGTGGCGACAACTGTGCTCTTGTTGCCGACGGTTCGCAAGGGCCGCCGAGGATTGCGCAGCCCGGGGCGATTCTGCTTGCCTCCCGGAGCGGAGCCCCGGTCATGCCCATGGTATGGTCGGCGGAACGGTATTTCACCATACGCTCCTGGGACAGGACAGTCATCCCCAAACCGTTCTCGCGCATTGATTATTATTACGGAGAACCACTACTTGTTCCGGCCGATTTGAAGGCCGAGGGTATCGAGGAATATCGGTTGCTGCTTGAACAACGGCTGAACGCGCTTTACGCCGAGGCCTGGGGACAATATAATAAGGACGAGCATTGAGACGATGAGGCACTACGTGTCAGCTAGACAGGTCGAGATGTGCCCGGGGTTGTTCACTGGTTTGATATATTAAAAGGATGTAGCTGGTAATGCTGAGAAAAGGAGTGGTAATCGCTGGACTTGCCGGGGGCTCGGGAAAGAGCGTTGTTGCCGTGGGGATCACCGCCGCCTTGGCTCGTCTGGGGCATAAGGTCGTACCTTTTAAAAAGGGACCGGATTATATAGATGCCGGCTGGCTGCAGCTGGCGGCTGGGCGGAAGTGCTATAATCTCGACCCCTATCTGATGGCGCAAGCCTCGATTGTCGATTCTTTCGCCTTTCGATCGGCTGGGGCCGAGCGGGTTATTGTTGAAGGCAACAGAGGTTTATTTGACGGGGTGAATGCCGACGGCGGATATTCCACTGCCGATCTGGCGGTGACTCTGAATCTGCCGATCGTTCTGGTGGTCGATTGCACCAAGACCACCAGGACGGTCGCGGCCTTGGTTCTTGGTTGTCAGAAATTTGATGAGCGACTGGATATCAGGGGCGTTATCCTCAATCAGATTGCTACCAAACGACAGCGCTTGCTGGTCACCGAGGCAGTGGAAAAATACACAGGCATTCCGGTGCTGGGCGCCGTGCCGCGGTTGCAGCGGGACATCTTTCCCATGCGCCACCTGGGGATGGTTCCCCATCAGGAATACGGCAATAGTGAAGAGGCCTTGGCGTATCTTGTCGAGTTGGTAACGGCCAATGTTGACCTTGTCCGATTTGAGGCAATGATGGCCCCGCTGGCGGATGAAGCAGTGGTTGAAGGTGAAGAAAGGTCAGCTGTGCAACCTTTAGTGAGAATCGGTGTTCTTCGGGATGCCGCGTTCCAGTTTTACTATTCGGAAAACCTTGAGGCATTGGAGCGGGCCGGTGCTGAACTTGTGTATATCAATGCCATGCACGACACAGGTCTTCCGGAGATTGACGGCTTGTACATTGGTGGCGGTTTTCCTGAGACGGGGGCACAGGAACTGGCCGCCAACACAGGGTTTCGAAAATCGATTAAAAAGGCCGCAGACCAGGGTCTGCCCATCTATGCCGAATGCGGCGGTCTGATCTATCTCGGCACTTCCATAGTGGTGGACAACGAGGAATTCCCCTTGGTAAACGTCTTTCCTGTGCGTTTCGCTATGGCAAAAAAGCCGCAGGCGCACGGCTACACGACCTTTCGGGTGGACAGAGAAAATGCCTTTTACGGTATAGGCGAAGTGGTGAAAGGACATGAGTTTCGTTATTCAAAAATTCTAGAGTGGCGGGGCACGGATGAACAGTTGGTTTTACAGATGGAGAGAGGCATCGGCTTCATCAATGGCCGTGACGGCTTGGTCCATAACAATGTCCTGGCCCTGTACACCCATGTGCATGCCGATGGTACGCCGGAATGGGCCGACAAATTTGTACAACGTTGCCGCCGCCGGGAATAGGTGTGAAAGAAACAAGGATCAGTTGGCGGTATTGGAGCCGAGGACTTTCAGATTTATTTCCTGTTGGAGTTTTTCACTGGGCGCCGGTTCAACCCAATGAATAAAGGACTCGGTGACGCGCACGAAGCTGCCGTTGTCTTCTTTGCACTTGGCGCAGATAGTTTCCGCCTGGTCCCGATACATGATTATTTTTGAGGCAGGTTCGCCTTCTTTTGAAACGGCGGCCATCTTTCGACAGCCACAATCCAATCGTACCACCACGACGCCAATACCTTCCGGGCTGCCCTCCAGGATGCCTTCAATCATTGCCCGCTCGCGCTTTTCCGCCTGAAGGACTTTTTTCCCCTTTTTCTCTTTCATTTTGCTTAATTTTATAACTATAACAGGAAGTTGAACTGGTAGTTTTGAATATTTCGGCGTTGTTGATTGACGGTCTGGGATGAATGTTAACGACTTTTTACTATAGCTAAAAAATTACTGGCCGGTCAAGAGATATGTGCACTCCCAGCACTGATAAAATACTCTTGTTTGTTGTTTAATAAACTGAAAATACAACAAATATTTAATTGTTATCCGGCTTGGAACGGTTTGCAGTTGTAAAGCGTTTTTGCTTGACAAAATTCTAGCCGTGAATTACAGCATACATCACATGTTGACGGGTTCGTAGATGGTGTTCGGACTGATGATTAAGTATCATGAATACTTATTTTTTAATCTCACTTCTGGAGGTGAATCATGTTTGAGGTAATAGTTGATAAAGATAAGTGCAGTGGCGACGAGGAATGTGTAGCTGCTTGCCCGGCACAGGTGTTTGTAATGGAAGACGGTAAAGCCGAGCCTGCAGAGGCCGACGAGTGTCTCGGTTGTGAGACCTGTGTTGAAGTATGCCCCGAGGGTGCTATCACCGTAAACGAAATATAATTTCGCGTACGTCTCATCCGAAATGGATAAGCCCATCTCCTGAACAAGGGAGATGGGCTTTCTTTTTGCTGCCGGCGTGGTGAAGATGCTGAAAGGGATAGCGCGTTTCAAACCGGCGGTGCGAACGAATACCCTGCTTTTTGCATCCGCCTGTCTATGGACGGTCATTGGCCTGCTTTTACTGGCAAAAGGAGGCTATCGCTGGTATCGGCTCCCCGACCACAACCCCCTTATTGTTGTTGCCGGAATCATTGTTGGTAGTATTAAATCCTTTTGGATACTCGACAAATCTGCGCGACGCGGAATCGATCGTATTCTTAATTTTGCCGACGGTACCTGTCTCGGTGCAGTTTACTCAAGCAAAACATGGATATTGGTATTGTGCATGATGAGTTTGGGTGTTATTTTGCGGAACTCTTCTTTTCCCGTTCAGCTGCTTTGTTTTCTTTATTTCACCATTGGTTGGGCGCTGCTTTTTTCCAGCAGACTCGCTTGGAGAGCTTGGCTGAAGAGGTAAGCCGTCGTACAACAATGAGTCTCCCTTTCTCTGTCATCAACGGCATAAGGGGCCGTAAAGAATTGGCGGGAATGGTAGTAGTTATTTCTTAACGGCCCCTAAATCCCATCCAGTTTTCACCGGCATGAATGAAAAATCTTTTAATTGCGTGCGGGTAAGCAGCTCGGCCTTGCAGCACAATTACACAGTTATCAAGAATCTCGCCGGGGCGGACGTGCCGGTAATGGCAATGGTCAAGGCTGACGCCTACGGACACGGCATGGTTATGGCCGCTCGGGCCTTTGCCCGCTGCCGGCTGCGTCACCTTCGGTGTCGCCGAACTGCGTGAGGCAGTCATCCTCAGAGAGGCTGGCATCAAAGGGGCGATCTATGTCACCCTTGGTTTTCTCCCCGAGGATATCGAATTGTTTTTTCGCTATGACCTGATTCCGGTAATATATACCTATGAAATGGCCCGTCTCCTGACTGATAAGGCGGTGGCACTCGGGCAGGAAATCGGTGTCCATATTAAAATTGATTCCGGGATGAGTCGACTTGGCCTGTTGCCCGAAGAGCTACCGGCCTTTCTCGCCGAGATAACAAACCTGCCGGGTATCAGGATAGCCGGCATGATGAGTCACTTTCCCGAGGCGGACATCTCCGGCTCGGCGAGCACCACCCGCGGCTACCGAATTTTTTCCGAGGTTTGCCGCGAGATAAAAAGCCGGTTCGGGGGGCTCTGCCACATTGCTAATTCCGGGGCAGTGCTTAATTTCCCCGCCAGCTGTTGCGACATAGTGCGAAGCGGCATCGCTTTGTATGGATACCATCCGGCGGGACGGAGTGCCGAAGAGGGCAAAAATGCGGCAAATCTGCATTCCCGCCATGTCCTTTGTCAGCCGGGTGGTGCAGGTAAAAACCCTCCCAGCCGGGGTCGGCGTCAGTTACGGTCATACCTACCGTGCCGAGGAGCCTATTACTCTGGCGGTTTTGCCCGTCGGCTACGAGGACGGGTTTTCACGACTATTCTCCAACCGCGGCCAGGTGCTCATTCACGGGCGGCGGGTGCCGGTGCGCGGCAGGGTTTGCATGAATATGTGTATGGTCGATGTAACCGGCATGGAAGATGTCCGAGCCGGAGACGAGGTTGTTTGCATGGGTCGCCAGGGCAGCGAGGTTATCAGCGCCGAGGACCTGGCGGCGGGGATGGCAAGCATCAGCTATGAAGTGCTTTGTCTGCTTGGCAATAATAATCAACGAGAATATATCGAGTAACAGCAATGATCCGAGCACGATTAAAAAATGCGCTTGATGGGTGTTTTGCCGAGGGCGTTGCCGAGGGCTTATGGACGAGTGGTGCCGTTGGTAAATTTACCGTGGAACTCCCAAAGCATGAGGGCATGGGTGATTTTGCCACCAACATGGCTCTGGTTGTCGCTGGTGCCGAGAAAAAAAATCCCCGGGAATTAGCGAAAGTCATAGTTGAAAAACTGGCAAAGGCCAGTGATCTTATTGGCCGTTTGGATATCGCTGGACCTGGTTTTATCAATATCTCCATTAATTCCGATGTTTGGCGCGGACTCATCCCGACGATTCTTGCAGCCGGCGAAAACTTTGGAAAAAGTGTGATCGGCGGTGGTCGTAAAGTTATGGTCGAATTTGTCAGTGCCAATCCCACTGGACCGCTCAGCGTCGGTCACGGTCGACAGGCGATACTTGGCGATTCCATTGCCAGGCTTCTTGAAGCTACCGGCCATGATGTCTTCCGCGAGTACTATTTCAATGATGCCGGTCGACAGATGCGCGTCCTTGGTGAGTCGACCCGAGCCAGATATCTTGAATTGCTTGGCGAAAAGAGCCAGTTTCCCGAGGATGGCTATCAGGGCCAATACATCGTTGACATCGCCCAATCACTCATCGACGAACATGGCGATTCCCTCAAGGCACATGAAGATGTGACACCGTTCAAGAAGCAGGCTGAAAAACATATCTTTAAGGATATCTCATCCACCCTTGAACGTCTCGGTATCGTCTTCGATAACTACTACAACGAACATTCTCTTTATGAAAATGGCCATATCGACGATGTCGTTGCCATCCTTCGGGACAAGGGCTATGTCTATGAAAAGGATAATGCGGTGTGGTTTAAAACCACCGCTTTTGGCCATGAACAGGATCGGGTCATAATAAAAAGTACCGGCGAGCCGACCTATCGATTGCCGGACATTGCTTATCATCGGGAAAAATTCCGTCGCAACTTCGATTGGCTTATCGACATTTTCGGTTCGGACCATATCGCCACCGTGCCGGATGTCCTCGCCGGGGTCAGTGCTCTCGGCTATGATCCAAGCAAGGTGACAGTGGTACTGCATCAGTTCGTCACCCTTACCCGCGACGGCAAGACGGTGAAGATGTCCACCCGCAAGGCCAACTTCGTCACCGTCGATGAACTCATCGACGAGGTGGGTGTTGACCCGGTGCGTTTTTTCTTTATGATGCGAAAAGCCGACAGCCAGATGGAATTTGATCTCGCTTTGGCAACTAAAGAGAGCCAGGAAAATCCGGTGTACTACGTGCAGTATGGCTACGCCAGGCTCTGTTCAATTCTCCGCCAGGCGGCGGAAAAAGGGCTGACTGATAGAGGTCCGGCCATTGCCGACCTAGCCCTGCTGGTTGAACCGGAAGAGCTAAAACTGCTCAAAACCCTGTCGACCTTTCCGGCAACTCTTGAAATCAGTGCACTGGAACTGGCACCGCATAAGATCATTTTTTATCTTATGGAGCTTGCCGCCCAGTTGCATAGCTACTATAACAAGCACAAAGTTATTACCGACGATCTTCCTCTCAGCCGGGCCAGACTCTGTCTGATAAAAGCTCTGCAGAGAGTGTTGAAAAATGGCCTGAGCATGGTTGGCCTGTCCGCTCCAGAAAAGATGTAGGGTGGTCGATCCGCATGGCGGTGGTAAGGAAAAACCAGGTAAAAAAGATCAGGTTTGAACTGACAAGAAGTGCGATCGCCGGTATCGCTGTGATCGTTTTTTGCCTTTTCCTGTGGCTGTTTCTGCTCGGGGTATGGGCCGGGCAGTCGCTCCTTTTTCCCTCCTATGGACAAAAGCCGGCGGTGCTTGAGGAGAAGGCTAAGGTCCAGGAGCCTCCAGCGATCAAGGTGGAAAAGAAGTCTGTAAAGAAGGGCGAGTAGATGAGCAGCAAATTGCAAAGGTGCATTACATACCACAACATGGCTGAATATTATGATCGGAAAAATACTCACAAAGGTTTTTGGCAGCAGTAACGACAGGTACCTCAAGCAGCTCAGACCGATTGTGGCGCGGATAAACGGACTGGAAGAGGAAATTCAGGCCCTTGACGATGCGTCTTTAGCGGCTAAAACGGTACTGTTCAAGGAGCGATTGGAAAAAGGTGAAGCCCTCGATGACCTTTTGCCGGAGGCCTTTGCGGTGGTTCGTGAGGCGGGTAAAAGGGTTCTCGGCGAACGTCATTTCGACGTGCAGCTCCTGGGTGGTATAGTTCTACATCAGGGCAAAATCGCCGAAATGCGGACCGGTGAAGGAAAAACCCTGACCTCCACCCTGGCTGTCTATCTCAATGGCCTGAGTGGAAAGGGCGTACATCTGGTCACCGTCAATGATTATCTGGCCGCCCGTGACAGTCAATGGATGGGGCAGATTTACAATTTTCTCGGGATGAACTGCGGAAAAATCATCCACGGCTTGAACGATGCCGAACGACGCGCCGCCTACGCTGCCGACATCACCTACGGTACCAATAACGAGTTCGGCTTCGACTATCTGCGTGATAATATGAAATTCGAGCTGAGTGATTATTGCCAGCGCGGCTTCAACTTCGCCATCGTTGATGAGGTCGACTCGATCCTCATTGATGAGGCGAGAACCCCGCTGATCATCTCAGGACCGGCCGAGCTTTCGACCGATTTGTATAAAAACGTCGACCGGATCATCCCGAAATTCAAAAAAGATGAACACTACACCGTTGACGAGAAGGCCAAGCAGGTTTCCCTGACCGATGAGGGGGTGGCCCTCGGTGAGGACATGCTTGAAGTGGAGAATCTCTACGATCCGATAAATATCGAAAAACTGCACCATCTCAACCAGTCCTTAAAGGCGCACATCCTCTTCAAAAAGGATGTCGATTACATTGTCCGCGACAATCAGGTCATTATTGTCGATGAATTTACCGGTCGGACCATGGAAGGGCGGAGATACAGCGACGGACTGCACCAGGCGCTGGAGGCCAAGGAAAGGGTGAAAATCGAGCAGGAAAACCAGACCCTGGCCTCCATCACCTTTCAGAACTATTTCCGCATGTATAAAAAACTGGCGGGAATGACCGGTACCGCCGATACCGAAGCCGCCGAGTTCAAGAAAATCTACAACCTTGATGTCGTGGTCATGCCGACCAATCAACCGATGGTCAGGATTGATTTTGCCGATGTTATCTATAAAAACGAAGCGGCCAAATACCGGGCGGTCATTAAGGAGATCGGCGACCTGCATGAGAAAGGGCAGCCGGTTCTGGTTGGCACCATCTCCATCGACGTCAGCGAAAAGATTTCCAATATGCTGAAGAAGGTCAAGATCGAGCATGAAGTCCTCAATGCCAAACACCATGAGCGCGAGGCGGAGATCATCGCCGGTGCCGGGCAACTCGGTAAAGTGACCATTGCCACCAACATGGCCGGACGGGGAACGGATATCAAACTGGGACCGGGCGTTGTCGAGGTCGGCGGCCTGCATATCCTTGGCACCTCTCGCCATGAATCGCGGCGCATTGACAACCAGCTTCGCGGTCGGGCCGGACGCCAGGGTGATCCTGGTTCTTCCCGGTTTTACCTTTCTCTTGAGGATGATCTGCTGCGTATCTTCGGTTCCGACCGCATCAGCGGCATTATGAATAAACTCGGCATGGAAGAAGACGAGCCCATCGAACACGGCATGATCTCCCGGGCCATCGAGAATGCCCAGCGCAAGGTCGAAGGTCATAACTTCGATATCCGCAAACACCTGCTTGAATATGACGATGTAATGAACAAACAGCGGGAGATTATATATCGGCAGCGGCGCGATGTCCTGGTTGGTGAAGATGTGGTGCAGGTGGTCCAGGACATGATCGAGGATCTGGTTGATGGCGTGGCCGGCGAATTTTATCAGGAGCGGCACGAATCTCAGGAATGGCAATGGCCGGAGTTCAAAGTGCGGATGGGCGAGGTGTTCCATAACACTCCGGAGTGGCCGGAGGAAGAACTGGTGGGTCTGAATCTCGACTCTTTCCGAGAGAAAATTCTTGATTTTGTAAAACAGGCCTACGCCGCCCAGGATATCAATAATGGCCCGGCAACCCAGCGTCAGATTGAAAAACTGATACTTCTCCAGGTGGTTGACGGCCATTGGAAAGACCATCTCCTGTCAATGGATCATTTGAAAGAAGGTATCGGCCTGCGTGGCTATGGCCAGAAAAACCCGCTCAATGAATACAAGCGTGAAGGATTTCAGTTGTTTCAAAGTATGATCGAAACCGTGAAGACGCAAACCATATCAAGTCTGATGCGCGTACGAGTTGTTCGGGAAGATGATGTTGAACGTATGGAAGAAGAGCGTCGCAGAAAGCAGGAGCAGGAACAGCTGCGCCTGAACAGGGGCGCGGCGGGGGAGGCTCCCAGACCACCCAGGCCGGTGCGGCGTGAGGTCGATAAGACCGGCAGAAACGCCCTGTGCACCTGTGGTTCCGGCAAGAAATACAAGAGGTGTTGCGGCAAGGAAGCTTAAAAAACTTCAGGTTGGTGGGGATGGCCCGGTTTCTGGTGCCATCCCCCTTTCTGTTTTGCCGGTGGTGGGTAGCTTTATCCGTGCAGTTGCTTGGGTTTCATCAGATTGTCCTCCATGTGTTTCAGCTCGTCGATACCGGAGATCACAACTTTCGCGTCGGCCTCCAATTTATCCAAGGGCAGCTTGTCTTCGTATCCCAGATGGCTGAGGATATGCTTCATGCAATTGAGACGTGCTTTCTTTTTGTCGTCTGAACGGATAATGGTCCAGGGGGCGATGGTCCGGTTGGTTTCCGAGAGCATCTGGAATTTTCGGACGGAGTACTGGTCCCAGTATTCCTGCGCCAGATTGTCGACCGGAGAGAGTTTGTATTGTTTCAAAGGATCTTCTTTACGCGAATCGAAGCGCGCTTTCTGCATCTCTTTGGAGACGGAAAAATAGAATTTGAAAAGCTTGATGCCGTCCTTGACCAGCATCTCTTCAAACAACGGCACATCTTTGAGAAACCGCTTGTTTTGCTCATCGGTGCAGAAGCCCATAATCGGCTCAACCATGGCCCGATTGTACCAGCTGCGATCAAAGATGACGATTTCGCCGGCTGAGGGCAGATGGGCGACGTAGCGCTGGAAATACCATTGGGTCATCTCTGTCTCATTGGGCTTCATCAGAGCGACAACGCGGGCGCTGCGGGGATTAAGGTTGGCGGTAATGCGTTTTATCGTGCCACCCTTGCCGGCGGCATCCCGTCCCTCAAAGATCGCCAGCACACGCTGGCCGTTGACCCGCATTGAGTTTTGCAGTTTCATCAGTTCTATCTGCAGTTTTTTTAATTCTATCTCGTACTGCAGCTGGGAATTTTTGATGTTGACCGCTGTTGTTTCGTCGCCATTTTTGGTGAGAAGGTTGTCGGCGGCGGTTCCCTCAGCCAGTCTGAAATCCTCTATGGCATGTTTACCCTTGTTATCGTTCTTTTTTTTACCCATGTTGATTATCCTTGCTTGCTGAGGTTGAGAAGCTTGATCAATTCAGTTTTCTACCCTGTAAAAACATTGTCGCATAGATTTCCGGAAGTTGCTCTTTGCGAATTGCTGCTACGACCTCGGCTATGTCATAGCTGATTCTCAGGTGCTGAACTTTTATGTTCTCCGTCGTAATTTCCAGGATTGCACAACTTGCTCGCGGGTCGCCATCGAACATTCTTCCCGCCGAACCCGGATTGATAAAATGGATACCGGCAAGGTATTTATGATACGGACTGTGCGAGTGGCCGGTGACGACAATCCGATAGTTCGAGTCTGCGCGGCAAGTTCATGGAAGCGGTCGTCCGGGGTATCGGCAAATAAGAATTCATCGGGATCGGCCGGGCTGCCATGGAAAATACCGAGGCTGATCGGTTTATTTGGTGAGTCCTTTTCGGGAGCTGTTGCAGAATGAGTGTTTCCGATGCAGCAAAAGACAAAAGCAGGTGCCGTTCCTCTGCATCAAGGGCTTCGGCAGTAGAGGAATACATGATGCGTTTTTCCGGTTTCCTGGGTTTTGCAAACTGCTGGCCCTTGAGGAGGTTGATGACCTTTTTGTCGGTATTGCCGAGAATGGAGATGGCATTGTGGCGTTTCAGCCACCGCAGAGTTTCATTGGGGAAAGGGGCATACACCAAGGAGTCGCCGCAGTTGACGATATAATCAAAGGAAGGGGCGTCCACTTCTCGGTCTATGGCCAGAAGTGCCGGATAGTTGCCATGAATGTCGGAAAGCAGCAGTATGCGGATCGGTTTTACAGGAGCGGTGAGACCAAGAGGCATGTATTTTCCTTGAATTTGGTGAGATATCCCCGGCGGCAAAAGCTTGTCAAGTCGAGGGCGAGGGATTGATCGAGGTAGCTCTGCTGCACTGCCAAAAGTCGCCTGGTAAATTCTTCGCAGTAAATGATCAGAGTGGCTTCAAAATTCAGCCAGAAACTGCGCATATCGAGATTGACGGAACCGAAAAGCGAAAAATTTCGATCAACGGTTATGGTTTTTGCGTGCAGCAGTCCACCATGGAAAAGGTGGTATTTTCACCCCTGACTCGGCAAGTTCCTCGAAGCGGGCCTGGCTGGCGTAATGAACCAGCCTCGAGTCATTTTTTTGCGGTACGATGATGGTCACCTGCACCCCACGCTGGGCCGCCGCCTTCAAGGCAATGAGCAGCGGCTCGTCCGGAATGAAATAGGGCGTCGTCATTATCAGTTCCGTGCGCGCCGCATAAATGGTGGTGAGCAGCAGGTTGTGAATGTTTTCCAGGCCAAAGCCCGGACCGGAAGGAACCAGCTGGACCGGGCATTGCCCGACCATCGGCAGAGGGTGGATATCGCCTTTTTGCCGAACCGTTTCAATATCTTTTTGCAGCGACTCGGCTTGGTAGTCGTCTTCCTCGGCATCAAGATACCAATCGCTGATAAAGGTGCCGGCAAGGCTCTCAACGACCGGTCCTTCAATCTTGACCATCACATCGATCCAATTGCCAACCCCGGCATCTTTTTTAAATACCGCTGGGTCGACCATATTTTGACTGCCGGTAAAGGCTATCTGGCCGTCGATTACCACAATCTTTCGATGGTTGCGGATATCGATGCGGGAAAAGAGCGCCTTGATCAAACCGGCCGGCAGCGATTCCCGGACCTTAATGCCGGCCTGTCGCATTTTGGTCGCGGTTGCGCTGCAGAGAAAGTCGCGACTGCCGATGGAGTCGAGAAGCAAGCGGCAGGTAACGCCTCTGGCGGCAGCGTTGATTAAGGCGTCTATTACCGTGTCTATTTGGCCGCCATCCTGCCAGATATAAAATTGCAGGTGACAGGTTGAAGTCGCCTTATCAATCTCAGCGATGATCGAACGGGTGATCTCTTCCGGGTTGGTGATGAGGGAAAGGTTGTTGCCGGCCATGGCCGGTAAGCCGACGAGGGTTTCCGCCTGACGGTGCAGAGGGGCACATTCGGGATTCTGCCCCTGCCAGGAGACAGGGGCACGTTGCCGGAGGGTTTTCAACCAGTGCTGGTAATATCGGTAGGAAACCCTGGCCCGTTCGGTGCGCCTCTCCGGGATCCTGTTTTCGCCGAACAGCAGGTAAAAAAAACCACCCAAAAAAGGCACCAATAAAATAACCACCAGCCATGCCAGGGAAACACCATAGGGGCGTTTGCGCATGATTACCCGGAGGGATAAACCGATGCGAATAAACAGGTCGGCCAGAAGCAGTAAGGTTGAGACAAGGGTGTATTCCAAGGCATTTCCTGCTGAGATTCTTGCAGCGTTTTTTGAAAAGAATAGCTTTTGTTTTTAAAGTAGCATAATCAGTTGGATAAGTGGTAGATGTATTTTTACCGTTTCGTCTTCGAAGGGTTTTCCAGCAGCATTTTTCTGCCGATTGGCGGAGCGGTTTTCGGATGCAGCTGTCTTGGCTGCATGGTTTCTCATATCAAAGGATCATTTCGTATGAAAATCAAGGGTTTTTCTTTCTCTGCCATTGCGGCCGGTATTCGTTATGCCAACCGGCTTGATCTCGGGCTTATTTATAGTGATGCCCCCTGCGTTACCGCCGGGGTGTTCACCACCAATCAGGTCAAGGCCGCACCGGTTGTTCTCGACAAAGAGCGACTGAAGACCGGTCGGGCCCAGGCCATCCTGGTAAACAGTGGCTGTGCCAACGCCTGCACCGGTGAAAAGGGGATGGAAGCGGCGCGCAAGACCAGTGCGTTGTTGGCGAAAGGCTCAATATCCCTGAGGCCATGATTCAGCTGGCTTCAACCGGAGTCATTGGCGAACAGCTTAACCTGTCGGCCTTTGAAAAAGGTATCCCGGGCCTTGTCGGGGCGCTTAGTCCCGACAATTTTGAACTCGTTGCCAAGGCGATCATGACCACCGATACGGTCATGAAAACCGCCTCAACGACCATCACCATCGGTGAAAAGGCGATTAAGATCATGGGGATGGCCAAGGGGGCGGGAATGATCATGCCCAATATGGCGACCATGCTGGCCTTTGTTTTTACCGATGCGCGCATTAATTTTCCTGAACTCCACAAGTCACTGGTCAAAGGGGTCGAACGGACCTTTAACCGCATCACCATCGACGGCGATACCAGCACCAACGATATGGTTCTGGTCATGGCCAATGGGGCCGCGGAAAATCCTTGGATCGACGGCGATTCGGAGGCCGACCGGCAGACCTTCCAGAAGGGACTGGAGCTGGTCCTGAAAGACCTTGCCCTGCAGATCGTCCGAGATGGTGAGGGGGCAACCAAGACTATAACCGTCAGGGTGTGTGGCGCCAGAGAGGAGGATCAGGCCGAACAGATCGCCAGAACCGTCGCCACCTCGAGCCTTGTGAAAACCGCATTTTTTGGCGAAGACGCAAACTGGGGCCGGATTCTCGCGGCCATGGGGCGATCAGGGGTGAAATTCTCACCCGACCGTGTCGAGATCGCTTTCGGCGATGTGGCTATCGTCAAAAATGGCCTCGCCCTGGGGCAAGAGGCCGAGGCTGCAGCCACCAGGGTGCTCAAAGAAAAGGATATTACCGTCACTATCAATTTGTACGACGGCAAGGCCTGTGTAGAGGTCTTGACCTGCGATTTTTCAATTGATTACGTGAAAATTAATGCCGATTATCGATCCTAATCAAAAAGATACACCACGCCCTCCGCCTCCATCCTGCCGCAGTTTTTGCAGATCGTCTATACCCTCGGCCACCTCTGGAAAATCAGGCCAAGACCCCACCAGTAAAGCAAGTCCCTGTCTTTGTTCATGCGGTACAGAAGTGGAAATGGTGGGCTTGTATTGAAGGAAAATTCCCCTACGTGCGATATTTACAAATCCTGCCCTCTATGTTACCACTGAATTTTTGTGAAAAATTGTCAAAACTGAAATATTCAGAAGGGGTCTGAAGATGAGCAAGGTTCCTGATCGCAGAACATCGTTTCGTATGCCCTTAGTGTCGAGGCTGGCCTGTCGGACAAAGGGGAGCAGCAAGAAACGTGCAGGAACATTACGCGACATCAGTATTAACGGCCTGTTTGTGGAAATGGACCAACATCCGGCAGTTGGCTGTCGGTGTGACGTGGATATTTATTTTGAGGGCGATTACAGTCGACTGGTGGTTGAAAATGTCAGTGGCACCATAGTCCGGAGCGAACCTCAAGGGGCAGCGATAAAGTTTGATAACAGGCTCGAATGGTTTGTTCTTATTCCTCTTTATTTTCATAAAATTTCCAGCAAGACGAAAATTGAGGCTGTGAGCTAAGGAGCACATATCCGTAATTATAAGTGGGTGTGGTATGGGTATCTGGAATCTTGACAAGCTTTTTCATCCTGAGGCAATTGCCGTAATCGGGGCCAGTGAACAACCGGGGCGAATCGGTACGGCCCTGATGCACAATCTTATCCGTGGCGGCTTTGCCGGCCGCTTGCTGCCGGTCAATCCCAAGTATCCGCGGATCATGGGTTTGCCGGCTGTGTCCTCAGTCGGGGAAATTGATGCCGGGGTCGACCTGGCGGTGGTGGCGGTACCGATTCACCAGGTGCCCGAAGTCATCGACCAATGCGCGGCCGTCCAGGTCAAGACCGCTATTGTCATCTCCTCCGGCGGCAAGGAGATCGGGGCATCCGGTCGGATGGTCGAGGAACGGATACACCGGGCCGCCGTAGCCGGTGGTATTCGCATCCTTGGTCCGAACTGCCTGGGGGTGATGGTGCCCGGTGCCAAACTCAATGCCAGTTTTACCGCCGATATGCCCAATACCGGCAACTTGGCCTTTGTTTCGCAGAGCGGTGGAATCTGTACTGCCATCCTTGACATGTCCTTTCAGACGGGGATTGGCTTTAGCCATTTCGTCAGTATCGGCTCAATGCTTGACATTGACTTCGGCGACATGATCGATTACCTGGGCCGGGACCCGGCGGCCAAAAGTATCCTCCTCTATGTTGAACAGCTTACCAATATCCGAAAGTTTATGAGTGCCGCCCGCTCGGTATCGCGGATCAAACCGATCATCGTCCTCAAGGCCGGCAGCAGTACGGCCGGGGCCAAGGTAGCCTCGTCGCATACCGGGGCCCTGGCCGGCGAGGATGCGATTTATGACGCGGCATTCAGGCGGGCCGGGGTCATCAGAGTCGGCACCATTGAAGAGTTGTTCGATAGTGCCGCATTGACCGCCAAACAGCCTCGGCCTGGCGGTTCCCGTCTGGTAGTTATGACCAACGGCGGCGGGCCCGGTGTCATGGCCGTTGACGCCATGGCCTGCCATGGACTGGAAGCCGCCGACTTAAGTGCAACAAGCCTTGATGCCCTGAATGACATCCTGCCACAACATTGGAGTCATCATAATCCGGTGGATATTCTTGGTGATGCAACCGCCGACCGGTATGGCCAGGTAATGGAAATCCTGGTAAAGGAAGAGGGGCTGAATGGATTGATGGTCATCTTTCTGCCGCAGGCCTTGACCGAGCCCCTGGCGGTTGCCAAAGAATTGGTGCAACGTCTGAAAGGACGGCCTTTTCCCATCTTTGCGGTATGGATGGGTGGTCGGGATGTGGCGGCTGCGGTACAGTTCCTCAACGATGCCGGCATTGCCACCTATGCCACCCCCGAGCGGGCGGTGTATGCCTTTGCGACTCTGGTCCAGCACACCCGAAACCTTGAGCTGCTGAAGGAGATTCCGCCTCGATCGACGCGGCGACTGTTCTTTGATCGGGCCAAGGCAAGGGCAATTGTTGAGGCGACCGATCTTGTTGCCGGTGGATTCTTGACCGAGGCGCGGACTAAAGAACTTCTTACTGCCTACGGCATCCATGTCAATCCGACGCGAATCGCCGATTCAACAGAGGCGGCGGTGACCATAGCCGAGGAGATGGGCTGGCCGGTGGCCTTGAAGATCCTGTCGCCGGACATCACCCACAAAAGTGAGGCCGATGGGGTGCATCTCGATCTGCGTGATGCGGACGAGGTGCGGGCTGCCTATGCGATGATTATCGCCGGGGCAAAGGCTGTCAATGACAGCGCCCGTATTGCCGGTGTCACCGTGCAACCGTATTTGGCGCGGCCTGATTTCGAATTATTGCTCGGCATCAAGCGGGATGAACTTTTCGGCCCGGTAATCCTCTTCGGCAGCGGTGGTGTCTATACCGAGATCATCGGCGACAGGGCCATCGGTCTGCCGCCGCTCAACAGCCAGCTGATCCTTCGCCTTATAGAGGACACACGCATCGCCAAACTTCTTGCCGGCTACCGCAATCATATGCCGATCGATATGGCAGCCCTGGAGGCAATGTTGCTGCAGCTCTCACAAATGGCGATAGATATCCCGGAAATTGCCGAACTGGACATGAACCCGGTGATCGTCAAAAATGGCATGCCGGTGGTGGTCGACGCCCGTATTCTGCTGCGACCTGCACCGTTACCATCGCCCTTGCACCTGGTCATCAGTCCCTACCCGGCGCAATATGAGGTATGCACCACCACCAGGACCGGTCTGCGGCTGGGTATTCGCCCCATCCAGCCAGAAGATGCTGAAATCTTTGTTGAGCTGTTCAAGACCCTGTCTCCCACCAGTGTTTACTATCGCTTCTTTCGCCATATGAAGGCACTGGCTCCGGAGCTGCTGGCGATGCTCACGCAAATTGACTACGATCGGCATCTCGCCCTGGTGGCCCTGGATCTTTCTGCCCCGACCGAAAAAATGCTGGGGGTGGCGAGGGTCATTGCCGACCCGGATCTTTCGCATACCGAGTTTTCCATCATGGTCGGTGACCCCTGGCAGGGCCAGGGGGTGGGGGCGGCCTTGCTTGTCAATCTCTTGAAGGCAGCCAAGAAACAGGGGGTGGAAAAGGTCTGGGGCACTGTCCTCAGGGAGAATACCCAGATGCAGCAGCTGGGCAAAAAAGCCGGGTTCACCATGAAGTTGAATAGCGAAGATGGAACCTATGATTTAACCATCGATCTCGCCAAGGCTGAACTCGAGGATTGATGGAAGGCTCATGGATATGTGAGGTCGGCAAAGAATCCTATCTACCTGTTACCTAAAAAGGAATCTATGAAAAAGCACTTTCTTGTTACCGTCAGCAATGATATTGAGCATCTCTTCGGGGTTCGGTTTCTCTGTTCATTTTTCAATACCATGGGGAAGCATCAAGTGACGCTGTTGCACATCTGCCGAACTGACGACAATGCCATGGCCAAGACCCTGAACCAGATGTGGAAGGGTCCTAACGAAGGCATCGAAGGCCAGGTCACAGTCCAGGCCAGGAGGTCGATTTTCAAAGCCAAAGAGCTGCTCATCCGGCATGAAATGGCCATAGAACACATGATGACCAAAACCTGCGCCGAACGTTACGGCAAGGTCAAAGATATCCTCGGCGAAGGTTCGCGGGGGTTCTATGATGCCATCGTCCTCGGCAGGAGGGCGTCCTATGCCCTGCAATGGATGTTCGAACGTCCGGCCGACGAAACCATCCAGGCGATTGTCCGAGACAGCGGTTGCACCACCCCGCTATGGATTTGCCCTGAGCCTGAACCGGGTCGGAAAAATCTCCTATTATGCCTGGATGGTTCGGAAAATGCGTTCCGGGCCCTGGACCATGTCGGCTATATCCTCACCGGTCAGGAACAGCACTCGGTCACCCTGTTCCAGGCGACGAGCGGCACGGATGGCAAAGCCGATGAAGTATTCCAGCGAGCCGAGACTCTGCTCCACGCCCATCAAATTGCCCAAAGCCGGATCAGGAGAAAAACCAGCTGGGGTTTGTCGGTTGCCGGAACGATTCTTGACGAACTTGAGAAGGGCGGCTATGCAGCGGTTGCTATGGGATTGCGAGGGGAGAAGCAGGAACGGGAAAAGAGCATGGGCCTATCCGGCGGAACCACGGCAAAGCTCATCTCTAAGATGGAGAAGGCCGCCCTGTGGGTTTGCCCATAAAGCAGGCGGATAAACACCTGCTCCGGTGTCAATCTTTGATGGGTGGGCCACTTTTTTCCCCTGCCAGGATAATTTTTTCAAGCAGTTCTTCGAAATCAACCGGTTTCATGCAAAAGTCGAAGGCACCCTGTTTCATGCTCATGATGCCGGTATTGATAGAGGCGTTGCCGGTAAGAATGATGATCGCCAGTTCGGGTTGCAGCTTTTTCATCTCGACCATACAACTCAGTCCGTCGAGACCGGGCATGACTACATCCATAACCACCACGTGGAAGTGGTCCCGTCCCAGACAGTCCAAGGCCTCCAGGCAGCCACCCGCCGTGTCGTAGGCGATTTTTCGCCGCTTGAGGAACGAGCCCATGATATTACGAAAATCGGCCTCGTCATCAACCAGCAATACCTTCTTGTTCGTCATCATTTCCGGCCTCCCCTAGAGAAAATGTGTCACGGCGGGCAAGCATTGCGGCAATGTCCGTCAAAAATTTTTGTTTATATCTTTCCACCATGTGCGGGTCATCCATAACCATGTCGAGCTGGCGGGCATGCAGGGTTAGATAGCCGAGGATCTGCAGGCGTTCTTCCAGGAACTCTTTCGGCCGCTTCTTGATCCTTGCCAGCAGCGCGTCGGATCTGAGCTCGATCCGAAAATCGAAGGATTCAAGGATCTCGGATAGAAGCCTCGCCCGCACTGCCTTGCGCCGCATGTCTGCGGCTCCGCCCTTAAACCGGAAGGTCACATAGTTTTCGGTGAGGAGGTCGCTCAGATACGCCTCAATCATTGCGTAATGATACCCCAACCGGACACTGAGATTACAAAAATTTTTAGAAATAAGAAAATAATTTTTTGTGGTCAGATTCGAAGCATTCGCCGGATCGAGGTCCGGTCGCATGGCCGATTGAAAAATGATCGACCCGAATCCCCGCATGCTGACCCGCGGCGGTCCTTCCCAGGGGAAGGCAGAGATACCTCGCCAGATCGCCTGCATTGGTATTGAGACAATTTCCTCCACCCGCACCGTTGCGCCATGGACATCGGCACCCTCATGAAAACCGTCGGCCAGATCGATCACCCACCATTCGAGCGGCACCTTGCCGACCAATCGTTTGGCGGCACCCTCGTGGAAATTATGCTTTTCGCCAAAATTGAACATCTCGGTCACCGATTTTTCATGACAAAAACGGGTGATGTCATGGAAAGTCTCGCACCATTTGGCTTTAAACTGATGTGAAGCCGGGTCGCTCAGATTGAGTGGCGTGATATGCTGCATGGCCTCGGTGACCAGGCGCTGTACCGGGCTACCGGCCATGATATCCCTTTTTACCTCCCGGGCGCGCAACAGATCTTCCCGGCAGCCTTGATAAATTGTCCGGGCAGCTGCATTGACGGTGATGGTCTGGCCATTGGCCAGGGTTGTCAGCGCCTCAGGCAGATTGACAAGGGCGGGGACGGCAAATTCCCGGGCCACGGTGGCCAGATGCCCGGCTTCACTACCATGGGCGGCGATCAATGCCGCCGCCCGGCCAAGCAGAGGCGCCCATTCCGGCAGCGGATGCTCAACCAGCAGGATAGCCCCCTGTGGAAAACTCTGCAGCTGTTCGACCGAATCGATTCGTATCACCTGGCCGCAGACAATACCTTTCGAGGCACATATTCCGCCGAAAAGAATCGGTTCGTCCCCTCCGTCGCCACCTTCTTTGGCAACCGCAGTGGCTTCTGTGATCTTTTGATGGTGGAAGGGAATAGAACGGCTCTGCAGGATAAAAAGCCTGCCCTGATGGTCAAAGGACCATTCGATATCTTGGGGAGCCCCAAAATGCTGTTCAAGGGTCAAAGCCGTCTCTGCCAATTTTTTCAGCTGGCTGTAGGTCAGGTTCGCAGCGGCACCATGGGGTCCTGGGGTTTCATGTCCCTGACGGATTTCACTAAATACCAGGGTATGGGGTTTGTCCCGACTGACCAGGTAGAGATCGGTGGGTCTGGTGCCGTCAACCACGCTGGTGGCAAGACCGGACACCGCATTGATGCGAATGGTTTCTTTGTCGTCTCCGGATGGGTCACTGGAATAGGTTACGCCGCTGACCAGGGCATCGATCATCACCATGCAGCCGACGCACATCTCAATATCCTCATGCCGGTAACCCCGCTTGCGCCTATAGGCGACGGCTCTGGTGCCGTATTTGCCGGCGATAACCTCTTTATAGGCGGAAGTGAGAGTGTCTTTGCCGATATGCAGAACCGAGCGGTACAAGCCGGCGAAGGACACCCCGGCCGAATCCTCGCCGAGGGCGCTTGAGCGTATGGCGACTTTGACCCCGGGATGCGTCAGCTTTTCCAGGCGGCCGTAGTGGACCAGGCAGCAATTCTTCAAGATCGGCTGGAAGGGGGCTTTCTCTGACGATTTTTTTAATTTCCTCGCAGGTTCTATGTAAACTCTCCAGGTCGTCGGGGTCGAGGATCTGCAGCCGCCTGTTGATCTCGGAAAGTACTGGGGCGGTAAGAAAATGGCTGGTTGCCGAGGCGGTAACGACAAAGCCTGCCGGCACGATGAGACCGGGAAGGGTGCCGACCTCACCAAGATTGGCCATCTTCTCGCCGGCCTGATCCCTATGCCCTTTACCAATTTCGGCGAGCGGCAGGATGAAAGGCCCTTCGTGGCGGACCGGCTTCTGCTCTAAGATGGTCTCAAGATCGTGGCCGATCCGCTCGAAAATAGTTTCCAGTTCCGCATAGTTCCCATCGGCCATCTCTCTGAGATTACAAATCATTTTGTAAACGTTGACGATGATGGCGGTGATTTTCGAGCGAATCACCGCCATGCGGTAGGAATCGCCGCTGTAATAAATCTTCTCCAGTTCGGCCATCGCCTGCAGGGCGTTGTTGTTGGCAGTGAGGAGACTGCGGAAATTGCCGTAGCGTCGCTTAAAATTGACCTTCAGTTCCTCTGGAGAAAGACGTATCTCCTGAGGATGAGGAGCCGATGAAAAAATATATTTTAAATAGTTAAAGATCTTCTTCATGCTTTACCCTTTCGAGCAGGGGCGGACCCCGGTTGACTATCCTTTACCTGGTCCGCCCTGTGCCGAACCGGGTGTTAATGGCCGATCTTCAGGCCCAATCCCTCAAAGAGGTACATGAGTCCAAAACCATACCATAAGGTATAGAAGACATAAAAGGCCAGGGCTAAAACCACCGATACGATGTTTTCTTTCCAGTTTTCGGCCTTGACGCCATAGTAGTTATAGGCGGGCTCGAGAGCCTTTTTCTGAACATCGGCAAAGGGCTTAGAGTCCTCGAATTTCTCCTGTTTGGTCAGATCACCGATGATCTTTTTGAACAGGTTATTCCAGTTGATCAATGCCTGTTTTTCCGAGAAGCCGTATTTTTCGGCAACCGGTTTGCCATCGTTTTTAAACATGAAGTCGGAATCAATGAGACTGGCCTTGAGAATCAGTCCGACGTCACCCTTGATCGCCAGGTCCTTGCCGGAAGCCGTTACCTGCGCCCCGCTGGAGACAAGTTGTTTGGCCGTTTCCGTCACCCTTTTTTCATCGTCGAATTTCATTTTCACATCGATGGTCTTGCCGACCAGCTTCTCGGCTTTTTTGATCGATTCGGGGACGAAGTAAGATGAACCCTTGGAAATCATATTGAACAGATTGTCCATAAAATCAAGGCCATTCATCTTTCCTGGGAAAACCGGGCTAAAAATGACCGCCAAGAGGATGAAGAAGCTGACCAGCATGATTATGCCGCGTGTTTTGAGTTTTGCTTGCATGCTCATATTAATGAACCTCCGTTTTCAATTTCGAAATATTGCTGAAGAATGCGTAGAATACCCAGATAGCAAAGGCACCGATGACCAAGAAGAACAGAGTGTTACCGACCATGCCGAGGATTTCGCCAAGTTCCTTGGTGATCTTGATAAAGCCGAGGCTCTGCAGTTTTTCCGGCAGGGCAAAGAAACGGTTGATGAAACCGGCGGTGACCGCCAGGGCGAAAAAGCCGCGGATCATGATCCCCGGAACAACCTTGGTAACCAGAGAGCCAACCTGTACGCCGATGAGGGAGCCAAGAAGCATGCCCATGGCCAGGGTGTAGAAGACGAAACCGTACAGGGCATACTGACTGAGGGCGCTGTAGCCGGCGGTGAAAACGATCTGGAAGATGTCGGTACCGACGGTGGTCATTGATGAAACGCCGAGGCCGTAAACGAAGATCGGGAAGGTGAGAAAACCGCCGCCGACGCCCATGATCGAAGCGGCAAGACCAACGATGAGACCGCTCAACACCAGGAAGATCGCGGAAATCTTACGGCCGCCGGGGGTGACGCCTTCGTCAAAGGTCAGCATCGGCGGGATATTTACCGACTGCACCTTTTTGCCCAGTCGGCGGAATTTCTTCACCCTCGACCACCTTTTTGCCGGCTGGCCTCACCCCTTCTCGCCTTGAAGTAATCCATCAGGGCATAAAAGGACAGGAAGCCGAGGATAAATACATACACTGAGGTGATGAAGAGATCGCTCAGTACCGGGTTGAGGTCATAAAGGTAGCGATTGAGCATGCCGCCGAGGGTTGCCCCGACAAGCGAACCGATAAGGAAGGTCACCGCCAGCGACACCGAGATATTGCCGAGTTTACGATGCAGGACGCTGCCCATGATTGCCTTGGCAAAGATATGGAAGAGGTCGGTGCCGACCGCCAAAATACCTTTGACGCCGGCGCTCATCAAGGCGGGGGCGATAATGAAGCCGCCGCCGGCGCCGATACAGCCGGTGATGAGACCGGCGCAGACGCCGACAAAGATCGAGGCAAAGAAGATCAGGTTGGTGTAATACGACGGCATATAGGCCGACTTTCCACCAATGACATTGGGCAGCCCTGCTCCATCACCGGCGGCAATGGCTATGCCGCCGAGCAGTATCGGCAAAAGCATGAGGAGGAGAACCCCCTTCTTTTTGCGACTCTTCAGAATGTTGGTCGACATCTCCAATTCCCATCGAGCGTGGGCCTGGGACCCCTGCACCATCAGGTTGTAAAAGTCTTTAAAACAACTCATAATACACTCCTTTTTTAAAATTAATTGTTGCAGAATACAGTCAAGCGCCGGTTATTCCAGCGGATACGGATTAAGCGGGCTTGGACATATTCCTCTTTATTTCTGCCTGTTCAATTTTATCTTGATGTAAGCGTTTTTTTTCATAGGCGTCAGCCAATTTTTCAAGAAGCGGGTCAAGGTCGATCGGTTTCATCAGGTAATCAAAGGCTCCGAGCTTCATACCTTCAATTCCTGAATCGACTGAGGCGTGACCGGTTAACAGTACAACCTCGACCAGAGGCTTCATGGTACGAATGCGGCGCAGGGTCTCGATACCATCGATACCCGGCATTTTCACATCGAGAAGCACGACATCGGTGTAGCTGTGTTCAAGGATTTCCAGAGCCTTCTCTCCGTTCTCCGCCCCCTGCACTCTGAGGCCGCGTTTTTCCAGTCTTTTTATGGTAATGTCGCGAAATTCCTGCTCATCGTCGACCACCAATACATTAAATTCTCTCAAGGGCTTTCTCCTTTTTTATAATGTCATAGTTGATAAACAGACCACGTCCGGTTCCATTGTCGTTCTTCTTACCGCGTGGGACTATTGCCAAGGGAATTGAAAACCCCGTTGAAACAACCGAGGAGTTCTTCCCAGGCTGAGTTTCTTTCCACCACTGCATGGGCGCCGGCAGCGAGCATCCGCTCTCTTTTTGCCCTGGCTAGATTACGCCGCACCAAGGCAACGGCCCGCATCCCTCCGATACTTTTGACAAAACGGATAACGTCCAAAGCCTCTTCATCACCATTGACGGCATCCGCCAGGATGAGGTCGGGCAGGAAGGTGAGGATCTTATATTCAGCACTTTTGCCGAAGGTAACGTTGTCGATGAAACAGTTAGCCTTGCGGCAGAATTGTGCGGAGAACAGCCGGAAAAATTCATTTCCGGCCTTTTTTCCTCGCTTGTCGGCACAGATGAAGAGTATCTTTCTCGCATTCATCGGCAGTATGCCTCCGGGAATGGGCATATTATAGAGCATGAGAAACCCTACGAGGTCTTCCTGCCGTACCTTTCGTTCGCCCCGGGAGAAAATGAATTTAAGGCCGTTTTTCTCGATCCAGCTACCTACTCGGGCTACGGAGACGCCACACAGAAGTGCCACCTGTTCGATTCTCAATGCCGGTGTTCCTTCTTTTTCTGTCTTTTCCGTCATCATTCGAACCCGAATTGGACAACTTATTAATTGTTCTCAGTCTGTGGCTCTGATGTACCGGCGATCAGACCGGTCCAGGTCCTTGCGTTCTTTAAGCAACTTTCAGGCCAATGGAAAAACCACAGTAAAAATAAAATAATAATAAATAATACAATATGTTGTAAGATATAGGGTGGCGTGATACAAGCATGGTTGCCGAAAATCTCGGGTATGCTGTATAACTTTGGTGCCGAAAAGGCTTGGTGAAAGAGTTATCCTATTGTATTTGCCGTGAAAATAGACTATGTGCAGAAATGGTGACAGCTTCCAGGCAAATAGCAGGGTGGTGGAGAGAAAAGGTGACAAAGAAAAAAAAGTATATAGATACATCGAAACAGGAATTGCCCAGACAGCAAGACTCGGAAAACATTGAACATAGTCTGGTCCAACTTCTCGAAAAACAGAAGACCGATCTGGTTATCCGGGTTTTGAAAAAACATGAAGAATTGCAGGCCGGCAAAGAATTCACCAATAAGATTCTCACGAGTTTAGCTGAGTTGTTTTTCCTCCTTGACAAGGATTTGGATGTAGTTCAGTGCAATAACGAATTCACCAGCTGTCTCGGTTATGTCCTCGACAAAAACCAGCCGCTCAACCTGTCCGACCTGGTCGATCAGGAAAATTGCTCAATGATTCGTGATGCCTTGGCCGACGGGGAATTCCAGATTATTGAGACCAATCTTCGGGCCAGCAACGGTCGGGAGATCCCGACAACCCTTAAGGGTTCGACCTATGTCACTGAATCGGGGCGGGTGCTGCACATGCTTATCGCCTCCGACAAAAGTGATTTTTATAAAATGATGGCCCGGATGCGCGAGGTTCAGGATCAATTGACCCACTCTGCCCGCCTCGCCAGCCTGGGTGAAATGGCTGCCGGAATCGGCCACGAACTGACCCAGCCGTTGAATGCCATCCTCCTGCTTGCCAGGAATGGTCTCAAGGCCATGCAGGACCCTCTGAGAAACCAAAAGATGTTGGAAGAAAATCTCAGTATTATAGTAGACCGGGTGAACAAGGCCTCAAGTATCATCCACAGCCTGAAGAGCTTTGCCAGCAAGGCCAAGGACACCATGGTACCGGTCAACATCAACGTGATCCTCCTTGACATCCTTAATTTTTTTGAATCGCAGCTGACCCTCTCCGATATCGGTCTGTACCTGCAGCTCGATACCCAGCAGACCATCGAGGTCATGGGACAGGAAGTTAAGTTCGAGCAGGTTTTTTTTAATCTCATCCAGAACGCTATTCTCTCCATGGGCAAGACCGCCGAGCCGCGCTTGACAATCAGTACGGCTATCAAGGCCTCGATTAATCCCACGACCCTTCGAGAGGAGCCCTTTGTCCTTATCGCCGTTCGCGATAATGGTGAGGGTATTACCCCAGCCAACCAGGAAAAGATCTTCGATCCATTTTTTACTACCAGGGCCACCGGTTCCGGCATGGGGCTCGGTCTGTCAATCGTTGACCGGATTGTCCGCAGTTTCGGCGGTTACATCAAGGTTGACAGCACGCCCGGCCAGGGTGCTTGTTTTACTGTCTATCTTCCCGCCCACCAGGATATTGACTGAACATCGACCATTTTTTAACAAGGATTTTCCCATGAATATGAGGCGCACCGCAGAACCCGTCGAACCCAATATCCTGGTGGTTGACGATGACCCGTATCTGCTCATGGCCATCGGTCAGACCCTGACGCTGAACGGCTATTTGGTGGACACCTTCACTTCGCCGCTGGAGGCCTTGGAAAAACAGAAAAAAACCACCTATGCGGCGATCGTCACCGATATCAAGATGCCGGGGATGGATGGGTTGCAGTTTCTCACCCACGTTCGAGCAAGAGACCCGGAATTGCCGGTTATAATGATTACCGGTCATGGTGATGTCGCCCTGGCGGTAACAGCCATTAAGAGTGGTGCTTACGATTTTTTACAAAAACCGGTCGATGAGGATGTCCTGAATGCCTGCTTGGTGCGGGCGGTGGAAAAACGTCGACTGGTTCTCGAGAATAGGCGCCTCAACGTCAGCCTATCAGAACAACGTCAGGATTTGACACGCTTTTATGGTCTCATCGGTAACCATCCGGCAATGCATCGACTGTATGATATTATAAAGGCGGTGGCGGCGGAAAGTGATCCGGTGATGATCCACGGCGAGACCGGTACTGGGAAAGAATTGGTGGCGAGGGCCATCCACGAGATCGGTGATCGGTCCGGACAACCGTTCGTTGCCATCAACATGGGGGCCATGCCGACCGAAATGATAGAGTCGGAGCTTTTCGGCCATGTCAAGGGTGCCTTCACCGGGGCCCTGCAGCGCAAGGTCGGCAAGTTTGAATATGCCGGTGAAGGGACACTCTTCCTCGACGAAATCTGCAGCCTGCCCATTGGCCTGCAGGGCAAGCTCCTGCGGGCTCTGGAAGCAAGGGTCGTCAGTCCCCTGGGAAGCAACACTGAGGTTCCTTTTAAGGCGAGAATCATCGCCGCCACCAATAAAAACCTGGAAAAAGAAATCGAAAGAGAAACTTTTCGTCAGGATCTGTTTTTTCGTCTCGATGTCTTGCCGGTGCACATTCAGCCGCTGCGTGAGAGAAGGCAGGACATTCCCCTTCTTGTCGAGTTTTTCCGTCAGGAATATGCCTACGGCAAAATGATCGCTCCGCCCCCGTTCAGTCCTGAGACGCTTCGAGAAATTATGCACAACCCCTGGCCGGGCAACGTCAGAGAATTACGAAACCACGTGCGGCGATTATGTATCCTTGGTGGCCTGGAGGAGCAGAGGGATAACAGTGAAGTATGCGATGTGCCTCCACAAGATGATAAACGGCCGCCGCTTAAGGAGTTTATGGATCGCACTGAAAGGGATTATATTGTCGGAATATTGCGGGAAACCGAGGGGCAGGTGGCGGTGGCCCACACGCGGCTTGGCATTTCCCGCAAGAGCTTCTACGATAAGATCGGCAAGTATGGCATCGATCTGAGTGAATTCAGAAATACCGAGAAAGGAGATTCCCATAAGGTCGGGCAGGGTTAAGGGGTGCGGATGAAGAAAGGTTAAATGATGTTGCACATCAGTTTCTAATCAGTGTATGAGAGTGGTTGGGTATCTGCCATAAAAGGAAAAATGCCGGTATTCTTCCTGCGGTATTTTTAATGGACTGTTATTGCGGGTAATCTGTGAAAGAGGAGAACAGTGATGAAGCGGTTGTATCTGATTCGCCATGCTAAATCAAGTTGGTCCGAACCGGGGCTTGACGATTTTCATCGCCCCCTCAACCATCGTGGCGAAAAGGATGGTGTGGCGATTGCCAAAAGACTGGCTGCTGCCGGAATCCGACCGGATCTGATCGTTGCCAGCCCTGCCGTCAGAACAAAAAAAACGGCCCGATTCATGGCGGAGGAAACCGGTTATGACGTGGATGCTATTCAGTATGACAGCAAACTGTATCTGGGGTCGTTTTCCTACCATTGTCAAATGATTGCCACTTGCTTGCGGCAGGTTGATGTGCTTTTCCTAGTGGGTCATAACGGCACCATTACAGAACTCGCCGAGCACCTTAGCGGTCACGTCCTCGGCAATGTGCCGACCTGTGGCGTTGTTGCCCTTCAATATTCGGACACAGGAGGTTTTTCCGATGCAGCGGGCCGAGGTAAACTGGTTTTTTTTTGGTTTCCTAAAGATCATGGTGGCCCTCATACATAACTGGGTTCATTACCAAGCAGGAAATTGTCGGTAGGTAGCAAAGATGACGGAATCCTTGCCGAATTGTGTGCAGTGCAGCAACTATTTGATCACCCACGACCTGACGAGACCCTACGGCTGCCGTGCCTTGGGGTTTAAAAGCCGAATCAGTCCGGCTCGATTGGTGTATGAATCGTCGGGCATGCACTGTCAATTGTTTTCTGCCAAGAAGAGACAAAATGACGGCTCCGGAACTTCGAGAGTGGCTTGAATAGGTTCGGCGGCCGAGTAAAGGTTTATGAATTTCGACAAAATTACAAGGGACGGCCTGAAAGAACTCGCCAAATCCCTCGGACGTGAAACGTGGTTGACCAGTTGGGAGCTTATTCGGATTACCATTCCGGTCGCCATCGCCACGAAAATCCTTGAAGAACTTGGACTTATTTCCTCTTTGAGTATCATCCTTGAGCCGGTGATGGGGTTTCTCGGGTTGCCCGGTGCTCTTGGTCTGGTATGGGCAACCGCCATGCTCACCAACATGTATGGCGGTATTGCCGTCTTTGCCGCCTTGCTTCCGGGACTGGCGCTTACCGGTGCCCAGGTAACCGTGCTCTGTTCGGTTATGCTTATTGCCCACTCCTTACCCGTTGAACTGAGCGTCAGCAAACGAGCTGGCGCCGGTCTCCTGCCGATTGCCCTTATCCGGTTGCTGGGCGCTGTTGTTTACGGCTTTCTGCTGAATCGCATCTGTATGGCCTTTGAAATCTGGCAGCAACCGGCCGTCCTCTTGTTTAAAGCCGCTGCCAAATCCGGCGACCTCCTGCAATGGGGGCTTGATCAGGTGCAGAACCTTGGGCTGATCGTTGCTGTTATCTTTCTTATTGTCGTTTGTATGCGGTTCTTTCGGGCGATCGGTTTTCTTCGGCTACTGGAAAAAACTCTGGCTCCCGTGCTGCCGTTGTTCGGTATGAGCCATCAGGCCGCGCCGATTACCGTTGTCGGCATGATAATGGGTATCGGCTATGGTGGGGCTCTGATAATCAGAGAAACCAGTACCGGTAAACTGGCCAAGGAAGAGGTCTTTAATTCCATGGCTCTTATGGGGCTCTGTCATGGATTGGTGGAGGATACCCTGATCATGGCGGCGATCGGTGGAAAATTCGGAGGGATTTTGTGGGGAAGGATTGTCTTTTCCCTTATTGTTCACCTTTTTGCTGGTCAAGGGGACTGCGTTTTTTGGCTGACAGGCGGATTCGCCAAGGATCATAAATTTTTTTTAAGATATTTCAATTACAGGCATATGGAATTTACGCAATTTGGCAAAAAGATGACCGGCAATGGCAGGGATCCTCTCCCTGATGGACGATCTAGGCAAGGCTACCGCACCGGGAAGTAAACCTGTCATTATGATGGGCGGTGGCAATCCCGGACAGGTTCCTGAATTTCAGGAAATAATGCGCCGGGAGCTGTTGGCGATAGGTGAGGATAGGCAGAGGTTTGCACAACTCATCAGTGGCTATGCGCCGCCTCAGGGGGAAAAGACGTTTATCGAAGGATTGGCAAGCCTTTTCGAAAAAGAACACGGCTGGGAAGTTGGTCCGGAAAACATCTGCCTGACCAATGGCAGTCAGACCGCCTTTTTTATGTTGTTCAATCTGTTTGCCGGGTTTCTTGCCGATGGGCGGAAGAAGAAAATCTGTCTGCCCATGGCGCCTGAATATATTGGCTATGCCGACCTTGGTCTTGTTGATGATATGTTTGTATCAACCAGGCCGGAAATAGAACTTGCTGGACGAGGGTTTCTTTAAATATCATATTGATTTCAATAAGCTCGAGATTGGTGAGGATATTGGTGCCGTCTGCATTTCCCGACCGACTAATCCGACCGGCAATGTGGTAACCGATGTCGAATTGGCCCGACTCGCTGATTTGACGGCCAAGCGAAAAATCCCCCTGATTGTCGACAGCGCCTATGGCCTCCCTTTTCCAGGCATGGTATACGTAGAGGCAGAGCCGATCTGGAACGAAAACCTCATACAGTGTTTCTCCCTTTCAAAATTGGGTTTGCCATCTTTGCGAACAGGCATTGTTGTGGCGCAAAAGGAGATTGTTGAGGCACTTACGGCGATGAACGCCATTATTTCTCTGACACCTACCAGCTTTGCTGCGGTGCTTACCCGTGATTTGCTTATAAACGAGAAGATAATTTCTCTCTGCAGGGGATACATCCAGCCTTTTTACCGCAAAAAGATGGAGATGGCGGTTGCCGTCATCCGCGATAAATTTGCCGGCATCCCTTGTCGTATCCACAAACCGGAAGGGGCGATGTTTTTGTGGCTGTGGTTCGAAGACCTGCCCATAACCAGCCTGGAACTCTATCGTCAGCTGAAAGAAAATGGAGTATTGGTGGTTTCCGGCCATTATTTCTTTCCGGGTCTCAGCGAAGAGTGGAGGCATAAGGATGAGTGTATCAGAGTGACCTATTCGCAGAGCGATGACGATATTCGGCGTGGTTTGACCATTATCGCCGAGGTGGTACGGCAAATATATGCAGAATTTCGTAACGGCTTCTAATTCCGACTTAAGAGATGGAGAAAACCATTGACGAAGAAAGCGTGTTTTCAAGGGATTGTATTTTTTCTGGCAGTGTGCCTGTTGCCGACGCAAGGCCTGAGTGAATGTCTGCAAGGTGACTGTGCCAACGGCAAAGGTACGTTTGTTGCCGCCAATGGTCGACGTTACGAGGGAGAGTTTAAGAACGGTCTTGCCAACGGAAGCGGAGCTCTGGTTTTGCCGGACGGAAGTCAATATATCGGGGAGTTTCGCGACGGCAAGTTTCATGGCCAGGGGCGATTGAAAAGCCCGGACGGGAGAAAGTACCAGGGACAGTTTCTTGACAATGTCATCCATGGCGAAGGAACCCTGGTACGCCCTGACGGTTCCCAGTATATGGGGGACTTCAGCTTTGGGCGGTTTCACGGCAAAGGGATTCTGTTTTTTGCCGATGGCCGCGAATACCAAGGGGATTTCCGCAATGATATCATCGATGGTCAGGGTAAGCTGATTTATGCTGACGGTACCTGGTATGAAGGGGTGTTTCATGACGGAAAACCTGATGGCAAGGGAATAAAAAAATATCTTGATGGCTCAAGTTATGTCGGTGAAATGAAAGGGTCCAATCGTCATGGGCAGGGCGTCTTTGAAGCTCCTGGTGGAGACCGTTATGAAGGCAAATTCGCCGATGATAAATACCACGGTGAGGGCACCCTCAAATGCCGTGATGGTCGTCTCTATAAAGGCGAATTTAAAGAGGGAGCGTTTCATGGGCGTGGTATCCTTCAATATAACGACGGGTCCCGATACGAGGGTGAGTTCAATGAAGGATTGTTGCAAGGCGAAGGTGTGCAGGAATATCCAGATGGTACAGTGTACCGAGGCAAGTTTTTGGTCGACAAGAGAAATGGTCGCGGCGAACTGCGCTATGCTGACGGATCGCGCTATAAAGGTGAATTCCTTGATAATAAAATGCATGGCGAAGGAACTATGGTCTATAGCGACGGAAAAAGCTTTTCCGGCACGTTTATCGATGGCCAGCCCCAGCTACCGGAAGATGAATCGGCTATGAAAGACAAGCCGATTGTCAAGGAAGAAAAAATCCTCGCGGTGGCAAGGGACAGTGTTGAGCAAAAAGCGGCAACTCCAACTCCGGTAAAACCAGCACCGCCGGTGGAACCTATCAGGACTATTCAACAGGAAAAAAAACCCGAACTTGTAACCGTTCCGGTTCCATCTCTTCAGGCTGGGGAAGGTTATTTTGTCAAGGATGGGCTTGTTTACAATGGTGAAAACGGACCTCTTTTGGATGGGATTGGTCATGTGCTGTTCCCCGACGGGCGGGAGTATAGCGGTCACTTCGCGAAAGGCTTGATGCATGGATCCGGCAAACTTGACCTTGCCGGCGGTGATCGATACGAAGGTGAAATGGGGAGCGGTCAAATTCATGGTTATGGGACCTATCACTACAACGACGGGCGGGAATACAAAGGGGAATTCCTCAAAGGTAAAAAACATGGAAACGGAGTTTTTACTTACCCTGATGGTACCAGATATGCTGGTGAATTTAAGAATGATCTTTATTCAGGTGGCGGAGAATATCATTTTGCCGATGGCAGTCACTATAAAGGTGAATACGTGAATGGAAGCTTCAGCGGTGAGGGCGAGCTTGTCTACTCCGACGGCAGTATATATAAAGGCGATTTCAGGAACGATCTGCCGCATGGCAGTGGCGTTCTAACCTCTGCTGATGGAAGCCGCTATGAAGGTACTTTTAAGCTCGGCCGTCGCGACGGACAGGGCCGTCTGATCCGTGCAGATGGTCGGATTTTTGAAGGTCTTTTCGAGAATGACAAGTTAACTCAGAAGAAATAGGAGCCTTGTGTCGTTAAGGTACTGGGAAAGTAAATTTTACAGGATGTGATTATGCGTTGGAGTTATAAAACTGTACACTATGAGTTGAAGAAAGAGGGGTTACTGGGAGGTTCTTTTCTCGATGAATCAGAAGTCGAGGTGTCTCTCAACGAGTACGGGAGGGCGGGCTGGGAATTGGTTTCGATACTTGAGACGCAAGAGGGTCTTATTGCCGTTTTCAAACAACTGCTCAGTGTTGGCACGCAAGCCCCATATTTTTTGGAAGAAGAGGAGAACCAATGTGTGCCTCTTCAACAGAAAAAGGAGGTTTTAAATCCGGAGCGCAATTCCAGCAACGTTGGTAAAAAAACCGAAAGGGTAGAATCACCGGTAGTACCGATTGATGAGTGTGAAATTGTTGTCGATGAGCAGGATGAGGAAGAAGAATCCCCTCCAGCAAAGAATGATATTGGATCAATTCGAATCGAGTAGGAAAAAAGAATAGATATTGTCCAAAGTTATCGAGAAAATCCATCAGCCCTAGGGGTCCGGCGCATAGCCGGCCCCCTAGGGCTTTATCATGGGAGAGCAAGGCAAGGTTTTTTAACCAAGGTTGAAAAACGTCCCGAGCTGAAAAACAGCCACTGCCAGGAGATAGGCAAAAATGGTGTTGAAGCTCATCGAAAAAACAGCCCATTTCCAAGACGCTTCTTTGGCGATACATACCACGGTGATAAAACAGGGTGAGTAAAACATAATAAAGACCAGGGCTGCAACGGCAACCACCCTGTTCCAGTTACTATCTTCCTTAAGGCGGTCGCTGAGGGATTGAGCATCTTTGCTGTCGACCTTCCCCATCGAATATGCCGTTCCTAAGGTAGAAACTATTACTTCCTTGGCGGCAAAACCGCCGATCAGGGCAATATTTGTACGCCAATCAAAACCGGCGAGTCGCGAAACCGACTCCACGCTGGTGCCGATCTTTCCTGCTATTGAATGCCGTAAGGCCGACTCGGCCTCTGCGTTGCCTATCATGCTTATGTTGTGGTCGAGAGCTTTTGCCTGTTCCGATAGTGGTTCCATCTTTGTCTTCAGTTCAGCGAGAGTATCCGGTGCAGCGGCGGTCATGGCTGCCTGGCGTTGCAGGGTAAAGGATGTCGAAATCTCCTCGGGCAGGCTGGGGAAGGTCATCATTGTCCACAGTAGAATGGAAATGCCGAGAATCACAGTGCCGGCCTTTTTGACATATTGATAGGTACGCTCCCAAGTATGGATGCAAAGGCCGCGAATTGTAGGAAAGCGGTAGGGGGGCAGCTCCATGACGAAAGGGGTCGGAGCTCCTCTGAGGACGGTGGAGCGCAAGAGCTTGGCTGCAAGCATTGCGACAATCCACGTGAGCATCGTGAAAAAAAACATGTAGTTGGCTTTATTCTCACCGAAGAAAGTCCCTATCAGAAGAGCCAGGACCGGGAGTTTGGCGCCGCAGTTCATGAAAGGAACAGTCAGCAGGGTAGCCAACCGCTCTTTAGGTGAGCGGAGGGTTCGCGTCGCCATAACGCCGGGAACAGCACAGCCTCCGGCGATGCCGCCGGAGACGATAAAAGGCATCACCGAGGAGCCGTGAAGGCCGAAAATTCTGAAGATTCTGTCCATCATAAAGGCAACTCGGGCGAGATATCCAGAATCTTCAAGGATGGCTATGCCGAAAAACATAAACATAATCAATGGAATAAACCCGAGAACTCCTCCGACTCCATTGATTATTCCGGAAATGATCAAGGATTTGAGGATGCCGTCCGGTAATATTTCTTCAGTGAGACCGCCAAGCCAGCTGAATGCAGTTTTTAGCCAGGAGATCGGCATTTCGCTCCAGCTGAAAGTAAATTGATACAGGGCAAAAAGGATGGCAAGCATCAGCACGGGACCGACCAACCGATTGGTGAGGACTTTGTCTATCTTGTCCGAGGTGTAGAGACGGTCGGTATCGAATTTTCGGGTGATCACCCCCTGTCGGAGGAGTGATTTGATATATCCGTACCGGTGGTCGGCAATAATTGCCTCCGGATAAACATCGAGGGTTTGTCGGGTGTGATCCGTTGTTTTGTCAACAATCTTCTGTAGTAACTGTGCGGTATGCAAGGAAATCTCTCGACTTTTCGCCCGGATCTGTTCATCATTTTCCAAATATTTGATAGCCGTATATCTGGCATGGTAGGTCTGGGTCATCAGGGACTCAGCGGTAATTATTTCGATTAATTCAGAGAGGGTGGAATCAAGGTCATCTCCATAGGAGATATTAAGGGGATTCCATTGCCGAGATGTGGAGGCTACCTGCAAGGCGGTGCTGAGAAGTGCTTCTTTGCCAAATCCGGAACGGGCGATTATCGGTACTACCGGAACCTGGAGATGTTTTGCCAGTACTGCCGCACTGATCTCAATACCCCGAGTTTTAGCAACATCCATCATATTCAAGGCAACAACGACAGGTGCACCAAGTTCAAGGAGTTGACAGGTAAGATAGAGGTTGCGTTCGAGGTTCGAGGCATCGACAATATTGATCACAACCTGCGGACGGTTATAAACAAGATAATCGCGAGCCACAAGTTCCTCTGCCGAATACGCGGTCATCGAATAGGTTCCCGGCAGGTCGGTGATGATGATCGTCTGGCCGTGATAGTCGAGGTAGCCTTCCTTATGCTCAACAGTTATTCCGGGATAATTGCCGACATGTTGTCTGGCTCCCGTCAATTGATTGAAAAGGGTCGTCTTGCCTGCGTTTGGGTTGCCCGCCAGGGCCATTTTCAATTGCATCGGTCTTTAATGTATTGATGATTTGAAATAAAAAAATGGTGGACAAAAATAGCTGGGATAATTTTTACTATTCAATATCGACAAGAATGTAGTCAGCTTCATTGTTGCGCAGGGTGATCGTACTGTCAAGAATTCGGATTGCTACCGGGTCGTGAAGCGGGGCACGACCGCAAACCTTTATGTGGGTGCCTGGAACAAATCCCATCTCGCGTAAGCGCCTGCCAAGTTCACCGGCAACATTGATCGCCACGATGATACCGTGCTGGTCTTTGCGCATTTGCCGTAGACAAATATTGCTCATTCGCTATCCTTTTGATTATCAGTTTATTATTATTTGTCTTTTGTCGAACAATCTGAAGAAGTATTGCAGGAGCAACAACCTTGTCCGCAGGAAATGGGAGAGTTTTTGTCGAAAGCTGCCCGCCATTGTCTGTAAAGCTTACGACCAATAAAAATGGCACTCACCGCAATAATCGTCCAAATTATTACTTTTTCAAGCATGTTCTTAACCTCACATGACTAGTTAGATGGCCCTAACTTAACTGGCAAAAAATATGCCCGAATAATCGGGCCTGTTTGGAGTACTACTAAAGACTTGAAACTAAAATATTCTCTGAGACATCAGCATCAAGACTGACGGTCCCCCCATTTACCTTCAGGATACATCGGCTTCCTGTTCCAGAACAAATTATGTCAGCTTCTACCCCGGGATATACTCCCATTGCCGCGATGCGCCCGCATACGATACGATCGCCCGTAACTTTGCAAATTTTTATACGTCCGTTTTGGCCTTTTTGGGAAAGCGGAGAAACCAACTCGCTACATTGGTTTCTGCTTAAGCACCTTTTTACCGTATCAGCAAAACGGCAACCGATGTTTTTTGCTCTTTTTTGCAGCATTGTACTCTCCATTATGTGATCATTTAGGTACTCCAAACAATAACATCAGTCAACATAATTTTCAATGCTCCGAAATATTTTTAGGGTTAGCTAACAGAAAAATAAACAAATTACTTTCAACACCATCATGGGTGGTTATTTTTGTCCGGTCTCCCAGGAATCTTTGAGGGTTACTGTTCTGTTGAAAACCGGACGGCCAAGCTGAGACTCAATATAATCGGCACAGAAGTACCCCAGACGTTCGAATTGAATTTTGTCGCCCGGGTGCAATTCCATGAGGCTCGGTTCGGCAATTGCGTTGCTTACCACAACCTTGGAGTGGGGATTAATGAGGTCGAGAAAATCTATTTCTTTATTTGCCTCAGGATCTTCAACCTTAAAGAGTCGGTCGTATAAGCGAACGGTTACCGGTACCCCTTTTTCTGCAGATACCCAGTGGATTGTTCCTTTTACCTTCCGCCCATCGGGAGCGGAACCACCTCTAGTCTCCGGATCATAGGTGCAATGGATTTCAGTGATCTTTCCGCTTTTAGCATCTTTCACATGCGAGACGTAGCGGATAAGATAGGCGAATCGCAATCGAACTTCACGTCCGGGTCCCAATCGGTGGTATTTTTTTGGTGGGTCTTCCATGAAATCGTCACGTTCAATATACAATTCCCGAGTGAAGGGGACAGAACGTTCACCCATCTCCGGGGCTTGGGGGTGGTTCATTGCCGACATTTCCTCGACCTGTCCGGGAGGAAAATTATCGATAATGACCTTTACCGGGTCGAGAACACACATTCTGCGCGGTGCATTGACGTTGAGATCGTTGCGGATTTCATTTTCGAGAACTCCCATATCGATACGACTTTCACTTTTGCCGATGCCGATTGTTTTGCAAAAATTACGGAGCGAGGCAGGTGTATAGCCACGGCGTCGCAACCCGGAAATGGTCAACATCCGTGGATCGTCCCAGCCATCGACATACTTTCCGACCACCATTTTTAAAAGTTTGCGCTTGCTCATGACTGTATAGCTCAGGTTGAGACGGGCAAATTCGATCTGGCGTGGGTGGCACGGAGTGTTGAGAGTGTCGAGTACCCAATCATAGAGAGGACGATGGTCCTCAAATTCCAGGGTGCAGAGAGAGTGGGTGATGTTTTCCAGCATGTCGGAAAGGCAGTGGGTGTAATCGTACATGGGGTAGATCACCCAGGTGTCGCCGGTGCGGTGATGGTGATCTTTGAGGATTCGGTAGATGACCGGATCGCGCATGTTGAGGTTGGGTGAGGACATGTCAATCTTAGCGCGGAGCACATGGCTTCCCTCGGCAAATTCACCATTTTTCATACGCTCGAACAGATCAAGGTTTTCCTCGACACTGCGGTTACGATAAGGGCTTTCTTTGCCCGGTTCAGTCAAGGTGCCACGATATTGCCGTATTTCATCAGGAGACAACTGACATACATAGGCTTTATCGAGCTTGATAAGCGCCACGGCAAATTGATAAAGTTGCGGGAAATAATCGGAGGCATACAGAGTTTTTTCTCCCCATTGGAACCCCAGCCATTTGACGTCTTCCTTGATGGAGTCGACATAGCTGATGTCCTCCTTGCTGGGATTGGTGTCGTCGAATCGCAGGTTGCAGGTGCCGCCTGTTTCTTGAGCAATACCGAAATTCAGGCAGATCGATTTGGCATGTCCGATGTGCAGAAAGCCATTGGGCTCCGGTGGAAACCTGGTGATAGTCCCTTGGTGTTTGCCGGATTGCAGGTCGTCAGCAATAATCTGGCGAATAAAATCAAGTGGTTGCATTTTCTGATTCTTCTTGTGTTTCCATAAAGATGAACCAATGTGTTGGTGAAACGGTTATGCGCGGTTGAAAAATTTTTCAACATCCCGAAGGCGTCTAACGACGGTTTCTCTGCCGATTGTCAGGACGATGTCAAACATTGACGGGCCTGCGAGTTGCCCGGTGACGACAGTGCGCATTGCATTAATAAGGAGGCCGGGTTTTATCGACAGTTCTTCGGCCAATTCCCGCGCCACTCTTTCTGTCTCCTCCAGCGTAAAATCGGTAAGTTTTTCATATCTTGCTGCCAGTTCGGGGAGCCATGTTTGCAATTCGGCAAATTTCAATACATTTTTTTCCAGCGGTTTCGGATCGATCATGAAGTCGTCGGCAAAATAGGCCCTGCCGAGAGATGTGAAATCCTTAAGGGTATGAAAGCGGTCTCTGATCAGTGCCAGGGTGTCGAGAAACCATTTTTTCCTGTCGCAAGCATAACACTCCTGCCATAGATTCTCATTCTTCAAGTTCCTTTCGCACCATTTCCCCAAGTTCGCTGATTGCCATGTTCCTGAGGTAGTGTTCATTGAAGTAAATGGCTTTGGGGTCGGTAATGAATTTCGGGTCATCCTTTTTGTAATTAAAAATGGCGCTTGACTTGTTTATCCGTTCAAGGGAGAAGTCCCGTATCAGCTCTTCTTTTGAAAAGAATTCCTGGTCGTTACCGGCCGACCATCCAAGGAGGGCAAGAAAGTTATTAAAGGCCCAAGGTATGAATCCATTGTCTCGATAGAACTGCACTGCTACTATCTCACCGTGACTGCGCTTAGAAATTTTTGCCTTCTTGGTATCAAGGGTGAGAGGCATATGACCAAAAACAGGTAGGGGTGCTTCAAGAGCTTCGTACAACAGCACTTGCTTGAGAGTATTGGTCATATGGTCCTGCCCCCGAATAATGTGAGTAATTCGGTCTCGAATGTCATCCACCACATTGCAGAGGAGATAAAGCGGTTTGCCGTTTGATCGAACAATTACAAAGTCGTCTATTTCCGAATAGGCGGATTCTATTCGTCCAAAAATTTTATCATCATATCCAAGAAGACCGCTTCTGTCAGGCACTCTGAAGCGTATAACCGAAGGGATACCGGCTGCTTCTTTGGCTGTTGTTTCCGGTAATGAAAGACTGCGGCAAGTCCGATCGTAACCCAGTGGTTTTTTTGCTGTGAGGGCTGCCTGTCGTTTTGCATCTAATTCTTCTTTGGTACAAAAACATTTATAGGCTGCCCCTGTAGCTAATAATTTCTGTGAGGCAGCTACGTGATCGGCCTCAAAATCAGTCTGGAAATAGGGTCCTTCATCATAATCAATGCCGAGCCATTCAAGACCGTCAATGATTCCATTGATTGATTCCGCACTGGAGCGGCCAGTGTCGGTATCTTCAATGCGAAGAATGAGTTTGCCCCCGGTTTTTTTAGCGTACAGCCAATTGTAAAGCGCCGTTCGAGCTCCACCGATATGCAGATAACCGGTGGGGCTCGGAGGAAAACGCAGTCGCGTTTCAGTCATAAGGTACTCCTGCCAGCAGTTTTTTCAATCAGAACAAAGAATGAAAGATGTTTAAATGTTTGTCAACTCACTCACGAAAATAAATGATACGCCGGCTCAATGCAAGGTGGTTAAACCGAAAATTATAGGTTGCTTTATATCGTTTTCCAAATGAATGTACAACATTATTGAAGAGAGCAATTTGCGGTGAAGTGAGTTGTGAATACGGTTAACTTCCTCCCGGAGCATATAATTACCGCTTTTTTGATTGTTCTATGAAGGGGAAGTATGTATAGTTTTTCATTTATTATTGAGAAGTTGCAGATTGTTATTATTTGCTGAGTGCGAAAGATCTGTTGGGAGATTGGCCAATTATTTCGGACAGATGGGTCGGTGATATTCCACCCGAGCTGTGGACGTGAACATTTTTTGAGGGGGATGAGATGCGAGTGCTGGTGAGTGATAATTTGTCGCAGGTTGGAGTGGAAGTTTTAAAAAATGCCGGTCTGGAAGTGGATGTAAAAACCGGATTGACTCCGGAGGACTTGAAAAAAATCATTGGTGACTATGATGGGTTGGCGATTCGCAGTGCGACCAAGGTCACTGCCGACATTTTAGAGTCGGCGCATAAGTTGAAGGTGGTCGGACGGGCAGGGATAGGCTTGGACAATGTTGATATTCCGGCAGCCAGCCAAAAAGGTATTGTCGTGATGAATGCCCCAGACGGCAATGCGACAACCGCGGCCGAACACGCAATTTCCATGATGATGTCCCTGGCACGCAACATTCCACAGGCCTGTCGGTCAATGAAAGAGGGACGCTGGGATAAGAAAAAATTCATGGGACGTGAGGTTACCGGCAAGACCTTTGGGGTTATTGGCATAGGCAGAATTGGTGCTATTGCTGCAAGTCGGGCACAAGGGTTGAAAATGAAAACGATTGCCTATGATCCCCATATGCCCAAGGAAATGGCCCAAAAAATAGGTGTGGATCTCGTCAGTCTTGAAGATTTAGCTAAGCGTTCCGACTTTATTTCGGTACATGTCCCGTTGACTCAGGAAACCAAAGGCCTTGTGTCCACTGAGTTTTTTGCAAACATGAAACCTGAAGCCATGTTTATCGATTGTGCTCGAGGTGGAGTGTGTGACGAGACTGCCCTGTATGAGGCGTTGGCCAATAAAAAAATTGCTGGTGCCGCCCTTGATGTTTTTGCCAAAGAGCCTACAACTCTTGAGAACTGTCCACTGCTTGGTCTGGATAATTTTATCTGTACTCCGCATTTGGGTGCTTCAACAAGTGAGGCCCAGGAAAATGTGGCTCTGATTATTGCCGAGCAGATTGCCGATTATCTGCTAAAGGGGGCAGTGACCAATGCGGTTAATGTCCCATCGGTAAGCGACGAGGTGTTGGCGCAAGTGGGGCCATATCTGACCTTGGGTGAAAAACTCGGTGTCCTGCATATGCAAATTGCCAAGGGGGGAGTCGCCGAAGTCAATATTGAATACAGCGGGGCATTGGCGGAATTGAACACCACTCCTATAACAGTTGCGTTTTTGAAAGGGCTCTTTTCACCCATCCTGAAGGATGCAGTAAATTATGTTAACGCCCCGATCATTGCCAAAGAGCGAGGAATTAGGGTTATTGAGTCGAAGAGTGATAAATCGGATGACTTTATCAATACGCTGACTATCAAAGTAACCACCAATGAAGGAGAGAATATTCTTGTTGGCACAGTGTTCGGGCGCAATGAACCGCGCCTTGTGCGCTTGAATTCTTTCAGGCTGGAAGCCATGATATCCGGGCCTATGCTTCTGGTTTTTAACAATGATGTGCCTGGGGTCATCGGGGCATTGGGAACAACCCTTGGCGCTGCCGGGGCCAATATTTCCAGGATGACCGTTGGTCGAGAAGAAAAAAGCAATCAGAATATAATTCTGTTGAGTACCGACGAAATTGTTTCAAAGGAATTATTAAAAAAAGTCAAAGGGTTAGCAAATATAAATAACGCTCAGGTTCTTGATTTATCGGCTGTTTAATGCCTTAGGCAAAGGATTGATGTTTTTGCTCCGCAATGGGGGCTAACCAGACCTGCAATTGCTCATGTAAAGAAGGTATTTATCCGGTTATCGGGGATGCAAGTGATTTGTAGAGGGGAACGAAGACATGGCGGACGATGAAAAAATGGCTGGCAGCGATTGTGGATGTGGTGAGGGGAAGGTTCCCAACAAGGAAGGGCGATGCGTGATGCCGGAAGTCACCTTTCCTGCTTTTGTGATGTCTTTGAATACCTCCGCGCTTTACCATCTTGGAGAGATTGCTGATCCGCAAACAGGAAAAAGAATAGTGGAGCATGACCTGGCGAGACATGCGATAGACACCTTGGTGCTTATACAGAACAAAACTAAAGGGAACTTGACGGCAGATGAAGAAGAACTGCTGAAAAATATTCTTTATGACATCAAAATACGGTTTGTTAAAGCAGTGAGAAAGTAGTTTTATCAATGAGTTGTTTGAATTGCAATCTGACCCTTTATGCACCTGCTAAAATCAACCTGTTTCTTCATGTCCTCGGCCAACGAGCCGATGGCTATCATGATTTGGAAACATGGATGCAGAAGCTGCAGTTGTATGACATCATTACTTTGGAGATTATACCTGAGGAGAGAGGGATCGAGCTTTTCTGTTCAGATCCCAATATTCCGGCGGATGCTAGTAATCTAGCGGCACGGGCGGCAACTGCCTATTTTGCTGTCAGCCGGAAGGGGAAAGGATGTGGAGTGAAAATTTCCCTAGAGAAACATATTCCTGTGGCGGCTGGTCTTGGCGGAGGGAGCAGCGATGCCGGAACAGTTCTTCGGGGATTGAATGCCGTTTTCGGACAAGAGTTTAGCGAACCGGAGTTAATAGAGATTGCTCGACCCTTGGGAGCCGATGTCCCTTTTTTTGCCGGAGGCCATAATGCCGTTGTTGCGCAGGGGCATTGGCGATATTATGTCTCCCGTAGATTCGCTCGACGATTGTTCATTTATTTTGGTTAATCCCAACATTTTTGTCTCGACAGCTTGGGTCTTTCAAAATTTAACATTGACAAGGCAAACGAAAAACTCTAAATTGTCATGCTTTCAAAAGCACAAAACCGTTTCTTTGCTGCTGTCAAAGATGCATAACGACCTGGAGCAGGTAACGTGTGCAAAACATCCGGAAGTTGGGCGGCTTAAAGGAGCTCTTTTAGCGGCGGGTGCATCAAGGGTGTTGATGTCTGGAAGTGGACCAACCGTTTTTGGGGTTTTTCCGGACTCTGAGTTGTCTGATTGCTCTGGTTTTGAACGTGTTGTTGATGGATTACGTCAGGAATACGGTGATAAAGTTTATTTGTTAAGAGCCTGTACTGGGGCGTCGCCAAGCGGTAAGGCACCGGGTTTTGATCCCGGCATTCGTAGGTTCGAATCCTTCCGCCCCAGCCATCGCTAATATACGTTATCTGGAATTTCCGAGTGCATAAAACATGGTACGAGATTTAAAGATTTTTACAGGGAATGCTCATAGGCAATTGGCAGAAGAAATTGCTACGCATTTGAATATACCCTTGAGCAAAGCCGATCTGAGAAAATTCAGTGATGGAGAGATCTTTGTCGAACTGAAGGAAAATGTTCGGGGAACCGATGTTTTTCTCATTCAACCTACCTGCACTCCGGTCAATGATCACTTGATGGAGTTGGTGATCATGGTTGATGCCCTACGAAGGGCTTCGGCAAGAAGGATAACCGCCGTAGTACCTTACTATGGGTATGCGCGACAGGACAGGAAAAATGCTCCACGAGTACCAATTTCCGCCAAGGTAGTTGCCGAAATGTTTATGGCGGTCGGGGTTCGCAGGGTACTGTGCATGGATCTGCACGCCGGACAGATTCAGGGATTTTTTAATATTCCCGTTGATCATCTTTTTGCGGCGCCGGTGATTCTCAAATACATCAAGCAAAATTTTGGTGATGAAGTCATCATGGTTTCTCCAGATGCCGGAGGGGTGGAGAGAACTCGTGCGTTTGCCAAAAGATTGAATTCCGGCTTAGCCATTATTGATAAACGTCGTGATAAACCCAATGAATGTGAGGCAATGCACGTAATTGGCGATGTCGTAGGAAAAACCGCGATTTTGATGGACGATATGGTCGATACAGCGGGAACGCTTTGTTCTGGTGCCAAGACCCTTCTGGAGCATGGGGCCAAAGAAGTGCATGCTTGTTGCTCGCATCCTGTTCTTTCAGGACCGGCAATTGAAAGAATCAATGCGTCGCAATTGAAATCACTGGTCGTTACGAATTCGATACCCCTTCGTGGCGAGGCGCTGAAGTGTGAAAAAATTAAGGTTCTTTCCGTCTCCCGTTTGCTTGCAGAGGCGATCAGCAGGATACATAATGAGGATTCAGTCAGTTCGCTGTTTGTATAACTGGCATAGTTTGGTTAATTTCGAAATATATTAATTTTTTATAATATTCTGCTCAGTCGTTTTTGATGTGAGTTACTGCGACTGTCCGGCAAAGGAGGCTTTATGTTTCAGGTTGAAATGTCCGCATCTGTGAGAAATATTTCCGGTAAAGGACCCATGCGGCAACTGCGTATGCAAGGGATTACTCCAGCAGTAGTGTATGGTGGTGGTGGAGAGGCTGTCATGCTTCAGCTTGAGACCAAAACACTAATGGCAAAGCTTCTCGAGTTCTATCGCCGTAATACGGTTGTTACCCTGAAAATAGATGGGGCTGCCGACAAGTGTGTGATGATAGGGGAGGTTCAGACAGATCCTGTTCGCGACACTTTGATTCATGTCGACTTTTGTGAAATTGATATTCAGAAGAGTCGGTATTTCACAGTTCCCATTGTCTATAACGGTATAGCTAAGGGTGTTGACCTTGGTGGAGATATGGTCATAGCTCATGATAAAGTTGTTTTGGAAGGCAGACCCCTCGATATTCCGGATGAATGCGAAGTAGATGTTACTTCACTTGCCATTGGCGACAGTGTCAAATGTGGTGAAATATACCATTCCTGAAAATGTCCGAATGGTCACCGATATTGAAGTGTTAGCTGTCAGCGTCATTAAACCCGGACAGAAGGCTGCAGTAGCCTGATATAATGATGGTCAGATAATTTTCCAGGAAAGCCTCGAACCATTCCATTGCGCTGGGAAACGTAATATTCCTGTTTTTCACATGTCGAAGAGAACATAAGGTCCGAAAAATTTTTTTTCGGACCTTTCTGTTTTTTGGGGATGTAACCTTTATGGAAGCAAATGACTACTTGATTGTTGGTCTTGGTAATCCCGGTGCGCAGTACCGTTTGAACCGCCATAATATTGGTTTTCAGATTGTTGATGAACTCTCGAAGAAGTGGGGTCATCCGCAGTTTATCGAAAAGTGGCAGGCCTATTCCGCAGCTTTTCATTCTTGGGTAAAAAGGTTCATCTCGTCAAACCTGCTACCTTCATGAACCTGAGCGGAAAAGCAGTAGTTCAGTATTACCGGTTCTTTAAAATTGAACCTGACCAATTGCTGGTGATTCATGATGATCTTGATATGCATTCAGGTCGGATAAAGCTTGTAAAAGGTGGCGGTACTGGAGGGCATAATGGTATTAAATCTACAGTTGAATGCTTGGGCTTCAATGATTTTTATCGATTAAAGATCGGTATCGGAAGGCCGGGGAAGGACGATGTTCATCCTGGGTTTCCAATAGAAAAGTATGTTCTCAGTGATTTCAATGACACCGAGAAGGATCTCATGTCTGGCAGATATTCCCAGTTGGAGCAAGGAATACGACTTTATCTTGAGGATACAGTTGATAAGGCTATGGGCTTTCTTAATGGCCTGAAGTAAGGAAGAATCCTTGTTGAATCAATGGCAACACCTCCCAATATCCAACATTGTTTGATCAATACCCGGATAGCCGGGAAAAAGTGCGGCAAATTTTCTGTAAACAGGTTATAGTAACAACGTACAGCGCTTAAATATACTGATCGTCAGTATCATCTGCTGCAGCAAAAATATCAATCACAACCGGAATAAGGAAATATTTCTTTATGGTCCGGTGCATGTCCCTTATTTGTAATTACTTTTGTAGTGTCTTGTTATTCAGATATTATTGTGTTCGGCCTTATACAAGGCGCTTTGAAAAAAGGAGAAACCTGTGTTTTCTGAAGGTGATATGGCTGTATATCCAGCTCATGGTGTTGGTGTTATTAAAGCCGTCGAAACGAAGAAAATCGGTGGAATTAATCAATCATTTTACATTTTAGAAATTCTTGACAACAGTATGAGAATCATGATACCCACTGCCAGCAGCAAAAATGTTGGTTTGCGAGCCATTGTCGGCAAGCATGAGGTGAGTAATGTCTTTAATATATTGGCGGATCGCTCGGTGGCCCTGGGCACTCAGACCTGGAACAGGCGTTATCGTGACTATATGGAAAAGATTAAGACTGGGTCCGTGCATGAGGTTGCTGTGGTATTGCGTGATCTTTTTCTGCTAAGCGTGGATAAGGATTTGAGTTACGGTGAAAGGAAGATGCTTGATACCGCTAAAAACCTTCTTGTCAAAGAATTGTCGTTGGCCCAGAACACTGAAGAGTCCGCTGTTAGTAAAACCATTGAAGCAATTTTTTCCTAACTACGACGGGCAGAACTCCCAGGAGTGCTGTTTGTAAGTTGAAAATACCTTCATAAAATGATTGACAACTTTTTACTCCGCAGCAATTCTTTTCAGATTGCGATCGACGCGGCATTGGCTGGATTGCGACTAGACCAATTTCTTACTCTGACTATTCCATCGCTTTCAAGATCTGTTCTTGCAAACTCAATCCGGAAAGGCCATATCTTTGTCGATGCGGTATCTCGCAAAAATAGTTATCGACTCAAAGAGGGGGAGATCGTCAGCGGCAGTATTGAAAAACAGGAAGCGATCGATGTTCGACCTCAACCCATCGATTTTTCGATTATCTACGAAGATGAATTTCTTCTGCTTTTGTCAAAACCTCCAGGTCTTGTCGTGCATCCGGGGAACGGTAATACTCAGGGAACATTGGTGAATGGATTGGTGCATTATTGCCAATCCATTGCCGGTGTGGGTGATAGTTTGCGACCGGGAATTGTTCATAGGCTTGATAAGGACACCTCCGGGATTATGCTGGTGGCTAAGCAGGATTTCGTGCACCGAAAGTTGGTAGACGATTTTAAAAATCGGCTACTCACTAAGGAATATCTGGCCTTGCTTCATGGAGTGCTCAAGGATAAAAGTGGACGAATGGTGGCATCTGTCGGACGGCACCCGGTTCATCGTCACAAAATGGCCGTAAGAGAGCATGGTGGCCGGTATGCTGTCAGTAATTGGCAGGTCCTTCAAGAATTCCCCCATGCCTTCAGTTTGGCAAAAATCGTCATTGAAACCGGGAGAACCCATCAAATAAGGGTCCATATGGCCCATCTTGGTTATCCTGTGGTCGGCGATGGAGTGTATGGAGGAAATCGCGATAACACTGGTTTTCCACGGCACCTCCTGCATGCATCAAGACTGGTCTTCCATCATCCCGTCACCGATCAACCGATGGATTATACTGCTGCTCTCTGGCCCGATTTTGCCGGTGTTTTGAAAGAACTTGACAGCAATATTAAAAAAGAGGCAGTACCGTGAATATTGCTGTGACCGGTGGCTTGGGCTCTGGAAAGAGCACGGCAAGCAGAATACTCGCGGTTGCCATATCAGCTGAGCATCTTGATACGGATCAGCTTTGCCGGCAGCAGATGCAAGATGGGAAACCTGGATTTGAAAGGTTTGCCATGATATTCGGCAATCGGTTTCTTTTCCCCGATGGCACACTCAATAGACGGCTTCTTCGTCAGGCAGTTTTTACCGACGATGGGGTAAGAAACGAGTTGGAATCGATTCTTCATCCTCTGGTGCGAAAGGAGGTTGCCGACCATTACCTGCTTTGCTGTTCTGCAGGGAAAAACCTGGTTGTCGAGGTCCCACTCCTTTTTGAGGTTGGCTGGCAACATGATTTTGCAGTGTGGGTGGTTGTCCATGTTCCTGAAGAGCTCTGCTGCCGCCGAGTGGCAATCCGTGATGGTATGGCGCCAGGGGAGATACAAAGGGTTTTTGCTACACAATTAGCTCTTTCTGAAAAACTCAAACTTGCCCATTTTGTCATTGACAACAGCGGAACATTTGTCAGTTCAATACAACAGATAGCATGGCTAGGCAAAAAACTTCAAGGCAGAGACATGAATTGGCACAGCGAGGAAGACAGGTTAAATATTGTAACATAAAATCCTGACAAATTGAATATCGGGAGCAGCATAAGGCGTCGTAACGAAATAAGAAAGAACGACCAAGATATTTTGTAACGGTTCCTAAAAAGCTTGACAGTGAAGGTGTGAATACGTATAAGGGAATCAATGATTTTTGAAACTCAATCCCTGTCTTTGCTGAATCGTCTCTTTGAATCCTGTTTAGTACTCACCGCTTTGAAAAAATTGTATCCGGAAATTAGTTTAGGATCATCCACAGCCATTCAAAATGTTTGATTCGTCACAGGTCTGGTCATTTACCCCATTCTATATACATTATCTGACCGACACACAGCACTCAACAAGTACTTTTGAAATCAAAAAAGATTTCTTGTGCAAGGGATTTTCCTAAGCATTTCTTGCAATGCGCGGTCTTGAAAGAAATTATTGATTCCACACCGATGGCATGGCGAAGAGCCTAACGCGTCTTGGTGTCAACGGTGTTTCCCCATTATCCTGCCAATAATTCCAGAAAGGAGAAGTAGATTAATGAATCTGGCGGAACTTAAACTGATGAAAATCGGTGAATTGGTGGCACTGGGCCGGACCTTAAAGGTCGAAGGCTACAGTGCGCTACGTAAACAGGAGCTCATCTTTGCAATTCTTAAAGCCCAATCCGATAAGGATGGGAAGATGCGTGGCAGTGGCGTCCTGGAAATACTGCCCGATGGTTTCGGTTTTCTCAGGGCTCCTGATTATAATTACCTGCCTGGGCCAGATGACATCTATGTTTCTCCCTCGCAAATACGCAGGTTGAACCTTCGCACCGGAGATACCATTGAAGGGTTGGTACGAGCGCCCAAGGAAGGTGAAAGGTATTTTGCCCTGCTCAAGGTAGATAGCGTCAATTTTGATCCTCCTGAAGCATCAAAGCAGAAGACATTGTTCGGTAATCTTACACCGCTTCATCCCAATGAAGCTTTCACTTTAGAATGGCAACCGGATAACATTTCCATGCGGATTATGGATATGTTTGCACCCATCGGCAAAGGTCAAAGAGGACTTATTGTCGCTCCTCCACGAACTGGTAAAACAGTCCTGATGCAGAAAATTGCCAACTCCATTGTGCGCAATCACAAGGAGGTATATCTGATCGTTCTTCTGATTGATGAACGTCCGGAAGAGGTCACAGAAATGACCAGGAGTGTCAAGACCGCCGAAGTTGTCAGTTCGACCTTTGATGAACCTCCTCAGCGCCATATTCAAGTTGCTGAAATGGTAATTGAAAAGGCTAAGAGACTGGTCGAGCATAAAAAAGACGTGGTGATTTTGCTTGACTCTATTACTCGGCTTGCCCGAGCTTATAACACTGTCACTCCGGCAAGTGGCAAGATCCTCTCCGGGGGTGTTGAAGCTAATGCCTTGCATCGGCCCAAACGGTTCTTTGGTGCGGCGAGAAATATCGAGGAGGGGGGTAGCCTGACTATCCTGGCTACAGCACTGATCGAAACGGGGAGCCGGATGGATGAGGTAATCTTTGAAGAATTTAAGGGAACCGGCAATATGGAGCTGATACTTGACCGGAAGATGGCCGACAAACGAATTTTTCCGGCTATTGATCTCAAACGGTCAGGCACGCGGAAGGAGGATCTCCTTATCAAGGCTGATGCCCTTAATCGGATTTGGATTCTTCGCAAACTCCTCAACTCGATGAATCCCGCCGATTGCATGGATTTTCTTATAGATAAATTAAAACTGCAAAAATCCAACGCTGATTTTCTTGATTCCATGAACACATAAGATTCGCCAGAAGCATGGAAAAGTTCATTTTTTGTTGAAAAAAATCGCTATTTGGGTAATATATGCGGGTATTTTGTGGTAAAATGTATTTCAACATCGATAAAATTTACTCACCCTCATCGGGTGATGGAGGAATAGAAGCCATGAAGAACGGAATTCATCCAGAGTATCATACAATTAATGTGGCCTGCGCTTGTGGTAACCAGGTAGAAGTGGGGTCGGTAATGAAAGAGATGAAAGTCGAGATCTGCTCAGCCTGCCATCCTTTCTTCACCGGCAAGCAGAAACTCATTGACTCAGCGGGACGCATCGAGAAGTTCAAACAGCGTTATGCCCAGCATTATGCCAAGCTAGGAAAGGAAAAATCCTAATTATTGTTATACCCGGCGTCGGTTTTTTCTCCGACAAGCAGTGTATTCTCATTGAGGTCCACAACGATGCTCGCCATGGTTGTGGACTTTTTTCTTTCTCTTTTCCTTGGCTAGAAGGCAAGCTATGTTTGAAAGATTTGCTGACCTCGACGATAAGATTTCTCATCTTGAAGGTCGGCTGTCCGATCCGCAACTGGTAAACAACCAACAGGAATATCAAAAGGTTGTTCGAGAACACGCCCATCTGATCAAACTTAATGCCAAGTACCGGGAGTACATGAAGGTTCAGCAAGAAATCGGCAATAACAAAGCAATCCTCTTTGATGAAGCAGAAGACCAGGAAATGAAAGATCTGGCCAAAGCTGACCTTGAGGAACTAGCGGACAAAGAGAAGGATCTTGATCAGGAGATGAAGATCATTCTTCTCCCCAAGGATCCAAATGACGATAAAAATATCTTCCTTGAAATCAGAGCGGGTACCGGAGGAGATGAGGCAGCTCTTTTTGCCGGTGATCTATTCAGAATGTACAGCCGTTTTGCAGAAAATATGGGATGGCGGGTTGAGACTATGAGTTCCAATCCCATTGGTATTGGAGGCTTTAAAGAAATCATTGCCCTTATCAGTGGTGAACAGGTCTATTCAAAGCTCAAGTATGAAAGCGGAGTCCATCGTGTACAGCGGGTACCTGAGACGGAAACTCAGGGTCGGATCCACACCTCAGCGGTTACTGTGGCAATTTTACCGGAAGTCGATGAAGTTGAATTACATATCGATATGAATGAGTTGAAGTTTGATGTTTTCCGCTCTTCAGGGCCGGGCGGCCAATCGGTTAACACAACCGACTCGGCCGTTCGGGTGACCCATCTGCCGACCGGTCTTGTGGTCATCTGTCAGGATGAAAAATCGCAGCATAAAAACAAGGCCAAAGCACTGATTGTGCTGCGTGCACGATTGCTTGACCAAATGGAACGGGAGCGTCACGACAAGATTTCCCAGGATCGAAAAAGCCAGGTGGGCAGTGGCGACAGGAGTGAAAGAATCCGCACCTACAACTTTCCCCAGGGCCGTATGACTGATCATCGAATCAACCTCACTCTCTATAAACTGGATTCGATAATGAGTGGAAAGATTGAAGATGTGATATTCCCTCTGATTGCTCATGACCAAGCCGAAAAATTGAAAAATATTCAATAAGGACATCAGGGGTCCTTGCAGTTTCTTGCGACTTCTTCTCAATTGTTCTAACTCAGGACCTGAGTGCAAAACATGCGTCTTTTGGAACTCCTTCAACTAGCCGCCGGCGAACTTGAGCTTGCAGGGATCGAGGAATACGCCCTCGAAGCCCGTCTGCTTCTTGAGGCCTGTCTGGGAAAATCGCGAACCGAAATATTTCTTCTCGGGCAAACCGACATGGCTGAAGCAGAACAAAGCAAGTTTCTCGCTTTCATTGGTCGTAGAAAAAAAAGAGAACCGGTCGCTTATATTTTAGGAGAGCAGGAGTTTTGGTCAATGCCTTTTTGGATTTCTCCGGCCGTTCTTATCCCGAGGCCGGAGACCGAGTTTCTTCTCGATCGGGTGTTGGCTTTTGTTGCTCAGGAAAATTTGACAAAAGGGGTTCTGCTTGATTTATGCTGCGGCAGCGGGGTGATTGCTACGGTACTCGCCAAGGAAACCGGGGAAAGAATTATCGCCTCAGATATCTCATCCTCGGCACTTGAAGTTGCTCGATCTAACCTTAAACGCCACGGACTGGCAGAGAAGGTGGCATTGGTTGAGGCGGATCTCTTTTCCGCTTTCCGCATGCGGCGTGATTTTTCACTCATTGTATCGAACCCGCCGTATGTGAGTCGTTTTGAGCTTGAAAATAATTTGGAACCCGAGGTGACCAAACACGAGCCAAGACTTGCGTTGGATGGAGGGGGGGGTGGCATGGATTTCATTCTGAGGATATGTCGGGAGGGGCCGAAATACCTTTGCCCCGGCGGACAATTGTTCATGGAAATAGGTGCAGATCAGGGTGATGCGGCACGTTTGTTCTGCACAGAAGTTCCAGATGATTCTCTGAGGTTTGAAAAAGTTGATATACTGGTCGATTATGCTGGTCGGGAGCGAGTACTCCATGCCAGAATGGCGCAATGATATACAAGGAAAATAAACGATGGAGAAATTAATCATTGAAGGGGGGAGACCACTGCATGGCGAGGTCAAAATAAGCGGCGCAAAAAACGCTGCGTTGCCTTTGATGGCCGCAACACTTCTGACACCAGGGCGACATACTCTACGTAATGTCCCGGATCTGCGTGATACTCGGACATTTATCCGACTTCTGGGGAATCTTGGGGTAAAAAGTGAGCGGAACGGTGACGTTTTGATTTTGGACTCCACTCATTTGATACATGCCGAAGTCCCTTATGATCTTGTGAAAACCATGCGTGCTTCGGTGTTAGTACTGGGGCCCTTGCTGGCCAGATTGGGAAAGGCCAAAGTGTCACTGCCCGGGGGCTGTGCTATAGGCGCCAGACCGATTAATTTTCACATTATGGGGTTGGAGCGCCTGGGAGTTACCTGTAAACTTGCGGGTGGTTATGTCGATGCCCATATAAACGTTCCAATGCAGGGGAATGTCATCTATTTCGATATCCCTTCCGTTACCGGCACCGAAAATCTGCTGATGGCTGCTGTCTTGGCGGAAGGGACAACGGTTCTAAAAAATGCCGCCCGTGAGCCTGAAGTCGGTAACCTCATAGAAATGTTGAACAAAATGGGGGCAAAAATTGACGGCCGCGATACAGACAGACTTACTGTTCATGGAGTAAAAAAACTAATTCCCGCTGATTGTACCATCATTCCGGATAGGATCGAGACCGGCACCTATCTTATTGCCATAGCAGCAACCGGCGGTTCCGGCACGGTCACTGGTTGTAATCCTTCTCATTTGCCGTCTCTTCTCGAAAAACTACGGTGTGCTGGTTTGCTCATCGGCGAGAACGACAATTCAATCAGTATCAGCTGGCCGGCTCGGCTGCAAGGATTACCGACCCTGGGCAGCGTCGATATCAAGACGATGCCCTTCCCCGGTTATCCAACCGATTTGCAGGCACAGTATATGGCGCTTATGACGCTTGGTTCGGATATATGCGTGATAACCGAAACAATCTTTGAAAATAGGTTTATGCATGTGGCTGAACTGCAGCGAATGGGTGCTAAAATCAGAGTCGATGGCCATTCGGCAGTCGTTTTGGGTCGAGGAATGAACGGCTTGAGCGGAGCGCCGGTCATGGCAACCGACCTGCGCGCCAGTTCCTCGCTGGTTATTGCCGGCCTTGCTGCCTCTGGGCGGACTGACATTTCTCGTATCTACCATCTGGAGCGTGGTTATGAAAATTTGGTGGAGAAACTTACCGGTTTGGGTGCTCGCGTATGGAAAGAGCAAGAGTAACTGAGAAGCCGGCATGTAGTAATTTGCCGATGCCATTGTAAATGACTATTTTGCTAAAATGTAATTTAAGAAGATAGCTATATTGGTAATTTTTCTTAAATTAGAGCAGTTAACTGCCGGAGAAAATTGATCAAGGTGCTTGACGGCCCGGAAAACTGATAGTTTGGAGTGCGGTTGATAAAATGACAACGGAATTTTCCAAGAACAACGTGCTGGAACTCATAAAGAAACGCAAGGAACGGATAGCTCTTGTTGGAGTGGTCGTTATTTTCATACTCGTTATTAGTGGCGGTATTATTCTTCAAAAAACAAGACCATCGACAAAGGAGTTCCAGCCGGAGTCTGTCTCCAAAACTGTTGAACTCAAGTTTCAACATAAGAAGGAAGGTGCCGGACCAACCGAGGAAGGGCCGCAGGTCGCTTCTTTCTCTCTTAAACCTTCGCCTGATGATCTTTTGCAGCAATTGTCTTCTTTGGAGAATTTAAACGAGGATGTGCTAGAAGCCAAATATACGGGCCTGAGGGTACTGTGGCCGGCATATTTTTTTACTCTGCAAACGACGGTCGGAAGCAAAGCCACGCTGGTCTTGGATGTAGATGAAGATGGTTTTGGCGTAGTCATTGAGAGTGACGTAGATGCCTCGGTATTTCCACAGCTTCGGGATGTGGAACCAGGGAAAAAGCTCTGGATAGGCGGTACGATACTGGCAGTTGATCGTTCTGGGACGGGAACCGTATATATGAAGACCGAGCACCTCAAGTTTGGAGACGATCCAATTGTCCCAGCGAATCGGCAACCGGCAAAATGAAAGGATTCGCCCAGGATGTGTTGGGGAATGGCCGGCTATTGGGGCAGTGGGAGGGTGAGGTGAAAATTGCCCCGCCGTTTTGGCTGCAGGTTACATCGATCGAGCCCTGATGTTCAGTTAATGTTTGCTTCACTATAGCCAGACCAAGTCCGGTGCCTTCTGCCCGTGTCGTGAAAAACGGTTCAAAAATCTGTTCTTGCTTACTCTCCACAATGCCCGGTCCATTATCTTCGATTGAAATTTCTATTGCCTCTTGATGTGCACTGTTGTTGACTTCCCGTGCCTGAATGGTAATGCGTTCTTTGCCGGGAGGGCAAAAAGCTAAGCCATTCATGATGAGATGGGTGAATACCGTGAACATCTCCTTCTCATCCGCCCAGATGTCAACTGTTCGGTCAAAATTACAGAGTATTTGCGCTGATTCTGGCCATGCGGGATCAGCTTTGCAGACTTGCAGCACCTCCTCAATACAGCCATGAAGTGAAAACCAGCTGCACTTGGCGACCTCCGGGCGAGAAAACCTTAAAAAATCAGCAATAGTTTCGATGAGGCGGTTGGATTCCCTGAGGATGATGTTGGTCAATTGAAAATTACTGTAATTTTCTGAGCCCCCAGATGAGAATTCGTTGGCAAGAACCTGCGCTGATCCCGAGATCGCCGTCAGGGGGTTGCGAAAATCATGGGCGATACTCGCACTCATCGTACCGATGGCCGCAAGTTTTTCCGTCTGTCTGACCTGGCGCTCCAATTGTTCAATTTCACTTATATCTTTCAGGGTGATTATTTTGTGTGGTGGTTTCTGGAAAGGCTGTTCGGTTTGTGAACCTTCAATATCTATATAAGAATAGCCGATTCGCACCTTGCTGCCGTCGTTTTTAACAAAGTCGGTAGTCAACCGGTTATTACGTCCGGATAGATCAAGACTCGGGAAAATTGATTCCAGCCTTTGGCCAATGAGGTCTGTGTGCTGCAATCCGGTGATTTTTTCGATAGCATTATTTGCTGAAGTTATAAGGTTGTTCGCATCGATGGTGATAATTCCGGTGGAGATATTGTCAAAAATTTGTTTGTACAGAATGGTCAGTTGATCAAAACTTTTAATAGAATCAGAGAGGGCGTTTTCGGTTCGCATAAGACGCAAACCGAAGAGGGCGCTGAGAACTGCGGCCAGAAAGAAGGTTAATCCCTGGACTGCAAAATGGTTGAAGATAATCATTGGATTCGGTGATGTTTCCCAGAGATACTCGCGCAAGTATTCCGGATAGAGGCCGTATGCTTCAAGAAAAAGGATGGTTCCGTACAGGAGGGTTGCCGATGAAGCGGCAACGAGGCCACCTTTTCTGGGGAGAAGAAGACCACCGGCGACGATGGGGAAAAAGAAAACTGAGGTGAAAATTGATCGTGAAGAGCCGGAAAAGAAAACCAGGAGTGCGACAAAAAAGGTGTCGAGGAGATTTTGCGCGAAGCCGAATTTGCGTAGGTTTCCCTCATAAATGAGGAGGAAAAATGCTGAGAGTATGGTGGTGAGAAAGACAAGGAGGAGTAACAGGATAAGCAAATTGGTTGGCAGAATGATTACATCAAACTGGGCGCCACGGAAAACATAACTGATGAACAGCAGCAATGTATAAAGAACAATACGCAGCAACAGCATCCACAATAGTTGGTTTCTGAGAATCTGGTTGATGCTGATGGTCTTCCGAGCACGTCCTATGAGGGTGGAAAGATCCATATGTGTCAGTTTAAACCGTATTTTTTAACTTTGTAGCGCAAAGACCGAAAACTGAGTTGTAAAAGTTCAGCCGCCCGCATTTTTGAATTGTTGGTTTTTTGCAGGGTGTGTGATATGAGCCGTTTCTCCAGGTTATCAATGATTTTCTCAATCCCCAGATCAAAGAGTTCCTCTTCACTGGCGGCTGCTTGGAAAAGGTTGCCATACTCATTATTATCTGTATCAATTCCTCCTGGCTTGGTTCTTCCGGAAAAAGTCAGACTCTCCGGGAGAATAATATTTGATCCTGCCAGGGCAACACCCCGCTCGATAATATTTTCCAATTCCCGTACGTTCCCTGGAAAGTGATAATTCATCAGGACTTGTAAGCCATAGGAGGAGATCTCTTGCACTTCTTTAGACAGTAGTCGAGAGTATTTTTTCAGGAAGTGGTCAACCAGCATCGGCACATCCTCCTTTCTTTCTCGCAGAGGTGGTACCCGCATTGGGACAACCGCTAGGCGGTAAAAAAGATCTTCCCTGAATCGGCCTTCGCGAATTTCATCTTCGAGCACTTTGTTGGTTGCGGCAATTATGCGGACATTAATTCGTTTTGAACGTGTTCCACCAACGGGTTTAATCTCGCGTTCTTGTAAAACCCGAGCAGTTTAGTCTGAATAATTAACGTCAATTCACCTATTTCGTCAAGGAAGGCGGTGCCGTTGTCGGCTTCGTTGAAGAGGCCGGATTTATCACTGATTGCCCCGGTAAAAGAGCCCTTAACATGTCCGAATAGCTCGCTTTCCATCAGATCTTCGGGGATGGCGCTGCAGGTAATTGGCACAAAGCTTTGATCGGCAACTTTACTGTGTTTGTGAATGGCCTTGGCCACCAGTTCTTTGCCGGTTCCCGATTCCCCATAGATTAAGACGTTGGCAGGTGTCGGGGCAACCCGTTGGATCATATCATAGATTTTTAACATTTCTCGGCTGTTACCGATTATTTCCGGGAATGCGTTGCTAAGATCCTGGGGTTTTTTTGTTTGCTGAATTTTACTCGTGGCTGATTCTATTACCGATTTAATTTCGTCAACGTTAAATGGTTTGGTGATATAGTCAAAGGCCCCATTCTTCATCGCCAAAACGGCATCATCGGGAGAGGCAAAGGCGGTAATCATGATTACAGGCAGATCAGGCGATTCCTCTTTAACAGCCTCAAGCAGTTCAATGCCGGTCATGCCGGGCATACGGATATCGCTGACAATAACATCCACCTGTTGGTTGTCGAGTATATCAAGTGCTCTTTTCCCACTTTCGGCAATAGCAACCTTATGACCTTCCTTTTCCAGAAGGATCTTGAGAAAATCCCGCATACTTCGTTCATCATCGACGATCAATACTGAGGCCATGGTGGGCACCTTCTTGTCACTCTTGCTGCATTACTCTAAAATTATTTCTCGCCTGCCTGTACATATATCGTATCGTGAGAAAAGAGACAAGAAGGGGATAGGAGGAATGGTGAAAAACAATAAGGCACTGATAAGTTGGTAAATGGTAACTCAGCGATAGATGAGGAATTGCTTTAAGAGAGAACCATGAGGACAGGAAACAATAGAAGTCGTTCATGCGTCCTGAAGCCGGCATTCATTCGGCAAGAGAGATGGCCAAGGCTCCGGCTGAATCAGTGAAGAACTTTGTCGTACTCACCCGTTGCATTTTTATGCTGTTGTCCAGATTCTCTTTGAGTTCTTCTTGCAAATGTCTCAGAGCCAGTGCATCGTGCAGAATTTTCGCCTGGAGCGAGTCATTCTCTAAGGCTCGTTCGGTGAGATTCAATATCTCGCAGATTTCAATTATCATTGGTTCGCCGGCCCCGACCTTTCTTAAGATGGTTTGGGCGTCAATCGGACCGATATCCTGGAGATAAGCGGCACAAAGCAAGATTGCCAGATTGCCTCCTTCGGCCTTGCCAATGTTCTCGGCAAATCGAGCCGTAGCAGTGGCTTGGCGGATACGTTTGAAATCAGTCTGAAAGAATTTCTTCATTTCCACCGCCACCTTGTCCTTGAGCAGATTGTCGCGTGCCCCGGCAAAATCTTCCGGTAGAGCTCCCAAACATTGTTCTGCATACGGGCAATAGGAGGCACAACCAAAATCCATCTTCGGGTTGACGAAACGATGACCACAGTTACTACATTTTCTGCTGGTATCATCCTTATAGAATTCAACTGTGGTGTTGCATTTGGGACACTGTGCATCGAAAATGGCGCTCGCTTTCCAATATTTCATATCCTGGCCGGGGCATTTCATGGACACTCTCCTTTTTGATATTTGTGAGAAGGAATGGCATTATTGGCCCCCTTTCTTGGCACTTAGAAGGTCAATTATTTATCAGTGTACATCTAGCCTACCTGTCTGGCATTGATCTAGGTCAAGATTGGGCCTTCTCACTGTTATTGCAGAAAGATATTTTTGAAAAGCAATAAATTTGCCGTGTGAACGTTCAAGGTAAAGGAACTTCCCACGGGAGATAATTAACCCCTGTGGGAATGCAAGAGATCAGTTTAGGCAGGGCAAAAGTCAGTCATCAGCTTGTCAATTGCCAAAACGGAGAGGGCGTTCTCCGGTAGTTCGAGCAAAGAACGGCGTTCCATATCGAATTCAAGGAGGGCCGGGTCGTGGGGAATGATGCCGGCGATTGGCAACCCTATTTCCGCAGCTTCAGCCATAAAGGCATCACTGAGCTTTTCCGGTCCACGAGTAACGATAATAGCGAGTTTTTTTACATCCAGCTTCAAGCCGGTAAGCATCTGGTTAATCCTCCGCACAGCTCTCAGACCTCTCAGGGAATAATCGGTGACGAGAAAAAGAAGGTCTACTTGGCCGCTGGTTCGTCGACTTAAATGCTCCATTCCAGCTTCGTTGTCGACCACCGTGTATTTGTAGTGGCTGGCCAGCTTATCGGTGAAACGGTTAAGGATATTGTTGACCATGCAATAACATCCTTGACCCTCTTGTCTGCCCATGACGAGGAGATCAAACTTTGGTTTTTCGATAAGGGCTTGTTCAATAAGAGTTTCAAGGTAATTTATTTTGTCCATCCCCGAAGGGATACCCTGTGGATCTTTCATGTAGGTTTCGCGAATCTCTCCAATGGTGGTGGTGACATCAAGCCCCATAGTTTCCCCAAGGTTGCTGTTGGGGTCTGCATCAACAGCAAGAACCGGAGTTTTTCCATTTGCCCCGAGATAACGGACGACCAGTGTTGCCACGGTGGTTTTGCCCACCCCACCTTTACCTGCAAACGCAATGACTTTACTCATATCAATCTCCGTCGAAATTACTTTTTCCCAAGAAAAGAAGCTCAATTCCCTGAACATCATGACGAGCTGAACAGGCCACTGTCAATATTCGGACAACAGTAAGCATCTTCTGATGAAAAAAAAGAAAAAACCACTCCATCAAGAAATATGAGGGAGTGGTTTGTGTGCAGATGTTTGAGAGCTTTATGAAACGTTCATCAGGCAGCGACTTTTGCCTTCTTTTTCTTTTTCTCCTCAACCGGAGGGCCGAGAAGGCTTTTGAGTCGCTGGATATCTTCCGGAGAGATGGTGCTGTTTGTGGCAATCCCCAAGGCCTGCTCATCTATGCCAAGACAAAGTCCGAGAAGCTGGGGGAAGAGGAGTACCGGAAGAAGCCTTTCTCCCGACCGCCTCTGAGAGGATGTTTTTTTGTGTGGTATCGAACTGGAGATGGCAATAGGCACAGATAGGGGTAATAAAATCGGCCCCGGCCGCCTGCGCCCCGGTAATTTTTTCCTTGAGCAGCTTATGCGAAAGATCATTGTTGATGCCCGCCAGTGCAGCCCCGCAGCATTCAAGTTTCCCTCGCCAATCAAGGCTTTTCGCGCCGGTGGTATGGAGTAGTTCCTCGGTGATTCGGGGCACGAAGGAATCGTCAAAGTGGGTGATTTCCCTCGGTCGGAGGATATGACATCCTTGGATCACCGAGATGTTGAGGCCGGTAAAGGCATTGACCCGCTGGGCCTTGATTTTTTCCGGGCCTACCTCCTCGTAGAGTACTGTAAGGTAATGTTTGACTTCGGCTGTACCTGAATAATTAAGGCCCTCTTTGGCGAGAATGGCATTCAGTTCTGCCATGAGCTGGCTATTTTTGCTCATGACGTTTTTGGCTTTCTGCAGGCTGGCAAAACAGCAGTTACAGATGACCAGGATATCTAGTCCTTTTTTTTCCGCAATGGCGAGATTTCGCACTGAAGGCAGAATATAAGCCTTTTCGTCGACATTGCGAGCCGGGTAACCACAACAGTTGAACTCCGGAATAACTTCCAGTTCTATGGCAAATTTGGCGAAGACCGCCGTTGTTGATGTTGCATATTGTTGAATGCGGATAGGGATATTGCAACCCTGAAAAAATGCGTATTTCATGAGTTCGCTCCTGCTCTCGATTTTATTGAGGGCGCCGTTCTTTAAGAGTGTAGAAGATATCACAGAGTTCGACCTGATTCGGACAATGTTCCTGGCACAGATAGCAGGTGGAGCAACTCCAGATCATCTGTGACCCCATGGCCAGTTCGCTATTGCCGATTCCGAGGCTGAACATGATTTGATGGGGCAGCATTCCCAAAGCTTCTATGGGGTTATCGTAGCTGCGTACCACCGGACAGATGTTGGTGCAGCGCTGGCACGAAAAACATCCTCGAAATGTTGTGTTGCCGATATCCTTGGCTTTACCAAGCGTTATCGGTGAGGCCATATCGGTAAGATGCTGAAAACTCTTTTTGAAGATGTCGGTCACCTTCTTCAACGCCTGTAAATGATCATCGACGAAGTTCTGCGCCAGGGCCAAGGGAAAGGAGAAGTGGCTGAGCATAGCAGTCTCCGGCATTCCTTGCCCAAGCAAGGCGTAGCGTGAACTGACGAACAGTTCCTTTAGATTAATTCCCGATGGACAGACCGTAGTGCAGCGATCACAACTGGTACAGACATACAGGCCCTGCTGCATGCGCTTCAGAATAGCCGGATCGGTTTCTTTGCCGGCGGCAATTTTTTTCAGATACTGAACCTTTTCCGATGGCAGGATGAAATCATTCTGAAAGGATTCATAAAACATGTTGGAGGAACACTCAAGGCTGCATGTTCCACAATGGGTGCAGGCGGAGAGTCCAATCATCTGACGGGTGAGGATGTTTGCCGGCTCTTGTAACTGATCGCCGGTGACGCTCTTGACGATCAAACTCACGGGAGCGGCCAGGATGTGAAACATCTTGCTGAAAGGCAGCCAGGCTAAAAAAGCCAGGCAGGCGACAATATGCAGATACCAGAAAAGGGTTACCGTCGCTGCATCACCGAGAACCGCAAAGAACAAGGGGGTGATTTTTGCCACGGAAAAGCTGGCGAAAGCATTTTTGTTGGAGACGTGGCATTCAATACAGCTGTCGCCATTAATTTCCCGACCTTTGGCAACAAGTTCCGGTGTTGGCGGCAGCTTGAACATTGGGGGAGATAAGGCCGTTTTCTTGAACCCAGAAGGCTTCAAGGGCCTTTCCATCTTCCTCGTCGGAGAGTGAGGCATACTCATCCACCATTCTCTGAAACTTCGAGGGGGAGGAGATCTTGGCACCCTCAAGGAGCATGCCGGAGAGGATGATGACCCCCAAAAACACGAGAGCCGCCCAGTCGCTGGCATAGGTTCTCAAGCGCTGGGGTTTGAGGGTTATGCGGCGAAAGACGGCTATCGCCACACCGGCAAGAACCATCACCCCGAAAAGATTTCGTAAAAATAGATAGGGGTTAAGGGTTGACTGGTAACCTTTGAAAAGATGTTCAGTTACCACTGAATGCATGGCGTGCATGAGAAGCAACAGAATAAAGCCGGTAAAAATCAGGGTGTGGGCGAGCCAGCGCAGGGAACTTTTATCAAAAATGCGTTTTTGGAAGAGAAGATCAACAAAAATCGATTTGATAATGAGAAAAATTTGAGCACTGAAAAGTGAACCAAGAACTCCCTTCAGTGCTTCGGCCACTCTCGTCGCAGCGGGAGCGGCGGAGACGGCGGCGGGGCGCATGCCTTGGGAAAACCATATTGACAACCTGACGATGAGCCCAACCAGACAGACAACTGCAGATAAACCTAACAGTATATTAAAATTCATAACTAATTCTCTATACCCTCAGTCTTGTTTCCATTCAGTGGAATGATTGTTGTTTTATCATTTTATGACTATCTAAGACGCCTGCCGAATGTCAGGTCGATAATCATAAATGATGCCTTTCGCCTCCTCCCTTCTCTTGCTGTTTTGCTGCTATTGAATTCCGATGCACATCCGTTTTGTGTGTTTATCACCTTTGGGGAAAGCAATGACCTGGATGCATGCATCTCCGGTGAGTATTGTCGGCAGCGAACCAGTGTCATGGCAATTATTCAGAGATAACTGCCCCAATAGCAAAGAAAAACCAATGGGAATATACCGTCTTTTATTGTCTCCGTCGAGAAGTCATTTGCGCGGATAATAAAAAAAGGACCGTAGTATTTGTGTCCTTTGGTTTTCAATGGCATCATGTTTTTGCGGAAAGTATTGTACGGTTGTAACATTCTGAGGTGGTTATTTTACGCAAAGATTGATAGAGCGTATATGTTGATAGTTGTTATCTAGATTAAAAGAAGCTTCTTTTTGATAATAATTATAATAAATTACATAAATATAAATAGTTGGAGAAGAAAAATTATGGAGTTATTCCCTTTCGTTGGTGCTGCAAAGTATGTTCTCGATCCTGAATTGGCAAAAATTGTCAATATCTCCATGGTGCTGGAAATGCCCTTGCTGTTGAAAGGTGAGCCAGGCACCGGGAAAACCATGCTCGCCCATGCCGTTGCCGAGACCCTGCGGATGCCGCTGATCATTCTGAATGTCAAATCGAACATGAAGCTCGTCGAGGCTTTGTATCAATATGATACCCTGACGCGGCTGAATGACAGCAGGTTCGGTGATTCCCAGCGCAATGTCAGTAACATTTCGGAATACATCAAGATGGGCAAGATCGGGCAGGCCTTTACCGCCGATGTCAGGTGCGTGCTGCTGATTGATGAAATCGATAAGGCCGAGACAGAGTTTCAAGATGACATGCTCGACGTGCTCGATCAGATGCAATTTGATATCATGGAGACGGATGAAACCGTGCGGGCAATACACCGTCCGGTGATAATTATCACCTCCAACGCCAAAAAAGACCTCTCCGATCCTTTTCTCGGAAGATGCAATTTTCATCATATCGCTTTTCCCGACCCGAAGATGATGCGCAATATTGTTGCTGTGCACTTTCCAAAGATCAGCAGTAAACTCACGGATAATGCCATTGGAACCTTTTATGAACTGAGAAACCTCGACGGGCTGGAGAAAAAACCGGCCACTCGGGAGCTGATTAACTGGATTCGAGCCCTGGCAAGCGATGACGATTTTCAGGATGGTGAGCGGTTGAAAAAGGAGATTCCCTATTTAGGCGTTTTATTTAAGAAAAGTGCCGATTACCAGAGATTGATAAACAACGCATTGAAAAAACGGTTTTTTTAATCAGGGAAAAGTATGTTTATAAGCTTTTTTTATCAGCTGAAGAATGTCGGAATACCGGTAAGCCCAACATCTTTTCTCACCCTGCACCGGGCGATGCACTGCGGCTTAGTCAGTTCGCTCGATGATTTGTATACTGCAGCTAGAACGGTATTGGTAAAGAGTGAGAAATATTTTGACCTGTACGACCAAGTCTTTGCCCATGTTTTTGCAGGGGCTGAATTGCCTGCTGCCGAGGATGAGGCAACATTTGATCTTCTCGCCAGTGGTATGCTCCAGGAATGGCTTGAAAACCCCAAGAAACTTGCCGACGCACTTGGCCTTGATGAAAAAAAGCTGGCAAGCATGTCTCCCGCCGAACTGCTAGAGTATTTCAAGGCACGGCTCAAGGATCAACAAGGGCGACATGATGGTGGGTCAAAATGGATTGGTACCGGCGGTACATCTCCGGTCGGTCATGGGGGCTTTCATCCGGGTGGGTTGCGGGTAGGAGGGGTATCGGGAAGCCGTTCCGCCATTAAGGTTGCCGGAGAAAGGAGGTACAGGGAGTATTCGGGGCGGGGAGTACTGACTCGGAATTCCGTAGGCGAAGCCTTAAAGCGGTTACGCAATCTGGTGCCCCAGGGCATAAAAGACCGATTGAATATCGACGCCACCATTTATCGAACGATGAAAAATGGTGGTGAAATCGAATTGGTTTTCGATCGAGGGGTCGTCGATCGTCTGAAGGTTATCCTGGCCATTGACAATGGCGGGTGGTCCATGGAACCCCATGTAGACTTGGTGCAGACCCTGTTCAGTTATGCCAAATCGCAATTTAAGGATTTGAAAACCTATTATTTCCATAATACCATCTACGATCTGCTGTGGGAGGATGCGGCGCGCTATAAACGGCCGATTGCCATTGGCAATTTTATTCGACTCGATCCAGATACCCGGCTGATCATCGTCGGTGATGCCAGCATGGCACCGTATGAATTGATGTCAACCGATGGTTCCATCTATGCCTTTGAGCGTAGCGGTAAGCCCTCAATCGAACAACTCAGGTTTCTGGCCGAGACTTTTCCACGGGCCATCTGGCTGAATCCCATTGCCGAAAATCACTGGTCATATACCCAGTCCCTCAATGTCATTCGCTCAGTCTTTCCGATGTATGAATTGTCGCTGGATGGATTGGAGCAAGGAGTACGCTATTTGATGGGCAGGTAAATTGTCGTGTTTGGCAAGTGTATGAAAAAAGGGTGACATTTTCACCATTGGAATTACTATCTGTTGGCTAAAACAGCATCATTTTCATCATAAATCAAATAAACAGGTATCAATTATGTCGCCTTTTAAACCGAATTGTCTGCCGCTTCTCATCGGCAGTTTGCCGATGGGCAGTCATCAGGAAGCCACCGATCTGATTTTTCAATATACCCCCGACATTCCCCTTTGGCCACAGCTGCCGATGTATAAAACTGAAGGCATGATGCAGCAGTTTCTGCCTGGATTGCCGTGCGTCAGGGAGGTTGATGGAAAGACCTTCATCGATACGGCAAGCCACCACCTGTGAAGAGGAAATGCTGGCCTTCTATGAGGAGTATCTCGGCGTGACCGAAGGTGCTGTCTCTCTTGAGGAATCGCGGTTTCATCTGGCCCGTGAGGCCGCTCCCGGATTTTTCGTGTTTTTGGAGCAGGCGCGGATGAGAAAGGAGACACTGGTAGCTCTTAAAGGGCAAACCACCGGGCCGATAACCTTTTGTACCGGATTGGTTGATCAGGGTGGAAGGGCGATATTTTACAACGACCAACTGCGAGATGCAGCGGTTAAGCATCTGGCGATGAAGGCCAGGTGGCAGGTCAGGAAAATGGCGGAAATCTGCGACCGAACCATCATGTTCTTCGATGAGCCGGGACTTGCCGGTCTTGGTTCTTCGGCCTTTATAACAATTACGCATGAAGAGATTGTTGCCTGTCTGTCGGAGGTTTTTCACGCGGTTCGCGCCGAAAACGGCCTGACCGGAGTCCATGTCTGCGCCAATACCGAATGGTCGGTGGTGTTTGAATCCGGGGTGGATATCGTCAGTTACGATGCGTATTCCTATTTTGATAAGCTTATTCTTTACCCCGAGCACCTGGTAAAGTTTTTCGCTGGCGGAGGCTTTCTCGCCAGCGGTATCGTCCCGACGGCTCCAGAGTTTATTGATCTCGAGGCTACTGATTCTCTGGTGGCTAAATGGTATCGACAGGCCGAGCAGCTACAGGCGATCGGCATTGATAGAGAAAGGATTTATAGTCAGACACTGATCACCCCCAGTTGTGGCACCGGTGCGGTGTCAAGAGCACATGCCGAAAAGGTGCTTGATCTCACCAAGGCAGTCTCGGAAAAGATCCGGGCAAGTTATTTATGAGAGGCCGTCTGCCGGCTTTTCTCCGGGTGTTCAAGCGACAGAATCTGAGGAGTTTTCGGTTCTAACTTACCGCCAATGAGCTGGATCTTTTGGGCAAGACGCAGTTTTTTTATTTGATTTTCCCGATGTGCGGCCGTTGCCCGAGAATTTGTTGATTCACTGTAGACCAGGGTGACCGGTCGTCGGGGCCGGGTATACTTGGCCCCACCTCCCGGAGAATTGTGTTCGGTGATACGTCTTGTTAGGTCGGTGGTTATGCCGGTATAATACGATCCGTCGCGGCAGCGGACGATATAGACGACCCAGGTTGTCGTATAGGAGTTAATATGTTTTTCGTTATTTTCCATGGATATGCTGCATGTTTTCGGTCTAAAGAAATGGGGGCAGTCGGATAAATGTCGTCTACGCCATAGACCATCTTGTCAAAATTCCTGGTAGATGGTATTCAGGTCGGATCCTCATGTGAGACGTTGATCAGTTAATATTCAGGGTATATGCCATATGAACCCGCAAGATGGTAGTGGAAAATTAGAAAAACAGGCTCTCACTGAACATTTACGCGAATTGCGTTCGTGTCTGATAGTCTCGTTGGTGGCCGCCTTCATTGGTTTTTGTTTTTCCTATTCGATCATTCAGCCAATTGGAACCTGGTTTTTTAAACCTCTTGTCGAGGTTCTGCCGCAGGGTACTTCCCTTATCTTCACCTCATATCAAGAGGGGTTTTTTTTTACCTAAAGCTCGCCCTGGTCTGCGGCGTACTGCTAGCGTCCCCGGTAATCTTTTCGCAGATCTGGCGTTTTGTTGCCCCCGGACTCTATGGCCATGAGAAGAGGGTACTGATACCCTTTTCCTTCCTCTCCTCCTGTTGCTTTATCGGTGGGGCGGCTTTTGGATATTTTGTCGTCTTCCCACCCGCCTTTAAATTTCTGGTAGGCTACAACAACGAATTTCTAACTTCCCTGCCGGCGGTGAGTGAATATTTCGACCTGGCTACCAGGCTACTTTTAGCTTTTGGTGTGATCTTTGAAATGCCTATTTTTATGGTCTTCCTTGCCAAGACCGGGCTGATTAATGTGGCTTTCCTCAACCGGCACAGAAAATATGCTATCCTCATAAATTTCATCGTTGCCGCCATCCTCACCCCCACCCCGGATGTCGTTAACCAATTGATGATGGCGATACCTCTTATGGTGCTGTACGAGATCAGTGTCGTTGCGGTCTGGCTGTTTGCCGGAAAAGGCTTCACTGGTTTCACCAAATCACCACCGGACAATGAAAAGATATCGGAATAGAAGAGTTTCCTTCCTGGATTTCTTTTTTCCCATGGATTATAAAATAGAGGGTATTTCAAAAAAGAGTGTTCTCTAAATTTTCTTGCTTGGGAAACTACTTTCCAAGCTGGAGTAAAACGGACAAAATACATCTGGAGGTGTTTCATGGGAATGAATGCAGAATATGAAAAGTTGATTCAGATTGGCCGGCCCCCCAATATTACCAAACGTTTCCCACATTCCAAGGCCTTGATCGTCAGCGGCAAGGTCATTGACCGTGCTTTACTCGCCAAAGGAAAGGCCATGACCATTGCCGCCAACGGACGAAATAGTTTTGTTATCCGCGGTGCCCTGCTGGCAGCCCAGCGTGCCGATGCAGCGCTGATCATTGAGATTGCCCGGTCGGAGGGTAACTATTGTCCAGTCAACTCCTATAATTTGCCGATGTATGTAGATGCCATATGCAATGAGCTGGGTATTACGGTGCCGGTGGCAATACATGCCGACCATTACGGCATTAAAAGTGAGGCCGATCTGCCGTTTGCAAGAATGGATATTCCGGCGATGTTCGATGCCGGAATAACCTCTATTGCCGTCGATGCCTCGCATATGCCGGACGATTTGAATCTGCTGGCAAATATCGAGCTGAGCAATTTTATTCCGACCTGGGCGGGCCTAGAAACGGAGGTCGGTGAAATTAAAGGAGATCAGGGGCTGTCGACGGTTGCCGATGCCTCGTTTCTCATCAAAGGACTCAATGCCAACGGTATATTTCCCGATTGGATCGCCCTGAATAATGGATCAACCCACGGCCTTGAGGCAAGCGGTCAGGGTATCCAGGTTGATCTTACCGCCACTATCCACAAAGCCCTCGAACCTTACAAGGTTTCCGGCGCGCAGCATGGAACATCCGGTAATAATTCGGATAAACTTCGAGCCATTGCCAGTCAAACCAATACTACCAAAGCGAATGTCGCCACCGCCCTGCAAATGGTGTCCTGGGGGGTGGAGGTTAACGATTACGGCAATGCCATCCTCGACCAAGACGGCAATTTCATCAAGGTCAAGGGCCGGGGGATGAGCGAGGAAATGTGGCAGAAAATGTCCGCCCATGCAGCAAAAAACGGATGGAAAGGGGGTAATTACAAGAACCTCAATCTGCCATTTGAAGCCTTACTGCTTTCCCAGGCAAAAGAAGTGCGGGAGCGGATGTGCAAAGGGGTTGAGGATTTTGTTTTTAAGATTCTCACCCAGGTCTTTCATGCAGAAGGCACTGCCGTTCTAGCCAAAGAGGCCATTTTGCAGGCCGGTTCCTATGATCTAGGCCCGAAGGGCACGCGCCTTGAAGATCCGGCGCAATGGACCAGGGAGAAAATCATTGCCAGGGCGAAAACTCTGGCCAGCGATAAGGGACCGGAAGGCGATTATGATGACTGACCGTGCCTGAGAAATATTGCTACTCAACGAAACGAAATAAATTTCAACGAGCAACTCAAATCAAACAATAATGAAGAAAATATTGATTACCGGCGCGGCCGGTTTTATAGGGGCGCATTTGGCGCAGAAACTGATAGCCGGCGGCGCTGAGGTTGTCGGCTTGGATAATATCAATGATTACTATGATCCGCAACTGAAGAGGGACCGGATGGCGGCCCTTGCGGCAGGGCCGATGTTTAGCCATGTTGCTCTTGATCTTGCTGACCGGCATGGCGTTGCCAAGCTTTTTCAACAGCATCGCTTTGACGCAGTTGTAAATCTTGCTGCCCAGGCCGGAGTACGCTATTCGCTGATCAATCCTCATTCCTATGTTGACACCAATGTGGTTGGTTTTGTTAATATTCTCGAAGGATGTCGGCACTCAGCGGTGAAGCATCTGGTCTATGCATCATCCAGTTCCGTTTACGGTGCCAATACCAAGATGCCGTTTTCGGTGCATGATAATGTCGATCACCCGGTTTCATTGTATGCCGCCTCAAAAAAAGCCAATGAACTGATGGCCCATACCTACAGCCATCTTTTCAACCTGCCGACCACCGGGCTACGATTTTTTACCGTATATGGTCCGTGGGGACGGCCGGATATGGCCTTGTTTTTATTCACCAAGGCGATTCTTGAAAACCGTCCCATCGACGTCTTCAATAACGGTAATATGGAGCGGGATTTTACCTACGTCGATGATATAGTCGAAGGGGTGTACCGAGTTATTCATCAGGTTCCGGAAGGCAACCGGGATTGGCGAAGCGACAGTCCTGACCCGGCCTCCTCTTACTGCCCGTATCGAATTTATAACATCGGCAACAACAACAAGGAAAAACTGTTACGCTATATTGAGGTTCTTGAGGCGGCCTCTGGGGAGAAAGGCGAAGAAGAATTTCCTGCCGATGCAGCCGGGCGATGTTCCGGCTACTTACGCAAATGTCGATGATTTAGTGAAGGATTTCCATTACAAACCGGGAACAACCCTTGAATACGGGATCGGTAGATTTGTCGAATGGTATAAAAACTACTTCAAAGACTGATCTTTTGGAGATTTCCTGAATAAAAAAGGCCGGCCCGTTAAAGAACGGTGCCAACATTTTTTGTTGAGTTGTCTGCCGGAGCTATGCCCCCTTCCCCGCCAGTTTGATCGCCGCCCGGACAATTGAAGGTGCATCTATCTGGCTGTTCTTCCATAAAGTACTCTGCGGTCCATGTTCAACGAAATTGTCGGGATGGCCGAGTATACAGGTCTGCACTGAATACAGACCACGCCTGCTGAAGAGTTCAAGGATCGAGCTGCCGAAACCACCCTGACGAGCATTATCTTCAATGGTGATGACCCTTGTTGTATGCTGAGCCCAATGACAGATGAGTTCGGCATCCAAGGGTTTAATAAAGCGTGGATTTATCACCGCGGCACTGATGTCGATCTTCTGTAACTCTTCGGCGGCAGCAAGGGCAGGATACACTCGATTGCCGACGGGCAACAGCAGAACGTCGTCACCTGAGGACAGGAGCTCGCCCTTGCCGATCTCAAGTTTTATTAAGCTTTCAGCCAAAGCCACGCCGTAGACCTGGGCCTCGCGGATAGCGAACGGCGGCCGGGCCGTCATGGTATACAGCGGTATAGAGCATATGCTGCAGTTCCTCTTCATCCTTCGGGGCCATGATGATCATGTTGGGGATGAAGCGCAGGAAGGATATGTCGAATACCCCGTGATGCGTCGGCCCGTCATCACCGACGACCCCCGCCCGGTCGATGGCCAGGGTGACCGGCAGGTTGGGGATACAGATATCGTGGATAATTTGATCCAGGGCTCGCTGGAAAAAGGTTGAGTAAATGGCCACGACCGGCCGCATTCCTTCCACTGCGAGACCGGCGGCAAATGTCAAGGCGTGTTGTTCGGCAATACCCACATCAAAAAAACGATCAGGAAATGCTTTGGCGAATTTTGACAGCCCGGTACCCGACACCATGGCCGCGGAAATGGCAATAATTTTCTCGTCCTTTTCCGCCATCCGGGTGACGGTTTCGCCGAACACCTGCGTATATGTTGCTATGCCTTTTGTTGAATGCGGCGTGCCGCTGACAATATCGAAGGGGCCAATGCCGTGGAATATATCGGGGTTTTTTTCCGCCGGGGCATAACCCTTGCCTTTTCTTGTAAGGACGTGAATGAGCATCGGGCCCTGCGAGTTATCGCGAACGGTCTCCAGCGTTTCCAGGAGATCCTCGAGGTTGTGGCCGTCAATGGGACCGATATAATTGAATTTGAATGCCTCAAAGAGCATGCCCGGAGTGAAAAAACTCTTGAAGCTGTCTTCACTTTTACGGAGGATATTGAGAATATTTTCTCCGACATCGGAAATTTGCAATTTTTCCACCAGATGCGCCTTGACCCGACTCATGGTCTTGCCGGTGAGCTTGCGGCTGAGAAAGCTGGAAAGTGCGCCGACATTTGGTGAAATAGACATCTCGTTGTCGTTGAGGACAACAATAAGATCCTTGTCGAGATGGCCGGCATGGTTGAGGGCTTCAAAGGCCAGGCCGGCAGTCATCGATCCGTCTCCGATGATTGCGATAGCCCGGTGCGGATCTTTCTTGAGATGTTTTGCCAGGGTCATGCCCAGGGCCGCTGAGATGGAGGTTGAGCTGTGTCCCGTTTCGAAGGCATCGTAGCTGCTTTCTTTGAACTTGGGGAAGCCGCTCATGCCTTTGTATTGTCTAAGAGAGGCGAATTGTTCTCGCCTCCCGGTGAGAATTTTATGGGCATAGCTTTGGTGGCCGACATCCCAGATAAGTTTATCAAAAGGGGTGTCAAAGACATAATGCAGGGCAATGGTAAGTTCAACCACTCCGAGGCTTGGTGCGAGATGCCCGCCAGTATGGGCAACTGTTTGAACGATGAGGTCACGAATATCCTGGGCGAGTTCCCTTAGTTCAGGGATGGCAAGCTTGCGGATATCAGAAGGAGATTCTACCCTTGCGAGGATCGGCTTGGAGGCTTTGGGTTGGGAATTTGACATAACCTTTTATTGAGAAATGCTAACCAAGAAATGTTTCGAGCCCATGTTCGCCCGGATGGAAAAATGGGAGGAAACGGTCAATTACTTCTGGTATAAATATACGTGGCAAGTTGCCGAAGCGGATCAGCCTTTGCGTCAAAACCGTGCAGGGCGTCGATGGCTCCTTTAATAGCTTCCTTGGCCTTGATCTTGGTCTGTTCGAGGCCCAAAAAAGCTGGATAGGTTGCTTTGCCTCGATTGGCATCTGAACCGGCGGCCTTACCCAGTTGTTCTGTTGTCGAGGTAACATTAAGAATGTCGTCGACTATCTGGAAGGCAAGGCCGATTTTTTCACCGTAAATTGTCAGTTTTTCCATCTGTTCGCAGGTCGCACCGGCGCCTATGGCGCCCGCCTGCACGGAGCAGGTAATCAGTGCCCCGGTCTTGGCGCGATGAATGGTCTGCAGGATAGCAAATGGGACGGATGTCTGTTCGCTTGCGATATCAAGTGTCTGTCCACCCACCATTCCCAAGCGGTCCGGCGGCCCTGGCGATCATTTCAATTATCCGGAGGCGGTTTTTGGCAGGAAGAGTGCTGTTGCCTTCAGAGCTCAGTAACTCAAAGGCGAAGGTCAAAAGACTATCTCCGGCAAGAATTGCTCCTGCTTCTCCAAAGAGAATGTGGTTTGTCGGCTTGCCGCGTCTCAGATCATCGTTATCCATGGCCGGCAGGTCGTCATGGATAAGCGAATAGGTATGGATACATTCGAGAGCACAGGCAACAGGCAGGAGATTGTTTGTGGTTTCCGGGGTATTGTCGAGAGCTTCCCCGGTTGCCAGGCAGAGAATCGGCCGAACCCGTTTGCCTCCGGCAAACAGGCTGTAACGCATGGCCTCAATATGCTTGACAAACGGGCCGGTGGCCTGCAGCATCATGGCTTTCAAGCCATCTTCGACGGTTTGCTGCTTGTCATTTAAATAGTTTCTTTATGTCCATCTTCCGGTCCCTCAAAGGGGCTTGCTTCAGTTTGCCGTCTTTTTCGAGGAGAATTTCAATCCTCGGCCCGAGCCTCATTGAGTTGTTCATGGCAAAAACCGGCCAGTTTGATACCCTCATCAAATTTTTTTAAACTGTTTTCCAGGCTTTCTTCACCACCAGCAAGTTCTTCGGTTATCTGTTCGAGTCGGGCAAGGGCCGCTTCAAAGGATTTTTTCGCCATATTGTACAGGATGTTGCGGAATAAAAGGGGGTTGCTTTAGGTTAACTTTCAGGCTAGAACTATCACCATGAAAATTGCCTCAGTTCCTTTGCTAACAAATCATAAATGGCAGAAAAAAGCATCCTATATTCCCCAAGAGCATCGATGTCGAGGGGAAAAATCCGACACGTTGGTTTTCAGAGAGGGGCGATCTGGGATTATGGTATTTCCACAATGAGTGCTAGAAGATGATTAACACCATTGATCTTTTTACCCGGTGGTTGGCAATCGAAAAGGGTTATTCCGAGCATACGATCACCGGGTATCGTCGTGACCTCCTTGAATTTTCCCGCTTGTCTGGGAGAGAATACAGGTCTGGAAGGGGTCTCTGCCGGGCATGTCCGTACCTTTATTGTCAGCCTGCATGGCCATAACAGCAGTGGTTCGGTGGCAAGAAAACTCTCGGCCCTCAGGACCTTTTTCGGCTTTGCGGTACGGCGTGGGCTGGTGAAAAGCGATCCGTTGACCGGCATAGCCGGGCCAAAGGCCGGCCGCTTCATTCCCGTTTTTCTTACCGTCGATGAAACCTTCGCCCTCCTTGAGGCACCGGAGGTTCAGGACACCTATATGTATCGGGACAGGGCTATTCTTGAGCTCCTTTACTCAACCGGAATGCGGGTTTCCGAGCTGGTGTCGCGGGATCTCGCCGACCTTGATTTCGATGCGGAAGTGCTTAGGGTACGGGGCAAAGGAAATAAGGAACGCTTGGTCCCCGTCGGCCGACCCGCCATTGAGGCGGTGAATGGCTGGCTGCCGCAGCGGTAGCAGTTGATTCGCGAGCGGGCCGGGCGGGGAAGGGCAGTTGAGCAGGAGGCCCTGTTTCTTAACGGCAGGGGAGGTCGTCTGACCACCCGCAGCGTTGAACGGATGGTGCAAGCTGTACGGGGAGCGGGCGGGAATCTCCCAGATGGTCACGCCCCATGCCCTGCGCCATTCGTTTGCCACCCATCTCCTGGAGATGGGGGCTGACCTGCGGTCGGTACAGGAACTTCTGGGCCATGCCAGTCTGTCGACCACGCAGCGGTACACCCATCTGACCCTGGATCATCTGTCCAATGTCTATGACAAGGCGCATCCGCTTGTCGAATCAGGAAAAAAATAAGAGTTAATTGCCGCGGGAACGGCTTTGTTCCTCGGTTATCGTGGCAGTACAATTTTTAAACTTGGAAAAGAATATCAATGAAAATACGATCAACGACAATTCTCGCAGTGCGCCATAAGGGAGCAGGTCGCCATGGCCGGAGACGGTCAGGTCTCCTTCGGCAATACGGTCATGAAACACCAGGCCCGCAAGGTGCGACGGCTCTATCACGACAAGGTCATCACCGGTTTTGCCGGGGCCACTGCCGATGCCTTTACCCTGTTTGATAAACTTGGAACAGAAGCTGGAACAATATAACGGCAACCTGACGCGGTCGGCGGTGGAACTGGCCAAGGACTGGCGGACGGATAAATTCCTGCGCAGGCTGGAGGCGATGCTGATCGCCGTTGACAAGGATCATTCCCTCCTGCTTTCCGGAACGGCGATGTGATCGAGCCCGATAAGGGAATCTTGGCCATAGGTTCCGGCGGTCCCTATGCCCAGGCGGCGGCACTGGCCCTGATCCAGCACAGTGATCTCGATGCAGAAGCAATCTGTCGGGCGTCGATGGAAATTGCCGCCAATATCTGTGTATTTACCAATCATTCCATAGTCGTTGAAAAAATATGAACAAAAGTACATTCTCAACCCCGAAGAGAAACCGTTGCGGAACTTGACAAATATATCGTCGGTCAGGCCGATGCCAAACGTTCGGTGGCCATTGCCCTCAGTAACCGGTGGCGCCGGCGTCAGGTGCCCTCGCCGCTTCGGGAAGAGATCGCCCCGAAAAATATCATCATGATCGGCCCCACCGGGGTCGGCAAGACGGAGATTGCCAGACGTCTGGCGACCCTGGCCGAGTCGCCTTTTATCAAGGTCGAGGCCTCAAAATTTACCGAGGTCGGCTATGTGGGCCGGGATGTGGAGTCGATGATCCGCGATCTGGTCGAACTTGCCGTCAGCATGGTCAAAGAAGAAGAAAAGAAACGCATCGAAGGGCTAGCGGCAGCCAATGCCGAAGACCGAATCCTCGATCTGCTGCTGCCGCCCGGGCCGGGTTCCCATGATGCAGCAATGGGACCGGCCGGAGACATTCGTTCACTCTTCAGAGAATTCTGATCTGCCGATAAACAGCGGTAAAGACAGCCCGTTGACAATTCCACCCGGGAAAAATTCCGCCAGATGCTGCGGGACGGCAAGCTCGACGACCGAGAGATGGAGGTTGTCTCTGAGCGAATCGCAATCAGATGCCGATGGTGGAGATCATGACCACCTCCGGCCTGGAGGATATGCAGTCCAATCTTCAGGATGCCTTCAGCAAGATCTTTCCCGAGGAAAAAGAAAAAGAACAGGAAATGAAGGTGCCCGAGGCGATGGAGGCCTTGACCAAAAGGAGGAGATGGAACGTCTTGTCGATATGGACAAGGTGATGAAGGAGGCGCTTCGGCGCACGGAGGAATCGGGGATTATTTTCCTCGACGAGATCGATAAGATCGCCTCCCGGGGCGGGGGTGGTTCCCATGGCCCGGAGGTCTCGCGGGAGGGTGTGCAGCGTGACCTGCTGCCGATTGTCGAAGGGGCAACCGTCACCACCAAACATGGCATGGTAAAGACCGACCATATCCTCTTCATCGCCAGCGGTGCCTTTCATGTGAGCAAGCCCTCCGATCTGATTCCTGAGCTGCAGGGTCGCTTTCCGATTCGGGTTGAACTGCATTCTCTTGGCAAAGAAGAATTTGTCCGCATCCTCACCGAGCCGGAAAATGCCCTGACCAAGCAGTATATTGCCCTGATGGAGACGGAGGGGATTGAGTTGATTTTTGAGGATGAGGCCATCGAAGAAATTGCCGCCATTGCCGTCGAGGTCAATGAAACCACCGAAGAGATCGGCGCCCGACGTCTGCATACGGTCATGGAGCGGGTGCTGGACGAGCTGTCGTTTGATGCCTCGGAGCTTGACGATACAAAGTTTGTGGTGACCGCCGAATATGTGCGTAGGCAGCTCTCGGATATTGTGAAAGATCAGGACCTCAGCCGTTTCATTCTTTAGATTGTCAGAGCCAGATAAAGGTAACGGACGGATATGTTCTTAAAATTTTGGCAAACGAAGACAAAAAACAACTATGACAAAGGGTTGCAGGAGGCAATGCAAGTACAAGGCATCGACCCGGAGATGCATTATTGCCAATCCTGTGATGCAGAATATAGATTGGATATGCCCCTTTGTCCAGTTTGCCGGATACCGCTGGTCAGCGGTACTGAAAAGCTCGAAATGTTGGCGCGGGAGCAGGATCGTCGTGTCGGTCGATCCATGAAGTTGCAGCCGGGAACCGAGCTGGTAAGTATTCGCAAAGGGCCGTTAAGGGAGATGAAATACCTGCTGAACATCTTGGAGCAGGGTTATATTCCAGGACTTCTCAGTGGCGATGAAAACGGCTGCGTTAAAGGCTGCTGCGGTCCGGAGATGTACCTGCAAATCCGCAAAGACGATGTTGATCAGGCTTTGGAGATTCTGGCGAAGGACTTTGTCAGAAGCACAGCTTTAGATAGCCATGATCTTTGTAGCGCCTCCGCCGTTTTTGATCCAACCGCCGCCGAGACGGTATGCCCGGCCTGCGGTTACACGTTTGCACCTTCGGTTGGTGCCTGTCCTGGGTGCGGCCTCTGCTTTGAATAAAATGACACCTCAGTTTGCTTTTGCCTGTTGATTATTATCCCAGCGCTTCTTCCTTTGGGTCAGGACAATCGGTTTTTTACTGAAGGTTACCGCTTTATACTTGAGAATGTCCTCAACGATGTCAGTGAGTTGTCGGCATGGTTTAATGGTGAGATCCTTTAATACCTCGATATCGACCTCACCTCTGCCGGGAAAATGCAGGGTAAGCAGCACCGGACAGGAGCCGTGAAACTGATACAGGGCTTTCTTGATTTTTTCCATCTGTTGCCGGGAAAGTTTATCCGCTTCAAGTTTTATTCTCGCCGATTCGGTGTATTTTTCTCTGGCTGCAGCCAGTGAGTCTATGCTGTCGGCAATGATTTTCGGTCCCCTCTCGTCCTTTTTCACCGTACCTTGAATAATTACCGGATCGGTTGACGAGAGGATGTCTTCACAGCTGCTGTAAGCATCCGGAAAGACAATGACCTCAACCGATTCATAGATATCCTCAACGGTCAGAAAGGCCATCGGATCACCCCGTTTGCTCTTATGCTTCTTGCAGGTGCGTATGAGTCCGCCGATGCGTATCGGCTGGTCGTCGGTCATCTCGGCCAGATCCTGGATGGTGCAGTCGATGACGGTTTTGATTTCCTGCAGGGCGTCATCGAGAGGGTGGCCGGTGATATAAAAGCCGACGGTTTCTTTTTCAAAGGCCAGTTTTTTCCGATCGTCCCATTCCGGCATATCAGGCATTGCCAGGGTACCGATTTCCTGTTGTTGTTTTGCCTTTGGCGCCACTGAAAAAAGTGACATCTGACCACTCAACTGGTCGCGTTGTACAGACTTTGCCTGTTCCATGGCCTTGTCGAGAACGGCGAAGTACTGCGACCGTTTATGGCCGAGGGAGTCGAAGGAGCCGGATTTAATGAGACTCTCTATAACCCGACTGTTGACCCGGCGGGAGTCGATGCGGTTGCAGAAGTCGCCAAGGGAAGTGTACTTGCCGTTTTTTTCCCGTTCCTCAATGACCGAGTCGAGCGCCGATTCACCGACGTTTTTCACCGCTGCCAGACCGAAGCGGATGCGATCGTTGATGACGCTGAAATCCTTGACACTTTCATTGATATCAGGCGGCAGCACCTCAATAGCGTGTTCCTTGCATTCGTTGATATACAGCACCACCTTGTCGGTGTTGGTCATGTCGCAGGAAAGCAGGGCGGCCATGAACTGGGGCATGTAGTGGGCCTTCAGATAAGCGGTCTGGTAGGCAACCAGGGCGTAGGCGGCGGAATGCGATTTGTTGAAACCGTAGCCGGCAAATTTTGCCATGAGGTCAAAGATATACTCAGCCTTGTCGGCCGGGTGGCCGTTTTTCACCGCTCCAGCCATGAACTTTGACTTTTTCCGCATTCATCGCTTCGGGGATTTTTTTACCCATTGCCCGGCGCAGGATATCGGCATCACCAAGGGAGTAACTTGCCAGAATATTGGCTATTTTCATAACCTGTTCCTGGTAGACGATGACTCCATAGGTCTCCTCCAGCACAGATTTAATGTCCGGCAACGGATAATTGGCGGTTTTCCGGTGGTGTTTGGTCTCGACGAAATCATCGACCATCCCGGAATCAAGTGGGCCGGGCCGGTAGAGGGCGACCAGGGCGATCAGATCGCTGAACTGTTCCGGGGCGAGCTTGACCAAGAGTTCGCGCATTCCGGAGCTCTCCAATTGAAAAACGCCCTGCGCATCGCCCCGACAGAGGAGGTCGAAGGTTTTCGCATCATCCATGGGGATGGCATCGATATTCAGGTCGGTACCGATATCTTTTTTAATATGCTTCAGGGCCTTGTCGATGACCGTAAGCGTTTTCAAGCCGAGAAAATCGAACTTTATCAATCCGGTCATTTCGGTATGTTTCATGTCGTACTGGGTCAGGGTCTCGTCGTTGCTCCCCCGGCAAGTCGGCAGATACTGGGTCATCGGACCGGGTGACACCACCACTCCGGCGGCGTGGGTCGAGGTGTGACGGGCCAGTCCTTCCAGGGTTTTCGACACCGCCAGGAGTTCGGCAATTCTCGGGTCATGGTCGGCAGCCTCCTGGAGTTTAGGCTCTTCGGCCATGGCCTTTTTGATGGTCATCTTCAGCTGGTCCGGGATCAGCTTGGCCACCTTGTCGACTTCTCCATAAGGGATATCGAGTGCGCTGCCGACATCGCGGATAACACCACGGGCCTTCATCGAGCCGTAGGTGACTATCTGCGCGACATGTTCGGCGCCGCCGTATTTCTGGCGAACGTAGTCGATGACCTCGCCGCGCCTTTCCTGACAAAAATCAATATCGAAATCCGGCATCGATTTTCGTTCAATATTGAGAAAGCGCTCAAAGATCAGGCCGTAGGGGATGGGATCAATATTGGTGATGCGCATGGCGTAAGCTGCCAGACTTCCCGCGCCTGAACCTCGGCCGGGACCGACAGGAATTTCCCGGTCTTTTGCCCAGTTGATGAAATCGGCGACGATGAGAAAATATGCGGGAAAGCCCATTGTCGTTGATGACATCGATTTCTGTTTTTAGCCGCTCGGTGTAGGTCTTTTCAACCTCTACGTTGAACCTGCCGACCTTGCGCATTTCGTCGAAGCGGGCTTTAAGACCGTCCCAACAGGCCTGCTTGAACATCGATTCAAGGGTTTCGCCCTCGGGTACTGGAAAATTCGGGAAATAGTAGTCACCGAAATTGATTTCCAGGTTGCAGCGATCGGCGATTTCCTGGGTATTGGCTATGGCTTCCGGACAGTTGGCAAAGCTTCTTCTTCATGGTTTCCGGCGACTTGAAGTAAAGCTCGTCGGTCGAAAACTTGAAGCGATTCTGGTCATTGATGGTTTTGCCGGTCTGAATGCACAGCAAAAGTTCATGGGCGTGTGCTTCATCCCGTTGAGGTAGTGGCAATCGTTGGTTGCCACCAGCTTGATGCCCATTTCGGCACTGAGAATTTTCAGGCCTTCATTGACCTTCTGCTGCTCGGTCAGGCCGTTCTCCTGGATCTCAAAATAAAGGCGGTCGCCAAAGATGTCGAATAACTCCTGAGCTTTAGCTTTTGCGCCCTGCATATCGCCCCTGCCAATCAAGTAGGGTACATTGCCATGCAGGCAGGCGGTCATGGCGATGATCCCTTCGCTATATTTTTCAAGGGCCTGCATGTCGATGCGGGGTTTGTAATAGAATCCTTCGAATTGGGCAATACTGGCGAGTTTCATGAGGTTCTGGTAGCCCGTATGATTCATTGCCAAGAGGACGATATGATAGGCGATATGGCCGTCAATAGCCTTTCTCTCCCGCATGTCTCCTGGAGCCACATACAGCTCACAGCCAACTATTGGTTTGATACCGGCTTTTTTCGCCTTGGAATAGAACTCAAGAGCTCCAAACATCGCCCCATGATCAGTGACAGCGACACTGTCCATGCCGTATTCCTTGCATTTTTCGAGGAGATCGGCTATACGAATGGCTCCATCCAGGAGACTGTATTGGCTGTGAACATGGAGATGGGTGAAACCTGCACTCATAAGTACCTTTACCCTTATCTGTAGCTGAGAAAGGATTGAAGCAAAATCTTCTTGATCTCAACTGGTTATTGCATTCTTTATTGCTCTCACGAATTAAGATTTCTTGAGAAACATTATCAACCACTGAAGAACTTTCAGTAATAGCATACAATACCTGTTTTTGCACAGGAATTTGCCACGCAGAAGGTATGCCGGTTGGTATATAAATATTTATTGATACGATGAAATTAGACTCGCGTCATAATAGTGGTGTATCCCTTCAGGGAAATATCGCCTCAATGGAGTTGAACAACATTTTTCAGTTCTTCGATTATGCTTCTGTTTCCGGAGAATTACGCGTTGTTACCGACCACAATAATGCGAGTTTTTTCTTCCAGAGAGGGATATTAATCTTTGGGGCTCTGAGCAGAAATAAAAAAAGGATTGGTGATCTGCTTTTGGAATCCGGACTCATTGATGTGGTGCAGCTGACACAATGCTTGAAAATCCATAATCAGCACGGTATGCGGCGGCGGTTGGGTGATATCCTTGTGCGCAAGGGATTTCTTAAATTTGAGACCCTGGCCGAAATGCTCAAGCTTCAGGCTCGAGAGGCCTTTTTTGAAACCTTGTCATGGAAGAGAGGGATGTTTTTCTTTTATGCCAACCAGTACCCTTCCCAGGAAGAAATTCTAATCAACGAACGTATCGACCACCTGCTGCTTGAAGGAATTGTCCGGATGGACAACTCTGATCTTGCTGATAGATTATGAGTCGTAAAAGTTGAGGTTCTTGCAATATTGGTCTCAGGGAGCATCTACAGGATAGGTAGCCGTTTGTAAGTACTGACCTCGTTATACCTTGAAAACTTGTATCCTCCGGCGGGCTAGTTTGTCTTTCAGCTACCGTCCTCATCACCCTTTTTCTGTTCCCGTTCGATGTTGAACCGTTCCTTAAGTTTGGCGTATGAGACCAGCTGTGTTTTCCGTTCCGATGGGGTGAGAAACGATTCCAGTTTGGTTTTCAAAATCACCGGATTCACTTCGGAACTGATGGCAATAACTCCCTCCATAATAATCTTCTGCAGCAGAAGTTCGTGGTTTGTCCTCTCTCTAACGGTTGCGGCAAAGGGCAGGAAGAAACAAGTCGAAAATATAAGACCATACAGGGTTGAAGTCAGGGCGACTGGAATGAATTGAAGAATGGTGGCGGTATCGCCTATGCCGCCCAGCATGGCAATAAGGCCAACTACGGAACCCATCATGCCAAAGGCAGGAAGATAGTCGGCTATTGCTCTGAGTACTCGTTCCGAATCCTCTCTTCGCAGGCGGAAAAAATACATTTCTGTGTTCAGGATGTCCCGGATCTGCTCGATTTTATAGCCGTCAACAAGACAACCTAATGCTCGCCGTAGAAAAAGTATGGTTGTTTCATTTTCAAGGTTCTGCAAAGTAAGTATGCCCTCAATTCGTGAGCGGATCGCCAAATCTATTAGAATATTGATAATTTCTGTTTCCTTGGTGATCGGTTTGCGGTAGGCGGCGATTAGAACTTTTACAACATTTCCGATTTGTTCTGCTTTGAAGCCGAGAAGGGTTGTGGCAACCGTACCTCCGAAGACAACCAACCAACCGGAAAGATTGAAATACAGGCTGAGGTTGCCACAGAGGATAAAACCGACAAGAAAGAGTCCGGTACTGAGGATAATTCCGATAAGATTTCTGTATTTCATGGTGTTTGCATTGGTTATTTCAGGTTTTCTGCCGATGCTGGCAATGGATCGGGGAGTCTTTTGGAAATAATTATTTCCACCCTGCGATTTTTTGCGCGGTTCTCAGCATTTGTGTTGGGTTCTACCGGACGATAGGAGGAGTATCCGCTTACCACAAACTGATTTGGGTCCATCTGGACTTCTTCAATGAGGTAACGTGCCACCGAGCTTGCTCGAGAGACGGAAAGTTCCCAATTGCTTTTAAACTTGCTCGAACGCATCGGAATATTATCGGTATGGCCGACAACATTAATCATATAGGGGGTGAAGCGGATAGCCGCAGTAATTTTTTGCAATGAATCTTTTGCATTTTTAGAGAGTTCACTTTCTCCTAGATTGAATAACAGATCACCTGTGAGAATGATGCGCATGGTCTTGTCGGGTATGATGTCGATGGCAGCAAACTTGCTGAGGTCATTGTTTTCCAAGGCTCCCTTACTGAGCCGGTATATTTCCTGAAACTTATCTGGTTTGGGCGCGGTGGATTCCTTAGGGACTATGGGGTTGGGGCCAAGGACATCCTCGTCCGGAAGTGGAACCGGTGGAGCGGCTAAGGGGGCGGGAATAACCTGCTCAGGTTCAAGAATCACCGCTGTGGTCTCAGGGTAAACGTTTACAGTGGCCCCCTTTTCAATCGCGTTTTTTCCTTCGATCATGCCTTTCGGTTTTATTGTCTGGGAAGGGTTAGGAGAGGAGCTCTTATTGTTCGAGTCTTCAGTGACCCTTTCAATCTTTTTCAAAGTACCTGCGGTTATAAGCGGCAACCCTGGGCGTATCGGTGAAAAAGGTAAAGTGGCTTTGCTTGAGTCGAGTGTTTGTAAGGCCTCTGTGGTATCTCCACCGATGATTTCCGGTTTCTTTTTTGCCAGAAAATCCTGGTTTGCAAACTGGTAGATGTACATACAAAGAAAGAGGACGAACATGGTCATCATCAGATCAGACCAAGCGACGGACCAGTGTGTCGGTCGCGGCATAATTGATGAAGATGGCGAATCATCTACAAGAAATACTGTGTTGTACTGTGAACGTCTTTCTATATTGACATAATCAGCTTTCGGTCGGTTGGCCTTGATACCTGCGGAAAAGTCGGAGATATTAAGAAGCTCTGCAGTGGAGGGGTTGGCATGAATAGGTTCAGATCGATGGATTGATTCCGTCATAGAATACTATTACCAAGCGAAATATTTCTGGAGCAATTCATTAATGAAGACGAATTTTCGGTGCCCAGGAAAACGATCTTATCGTCCCTCTATGACCTTATCGGCAAATCGAGGCTATTCAATAGAGGAACGATGATAAAAATCAGTGTTAGTCCTTAGATTTGAACAACATCAGAAAAATTTGTATGTTAATCAAATAGAGTCAGGTTGATGTGACGCACAGCAGCGATGAAGCGGGGAATATCAAAAAACCGGCTTAAAGTCAAAGAAATGCCGTGTTTCGAGTTTCCTGTAGGTCCGGGTCTCACCTCGTGCAACAAAAGAACTGGTTATGGCACCGTTGGCGGTGAAGCGTACCCCCTCGAGAAATTCACCATCGGTTATACCGGTTGCGGCTATTGCCACCTGTTTGCTTCGTATGAGATCTTGAACTCGGTAAATTTTCTCATAATCGTTTATACCATGCTGCAAAGCTGCCTGTTTATCATGCTCATTATTGTAAATAATTTTTCCTTCAAAGTAACCACCCAGGCAACATATGGCGGCGGTGACTAACACAGCCTCCGGGGCGAAACCGTAGCCAATGTAGATATCGGCTTTTTCACCGGTGACGGCTGCGAGGCAGCCGGAGACTTCACCTTCATCGATGAGTTTTATGCGAGCGCCACACCCTCTGATTTCGCTGATCAAATCTTTATGTTGGATTTTATTGAGAATACAAACGGTTACATTCTCGGTGTATTTCTTCAACGCCCGCGCGACCCTTTTAACATTAATGATTGGTGGCTGGTTTATATCGATTACCTCTCCAACCTGTGGACCGACGACAATCTTATACATTATAAGGTTGGGGACCGATTGTATTGAGCCCGTTTTAGCAATGACCGCATAGGAAGTAGAGTTGTTCTTTCCGTCGGCCGCGCTACGATAGGCTTCCAGGGCAATGGTCATGAGGTCGGTTTTTTCCCCTCCCTTACCTAAAATCTCCGGGAGCTGGTAAACTTCCGGGCGACCGATGAAACGGTCATTAATGAGAACCCCCTCAATATTCAAGCGATTGAGGGTTTTTGTAATCGCTTTTCTGGTTTGATTGAGTATATCTCGATGATCGCCTAGTCCTTGCAAGCGTGCAGCTGTCAGGGCTGCTATTTCCGTTGCTCGAACAATTTCCATTCCGTAGTTGGTATCCATAATTCATCAAAGGTGCAGGGTTAAAGAGATGTTGAATGAAAACCGTTTTGTTCGGCGCACTGCACTAACCGTTGCATAATTGCATCGCGCTCTTGCCGAAGTTTTCTGCCGGCGATGGTGTCTTTTATCTTCATAGGTTGCGGAAATTCATCAATAAGTTCTATGTCTAAAGGTGCTGATTCGAGCTTTCTTTCTGCTTCCATAATTTCGTTTGGGGTGGGCAGAATGATACCGTAGAGTTGGTGGGGGGTGTGGACCAGGGAGTGGCCCCGATTATAGTAGGCAGCGGCAAAACCACCATCAACGTTGATAGCTACTCCGTCCTCGCTGGCCATCTGAATGCCCTTTTTGTAATTTACCGGGGTGTGGCCAAAGATAACCCGTTGCACGCCAAATTCCAGTTGCATCTTGCGCTTAAAGGCACTGGTCTGCATGTTGTCTTTCCAGAAGAGACTCCTTTCAGCGTGCGTTGCCTTATCCTTAAGAAAATATCTTTCAAAGGTTTTCATTGCATGTTTGCCGAAGAAAGGCGATTTGGGACCGCACCAGAGGTAGAAGAAAAGGGCCTGATCCTCACGAGTTCTGAGCCCAGACCTGCCAAGTATTTTTCGCCGACGCGAGAGATGGTGTCCTGGATGAAGGTGAGCAAGTCTTTGCCCTTGTGGCCGAGAAATTCTTCGAATTCACCCTCGGCTGTTGATGGGACCAACGCATGGATGTTAAGCAAATTGTTCTGTATATGATAGGTCTTGCCTTTGGTGAAAAGAAACCTGAGGAGACGTTTTAAGCGTCTGTTGCTCGTGAATTGAATGGTCAAATCATCAATAATTGTCTGTTCTGCATCCGTTAATTTGCCTGGATCATTAAAATCCAAAGTGGGAAAATGGCTGTCGTTGAGCGTTTCGGTATTGTTAGATTGAAGGATTGCTGCGAGGCGATCAAGCCACAACCTCGTCTCCATCTCGTACAGGGGAAAATCACGAATGGTCTGTTCTTCGAGTTTAAACTGGATAATGGACAAGGCCTTTTCCATGGAGCGGCCTTTGTTGGTTTTTGCCTTGAAATTACCGGTAGCCAGTTCAACCGGATAGGTACGTTCGGCAAAATCAGCCAATTGTGAGCTGTCAAAACCCAATCGATTGAGAAATTCGAAATGATCATAACGACAGGTGATTCGTAATGCTTCAGCAATAAGCGAACGGTTACCGGATGCAGCTCCCATCCACAGGATATCGTGGTTGCCATAAACATAATCAACCATGTCTATATAGAAATGTGACGACAATATCCGGAGAATTTTATCAGGCTGCGGTCCACGGTCAAAGACATCACCGAAAACCTGAATGCGGTCGAGCAATACCTGACGAATGGTATAGGAGAGATGGGCGATCAGTCGATTTGAGATAATTGCCTCTTCGAAGATGGGGTCCGGGACCGAAAGGCCGGACAGGAGCCTGCTGATGACATCTCGAAATTCCGGTCGGAAGATCTCTGTTCCATGAGATTTGATGTTGGTGAGCTTATATTTTAATATTTGCACCAAACAGAGAATAACATCCTGCATATCCATCTGGATGACGTCATCTACGAGATACTGTTGTTTTCTGATGATTTTAGTCAGATATTGTATTTTTTCCGAACTGAATGTGTTGGGTAAAGCCTCTTTGCAGGTTTGGAACAGCATGCCGAAACGACCGCGAAGGATGGATTTAAATCGGTCTCCTTCACCGTGCAGATCACTTATCCATAAGGTAGTGGGGATATTGGAATTCAGCTCGAGATCGAGATCCAACAATTTACTGGAGAGAAAATCAATCTCACTGACCTGGAGTTCAATTGAACGATTGCTCTCACCACTTTGTTTCGGTAAGGGAGACATAGCACCACCAATTATTACAAGGGTTGGAAAATGATTAGGGACCGTTAAGAAATAGCCCATATTTTTTATACATTTCTTTAAGGCCCCTTATGCCGTTAGTGAAATTGAATTGCATAATTTAATTTTGAACGACGGTTTACTAGGAAATGCGCATCATATCCTACGCGGACTTTCTACGACTCGTTGTTAAAAGTCGAATATATCAAAAGAATGGCCAATAACCTAGAAAATCTATGTCAATCACAACTCATTGTGATTTTTCGTATTGGGGGAGAATTTTGTCGGCAACAGAGAAGAAGTTTTTATCAAG
>CAVWHG010000002.1:0-141512 GCA_963754865.1 uncultured delta proteobacterium | reverse complement strand
TTGCAATTCTGCCGGGGTCTGCGAGCGACCAAAGAAATATATGCGTATCAATGATAATCTTCATTACGCTTTTTTTCCTTCATTGCCATAAAACATCTCATTAATGTCGGAATCTTCCCCCATTATATCCTCCGGTACTGTCAGCTTCCCGACAAGTAGCCCAAGTTTTCTTTTTCCCTCAGGTTTGTGGATGACAAGATCCACCAAAGGCGTGTTGTTTTTGGCTATAACCACTTTTTCTCCATGATATACCATGTTGACAAGTTTAGATAAATTTGCTTTTGCCTGAGAAATATTTACTATCATTGCCGCCCCCTCCTTGTTGATTAATATTGTTGACCCATTGTACCAAAGTTGGTCAACATGGTCAATGTTGTGTTGCTTTATTATGGTGGGACTTGTGGGCGGTGGAGGTCAAGCGCAGTCTCAGCCCGAAACTTGATCGTGGGTTCTACGCTGCATGTCTGGATTTGCATCCTGCTAAAAAGTTTGTGGTGTATCCTGGTGTTGAGCACTATCGGATTGCCTCTGATATAGAGGTAATATCCCTTGCGGCATTGGCTGAACATATCGCTACGTCGAAGGATAGTTCTCGATGGCAGCCTAAGTTGTTGAATCACAGCCAGTACCCATTACTCGTTGGTTCGGCATAGGGACGACCTGAATATTTAAACACCATTGTATGGCAGGGACAGAAGTTCCAATTTTGCGCCTACATCATTCCATCCCGCGACCCGTACTTTCTTATGTCGGTAATTATCCGTTCCGCCGTAAATGAGAGTCGGCTCCAAGGATAAATTTCCTGCCAGCGCCTTCCACTTATCCAGACTGGAAAAAAAATCACGCGCAACTGTTTTGCCGGATTTTATCTCAATCGGTATGAGGTGTTGCCCTTGTTCGATGATGATGTCGACTTCATTGCCGTTGCTGTCCCGCCAGAAATAGAGGTTTGGTTGTTCACCGCGATTCAGGCGGAATTTCATAAGCTCCGCTATAACGAATGTTTCGAAGATACTCCCCCGGAGAGGATGGGTCTCCAGTTGCTGCGGCGTCTGAATACCCAAAAGCCAGGATACCAGACCGACATCGTAGAAATAGAGTTTCGGTGCTTTCACCAGGCGCTTGTTGAAATTTGCATGGTGCGGGCGGAGTTGGAATAATATGTAGCTGGCCTCCAGTACAGATATCCAAGCTTTTGCCGTATTGTGACTGATGCCGCTGTCGGCGGCTAATGTGGAAAGGTTCAGCAGTTGCCCGGTCCTCCCGGCGCAGAGCCGGACGAAGCGCTGGAAAATTTCAAGCTCCTGCACCTTGAGTAATTGCCGGACATCCCGTTCGATATATGCCATAACATACGCTCCGTACCAGGAGCGGACCGGTACATCACGATCGTAAAGCGGCGGATAACATCCTTTGAACAACATTTCATCAAGAGTCCTCGGTTGCTTGCCGACCAATGTCAGCTCGTCCAAGGAAAACGGCAGAAGTTGCAGAAAAGCTGTTCTTCCGGCAAGGGACTGAGAAATTCCCGACATCAGGCCGAACTGCTGTGAGCCGGTCAGGATGAAGAGGCCCATGCGTCCATCGGCATCCAGTTTTGTCTGAAGAAAGGACAGTATGTCAGGAGAACGCTGCACCTCGTCGAGTACTGCGCCATCGGGGAAGCGTTCCAGAAATCCCCGCGGGTCGTCAAGGGCTGCTTGCCTTACGTCAGGGTCTTCCAGCGATACATATGGCTTGTCGATGAATATGGATTTGGCCAACGTGGTTTTGCCTGATTGGCGTGGTCCGGTAATGGTTATTGCCGGGAAGCCCCGTAGCAGGGAGCGAATGGTCTGTTCAGCGTCACGTGGTATCATAGTGGTATTCTACGGCACGTTTATGTAAATTGTCAAAGTGTTTTTCAATTTACATAAACGTGCCGGCCGACAGATTTTGTTTGGCGACATTATAGTCCGCCGACCTTATCGGTGGATTTTTTATCTCAGAGTGTGGCGAGAGTAATTCTGATCGATGTTTTTATGCCGTTTCTACAGTATTCAAGGCTTATCTGGGATTTCGGGGCTGAGAGGGCAATGCGATTACGCAGGTCGGCAGATCCGGCAATTTGAGCGTTGTCGATGCGCAGGATCAAGTCTCCTTTCCTGAGCCCCGCTTGGCCAGCCGGGGAATTCTCAGTTACTTCAACAACCCTTGCCGCCTGCGTTGTGGTGGGGAGTCCCTGTTCCACCAGATGCTCGGCTTCCGCATCCTGCAGGGCGACGCCGAGCCAGGCGCGGGTTACCTTGCCGTCTTTCAGGAGTTGCTCGGAAATGGTGCGGGCCATATTTATGGGAATAGCAAAACCTATCCCCATGTAGCCGCCGGTCTGGGTCAGGAATGCGGTGTTTATGCCGATCACCTGGCCGTGAATATTGATCAGCGGTCCCCCGGAATTTCCTGGATTGATTGCCGCATCGGTCTGGATGAAACTCTCGTAATCGCTGATTCCTAAGCTGTTGCGTCCCGTTGCGCTGATAATGCCTGCTGTTACCGTCTGAATGAATTCATAGGGCGAGCCGATGGCCAACACCCAGTGACCGCTCTTTAATTGCCCCGAATCTCCGAGGGGGAGAATCGGAAGGTCTTTCCCGTCAATTTTGATCAGGCCGATATCGGTCTTGCGGTCTTCGCCGATGATACGTGCCGGGAATTTTCTTTTATCGGCCAGGGTGACGGTAATTTCGATGGCGTCCCGGATTACATGGCTGTTGGTGAGGATATAGCCGTCGGCATTGTAGATAAAGCCGGAGCCGAAGCCATAGCTGGTGTTGTTGGAGAACAGCGATTTTCCGTCTTTCTGGGGGAATTTGTCGCCAAAAAATTCTTTCAGGATCGGATCGTTGCTCGATCCATCGGCAAAGGCAGGAGCTTTGTCATCGTCCTTTTTTTCTTTCTTTACCTGCAGATAGACGACGGCAGGCTTGGCCTTCTCGATGATTGTTGAGAAGGTTTCGGCGGTCTGCAGCATTTCCTGGGGGCTATGGTCAAGCGCTACGGCCTTGGCTGTGGTCGAAGAAAACGTCATGATCAGACATACCAGGCGAATATTTTATACAGATTGATTTCATGACGTTTTGTTTTCCTAGGAGAGGTTGTAAAAAGAGTAACTGTTCTCGCATTAGTCTGCCGTTTCGAGCAGCAACGGTGTACTCAGATATCTCTCGCCGCTGTCGGGCAGGATCACCACCAGGGTCTTGCCTTTGTTCTCGGGGCGAGCGGCCACCTGCAGCGCCGCATGGACGGCCGCACCACTGGAAATACCGCAGAGAATTCCTTCCTCCAGGGCAAGTCTTCTGGCAGTTGCAAAGGCGTCGTCGTTACTGACGGTTACCACCTCGTCGATGATTGCCCGGTTGAGGATGGCCGGCACAAAGCCGGCGCCGATCCCCTGGATTTTATGGGGCCCGGGTTTTCCTCCGGAGAGCACCGGTGAATCCTGCGGCTCTACGGCAACAATTTGTATTGCCGGGTTGCGTTCTTTCAAGACCTCCGAACCCCGGTGATGGTGCCGCCGGTGCCGACCCCGGCGACGAAGATATCGATCTTGCCATCGGTATCCCGCCAGATTTCCAGGGCCGGTGGTCCTGCGGTGGATGGCCGGATTGGCGGGGTTGCCGAACTGGTTGGGCATGAAGCTGTTGGCGGTGTCGGCGAGAAGCTGTTCGGCACGGGCGATGGCCCCTTTCATTCCTTCCGCCGCCGGGGTCAGTACCAGTTCGGCGCCGAGGTGTTTCAGCAGTTTTCGCCGCTCGATGCTCATGCTTTCCGGCATGGTAAGGATCAGTCGGAGCTTTTTGTGGGCACAGACAAAGGCCAGGCCGATGCCGGTATTGCCGCTGGTCGGTTCGATGATTGTCGTCTCCTTATTGATGAGGCCCTGTTGCTCGCCGCTTTCGATCATCGATACGGCGATGCGGCACTTGACGCTGCCCGCCGGATTGCGCGATTCCTGTTTGCCGAGGATTGTTGCCCCGGTTGCGGCGGACATGGTGGTGAGGGTGAGAAGAGGGGTGTTGCCGATACTTTCGAGAATAGTCTGGGCCATGTTGGTCACCTAATGGGAATTTGAGTAAATCAGCTCGGGTCTTTTTAACAGCACCTTGGTGCCGGCCGGGACGCTTTCGGTCAGCCAGATATTGCCGCCGATGGTCGAACCCTCGCCGATGATCGTTTCGCCGCCGAGGATGGTGGTGTTGGCATAGACGATGACATTGTCCTCGATGGTCGGATGGCGTTTCTTATTGCGCATTTTTTCGCCGGCGTCGCGCGGCAGGGACAGGGCTCCCAGGGTCACGCCCTGATAGAGTCGAACATCCTTGCCGATAATGGTGGTCTCGCCGATGACCACCCCGGTGCCGTGGTCGATGAAGAAGCCCGAGCCGATGGTCGCTCCGGGATGGATATCGATGCCGGTCTTGCTGTGGGCATATTCGGTCATGATCCGGGGAATGATCGGCACTTTCAGCAGATGCAGCTCATGGGCCAGCCGGAAAACAAGGGTTGCCAGGAGTCCCGGATAGCTGAAAATAACCTCGTCCGGGCTTTTGGTCGCCGGATCGCCTTCCAGGGCGGCGCGGATGTCGGTTGCCAGGATCGCCGCCACTCGCGGCAGGGCCTCGATAAAGGCCAGGGCCTTCATATGGCTCTGTGCTTCGCAGTTGGTGCAGGGCAGGTTGTTGCGTCGGCAATCATGGCGGATGGCCATGTTTACCTGTTCGGACACCTTGTCGTAGAGATCGGTGGTCTGTTTGCCGACATAGTATTCGAGGTTTGAGGCATGCAATTTGGTCCGGGTAAAATAGCCGGGAAAAGAATGCAGCGAGCCTGTTCGACGATGTCGATAATGCCCTCCTGCGAGGGAATGGCGACCGGGCTGATATGTTCGAAGCATTCCTTGGTGGCCCAGGAATTGAGCAGCTCCTTGACGATCTTCGGAACTTTGACGTGCTGACAGCAACTGGTGGTCTCTATATGGTCGCAGAGGGCACCAATGGCCAGGGTATCGATAGTAGGAGATTTTGTCTTTGACATGGGAACATGTGTACCGTTGTTGAGAGTGAATAGATGAACGGCTCAAAAAAAAGTTTCAGCTCGATTGTGTCCGTACCTTTTCTATTATATAAACACCATAGGCTGCCCGGATATTGATAAAGTAACGTATAATTCTGCCCTCGCTGCCGGCCGGATCGGAACTGATGGCAATTTCTCTGAGGATATTGTAGCCGACGTCCCGGGCAAATTTTTTAAAATCTTTCAAGGTGATGACCCGAATATTCGGCGAGTCGTACCAGGAGTAGGGCAGCTGGTCATTCTTCGGGGCGATGCCTTTGCACAGCAGCTGCAGGCGGATCGAATAGTGGCTGAAGTTGGGGAAACTGACGATGACCTTTCGGCCGATTCGCGCCAGGGAATGCAGCAACCGTGCCGGCTCGAAGACCTGTTGCAGGGTCTGGCTGAGAATGACGTAGTCGAAGCTGCAGTCGGGATAGTCGTCGACCTCCTCGTTGAGGTCGCCCTGCAGGACGCTCAAGCCCCTGGCGATGCAGGCGGCCGCCTTGGTTGTATCCTGTTCGATGCCGGTGCCGATGACCTTCTTGTTGTCGGCCAGCCAGGCCAGAAGGTCGCCGTTGCCGCAGCCGAGGTCGAGGACGCGGCTGCCGGGTTCGATGGTCGAGGCGATAATCCGCAGATCAAAGCGGATATTGTCGGTTTCAGGCAAGACCATCGAAAAATCCTCTGATTAAAGTTGTCAGGCGCTGGTCCGGGATGAGAAAGGCGTCATGGCCGCAATCCGCCTCAATCTCGCAGAAACTGACATCCTGGCCGGAGCGTTTCAAGGTCTGGACCAGTTCCTTGGCCTGGTAGGTCGGATACAGCCAGTCTGAAGTATATGAGATGACAAGATATTTTGTGCTCTCATGGTTTTTCCCGCCGTGGCCCTCAATTTTCCCCATGCGCTCAACCACATCAAAATAATCGGAGGCCTTGGTGATGTAGAGCACCGAGTTGGCGTCGAAGCGGTTGACGAATTTCGAGCCTTGATGGCGCAGATAGCTCTCCATCTGGAAATCGCCGTCAAAGCCGAAGGAAAAGGTCTCTTTATCCTGCAGCTTTCGCCCGAATTTCCGGCGCATGGCCTCATCCGAGAGGTAGGTGACATGGCCGACCATGCGGGCCACGGCAAGACCCATATCCGGCTTGTTGCCTCCGTAGTATTTGCCTTTGTTCCAGTTGGGGTCGGCCATGATCGATTGCCGGGCGATTTCGTTGAAGGCAATGGCCAGGGCCGAATGGCGCATGGTGGTGGCAATGGCCACCGCGGCCCGGACGAACTCCGGGTAGCGGACACACCATTCCAGTACCTGCATGCCGCCCACCGAACCGCCGATTACCCCGTGCAGTCGTTGTATCCCCAGATGATCGATGAGCGCCTTCTGGGTGGTGACGATGTCGCCGATGGTCATCATCGGGAAATCAAGAGCATAGGGGCTGCCGGTTGCCGGATTGAGCGAACTCGGGCCGGTCGATCCCATGCAGCTGCCAAGGATGTTGGGGCAGACGACAAAATACTTGTTGGTGTCGATGCCCTTGCCGGGGCCGATCATGAAATCCCACCAGCCGGGCTTTTCGCCGTCAGGGTCGGTGCGATAGTAGCCTGCGGCGTGCGAATCGCCGGAAAAGGCGTGGGCCACCAGGATGGCGTTATCTCTGGCCCCGTTCAGCGTGCCGTAGGTCTCATAGGCAAGGGTCACCGGCCCGAGACGCGCCCCGCTTTCGAGAACCAGTTCGTGCGGTGGTTCGGCAAAGGTGTAGTACTGTTTTTCGACCGGCGGAAGGGCTGGCTGGTGGCTGGTGGTTGTGTTCATAATGATGCTTTTATAAGGGGCCTTGCTACGGCCCCTTGGCAGACACTAAGCGGCCTTGGCCAGGGCCTGGTCGATATCGGCGATGATATCATCGACGTGTTCAATGCCGATGGACAGGCGGATCATGCCCTCATCGATCCCAGCTGCCGCCAGCTGTTGCGGCGACAGCTGGGAGTGGGTGGTCGAGGCCGGATGGATGGCCAGGGATTTGGCGTCGCCGACATTGGCCAGATGGGAGATCAGCTGCAGGCTGTCGATAAACTTCTTCCCGGCCGCAAGCCCGCCCTTAATGCCGAAGGCGATCATGCCGCCGAAACCGTTTTTCAGATACTTTGTAGCCAGTTCGTGGCCGGGAGAGTCGGGCCGCCCGGGATAATGTACCCACGAAACACCCCGGTGTTTGCCGAGATGCTCGGCAACCGCCATACCATTTTCGCAGTGCCGTGCCATTCTCAGGCTGAGGGTCTCGATGCCCTGCAGGGTCGTCCAGCAGTTGTCGGGGCTGATGCAGGCCCCGAGGTTGCGAAGAGGCACCAGGCGCATGCGCAGGATGAAGGCCAGGGGGCTCAGGTCGCCCAAGATCGTGGGCGTAACGCAGGCCGTGGTAGGAGGTGTCGGGTTCGTTGTAGAGCGTGAATTTGCGGATCCTTCCAGTTGAAGCTGGCGGCATCGATGACAATGCCGCCGATCCCGGTGCCGTGGCCGCCGATCCATTTGGTCAGCGAATGGATGACGATATCGGCGCCGTGTTCGATCGGCCGAAGAAGACAGGGCGGGGTAAAGGTGGAATCGACAACCAGCGGCAGGTTATGCTCCCGGGCGATCTTTGCCAGGGCGTCAAGATCGGTCATATTCAGGGACGGATTGCCCAGGGTCTCGCAGTAGATGGCCCTGGTTTTGTCGTTGATGGCGGCCTTGATGTTGTCGGGTTTGCCGGCATCGACCATCCGCACCTTGATGCCCAACTGCGGCAGGATCGAATCGAACTGCACAAAGGTGCCGCCATACAGGTTGTTGGCGGAGACCACCTCATCGCCATGGCCGCAGATATTGATGATGGTGTAGAAAATCGCCGATGTGCCGGAGGCAAGGGCCAGGGCGGCAGCGCCGCCTTCCAGCTGGGCCATCCGCTGTTCCAGCACATCCTGGGTCGGATTGCCGATGCGGGTATAGATATTGCCCAATTCCTTCAGGGCGAAGAGGTTGGCGGCATGTTCGGTATTCTTGAACATGTAGGCGGCGGTCCGGTAAATGGGTACGGCTCTGGAGAGAGTGGTCTGGTCGACGGTCTGTCCGGCATGCAGGGCAAGTGTCTCGAATTTCATTGTATTTTCCTCTTACATTGGACGTAATGGGTTTTACTTGGCGATGGTCTGGTCTGCCTTGACCTGGTCGATGAGTTCACGGATGGTCATGCCGCTATTGCTCTTTGCCTGTGGATCAATTCTGAGCATTTCTTCCCAGGTGGTGAGGGCTCCCTGTTTGTCGTTGAGATCGTAAAGCATGACAATACCTTTATTGTATCTGGACGGCAGGTGGGTCGGATTTTCCTGGATAGCCTGGTTAAAACTCTCAAGGGCCTTTTCCGGTTGTTTGTTTTTCCGGTACATGACCCCAAGATCGGTGAGCAGGTTGGCGTCGCCCTTATGTAATAGCAGGGATTTGTTATAGGCGGCAATAGCCTTGGGTCGCTTGATCGGTGTCGTAGTAAAGGTTGCCGAGGCTTGCCCAGGCCTGGAAATTGCCGGGGTTGGCAGTTACTTCGGCCTCAAGGTTGAGCATTGCCTGGTGGGTTTCCTCGTTATGTGGGGGGCTCTGTTGCCCATCCGCAACGGGAACACCCACCGGAGCCAGTGCACTGCCTTTATAAACGGTAAAGGCTACACCAGCCAAAAAACCGATTACAAAAATGATACAGTAGGCAATGATCTGGCGCCTGTTGTCTGGTCGCGAGGGACTTGTCACCATGCTTGTCACCATTTGAGTCTTGTTGTTACTTGCCAATTTAAGTAAAATAGATATATCTATTCCGTTTGTTTGTCCAGTAGGTGAAAAGGGTTGCCGGCTCCCTACAATATTTTTCTGGAGGAGTGATGTATGAAGGTGCTTGAAAACATGAAGGGTCAGAGTGAAGAGACAGGAAAAGCCAGAGTGGCACCCCCGTTCCCGTCAAATGTTAAAAACATAAAGGAAAACATTATCAACCATCTGATGAGTTTTCAGGGTCGTGATCCCGAACGTTCCGGGGCGCCGGATGTCTATAAGGCCCTGGCCTACACCATGCGCGATCTGATGGTGCAGAAATGGATCGCTACCCAGAAAACCTTTTATGCCAAGGAAAAGAAGAGGGTCTATTATCTCTCTTTAGAATTTCTCATCGGCAGATCCCTCGGCAACAGCATGATCAACCTGGGTATCCTTGATGAGGCCAAGCAGGCGGTGGAGGAACTCGGTTTTGAAATGTCGGAGATCAGAAACCAGGAGGAGGATGCCGCCCTCGGCAATGGCGGTCTTGGGCGATTGGCCGCCTGTTTCATGGATTCCATTGCCACTCTGAAAATTCCGGCCTACGGATACGGCATTCGCTATGAATACGGCCTGTTTTTTCAACAGCTGGTTGACGGCTACCAGGTCGAAGGCCCGGACAATTGGTTGCAGAACGGCAACCCCTGGGAATTTGAGCGGCAGATGCCGGTTTTCAAGGTGAAATTTTTCGGCCACGTCAACGGCTATGTCGATGACAAGGGCCGATATCGGGCGAGGTGGGTGAATACCAAGGATGTCATGGCCAAAGCCAGTGACATCATGGTGCCCGGTTACAAAAACGACCATGTCATCAATATGCGCTTATGGTCGGCCCATGCCTCCAGGGACCTCGATCTTACCGATTTCAGCCGGGGCGACTATATCAAGGCGGTTGAGTCGCAGGTCAGTTCGGAAACCATCTCCAAGGTGCTGTATCCTCCGGACCACAACTATGCCGGCCAGGAACTGCGCCTCAAACAACAGTATTTCTTCGTTGCCGCAACCTTCCAGGATATCATGCGGCGTTTTAAGAAAAAAAACAGCTCATTCGACAAGTTCGCCGATCTGGTGGCGGTACAGCTCAATGATACCCATCCGGCCATTGCCATTCCCGAACTCATGCGTCTTTTGCTCGACATTGAGGGCCTGGGCTGGGAAGAGTCGTGGGCCATCTGCGTCAATACCTTTGCCTACACCAATCATACCCTCATGCCCGAGGCTCTGGAAAGGTGGTCGGTGGACATGATGAGCAGGGTACTGCCACGGCATATGCAGATCATCTTCGAGATAAACAAGCGTTTTCTCGATGAGGTCGCCCAGAGGTATCCCGGCAACGAGAGAAGGCTGAGCGAGCTTTCGATTATCCAGGAAGGACCGGTGCAAATGGTGCGCATGGCGCATCTCGCGGTCATCGGCAGCCACTCGGTCAACGGCGTGGCGGAACTGCATTCGAATTTACTGAAAGAGCGGATCTTCCCAGGATTTAACGAATTTTTCCCCGGCAGGTTCAACTCCAAGACCAACGGCATTACCCCGCGCCGCTGGCTCCTCGATATCAATCCGGAGCTGGCAAAGCTCATTTCCAGTCGGATCGGTTCGGCATGGATCACCAATCTCGATCTGTTGCGTGGCCTTGAAGCCTTTGTCGACGACCCGGAATTCCGGGCTGAATGGCAGAGGATAAAACTCGGCAACAAGGCGCGGCTGGCGGAGTATATCCGAAGACACTGCCGGGTGACGGTCGAGCCCCATTCGATGTTTGATATCCAGGTGAAAAGGATTCATGAATACAAACGGCAACTCTTGAATGCCCTGCATCTCATCCATCTCTATCAGCGGATCATCCATGGCGAGGCGGGCAATATGGCGCCGCGAACCGCAATCTTTGCCGGCAAGGCGGCACCTTCGTACTCGCGGGCCAAACAAATAATCAAGCTGATCACCTCCATCGGTGATGTCATCAACAAGGATCCACGGGTCCGTAACCTCCTCAAGGTGGTCTTTCTTCCCAACTACAATGTCAGTCAGGCGGAAATCATCATGCCGGCGGCCGACCTCTCCGAGCAGATCTCGACTGCCGGCACCGAGGCCTCCGGCACCGGCAATATGAAGTTTTCCCTCAACGGCGCGTTGACCATCGGCACACTCGATGGAGCCAATATCGAGATCCGTGAGGAGGTTGGTGCGGAAAATATTTTCATTTTCGGGATGACCGCCGAAGAGGCGGAGTTTGAGCGGAAAAATATCAGCCGCACTCCAGAACAGATATGTCAGCACAATGCCGGTATCCGCAATGTCATTGAAAGCATCGGCAACGGATCATTCAGCAATGGCGACAGAGAGTTGTTTCGGCCGGTGGTCGACAGCCTGATGAGCATGCATGACCCGTATCTGCTGATTCTCGATCTGGAGGCCTACATTGCCTGTCAGAATCAGGTGAATGATGCGTTTCTCGATTCGACGACCTGGACCAGAAAGGCTATTCTCAATGTGGCGAGGATGGGTAAATTTTCCACCGATCGAACCATCAGGCAGTATTCGGAGGAAATCTGGGGCATCCCTGTTCAATAAGAAAAGGGATTACAGGTTGTGACAATCTGTAATCCCTTTTAAATTGCTGGAGGCGGCGATCGGAGTCGAACCGATGAATAATGGTTTTGCAGACCACTGCCTTGACCTCTTGGCTACGCCGCCTGTTTGAAGGACACTTTTATACCATAGCAGAAAAAATTCACAAGGAAAATATTATAAAATGGGTATGGATATTGATTCGCTGGTGCGGATCAACAAGGCAGAGTTGAGCAAGCTGGAGCAAACCCTCGGCTATCGTTTTACCGATCTTCGTCTTCTGCAGATGGCCGTTATCCACTCTTCCTATGCCTTTGAGCAGGGCCTCTGCGGCAACAACGAGAGGCTTGAGTTTTTGGGGGATGCGGTCCTTGATCTGGTAATCGGCCACATCCTTTTTCACCGTTACGGCAAGCTGCACGAGGGCGAATTGACCAAGCTGCGTGCCTCTCTTGTCAACGAGCAACACCTGGCAAAAATGGCGAGAGACATCGATTTGGGTAAATTCCTCGTCCTCGGAAAAGGCGAAGATTCTTCCCAGGGGCGAAGTAAATCTTCGATCCTTTCCTGTGCCTATGAGGCGGTGATCGGAGCAATTTTTGAGGATGGCGGCTATCAGGCGGTTGCCGAGTTTGTCGCCGGCTTCTTTTTGCCGGACATTGAAGGGAAAAAGGAGGAGCTGTTGATCGCCGATGCTAAGAGTCGCCTGCAGGAAGTGCTTCAGGAAAAGCACAACGAGGCGCCGACGTATAAAATAGAGGCGGAGGAAGGGCCATCTCATCAAAAGCTCTTCACCGTCGCCGTCTGCTTTCAGGAACAAATTCTCGGCACCGGCCAGGCCGGATCGAAAAAAGAGGCGGAGCAGAGAGCCGCCGCGGCCGCCTTGGCTAAAATTATGCCGGAAAACGGCTGATCCACATGTTGCTGGTAATTCCTGTCTTTATTCCACACTGCGGCTGTCCGCATCAATGTCTCTTTTGTAATCAGGAAAAAATTTCCGGATGTGGAGGGGGGGGAGTCGACCCGGGGGACGTGGCCGCGACCATAACTACTTGGCTGGCGCGCAGCCCTTTTAAAACACGGGTACAGGTGGCCTTCTACGGCGGTTCCTTTACCTGTCTTCCGACGCGCGAACAGATGGCCCTGCTGGTTGCGGTGCAGCCGTTTATCGCAGCGGGCAAGGTTGATTGTATCCGTCTTTCAACCCGCCCGGACTGCATTAGTCCGGAGATCTGCCGGTTGCTGTGTGAATTTCGGGTAGGAGTCGTGGAACTGGGGGTACAGTCCCTCAATAATGAAGTCCTTGCCGAGAACCGCCGTGGCCATGACGCCGAACATTGCCGGACGGCATTCGCTCAGCTAAAAGCAGCGGGTATGGCTGTAGGGCTGCAGTTGATGCCGGGCTTACCGGGAGAGAGCACGTGTTCTTTCCTGAATGGCATCGACGAGGTCGTCAGGATGAGGCCTGATTTTGTCCGGCTGTATCCGCTCTTAGTGGTGAAAGAATCCGGATTGGAGGCACTATACCGGCAAAACCTTTACCAGCCGCAGAGCCTCAACCGGGCTATTGCCCTCTGTGCCCGGGCCTATATAAAACTCCAGGCGGCGAACATCAAGGTGGTACGTATGGGCTTGCAGGCGTCGGAGTCTCTCAGTAAAAATTATGTCGCCGGGCCATATCACCCCGCCTTTGGCGAGTTGGTGATGTCGCGCCTGTGGCTGAAACGCATTCGGTTGCGGCTGGCACAGCTTGCTCCTGCAGAAAATCTCAGGCTGCGTATCTCCCATCGCGATCACGGAGCGGTGGTGGGGCTGAAAAGGTCAAATCTGCGGCGACTCGAAGAACTTGGTTTTTCCGGTCGTTTCAAAATCTTGCCGGAAAAAAGTATGGCGCGGGGCAGTATAGAATATGTTATCTGTTAATCACTTAGATATCCGCTACGGCGAAAAACATCTTTTTCAGGACATTTCCGTTCAGGTCTATGGTGGCAATCGCATAGGCCTGGTCGGTGTCAACGGCACCGGCAAGACCACTCTCCTGAAAATCATGGCCGGGGTGGCGGCCACCGACGATGGCGTTGTCACCTGCGCCAAGTACTTCAGCGTTGGTTATCTGGCCCAGGAATCGGCAGAACTTTTTTCCGAGTTATCTCTTTATCAGGAGGCCGAGACGGCCTTTGCTCCGCTTCTTGCCCTGCAGGAGGAGGTGGCCGAACTGCATGAGCAGATTCGCGGCTTGACTCCTGATTCCGAAGAGTTTCAGCTCCTTCTTCAGCGCCAGGGCGAACTGCAGCACCGGCTTGACGGCAGTGATATCTATACCATCAGCGGCAAGATTGAAAAGGTGCTTCTTGGTCTTGGCTTCCGCCGGGAGGATATGGAAAAACCGGTTTCGACCTTTTCCGGTGGCTGGCAGATGCGGCTGAAACTCGCCAAGATGCTGCTGGAAGCGCCCTCGCTCCTGCTGCTTGATGAACCGACCAACCACCTCGATCTTGACTCGCTGACCTGGGTCGAACAGTTTCTCCGCAGTTATCAGGGGGCAATGGTCATTATCTCCCATGATCGCACCTTTCTCGACAAGACCACCGATACCACCTGGGAGCTCAGCTATGGCCGCATCGATGTATATAAGGGTAACTACAGCTATTATGTGAAGGAGAAGGAGGAGCGGCGGGCGATTGAAAAGGGTGCCTATGATAATCAGCAGGCGCGCATTAAACAGACCATGCGCTTTGTCGAAAGGTTCAGGGCCAAGGCGACCAAGGCCAGACAGGTGCAGAGCCGGGTGAAGCAGCTGGATAAAATGGATCTCATCGAACTGTCCGATGATGAGCAGCAGATCAGATTCACCTTTCCGCCGGCCCCCGATTCGGGACGCGATGTGCTGCGGGTTGATGGCTTGAGTAAGAGTTTTGGTGGTGCCAAAGTGTTCAGCGATGTCGAACTGCTCCTCAGCCGTGGCGACAAGGTGGCGGTGGTCGGGGTCAACGGCGCCGGAAAGTCGACCTTTGTGAAAATCCTCGCCGGGCAGATTAGCCATGACTCCGGCTCGATCCGCCTCGGCAGCAACGTCAGACTCTCCTATTTCGGCCAGCACCAGGCCCAGGAGCTTTCCCCACAACTCACCGTCCTTGAGACCATGAATCTGGCGGGCGAGGATTTGACTACCACCAGGGTCCGCTCGCTGCTCGGCGCCTTTCTCTTTCGCGGCGATGATGTTTTGAAAAAGGTCTCCGTTCTCTCCGGCGGTGAGAAGAGCCGGCTGGCCCTGGCGAAGATGATTGCCACCCCTGCCAACTGCATGCTTCTCGATGAACCGACCAACCATCTCGATATGAATTCCCAGGAGGTACTTGCAGGAGGCGATGGCCCAGTATGACGGAACCATCGTGGTGGTATCGCATAACCGCTATTTCCTCGACAGTTTTGCCAACAAGGTGTTGGAGGTCAAGGAGGGGCGGATTACCCTTTTTGAAGGTAATGTCGGCGAATATCTGCTGAAGCAGGAAACATTGCGGGCACAGGAGAAGGAAGCAGACAACAATGCTCTGTATAAAGTGACACCCCCCCTTGACTCCCTCGATAGCCAAGACAGTCGCAGGGAGCGCAAAAAACTGGAGGCCCTGGCGCGTCAGGCGCGCAGTCGTCGAGCCGGCCCCTGGTTGAAGCAGCTGGCTGAGTCAGAGACACACATCGAATTCCTTGAAAAACAGAAAGAAGAGTTGGAGGGTCGCATGGCCGATCCGGGATTGTACAAGGATGAGAGCAGTTGGGCCAAGACGAGCAAGGACTATGAGGATTGCAAGCGCCATCTCGAACGCTGGTATAGCAAATGGGAGACGGCCCAAGAGAAGATCGATGCAATTGATGCAGAGTTGGCACTCGGCTAGATAAAAGGAACCTAAGCGCGTTGCCTTGCGGATTTCTTCGAATGGTTTTTGAAAAACCATTCATACCTTCCAGTTAGACGGTTGTTCAAGCACCAGATCGCGGTTCCCCTCTCCGGTTTTTTCTGCAATACTCTCAATTTTCTAAAAAATCGTTGATGTAATCATCATAACAATTACATTAAGCATAAAACTTTATGCAATTGTATGTAATTCGATTTAAGTAATTAATCGCGAACGTTTTTTCATGGAAAAAGGTAGAGCATAATTTGATTTTTTAGAGAAATTTTGATCCTCGAAAATGATTCACCATGATTTTTTAAAAGCAGATAACAGGAAGTGATTGCGTTAAAATTAGGTTCACCAAAGAAATGAATGACGAATGTTCAAAGAGGGTTATTTTTATATTGAGAAATATAGTTTAATAGGATAAACAAAACTGATATACAGTCTATCCAGTTTCCAAATAGAATCTGTAATTACAAGAATGCACCATGAAGTTGAACAAAAAAATCTTACGCCGTCCAATCAAACTAACTCAAAAAAGGAGGTGCTGCAGAAGCGAAAGTGAACAATGAATGGCAATCCTTGATGATCCTTTAAGGTACCCGCTGCAAAACTAACTTGATATCAAGTTCATGCTTTGGGCTGGTGTAAGGGTGGGTAGCTAATAATGTCATTAAATCACTAGTCTTAAAAGGAGAAACAGATGTCTCAACCGAATCAAACAGTTCCGACACAGGCCTGGATTACGGTCTTTGCTGGTATGGCTATAAACCTCTGTCTTGGTATTTTGTATGCCTGGAGTATGTGGGGAAGCGCTCTGGTGAGTGAATCCACTCTCGCTGCCGGTGATGTAGTAACAAAAACCGCTGTGATTGCAGCCGCAAAAGCCACTCCCGCGGACAAAGCTCTGCCGGGCAATTTCGTCGTCAAGGCAAAAGAAGAGGTGCAAAGAGCCGAAGCCGTAAAGATTAAGCTCGGGACCAATCCCAAAGAGGGCTATGTTCTACTGAGCGAAATCGAGGCAAAAGGTACTGTACTTCGAGCCGGTGATATTGCAACCAAAGCCGGTGATATGATGGAGAACCCCATGAATGCCGGCTGGGTCTATTTAAATAATGCCGAGGCGGCCACTCCCTTTTCTCTCTGCGTTATTATCTTTGCCCTTCTCATGATCCCTGGCGGTAAAATCCAGGATAAGATCAGCCCGAAATTCGGTGCTACTCTCGGTGGTCTGTTCTTGGCGGTCGGTTGTATTGTCGCCGGCCTGATGAAAAGCTATACCGGTCTGATCATCGGATTCGGAATTATGGGCGGCATCGGCATGGGTATCGGCTATGCTGCCCCGACTCCGGCCGCTCTGAAGTGGTTTGGTCCACACAAGCGTGGTCTTATCGCCGGCATCGTGGTCGGCGGATACGGCGGCGCAGCCCTGTACATCGGCCCTCTGGCCAAATACCTCCTTACCAGTTTTGGCTTGACGCAAAGCTTTGTTATCCTCGGCGTTTTGTTTGCCAGCGTTACCATTGTTGCCGGTCAGCTTCTCAAAATTCCACCTGCGGGATATGTTCCGCCGACACTCGGCGCCAGCGTGGCGACCAAAGGCTCGACGATCACCAACTGGGAACCCTCGGAGATTGTCAAGACCTGGCAATTTTATGCCCTCGTCCTCATGTTCATCTTCACTACCCAGTCTGGTCTTCTGATCATCGCCAATGCAGCTGGACTTCTGGGAAAAACCGGAGCAAAAATCCCCTTCTTCGCTGCCAACGCCTGGCTGCTTGTATCCTATGGCGGTTTTGTCAATGCCGCGGGACGGGTAGGGACCGGCTTCTATTCGGATAAGATCGGCCGTCTGAATGCCTATTGTCTGAATTGCGGCGTTTCGGCCCTCTGCCTTTTTGCTCTTCCATACATTATTGATTCGCAAAGCATTCTGCTTCTCTTTCTGGCGGTTGGCGTTGCCTACTGGCAGTACGGTGGTGGTCTTTCCCTGATGCCTTCTTTTGCTGCCGATTTCTACGGGCCGAAGAATCTCGGAATGAACTATGGACTGATCTTTATTGGCTGGGGTCTTGGCTTCTTTATGGCGAGACTTGGCGGTACTATCAAGGATCTTACCGGGAGTCTGAATAATGCATTTTATATCTCCGGAGCCTTGTTGATCATTGCCGTTATTCTTGCCAAAATGACATCACGGCCGATGCATGGAGAAGAAGCGCAAGTCAAGTAACTACCTAACCAAAGTCAACAGAAAAAGCCACTTCGTGACAAATTCTTTGCTGATTAAATACATCAAAGAATTTGTCTGACTGGCCAAGCACCATTATTCTCCACAGTCAGGTGGACAAAGGTCCAGACGAGTGTTTGGAACTTTGTTAAGTGATAATCTTTTAGCCATGTATAAGGAGTTAATTTCATGAGTGAAAAAAATATCGTTGAAACTTCGGAAGCTGAGATTGCGGTTCATTGGCAGGAAGAAGAAAAGTATTATCCAAACTCGAAATTTGTCGGCCAGGCAAACCTTACCGATCCTGCCATTTTCGAACGTATGAGCCTGAAAAATTTCCCCGACTATTATACTGAGTTTGCCGATATGCTGACCTGGTATAAGTCTTGGGATCAAGTGCTCGATACAAGTGATGCACCGTGCTTTAAATGGTTTAAAGGCGGCAAGATCAACGCCAGCTATAACTGCATAGACAGGCATCTGGCCAAGAATAAAAATAAAACAGCCATCCATTTTGTTTCCGAGCTGGAAGAAGAAAGAATTGTGCATATCACCTATCAAGAACTCTATGTGCGTGTCAATGAGTTTGCTGCACTCCTCAGAGATACTGCGGGCCTGAAGAGAGGCGACCGGGTGACAGTCCATATGCCGATGTCGGCAGAGTTGCCTATTACCATGTTGGCTTGTGCTCGCCTGGGGATTATCCACTCCGTGGTCTTCGGTGGTTTTTCCGCGAGTGCCTGTGCCGACAGGATTGTCGATTCAAACAGCCGGGTTCTTATTACCATGGATGCCTACTACCGTGGTGGAAAACTTCTGAACCATAAAGCGGTTGATGATGAGGCCTGCCAGCTTGCAGCCAAAGACGGGCAAGAAATTGACAAGCTGCTCATCTGGCAGCGCTATCCAGGAAAGATGTCTTCCGATTCAGCACTCGTTGCTGGGCGCGATATAGTGGTGAATACTGAGCTTAAAAAATATTACGGGGCAAGGGTCGAACCCGAGAAAATGCTCTCGGAAGACCCACTCTTTTTAATGTATACCAGCGGCACAACAGGTAAACCAAAAGGTGCACAACATAGCACCGGCGGGTATCTTTCCTATGTGACGGCGATGTCCAAGTACATCCAGGATATCCATCCCGAGGATGTTTACTGGTGTATGGCTGATATCGGCTGGATTACCGGCCATTCCTTCATTGTCTACGGCCCATTGGCGCTGTGTGCTTCTTCGGTGATTTTTGAAGGCGTGCCGACCTTTCCGGATGCCGGACGTTCCTGGCGGATAGCGCAGGATCTCGATGTCAATATCTTCCATACCGCACCGACTACAATACGAGGCCTGCGAAAGGTTGGCCCGGATGAACCGGCCAAGTACAATTATCACTTCAAACATATGACCACGGTTGGTGAACCGATTGAGCCTGCCGTGTGGAAGTGGTATCAAGAGAAAGTAGGAAAGGGCGAAGCCGTCATTGTCGATACCTACTGGCAGACTGAGAATGGCGGTTTCCTCTGCTCTACCGTACCCGGTATCCAACCGATGAAACCGGGCAGTGCCGGACCTGGCGTTCCTGGTATGCATCCAATTATTTTTGATGTGGATGGCAATGAAGTTCCTGCTGGTTCAGGAAAAGCCGGCAACATCTGCATGCAGAATCCATGGCCAGGTATGTTCCAGACCATATGGGGCAACAGAGATCGTTTTGTTGATACATACTTTAGCATGTACAACAAGAATCCGAACAGTAAGGATTGGCGGGATTGGCCATATCTGACCGGTGACGCTGCGGTGATGGCCGCGGACGGGTATATTCGTGTCCTCGGTCGTATTGATGACGTCATCAATGTTTCCGGCCATCGTCTCGGTACCAAGGAGATTGAGTCGGCTTGCCTGAATGTTAACGAAGTTGCCGAAGCAGCAGTTGTTCCGGTAAGTCATGAGATCAAGGGCAAAGAGCCAGAGGTGTATATTGCTCTCAAGCCTGGATTCGTAGCGTCACCGGAGATTGTTCAGAAAGTTGCCGATGCCATCACCTTCTCGATCGGCAAGATTGCCAAGTGTAGAAACATCTGGATAGTGCCCGACATGCCGAAAACACGTTCCGGCAAGATCATGCGCCGGGTCCTCGGCGCCATCTCCAACAAAGGGGATGTCGGCAATGTCATGACTCTGGCTAATCCCGAGATAGTCGAGCAGATTCAAAAGATGGTTAACGATAAGCTCAAATAGAACCTTTCTGTACGACTGAAAAAAGGTGAGATCCCTGCTCGGGGGCCTCACCTTTTTTTTTGGAATAATTTGCTGATTTAGTTAAAGAGAAGGCAACAATTCAGCGTTTCAGTTAAGAAGAAAGCAGCAATTCTGCACATGTTCATAAAGGGGGCACTGGTTTTGGCTTTTAATTTTCCGTATCTTATTGATTATTCCCATCTTACGGCCGAAAACATGGCAATTTTTTGTGTCGCTGCTCTTGCGGCGATCATGGTCAGCGCCGAGGGACAAGCATTTGTGGCAACCCTGCTTGGCGATTCTCGGACTGGTGCCAAAGACCGATTTCACTTCAATGTCTTTCTGCATATGAGTTTTCTCGGCACCTTGAATTTTTTTGTGGCGGGGTTCGGTTGGGCGAAGGAGATGGATATAGATACGTCAAAGTTTAGAAAGCATCCGAGGCTTTTCCTGGTTATAAGCAGGTTGTCCGGTCCTTTTGCCAATTTATTGATAGCCAATATCGCAGCAAGCCTTAACTGGCTCATCGAAACTTACGGTTTTGAAGACAGGGTTTTTTCGACCATAGCAGTTGTCAATGTAACCATGGCCGTCTATAGCCTGATCATGATACCGCCGCTCCCCGGAGCAGCCTTGCTTTACGTGCTTTTTCCGGATAATGACTTTTTTGCCAAGGTTAAGAACTACCTCGGTATCATTGGTCCTTTCCTTATAATCGGTACCTTTGCTGTAGCCAGATTGAGCGGGAGTGATGGCATCAGTGCGGTGTTTACTCCTGTTGTGTCTGCTATCACAAAAGCCATCCTTGGATTATAGCCCATTGATTATTGGTATTTTGATCGTCTGCGGTTAAACCTCCAGTTCATTGAACCGGCAGGTGAGGATGAGATCACCGTCTTCGTATTGAGTTTTGACCTTATAGGGCAAGGTTTTGAAGAGGTTGATCATTGCCTTGTTGCTGGGAAAGGTGTAGGCCATTAAGCCGCCTATACCGTTTTCTCTGGCAACTGCCGCTAATTTTTTCAGGAAAAACCTGCCTAGTCTCTTACCCTGATATTCTGGGCTGACAGAGAATGCCACCTCAGCCAGGTTCTGGTCCGGTAGTTTCATACACTCCGCAACGGCCACCACTCGGCCAAATCCGAATTCTCCAACGACAGCCACTAAACTGAGATCATTCACGTAATCGACATGTGAGCGGCTTTCCATCTCCGCCCTGGCAAAAATGGTTTTTTGGCAGAAAAATCTCGAAAGAATATCCTCTTTCGGCAGGCTGTAGTAATGTTCTTGAATGCGTCGTTCATCAACCGGTTTTGCCGGTCGGATGGTAACTTTTGTGTCATTGATGGTGAGAGTCTCTTCCAGTTGAACCGGGTATACGGCTCGCGCTGCCTCGCCCAGAGTTCTTTCGGCACCAATGAAATTACGCTGTTTGGCCGCCTCAAAGAGCTCTTCACGGAACATCGGATGGGCAATACTGATCATGGCGATAACCCGTTCCTGAAGGCTCTTGCCAAAAAGATTTACAGAACCGTATTCAGTACACCACGTAATGCACATCAGCACGTGGAACAACAACGACATGGTTTTTCATGTAAGGGACAATATTTGATTCGATGCCTTGTTCAGTCTCATTGGTGGAAAAGAGCATGAGGATTGATTTGCCACCGGGGGAGCGCCGGGCACCCCTGACAAAGTCAGGGATACCTGATACCCCAGCAAATCGAGTTGCCGCCGAGGCCTCCGCAGAGACCTGTCCGGTAAGATCAATAATTTTTGCAACATTCAAAGAAACCATCCGGTTGTGCTGTGAGATTACAAACGGATCATTCACATAATCGGAAGGGTGGAATTCGATGGCCGGGTTATCATTCAAGAATTCATAGAGATTATGGCTGCCGATGGCCATTGAGGCGACCATCTTTCCCTCGTTGAGACCTTTTTTCTTATTATTGATGTTGCCGGTGGCATAAAGGTGCATGATGTCGTCAGTAAGAAACTGCGAATGCACACCCAGGTCGTTTTTAGTGGAGAGACCCTGGACAGTAGCCTGGGAGGCGGAGTCAAGCCCGATCTGCAGGGTTGAGCCGTCCTCTATCAGGTTGGCAATATGTTTGCCGATACTTATTGCGGCTTCGGAAGTTATCTTCGAAGGAGGAATTGCCAGAAGTTCCTCTTCGTATTCCACCAAGAGGTCGACGTCATTCACATGAATAAAGCTTTGCCCCATGATTCTCGGCATTCTCGGATTGACCTGGGCGATGACGAAATCGGCAGATCGTGCCGCAGCCATGGTCACATCAACAGAGATGCCAAGACTCATCCAACCAAAATCGTCGATGGACGACACCTGGATCAAAGCGACATTTAAAGGCAGTTTACGTTTTGTGAATAAGCTCGGGACATCCGACATATTCATCGGTGTGATAAATCTTCTTTGCTTGGCAATGGTCAGATTGGTGGTCGAACCGAGGTAAATCGACCGAATATTCAGGTTGGTGTCCTTGGTTTTGTCAGCTATGGCCGCCAAAGAAGACGTTTCTCTGCCAAGCAGGCGAACGATTTCCAATCCACTGAACTTGTTGGTGTTTTCCACAAGTGTTTTGACCAGGATCTGGGGTTCACCGCAACCCGAACTGATAAATACTCTGTGCCCCGATCTGATTCGGCTAATTGCCTGAGACGGGGTTACTGATTTTTCCAGGTAGGTGTCTGCCCAATACTGAGAATTCGGCATATATGTTCTCCTCTTGATATTTCGGTTTCCTATAACTCAGGAGTTAAAGGAAAATATTAATCATCTTGTCAAAGTGAGTTCCTGAAGGTTTGGCAACGGATCCGATTGCCATGATGAAGATATTATAATACTGAGAAGGCAATAACAATATCTTTTCAGCCATAGAAGAAGGGACACTCTGAAGCACAAAAATAAAAATTATGATTGCGGATCAGTAAAGGTTAGTGATCGGGCGGAATATTAACGGAAAAAATGCCTTTGATGGGGAAAATGAGCTTGTTTGTGGAAGGTAGTGTAACATTGTTCTTTTTTATATCATTAATGATTATTTTTATATAATATTCCATTAATACAGCATGATAAAACAATTAAATGTAATAGCATGGATAATTAATCGACTGTTCTGAAATTACCCGGATTAGGCTATCGCCAACAACAAAAATGGCTAATATATTGTAAATAAATAATAAATACATTTTTTAAAGAAATGGTGATAATTTTTAAGTGTAACAATGTTAAATTTGCCTTGAAGTGTGGGTTGGTTTGCAGTATACATTTTAGTGGAAACTGACGGATGGACTAAAATTCATACCAAAAGGAGTAAGTATGGCCAATTATGATGAAGTGTTTCAATACAGTGTGACAAATCGCGAAGAATTTTGGGCGGAAGCAGCAAAAAACATCACCTGGTATAAGAAATATGACAAAGTTTTAGACTCCTCAAACCCGCCGTTTTACAAGTGGTTTTCCGGTGGCAAGATGAACACCTGTTATAATGCCATCGACCGTCATGTGGAAGGCGGTCGAGCAGATCAGGTAGCGATCATTTATGACAGCCCGGTGACCAACACACTTAAAAAAATTACCTACAAAGAACTGCTGGACAAAGTTTCCACATTTGCCGGTGCACTGGCGAGTCAGGGCGTCGGCAAGGGAGACACCGTTGTCATCTATATGCCAATGATTCCTGAGGCGGCCGTAGCCATGCTGGCGTGTGCGAGAATAGGGGCTATACATTCAGTGGTCTTTGGTGGTTTTGCACCGCATGAGCTGGCGATTCGCATTGATCATGCACAACCGAAACTAGTGATTACTGCTTCCGGCGCCATAGAAGGCAAGAAAGTTCTTTCCTATAAACCGCTTGTGGATAGTGCCATTGAACAGTCGACTCATGAAGTGAAAAAGGTAATCGTCTTTCAGCGTGATATTGTGAAATCAGATATGATCGCCGGTCGTGATCTGGACTGGGCAGAGCTGGTAGGCAAGAGTTCACCTGTCGGTTGCACCGAGGTGGATGCCACTGATCCGCTGTACATCCTCTATACTTCCGGAACAACCGGAATGCCTAAAGGTGTTATCAGAGATAATGGCGGACATGCCGTGGCACTTTACTGGACCATGAAAAACCTCTACAACATTAATCCCGGCGAGGTGTGGTGGTCCGCCTCAGATGTCGGCTGGGTTGTCGGGCACTCCTATATCGTTTATGCACCCCTCCTGCAGGGTTCAACCTCAGTTTTTTATGAGGGCAAGCCGGTTGGAACTCCCGACGCAGGAGCTTTCTGGCGGGTCATTTCAGAGCATAAAGTGAAATCGCTGTTTACTGCTCCTACTGCATTTCGGGCAATTAAGAAAGAAGATCCGCAGGGTGTTCACTTTGCCAAATATGATACATCTTGTTTCGAGTGTCTGTATCTCGCCGGCGAGCGAACCGATCCCGATACCCTGCACTGGGCTGAAAAACTCATAGGTGTCCCGGTTATCGATCATTGGTGGCAGACCGAGACCGGTTGGGCGATCGTCGGCAATTGTCGAGGTATCGAACAACTGCCGGTCAAAGAAGGATCGCCGACCAAGCCGTTGCCGGGTTACGACGTGCGTGTCGTAAACGATGAAGGTGAGTTTTTGCCCACCGGAACGAATGGCAATATCGTCATCAAGCTGCCTTTGCCGCCTGGGAATCTGACAACTCTCTGGAGAAATGACGAGCGTTTCATAAAATCCTATATGACTAAGTTTCCCGGATTCTATGATACCAGCGATGGCGGATATATCGATGCTGACGGCTATGTCTATGTAATGGGTCGTATGGATGACGTAATCAATATCGCCGGTCATAGGTTGTCAACCGGAGCCATGGAGGAGATTATCTCCAATCATCCTGATGTCGCCGAATGTGCGGTATTCGGTGCCGATGATCAAATGAAGGGCCAGTTACCTGTCGGTCTCTTCGTCGTCAAGGCCGGTGTTACGCGTGATGGTGAGGATATCAAGAAGGAATTGGTGAAAATGGTTCGCGAAACCATCGGACCCATCGCCTGTTTCAAGGATGCATGTCAGGTTGTTAGACTGCCGAAAACCAGATCCGGCAAGATTCTTCGCGGCACCATGCGCTCCATTGCCAATAATCAAGAATATAGAACCCCATCGACCATCGATGATCCGGCAATTCTGACCGAGATCACCGAAGCTTTGGCAAAAATGGGATATGTGAAAAAATAGTTGCTTTTTAACCGGGCAGCTGCCTTTTTGGCAGCTGCCCTTTCTTTTCCTTTTCAAAGGGGCAAGAGTAATTTCGAGCCCCGTTTTTTTAGGACGGCTTTTTATGAAGATTCACGAATACCAGGCGAAAGAGCTTTTTCGCAAGTACAAGGTGCCGACTCCCGAAGGCGGTGTAAGTAATACAGTACAGGGAATTGAGAAGATTGCCGCGGGTCTTGGTCTGCCTGTTGCCGTCAAGGCTCAGATTCACGCAGGCGGCAGAGGTAAAGGCGGCGGTGTTAAGGTTGCCAGAACCAATGAGGAGGTTACCAAGGCCGCCAAGGCAATCCTCGGAATGACCCTGGTAACCAAGCAGACCGGTCCGGAAGGGCGGATTGTTAAGACAATCCTGGTGGAAAAAGGGGTGGCGATCAAGAAAGAGATGTATCTCTCGCATTGTTCCCGATCGCAGTACGGCGACGGTGACAATTATCGCCAGTCAGGATGGCGGCATGGATATAGAAGAAGTTGCAGCAAAAACTCCTGAAAGGATAATTAAAGTTTCGGTCAATCCGATTACCGGTATCCGGAGCTATCACATAGGAAGGGTGATGTTCGGTTTGGAACTCGAGAAGGAGTTAATGAAAGAGTTTTCGGCTATTCTGAAAAGTCTCTATTCTCTCTTTGTCGATTATGATTGTTCCATGGTGGAAATCAACCCACTGATTATCACCGAGGATAACAAAATTATTGCTCTCGATGCGAAGATGGATATTGATTCCAATGCGCTGTACCGGCACCCCGATGTCCTGGCGATGCACGATCCGAACGAAGATGATCCGACTGAGGCTGAGGCGGCCAAGTATAACTTGAATTATATCAATCTCGGCGGCAATGTCGGGAATATGGTCAACGGTGCCGGATTGGCCATGGCTACCATGGATATTATAAAACAGGCCGGTGCCGAACCTGCCAATTTCCTTGATGTCGGCGGCGGTGCCAATGCCGAGATGGTGGAAAACGGATTTCGCATCATTCTGAGTGATTCGAAGGTGAAGGGGATTCTCATCAACATTTTTGGAGGAATCCTGCGCTGTGATGTTCTGGCGCAAGGTGTTGTCCAGGCGGCGAAGAAGATCCAGCTGTCGGTGCCTGTAGTTGTCCGGATGGAAGGGACCAATGTTGAAGAAGGCCGAAGAATTCTCAGTGAGTCCGGGCTGAAATTGATTAACGCCACCGACCTGGCCGATGCCGCTAAAAAAGTTGCGGAAATTGTGGCCTAGCACAAACGCACGGTCAATTATACTTTGAAAGGAAAAAAATGAGCATTTTAATCAACTCAGAAACACGCGTCCTCGTTCAGGGCATTACAGGCAAAGAAGGTCAATTTCATACTCAACAGTGTATTGCCTACGGCACCAAGATTGTTGCCGGGGTAACGCCGGGAAAAGGCGGACAGAAGATGGATGCGGTGCCGGTTTTCAACACCGTGCAGGAGGCCCGAGACAAGACCGGCGCTAATGCAGCAATGATTCTCGTTCCACCGCCTTTTGCAGCCGATGCCATTCTCGAGTCCATAGATGCCGGAGTTGAAGTAATTGTCTGTATAACTGAAGGTGTACCGGTTATGGATATGCTCAGGGTAAAAAATTACCTTGCGACCAAGCCGACTATCAGGTTGATTGGACCGAATTGTCCCGGCATCATCACTCCCGGCGAATGCAAGATAGGAATTATGCCCGGCGCCATTCACACCCCAGGCGGACCAGTTGGCGTCGTGTCCCGTTCGGGAACCCTCACCTATGAAGTAGTGCACCAGTTGACCCAGGTTGGCCTTGGCCAGACGACGTGCGTCGGAATTGGCGGTGATCCGGTTAATGGTACGGGATTTATAGATTGTTTGAAGGCATTCAATGACGATCCGGCAACCAAAGCAGTAGTCATGGTTGGAGAAATCGGCGGCAATGCCGAAGAACAGGCTTCTGCATGGATCAAGGCCAATATGAAAAAGCCGGTGGTTGGTTTTATCGCCGGATTGACTGCTCCTCCCGGTCGGCGGATGGGACATGCCGGTGCTATCGTCAGCGGTGGGCAAGGTACAGCCTCGGCCAAAATAGAAGCCATGCAGGATTGCGGTATTTACGTCTGCAAGGATCTTGGCTCTCTCGGGAAGTTGTGCAAGGAAGTCTTTACCTAAGCCCGAAAGACAAGACTCTTTTCCGTGCCCCGTGACTGGGGTATGAGTCCCCGATCAAACAACCCGTCATTTACCATGGATGAGTTGTTTGGGGTGGGGCTTATTGTCCCGCTTGCGATTGTGACATGCTGAAAACACAGTGATTTATCTTTCAAGGAGAGAATATGAAGACTGATGACCAACTGGAACATCTGAGAAAACTCAGGGAAGAAGCCCGATTGGGCGGTGGTCAAAAAAGAATCGATAAACAGCATGAGAAAGGCCTTATGACTGCCAGGGAGCGTATTGATCTGCTTCTGGATAAGGGCTCTTTTGAAGAATTCGATATGTTCAAAACCCATAGATGTAGGGATTTTGGCATGGACAAGCAGGTCTTTCTTGGTGATGGTGTAGTCACTGGGCACGGCACTGTCGATGGTCGAATTGTCTATGTTTTTGCCCAGGATTTCACCGTGCTTGGTGGTTCTCTGTCCGAAACCTTTGCGGAAAAAATCTGTAAAATTATGGACCTTGCCATGAGGAATGGTGCTCCGGTGGTTGGATTGAATGATTCCGGCGGGGCACGTATTCAGGAAGGAATAGAGAGTCTCGCCGGCTATTCAGAGATATTCCAACGCAATGTAATGGCTTCGGGTGTAGTTCCCCAGATTTCGGCTATTTTTGGCCCCTGTGCCGGTGGTGCCGTATATTCACCTGCTCTCACCGATTTTGTAATAATGGTCCAGAAGAAATCCTATATGTTTCTCACCGGACCGAAAGTCGTCAAATCAGTAACTCACGAAGATGTTACCGAAGAAACCTTGGGTGGGGCGGCAATGCATGCCAGTCGTAGCGGGGTTGTTGATTATCCCGCCGGATCAGGGGCCGATGCCATTGCGTATGTTCGTCGACTGCTTTCATTTTTGCCCCAGAATAATATGGAAAATCCTCCCCTGGTGCCCTGCACAGACCCACCTGATCGTGAGATTGCCGCACTCAACCAGATTATTCCTGAAAATCCCAATGCTGCCTACGACATGAAAGATGTTATCCTGCAAACAGTAGATAACAATGATTTTTTTGAGATTAAGGAAAACTTTGCACCGAACCTTTTAGTCGGGTTTGCCAGGTATAACGGGATGAGTGTCGGAATAGTTGCTAACCAACCGGCCCATCTCTCCGGTGTTCTTGATATCGATTCCTCGATTAAGGGCGCTCGATTTGTCAGGTTCTGTGATTGCTTCAACATTCCGGTTGTTACCTTTGTCGATGTTCCTGGCTTCTTACCGGGAACTGCTCAGGAATTTGGCGGAGTAATACGTAATGGTGCAAAAATACTCTATGCCTTTGCCGAGGCGACTATTCCCAAGGTAACCGTAATAACAAGAAAGGCATATGGCGGCGCCTATTGCGTCATGTCCTCCAAACATTTACGTGGCGATATTAACTACGCCTGGCCCACCGCTGAAATTGCCGTGATGGGGGCAAGAGGCGCTGCTGGAGTTTTGTATGGCAGGGATGCGCAAAAAGCCGCCGATCCAAGTGCATTTTTGGCAGAAAAGGAGATGGAATACCAGAATGCTGTTGCCAATCCCTATGTCGCGGCGCAACGCGGCTACATTGACGATATCATCGAGCCGTCGAAAACCCGGGCAAGAATCATCAAATCACTGGGATTGCTGCAAAATAAACGCGATACAAACCCAATGAAAAAGCATGGAAACATACCTCTTTAGTAATTTTAATAAGCTTGAGTATCATTAGGAGATCCACATGACAGTGAAGGTTTTTATTAAACGAAAGATTCAAGATAATAATAGCGTCGAGCTGACACTCCTCCTCAAAAAACTTCGAGGTCTAGCCCTCAACCAACCTGGGTATATCTCAGGAGAAACTTTTAACAGGATAGACAAAAAAGATGAGTGTATCGTCATTGGTACATGGCGTTCGTTGGAAGATTGGAATAGTTGGCTCAAGAATCCCAAGCGCATTGAAGTTCAGTCGGCGATAGATAAACTGCTGGTTGAGGACACCGAATACGCAATGTACAGCTCTTAAAAGTAAGGTGTTAAAGACGAACATTATGGATTTTCGTACCGTCTGTGGTGCTGTTATGTTGGTAACAGTCGGCGAGGTTAACACAAAAAATGGGTGATGTGATGGCAGGGCAAAGAAAGAAAATGGCTGCCGCCCTGGCGGCTGTGAGTCTCTATCTGCAACAGGAAGAAGCTGCAGCGGCGCAAGAACCGCTGGCTTTGTATAAGAAAGCTGAGAGTTTTGAGTTCAGTCAGTGGGGACAGAGTGGACGGCAAGAAATGATGGCAATGCGGAAATTAATCCAGCTGAGAGCGTTTACGCGCTTTTAATAGCATCAATCGTAAATGATGAGGAAGAAGGAGACACAGAATGAGCGACCAAGTGAAGATGACCCCGTTGAATTATTCCGCAGATCGGCCCAAGGCAAAGAATCCTGTGAAGATTATGGATCTATCCCTGCGTGACGGCCATCAGTCCCTATTCGCTACCCGCGGCCGTACGGAGGATATGATTCCGGTAGCCGAACTGATGGACGAGGTCGGGTTCTGGGCGATCGAAACCTGGGGTGGAGCCACCTTCGATACCATGCACAGGTTCCTCAATGAGGATCCATGGGAGCGTTTACGTGTTTTGAAACGATATATCAAGAAGACCCCTTTTTCCATGCTGCTGCGGGCTCAGAACCTTGTCGGTTATCGTAACTACGCCGACGATCTGGCCTTTGCCTTTGTCGAGCGGGCTGCGGAAAACGGTATGGATATTTTCAGGACGTTCGATGCCCTGAACGATTATCGCAACTTTGAGACGGTGGTCAAACAGATCAAAAAGAGTGGTAAGCATTTTCAGGGCTGCATCTGTTACACCCTCACTGAACCACGACTTGGTGGGGAAGTTTACAATCTTGACTACTATACTGACAGAGCCATTTCTCTCGAGTCAATGGGAGCGGATTCCATCTGTATTAAAGATATGGCCGGGCTGTTGGCTCCCTACGACGCTTACCCCCTCATTAAGGCCCTAAAAAAAGCAGTGAAGGTTCCCATTCATCTGCACAGCCATTTTACCTCAGGCATGTCGCCAATGACCCATCTTAAGGCCATTGAGGCAGGAGTCGACATTATCGATACCTGCATGACGCCCTATGCCTACAGGACTTCGCATGCCGCTGTTGAGCCATTGGTCATGGCCCTTTTGGGGACTAATCGCGATACCGGTTTTGATATCAAGAAACTTGCTGTAATTAATGATATATTTGAAAAAGAGGTAATGCCGAAATACAAGCATCTCCTCGACGATTCGAAGGTGTCAATTATCGATATCAACGTCTTACTGCATCAGACTCCGGGCGGGATGCTGTCGAACCTGGTCAATCAATTGCGGGAAATGGATGCCCTTGATAAAATTGATGAAGTGTACAAGGAACTGCCGCGGGTACGAAAAGACCTCGGCCAGATTCCTCTTGTTACCCCGACCAGCCAGATAGTTGGAGTGCAGACCGTCAACAATGTCCTGCACGACACCCCAGGCGAACGGTACAAGATGATCACCGGACAGGTGAAAGATCTCTGTTTTGGTCTGTACGGCAAGACAGCTGTGCCTATTAATGCGGAGTTGCAAGCCAAAGCCCTGAAAGGCTACCCCCGTGGAGAAAAGCCGATAACCTGTCGTCCGGCGGAAGTTCTGGAGCCGGAACTGGCTAAGGCTAAGGCTGAGATTGGTGATCTGGCGGCAGATATGGATGACCTCATACTTTATGCCCAATTTCCGGTGACCGGCAAGAAATTTCTTGAGTGGAAGTACGGTAAGGCTGAGGTTCCAGCCAATGTGAAGCCTATAACTATTGAGGATGTTAAGAGAAAAGATGAACTCGTGAAAAAGGCTTTGGCCGGTAAACTGGTTGAGAAAAAAGAGGTTGAAAAACCGCCGAAGTCACAAGCCGTCAGAACCTTCAATGTTTTTGTCGATGATGAGTATTTCGCAGTCGAGGTTGATCCAGTAGGAAACACGCATCTTGTGCCGGCTCCTCAGCCTGCTGCCACCGCTTCTGCGCCAGCTCCTGTAGCTGCCCCTGCCCCCCCCGCACCCATGAGAGCCCCGGTTGCTGCACCTGCCCCGGAACCTGCACACCAAGGTGAGGGCACGGTGCTTCTCGCGCCCATGCCAGGGATGATCGTCAAATTTTTAGTTAATGTCGGAGATTCTGTAAAGCAAGGCGACCCCATTGTTATCCTCGAGGCCATGAAAATGGAAAATGCCCTTACCGCTCCCTGTGACGGGAAGGTTCAATGTATCAAGTTTGCCAGTGGTGACACGGTTGCAAAAGGTGCTGTTCTCTGTGTAATTGGATAATTATTTGATGGGGCACGGGTTCTGCTCTGTGCAGAGTCTTGTGCTCCATCTGCCTGGCTGGTTGCGGTGATGTTATTGGCTGTATGAGCCAGCCAATTCAATTATAGCAGCGTACAAATAGCTGTCGTTGCCTAACCCTTTCTTTTTTATCTGTCGTCATGCTTATACAAAAAGGCAAGAAGGCTGTCGGCGGCCGCGGTCGGTGATGTCTTTTTTTCTTCCACCTTCTGTCTGAGCGCCGGCAGGGCTTCACGTACATGGGGGGAGGAATAGAACCATTGTCGTAACCCTTCATCAAGAAGAAACGCCATCCAGTCGAGGGCCTGGGTTCTTCTTTTTTCCGCCATTTCGCCGCTGGCAGTCAATTTGTCGCGATGATCCAGGATAGTTTCCCAGATTTTATCAATTCCTTTGCCTTCTACTGCGCTGCAGGTAAGAACAGGGGGACTCCAATTTGGGCTGTTGGCCATGAGCATGTGCAAGGCCGTCTGATATTCTCTCTGGGCAATTTCAGCCCGCAATAGATTGTCACCATCGGCTTTATTGATGACGATGGCATCAGCCACTTCGAGAACGCCCTTTTTAATTCCTTGAAGTTCGTCTCCCGCCCCAGCAATCATCAGCACCAGAAAAAAATCAACCATGGAGGCAACGGTTGTCTCCGATTGACCGACGCCAACTGTTTCGATTATCACAACATCATAGCCTGCGGCTTCGCAGACGAGCATGGTTTCGCGGGTTTTTCTGCCGACACCGCCGAGAGTGCCACTTGATGGGGACGGACGAATAAAGGCGTTTGCCTCAACCGCCAGTCGTTCCATACGAGTTTTGTCACCCAGGATACTGCCGCCGCTGCGAGTGCTGCTCGGATCAATAGCGAGGACGGCAACCCGGTGCCCAAGTTTTGTGAGCATCGTCCCAAAACTTTCAATATATGTACTTTTTCCTGCACCGGGAACGCCGGTTATTCCAACACGGATGCCCCGGCCAGTATGAGGAAGGAGTTGGTTGACTATGGTTCGAGCAAGTTCCTGATGCTTCGGGAGAGTGCTTTCGATAAGGGTGATGGTTTTGGCGAGGGTCAGTCGATCACCATTGAGAACGCCTGTCACATAAAACTGGGGATTATTTATCATTTATTAAGAATCCAGGTTGGTAAGCAACGTCCTGTAAGTATGGATATTTTGTGAAAATTGACCACAGGACAGGAGCGACGGCGAATGTAAAAGCAGACTCGGCGGTACGAAAGACCGTCGAGCCTGCCAAGGGCAGCCCATCTTATTTGAGATATTTTTCTTCCAGTAATGCAAGAGTTTTGTCAGCAGATTCTGGGATTGGTGTACCCGGTCCAAAAATTGCCTTTACTCCGGCATTGTAGAGGAAATCGTAATCTCCAGGGGGGATAACTCCCCCGGCAACGACGAGAATTTCACCACCGCCGATTTTCTTCAGTTCTTCAATCAGGGCAGGAATCAGTGCCTTGTGCCCGGCCGCAAGACTTGAGGCGCCAACGACATGGACGTCGTTTTCAATAGCCATTTTCGCAGCCTCTTCAGGGGTCTGGAACATAGGGCTGATGTCAACATCGAAACCGAGGTCGGCATAGGCGCTGGCAACAACCTTAAAGCCACGATCATGGCCGTCCTGCCCCATCTTGGTGACCAGGAGGCGTGGGCGTCGCCCCTGTTTTTCGAGGAACACGTTGGTCCGTTGTTTTATCGCCGTGATAGCATTGTTGTCACCTTTGAATTCTGACGAGTAAGCGCCGGAGATACAGCGGGTCGTGGCGACAAAACGGCCAAACACCGATTCCATGGCAGTAGAAATTTCACCGACAGTGGCTCTTGCCCGAACAGCAGGAAGTGCCGCCTCTAGCAAATTGCCGCCGTTTTTCGCGGCGTTGGTCAGATCTGCAAGGGCCCTTTCGACCGCCACCTTGTCGCGGCTGGCCTTGATTTCGTTGATGCGGGCGATCTGTTCGTCGCGAACGGAAGCCGGTACTTCACGAACTTCGAAATCAATTTTTTCGTTGGCAAGCTTGTATTTGTTGACGCCGACTATTACATCAAGGCCTTGATCGATGCGTGCCTGTTTTCTCGCTGCCGATTCCTCGATACGCATTTTTGGCATACCGCTTTCGATGGCCTTGGCCATTCCGCCCAGTTCTCCAATTTCATCGATTATTTTCTGAGATTCATTGATAATGCTGTTGGTCAGTGATTCGAGATAGTAAGAACCGCCCAAGGGATCAATGACATGACAGATCTGCGATTCTTCCTGGATGATTATCTGGGTGTTGCGGGCAATGCGGGCGGAAAAATCGGTGGGCAGACCGATAGCTTCATCAAAGGAATTGGTATGCAGGGACTGGGTGCCGCCAAGCGCTGCCGTCATGGCCTCGAGAGTCGTGCGAATGACGTTGTTGTAGGGATCCTGCTCGGTGAGACTCCACCCCGATGTCTGGCAGTGGGTGCGGAGCATGGAGGATTTGGCATTTTTTGGGTTAAACTGGCTCATCAGCCGATACCAAAGGAATCTGGCTGCTCGCAGCATGGCGATATCCATGAAGAAATTCATGCCGATGCCGAAAAAGAAAGAAAGCCTCGGGGCAAAGGTGTCAACATCCATGCCGCTCTTCAATGCCGCTTTCACATACTCGACACCATCGGCCAAGGTAAAGGCGGTCTGCAGAACGCTGTTGGCGCCTGCTTCCATCATATGGTAGCCGCTGATGCTGATGGTGTTGTATTTGGGCATCTCTTTGGAACAGTAGGCCATGATGTCGGAGATGATCCGCATCGATGGGGTGGGAGGGTAGATGTAGGTGTTTCGGGTAAGATACTCTTTGAGGATGTCGTTCTGTATTGTGCCTTCCAATTTGTCGTGGGCAACACCCTGTTCTTCGGCGGCGACAATGTAGCCGGCGAGTATCGGAATAACCGCGCCGTTCATGGTCATTGATACCGACATCTGATCAAGAGGAATGCCGTTGAAAAGGATTTTCATATCTTCAACGGAATCGATGGCGACACCGGCCTTGCCGATATCACCGGCAACCCGAGGATGGTCGGAATCATAACCCCTGTGGGTAGCCAGGTCGAAGGCGACCGACAGGCCTTTTTGTCCGGCTGCCAGAGCCTTGTGGTAAAAGGCATTCGATTCCTTGGCGGTTGAGAAACCGGCATACTGGCGAATGGTCCACGGTCGCCCGGTATACATGGTGGCCATGGGGCCCCGGACATAAGGAGCCATGCCGGGGAGGGTGTTGGCCGATTCCAATGCCTTCAAGATCTTCGGCGGTATAAAGAGGTTTGACTTTAATACCTTCCGGGGTCATCCATGAAAGTGTCTCGACGGATTTGCCCTTCATCTGCTTTTCAGCAATTTCTGTCCATTTCGGTAATTGTGGATGTTGTGCCATGTGTAGCTCCTTGTCTAAAGGGAATTCCTGCCATGAGGCGGAGGATGGGTATAGAGGGGGATCAACGCTCACAAAGTTCAACCAGGACACCACCGGTGGCCTTGGGGTGCAGGAAGGCAATCTTGGCACCACCCGCGCCAATTCGCGGTTGCTGATCGATGAGCTGGATACCCTTTTCCTTCAAGTTCCTTGAAGCGCGTCTTCGATATTTGCCACGCGAAAAGCGACATGTTGAAATCCAGTGCCTTTCTTTTCAATGAATTTTGCCACCGGGCCATCGGGTGAGGTTGACTCAAGAAGTTCCACTTCACTCTCACCGACCGGGAAAAAAGCCGTTGTGACCTTCTGGGTTTCCACCGTTTCAGTGCCTTCGAACTTCAGTCCGAGAACGTCGGACCAAAAGTTTTTTCCGTCATCAATACTGTTGACAGCTATTCCCAGGTGATCAATTTTGAGTATTTCCATTGTGTGCCTCCAATGAGTCAGAATTTAAGCCCGTAGGGCCCTTGTTGAATTGATACTCCAGTTGTCTCAAATATCAAGGTGTGTGTCCTTGTTGATGTTTTTGTGGATCGACCATCCCTTGCCAAACCATTTCGAACAGTATATTGGCTTGTTCAGCAAGGCTGCCTTTTTTTCCGCGCAGAATCCACATGAAAAAACTGCGCTGCACAAATCCCATGAGAAAGTCAAGCAGCGTCCCAGCTCGTACGTGGGGGTTGAGAATTCCTTCTTTTTGTCCCTGGCGAAGGACATCAATCATCAGAGACATCATTCGTGGTTGGTCAAATGTTTCATCGGCCATCCAGGTTTTCATAGGCAGGGTCATAAAAACTATCCTGCCGAATCCTTCATGCCTTTCGTAGTAATCAAGCTGGAGCCAGAAAACCTTGCGCAGCTTTTCTTTGAGATTTTCGATACCCTGGAGATGATCGACAATTCGGTCAGTTAATTTACCCATCCAGATATCGACAAAGGCAAAAACCAAGCGCTCCTTGCTGCCGTAATGTTTGTAGATGGTGGTAAAGCTGACACCCGCCTTGGCTGCAATGTCGCGAATGGAAGCCCGGTGAAAGTCGGATTCGGAAAAGATTTCCAAGACAGCCCTTTCAAGTCTTGCATGGATATCACCACTGAGTTCATCTGACATTGTTACTGCCTTATGCTGATATGTTTTTTTGTTGCTGATGAGGCTGAGACTGACGATAAATAACTGCCAATGCTTCCATGGTGTGTCGTAGGTGTAGTGTTGTTTTTTCTGGAGTTGTTTGTTAATTATTTGAAAATATTATTTAAATAATTAGCGAAAAAAACACGTTGATTGTTTCAGTAACAACGTTACACGCAGAGAGTATTAATGTATTGATAAAAACTTTTCAAGGGAAAAAACTGGCATGAAGAAATTGTCAGTGGCCAAAAATGAAATTTTTCCATGACTGCCGATTTGAGTCTCTTTTGCACTTCCGGGTCGAATTCGTCGGGTATTGTGATTGGGTTATCCGTTGGCGATTTAATTTTTTGGTTTTTTGGGGAAGATCATCGGTAACATCGTTACTTATAAAATGTTGTTGCAATTATACTGTTTTTGTTAATAAACGATATTTATGTTTTGTGCCGAAAACTTGGTTTGCCGAGTTCTGGACCCAATTCCAGTTTGCGAGAGAGGGAAACCCTTGGCGCAAAAGCTGTTGGAAAAAAGGTTGAAAATTTTTTAAAAACAATGCTAGGCTAAGGTTTGATTTTCATGAACCACTTCTGTATTATGCGAACGGACCGGGGCAGGCTTGAGCCGACCTGTCCAAAAGCAATCCATGTTCTGCAAAAAGGAGTGTGGAGGTAGCTGGCTAAAAATAGTGCCCATCGCAGTTACATGAAATTTATCGCGAAGTCGACCTTGGTCATCCTGATCGTGAAATCACCCGGAATCTTCCGGGCATACAAAAGGGGAGGGTGCTTGTCAGCATGAAACCTTAGGGGTGCCGTCATCATCAACTTTTTGGTGCTGGAGATATGCGCTGGCTGCCGTTGCATGATGAGGAATTCAATTGACGTTGACGGGATATGTCGATCTCGGAAAGATCGTAATCGAAAAACAGGAAAATCTTATGAATAGAACTGGTTTTGTTTATGATGAAAGATATTTGCTGCACATACGGGGGGCTATCATCCAGAATCTCCTGAACGGTTGAAAGCGATCTACAAACGGCTTGAAAGAATCCGGGCTGCTGGAGAAATTGACGCGAATCGAGGTCGAAAAGGCGAATCAGCGATGGATAGAGGCAGTCCATAAAATCCACTATATCATGCGCTTCGATGAGGCCTGCATCTCAGGTCTAAACGAATTCGAGCACCCTGATAACGGCATATGTCGAGACAGCTATGACACGGCGTTTCTTGCCGTCGGCGGTGTACTTAAAGCCATTGATGCAGTTATGAAAGGTGAAGTGGACAATGTCTTTTGTGCAGTACGGCCGCCGGGGCATCATGCTGAAGTCGATAAACCCATGGGGTTTTGCTATTTCAACAACGTGGCGATCGGGGCGCGGTATCTGCAAAAGGAATATGGCATCGAACGGGTCGGGATAATCGATTTTGATGTGCATCACGGTAATGGCACCCAGCACATTTTTGATCGTGATCCAACGGTATTTTATTATTCAATTCATGAACATCCCTCATTTGCCTATCCAGGAACCGGGCAGGGAATTTGAAGTGGGACTCGGTGAGGGCGAAGGGTATACGGTTAACTCCCCGGTTCTCCCCGGACGAGGAGATGATGAGTACAAGCGATTGATCATGCAGGATTTGGTTCCCGCTTTTAAGAAATTCAACCCTGAATTCATATTGCTCTCGGCGGGTTTTGATGCCCATGAAAGCGATATGATGTCCGGGACCAATCTTTCCACCGAAGGCTACGATTTTATTTCCGAAGTGATAATGAATCTGGTCAAGCGATGTGCAGGCGGTCGGGTGGTTTCCGTCCTTGAAGGAGGCTATAATCTTGATATCTCTGCCGCTTTTGGTGGAAAATCATATCAGGTTTCTGGCGGATCTCAAATAACACTCTCATTCTCCGCCATTATCCTGTAAGATTGAAACTATTAAAAGAAATTATTGGAGGTTCTATGTTTGTAAGTGAGAGAATGGCGAAAAACCTGATTACGGCTGGTCCGGACATGACGATATTTGAGGCCAAAAACCATAATGGCAGAAAAGGGATTTCGCCATTTGCCGATTGTTGATGCTGCGGGAAAACTCATCGGCATCGTCAGCGATCGTGACATTCGCGACGCCATGCCTTCAACCCTTTTAAAAAAAGCGGATTATGAAATCACCCTGGCGAAAATCATGAATTTTCCGGTTCGCGATATCATGACCAAAAATCCCCTGACCATTTATGCATATTATACCATCCAGGATAGCTTGCTGATGATGCAGAAAAAGAAGGTCGGGGCCTTGCCGGTGATCGACCAGGAAGGCTATCTGAAGGGACTTCTTTCGGTCCGTGATCTGCTGAGATCCTTTGTCAGTGTCTTGAATATCGATGAGCCTGGCTGTCTGTTGTGCATTGTGGTCAATGCCAAAGAAAAAACGGGCCAGATGAAGAAAATAGTCGATATTATTACGGAAGAAAAGATTGCTATGGGCAGTGTGCTGGTCGCCAGGGCCTGGGACAACAATAAGCGGGCAATTTTCCCCTATCTCCTGACCAACAATATTATAAATGTGAAGAAGAAACTCATTGACAATGGTTTTGAATTGATAGATCCCATGCAATGGTATCTTGATCATCAACAGCCGCAAAAGGTTTGATAACTGCAGGTGCATGACGGCAATGGCGGTACGGTCTTGCGGTGGGACGGGGTAGTATGATCAATTCCGAATTCCACCGCATAATTACATTTTAGCCATTTTGTTTACAGCCGACGATACTGCAATGGCACCGCTTCCCGTATAACTTTCGTGGTTTTTCTCGATGTGGGAAAGTTGGTAGAGATAATTCACCATCATTCCTGCCGATTGTTCGATGCCTTTCTCGGAAAGGTCTGCCACCCAGTTGATCCGTTCTATTTTTGCGCCATTCGACAGATGGAAGTGGCTGACTCTATCAAATGCCTGGCGATTTTTCTTGGCGAAAAGAAGATATTTGGCGCAGAGCCTGAGAAGGATTGGTTTTAAGGAGGACGGAGAATCTTGTGTCAGGTGTCCTTTCAGGTTGTCTAAGGCAGCAAGGAAGAATTCCTTTATATCATTTTCTCCGGCCATTTCCTTGAGGGCTTTCAGCTCCCGTTCGGAAAAGTTTACCTCCTCGGGATGTTTGCGGAGATAGGGAAGGAATCCTGGAATCGGCGAGAGTGTGGAGAAAGTCTTGAGGTTCGGCAGCTTGGTGCTCAGGTCTTTGACCACGTTTTTGATCAGAAAATTGCCGAACCCGACGCCGGCAAGACCAGCCTGGCAATTGGAGATTGAGTAAAAGATCGCACAATCGGCCTGGTGTGGCGCCAGCGCCGGCTTGCCTTCATCAAGCAGATCATGAATGTTCGCAGCGATTCCATTGACCAGTGCAACCTCGACAAAAATAAGCGGTTCTTGCGGCATGCGTGGATGAAAATAGGCGAAGCAGCGTCTATCCTCCCGCAGCCGATTTTTTAAGTCCTGCCACGATCTGATAGCGTGGACCGCCTCATATTTTATTAGTTTTTCAAGAAGTGTCGCCAGAGGTCTCCCAGGTGATGCGCTGCAAATCGAGAAAACCGACATCGAACCAGGAAGAGAGGAGTCCAAGGATATCTTGGTCAAGAGATTTGAGTGCCGGGTCGGCGGTGGTAAGAGGGAGAAGCTCTGCCCGGAGGTCGACCAGGAATTTCACTCCTTCCTGCAGTCCATTGAATTGGCGAAGCAGTTGTGTGCGGGGTGGAATAAGCAGATTGCGCAATGCATGGTTCTCTTGGCGTCTATTCTCTCGGTCGGGAGCTTGTGAACGTGCCGCAATGGCCGCTTCAACGGCCTCGTCGTTGACATCGTATTCCCTGGCCAGCAGTTCGAGAAAACGTTTCCGACCTTGGGGGTTAAGAATGAGATAGGTTTCGCCCAGTTCCGCTGCTCTGGTCCTTGCGGAAACTTCACCGCCTCGACCTTCCAGGCAGGCATCAATCTTTCCCCGCAGTTTCTGCAGATCCCCATCCGGGAGGTTGGCGTCTACGGAATTTTTCAGAGTTGTCTGGTCGCCAAGAGGCCAGATCAGGCGTATCTGGCGTAATGTTCTGTTCCATAAGGGTTCATCACGTTCCAACATGAAATCTCCTAAAGCATTAAGGAAGAAGATGGTCGGATGCCGGCACTTGTTCCTTGGCAAAAAGGAAGCACCTGAGCAGATGTCATTCTATCATTAGCTGGTCTTTGGTCCCGAGGGTAAGCAAAAATCATTTTCTCCAATTTTGCCTAAAAAAGTCTTCGAGGAAACTCTTGCGCCAACCATCGGTTTGGCGGAGCTGTTGCGATGCTTCGGCTTTTTTGGCATTAAGCGTGGTTACGAGTAATTTCAGTTCCGAAGTGTTACCTATCAATCCTGGTGCAATGCCCAGCAATCCGGCTTTGAGAGCTATCAGATTATTGAGTTTTTCCAGAACCTCCCGGTCGTTTTGATTGAGTCTGGCCGGCCTTTCGAGTGCGGGATAGGTAGCAACAGATTGTTTAAGAGTGGTATTGATAATTGCGGCGACTATCTTCCCGTATTTTGTGGTGGCATTGTCGGAAAGGCCGCATTGCAGCTTTTGTTCTTCACGGGTCGTGGGTTTTTGTTTAGCTAGCTCGACTAGAAGTGCATCCTTGATCACATGTCCGCGGGGGCGATCGATTTTTTTAGCCATGCCGTCACGCCAAGTCGAAAGATTCTTGAGGATAGCTAGGCCCTGCTGGTCAAGGGAGCTGCTGCCTCTGATTTTCATATATCGTTCGTCGGCTGGCGGTCCGCTGTAGGTTGCAGGATTGTTGAGTAAATTGAGTTCTTCCTGTAACCAGGATTTAATCTTTGGACCGATGATTCGGGTGAGGAGGAGGATTCTTACGGCACGCAGGTAGCGGACGTCGTCCATGGCATAGCGAACCTGCTCGTCGGTCAGTGGACGTTGGCACCAGTTGGTGCGGGTCTCGTCCTTTGCCAGGTCAATGTCGAGCAACTCTTTCACTAAATTGCTGAGGGAGAGAGTTGCCGGAAGGTTGGAAAAGCCGGCGGCGAGCCGGGTGTCAAAAATATTTTGTGGTGTGGCACCTGTGGCCCTCTGGAGAATCGCCAAATCTTGGGGTGCATCATGCAGGATTTTAATCACCCCTCGGTCGGCAAGCAGTTGCCCGAAAACCTGGAGGTTTTTGATGGCGAGCGGATCGATCAGATAACAATCTTCGTCGGACAGCGCTATTTGAATAAGGCCAAGCTGCGGATAATAGGTTCTTTCCCAGACAAACTCGGTGTCCAGCGCTACAGCGTCTGTTTGCTTCGCACGGGCAACGAGAATTTCTAGATCGGCCTCGTTTTGGATAAGGGTGTTGAGCTTTTTCATGGTATTGTATGATTGGTAGTGAGAGCGAAAAAAATCGATTTTGTTCTTCTTTTCTATCGTAATTATTACTGATGCAACCACCCGTAATGTATGATTCGACCCCAGTAACATAATGTATAAAGAGACACAATGGACAGGAAAAAACAAGAAATATTCTTCTTTTAGAGTGGTTATTTAAAATATTTTTAATATTATTGTCGGGAATCCACAGACACATTCCGGATCCTTGGAGGGAGAATGCTGGTTTATATCTTAAAACGTTTTTTTTTGATGATTCCAACCCTCTTTGGGGTAATGGTGATCACCTTCACGGTCACTCAGTTTGTTCCTGGTGGTCCGGTTGAAAAAATAGTCGCTCAAATTGAAGGATTCAGTAAGGGCAATGGAGAGGTGCGGGTTGAATCGTCCGGCCTTTATCGTGGGGACTCCGGACTTGATGGTGAGAAAATCGCTCAGCTGAAAAAGCTCTATGGCTTTGATCAGCCACCGATTGCGCGGTTTCTTTCGATGATGAAAAGGTATATGGTTTTTGATTTCGGCACCTCTTATTATTATCACCAAAGTGTTTTTGATCTGGTTGTCTCGCGAATGCCGGTTTCCATGTCCCTTGGATTGTGGAGTTTCGTTATTGTTTATGGGGTTTGTATCCCACTCGGCATAAAGAAGGCTGTGACCGATGGCTCGCGCTTTGATCTTGTCAGTTCAACGGTCATCCTGATTGGCTATGCCATTCCCGGTTTTGTCCTGGGGGTTGTGTTGGTGGTCCTCTTTGGAGGCGGCAGTTTCTGGTCGGTTTTTCCTCTTCGTGGTCTAGTCTCCGATAATTGGAGTGAGCTGAGCTTGGGAATGCAGGTGCTCGATTATCTTTGGCATATGGTGCTGCCGGTAACTGCGGGTGCAGTTGGCAGTCTCGCCGTAATGACCATGCTTACTAAAAATTCATTCCTGGAAGAGATCCGCAAACACTATGTGCTGACTGCTCGTGCCAAGGGGCTTTCAGAACAGCAGGTACTCTATAAGCATGTGTTTATGAATGGCATTATTCCTATTATCACAGGTTTCCCGGGCTATTTTATTGCCGCTTTCTTTACCGGCAGCCTGCTGATTGAGACGATCTTTTCACTGCAAGGCATGGGCTTGCTTGCCTATGAATCGGTTTTAAATCGGGACTATCCGGTGGTGCTTGGCACCCTCTACTTTTTTACCGTTATAGGCCTTATATCAAGACTGCTGTCGGATTTGAGTTATGTGCTGGTTGATCCCCGTATCAGTTTTGAGAGTGTCGATGCCTAGTTTACGTCCAGGAGAAAATATTCAATCAGTCGTGGCTAAACGCCGGGATAAGGCCTGGCAGCGCTTCAAGAGAAATAAGCGTGGCTATTACAGCCTTATTTTTTTCTTGATCCTCTTTGCTCTTTGCCTAATAGCGGAGATTATCAGCAACGATGTGCCTCTGGTTATCGGTTATGAAGGCAAGCTCTACTTCCCGATTTTTGTTTCCTATCCGGAAACCACGTTCGGCGGAGAATTCGAAACGGAGACTGATTATAAAGGTCCGTTTGTGATGGAGAGGTTGAAGCGCCCCGGCAACTGGATAGTTTTTCCCTTGAATAAGCACAGTTATAATACCATTAACCAAGAGATCTCCGGACCAGTGCCATCACCACCGACGCGGGACAATCTGCTTGGTACCGACGATCGCGGTAGAGATGTCCTGGCGCGAATTATCTACGGATTTCGCTTGAGTGTACTGTTTGGACTGGCGCTTACCCTTAGTCGGGACCACCGTTGGTATTATTGCCGGCGCTGTTCAAGGCTATTTTGGGGGGCGTACAGACCTCTTGATGCAGAGATTCATTGAGATTTGGGGGTCCATGCCGGAGCTCTATCTGCTGATAATTTTTGCTTCAATTTTTAAACCCAGCTTTTTATTGCTGTTGATGTTGTTATCTCTGTTTAGCTGGATGGGATTGTCTGATTATGTGCGGGCGGAATTTTTGAAGGGAAGAAACCTTGATTACGTCGTGGCAGCTAAGGCCTTGGGTGTCGGTAATGTGACGATCATGTGGCGGCATCTCCTGCCAAACGGCATGACCCCGGTGATCACCTTCCTCCCGTTCCGGGTTTCCGCGGCGATACTTGCTCTCACCAGCCTTGATTTTCTCGGGCTGGGGGTTCCGCCCTCCACCCCGAGTCTTGGAGAACTGCTCGCCCAGGGAAAAGCCAACCTTGAGGCATGGTGGCTTTCGCTTGCCGCTTTTTCGGTTTTGGTCGGTACCCTGATATTGCTTATTTTTATTGGTGAAGCTTTGCGCGGCACCTTGGATCCGAGGAAAAATTGACACTGGCTATCGCTTCGAGAGATACATTTCTCAAGCCAAATTGTAAAAATCGAATGTCTCTGAAGACAGTGACCGGAAGCAGCAAAGTCGTCTTTGCACAGGGAGACAACACTCCCTTGCTGCTTTCCTCTCTGTTAACAATTTCCAGGCATTGACTTATTGAAAAGCAAAGAATATGGTGAGGACCCATCTATTGGGATGGAGCTTCCAGGTATCTTTCCCGCTTATTTCATTATTGTATTGGCGTTGTGGAACGCCACCACTATGAATGGTAATCCCATAGTAAACCTTGGCAATACCGGGTTGTACATTGTCACTGATATCGGGAAAATGGCAATATTTCTGCTGAAGTCTCTTCGCGGGACCTTCCGCCACCCTTTTAGGTTGAGAGAGCTTATTCGTCAGGTGCATTTCATCGGTGTTGGTTCTTTGGCGGTAATCTTTTTTACTGCTGCTTCGACCGGTATGGTCCTTGGTTTGCAAGGATATTATTCGTTGAATAAATTTGGTGCAGCGGGAATGCTTGGCTCTGCCGTTTCCTTGACCCTCATTATGGAACTTGGACCGGTTCTTACCGCTTTGATGGTGGCCGGAAGGGCCGGTTCAGCCATGTGTGCCGAACTGGGAATCATGAGAATTTCCGAGCAGATCGATGCCCTTGACTGCATGGCAATAGACCCTTTTCGCTATTTGATTACCCCCAAATTTCTGGCCACTCTTATTTCAGTTCCCTTGCTGACGGCGGTGTTTGATGTGGTGGGTATTGCCGGTGGATATGTGGCTGGAGTCGGCCTCATGGATGTCAGCCCCGGCAGTTTTATTCAGGGAATGCAGAGCAGTGTAACCAATCATGATATTCAACTGGGGATAATTAAATCGTTTGTCTTTGCCCTGCTTGTTGTTTGGATCTGCACCGGGCGTGGCTTTTTTGTCCGGGAGATTCGTGGTGCCGGTTTTGGCGCGGAAAGTGTCAGCCGGGTAACGACCCAGGCGGTTGTCCTTTCGTCGATTTCTGTTTTGGTATTTGATTATCTCCTGACTGCGGTGCTGCTCTAATGCCATCAGCCATTCTATTTCGTGATGTCGTAAAGACCTTTGCCAAGAAAAGCGGTGGATCGCAATCGGTTCTCAACCGGGTGAGTTTTTCCATTCCCGCCGGAAAAACCACAGTTATAGCCGGTGGCAGTGGTCAGGGCAAAAGCGTAACCTTAAAACTTGTTCTCGGTTTGATGCAAGCCGATTCGGGACAGGTGTTTGTTCACGATCAGGATATTACCAGGGCTAGCGGTCAGGGATTTGGAGCGGCTTCGCAGCCAATTTGGGGTATTATTTCAGGGTTCGGCCCTCTTTGATTCCCTGACGGTTTTTGAAAATGTTGCCTTACCCTTGCGGGAGCGGACCGACAAAAGTGAAGAGGAAATTCGAGTTCTCGTTGAAGCCTCTCTCGCGCAATTTGAACTTGCCGGGCATGAGGAAAAATATCCGGCTCAGTTGAGCGGTGGAATGCAGAAAAGGGTGGGGTTGGCGAGGGCTATGCAACTGAAGCCGAGTATTATGCTCTTTGATGAACCGACCACCGGTCTTGATCCGGTAATGACCCGGGAAATATATCATCTCTTTGCCAGAACCCAGGCTGCAGTTCGGATTTACTTCGGTGATTGTCAGTCATGATATTCCAAAGATATTTAATCTGGCGGATCAGGTCATTATACTCAATAATGGGGAAATGGATGTTTTTAGCAGTCCTGAAGCAATTCAATGGTCGGAAAAACCACATATTCAGGAGTTTGTTAAAATGACGATGGGAGACATCTATCAAAGTCACCTGGTGGAAAAATGAAACAAAACACATTAGAGTTGGCAGTCGGTTTATTCATGCTTATCGGTTTTGGTGCCTTTGTTTATCTGGCGTTGCAATTGGGAGAGGTGCCTTTTCTCCGTCAGGGAAGTACCTATGTGCTCAAGGCTGAATTCGACAATGTCTCCGGTATAAAAAAAGGTGCATCGATACAGGTTGCCGGGGTCACTGTCGGTGAGGTTGCCGAGGTTGCCTTGAGCGCCTACGGAAGCAGCCTTGCTTTCTCTTCGCATCGAAAAGTCCTTAAAGGTACCTATTGATTCGATTGCCTCAGTGAAATCCCAGGGTATAATAGGCGACAAATACATCCAGCTGAATCTTGGTGGCGATGAAAAAAAATTTAATCCCGGAGAAATTATTAGGGAAACAGAGTCTTCCGTTGACCTTGAATCATTAATCAGTAAATTTGCCTTCGGCAGTGCTAAATAATGACGCTGGTTCTCAACCCATTGTCAAAAAAATCTTCCTGTGTTCAATATTCATTATGAAAAATTTATATCTTGTTTTGATTGCGGTGTTCTTGGTGATTGGCAGTAATTTGCAGGCGGCCGAGGAGAAGGGGCCAACCGCTGATTTGCAACCGATTCTTCAAGATTTGACAGCCATTTTGGCAGACAATAGCCTGAAAGGTGATGAGCATCGCACCAAGAGACGGGATAAGATAATGTCCCTTATCAAGCATGGCTTTGACTTTCGAGAGATGTCCAAAAGAGTTCTTGGTAAAACCTGGCAAGATATTAATGATAAAGAGCGCGACAATTTCACCAGGCTTATGACCAAGCTTTTAGAAAATGTCTATATTGGTAAACTCGAAAGCTATTCAGGGCAGACTATAGAATATTCAGGAGAGACCATTAAAGAGGACAGAGGGCAAGTTTCTGTCCTTTTGGACAACGCCGGTGTGAAAATTCCCATTCATTATATTATGAGAAAAAGCGACACGAGGTGGATGGTATACGATATCAATATCGAAGGGGTAAGTTTGGTGAGAAATTATCAGGAGCAGTTTAAAGCCATCCTTCGCAAAGATAATTACCAAGGATTGGTCAAGGTCTTGGAAGAAAAAATCAGTACGTTTTCCACGGATTTGAAATAGGCTAGACAATGGTTGAATATAGCCCGCAACTGCATGAAGAGTGTTTTCCTTTTCTTGATAAGGCGGATGTCTTGACTTTATTCCGCGCCATGGAGACTAGTCGAAATTAAAGCCGGAACTCCACTTTATGCTGAAAATGATGCTGCAAACTGCATGTATGTGCTTATTTCAGGAAGAATAGCGGTGCAGAAACAAACCGGATTTGGCGATCGGATGCAGGTGGTGGCCCTCCTTGATCCTGGTGCACCTCTTGGCGAAAGTGGCTTGCTGGCTGCTCAGTCTCGAGGGGCATCGCTTACCGCTGTTGCTCGATTCCCGTTTGCTGCTATTGTCTCGACAAGCATTTACCGAAATTACTGCAAATTCCCCCTCTCTTGCGGTAAAAGTGTCACATGGTTGCTGGGTAGGCTTGCGTTGAGATTGGAGAAAAGTTCTGAACGTCTTGCGCATGTGCTGTGAAATGAATTGATGTGAGCGACAATATTATATGTTGTGTTTTAGCCCCAGGCATGACAGAAATGTTTGCAATCCTGTCATGCCCATGATAGATTTTCTCTTCCTCGCAATTTTTTCTCTAGCCAATCTTCGATAAATTGTTTATTTTTCCTTTCTTTTATTTTTGTACCAGTTGTGGATTTCGATTGTGCTTTTTGAGTTATGAGATTGTTTTTTGACGAAATTACTGGAAAAACACAACGGTATTCCATCACCGACAGCCACTGGTTTCCTCCTGTTGAGGAATGTTCAGTCATTGCTGCAACCGCCTCTCTCAGTATTTCTCGACAAGATCATGAAACGCTCATTCTTGAGGGGGAAATTAAATGCAGGTGCAAGGTTGTATGTGACAGATGTGGTGAGTCCTACGAAGAGAATCTGCAGAGTGAGTTTGTCTATCTGGCCACGACCAGAGCAGAAGATGCTAGTGATGTGGCTGAGCAGGAGTGTAGTGAAAGGGATGCTCTCACACTCTATCTTGCGGAGCCGATAATAGAAGTTGATGAAATTTTAAGAGAACAGGCTCTGGTTGGCTGTTCCACAGAAAAATGTGTGCAGTGAGGATTGCAAAGGTATCTGTGCCGGTTGTGGTGTTGTTTTAAACAAGGACTCCTGCCGCTGTGAATCGGATATATGCGATTCGCCCTTTGCTGTTCTTAAAAAAATGAAGAACAATTAAAAAACTTTTCAATGGTATGATACATACCTGTTTTGGAGGATACAATGGCTTTACCTAAAAGACGACATTCACATTCCCGTACCCGACTTCGGCGTTCCCATGATGCCCTGACCGCACCCGGTCTGTCAATTTGCAGTGATTGCGGCGAACCCAAAGAACCACATCGTTTATGCAGCAGTTGTGGTAAATATAAGGGCAGAACTGTTTTTGTTCTTGACACAGAAATAGCGTAGGAGAAAGTTGTGCAAATAGCCCTGGATGCCATGGCAGGGGACCATGGCCATGAGGAATTGATTGCCGGGGCACTGCTGGCCGTCGAACAGGCGGGTCTTGGCGTGAGTTTGGTTGGAGATGAAAATCTTCTCCAAGAAGCACCTCGAAACCCTCGCTCCCAATAAAAAAGCCAGCAGAGTTAGTGAAGATTGTTCATTCGTCACAAGTTATTGAAATGAATGAACATCCAGTCGATGCCGTGCGAAAAAAGAAGGACGCTTCGGTGATGGTCGCATTTGACCTTGGTCCGTCGCGGTGAAGCCGATGCCGCAGTGAGTGCCGGAAATTCCGGTGCAACTATGGCAGCGGCGATGCGAAAACTCGGTCGCTTGAGTTCGATATCCCGTCCTGGGATTGCATCTATTTTTCCTACTCTGAAAAAACCGGTGGTACTCATGGATATCGGTGCCAATGTCGATTGCCGACCTCAGCATCTTCTCCAGTTTGCGATTATGGCTTCGGCTTTTTCCAGAGTTATTGATATCAGCAAACCCGCGAGTAGGTCTTTTGACTATCGGCGAGGAGACCGGCAAGGGTAACAGTCTTATAAAAGAGACATATCCTCTCCTTGAACAGAGTTCTTTGAATTTTATCGGTAATGTTGAAGGCCGTGATGTCTTTCAAGGCAATGTTGACGTTATTGTCTGTGATGGCTTTGTCGGCAATATTTGCCTGAAAGTCAGTGAAGGGTTGGCGGAAGCTGCCATGTTGATGCTTCGCGATGAGATCCTTAAATCGTTTTCCGCAAAAATTGGATATTTTCTGGCGAGACACGCGTTTAAAGCCTTTAGAAAACGTGTTGATTATGCGGAATATGGTGGGGCACCGCTGCTCGGCATTGACGGAGTTGGCATAATCTGCCACGGCAAGTCAAGTTCACAAGCAATTAAGAATGCGATTCTTGAAGCGGCAAAAATGGTCAAACGCAATATTAATCAGGATATTGTTGAAAGCCTTGCTGCCAGTAAGCATGTCGTAGAACTGGAGAACTGATGGGGACCGTTGTTTTAGGCACAGGATCTTGTTTGCCGGAGAGAATCCTCACCAATATTGAACTTGAAACCATTGTCGATACAAGTGCTGAGTGGATTAAGACAAGGACCGGCATTGAAAGTCGACACATCGGAGGGCAGGGAGAACAAACCTATCAATTGGCGGCCAATGCAGCGAAAAAAGCTTTGGCTGCAGCCGGAGTATCGGCCAAGGAATTGGGGCTTATTGTCGTTGGAACCATCAGCTCGCACATGCTTATGCCGTCCAGCGCCTGTTTCGTGCAGAGTGAAATTGGCGCGGAAAATGCCTTTGCTTATGATCTCAATGCCGCCTGCTCAGGCTTTCTTTTCGGCTTAGATCTCGCAGATAAATATATTCGAGCAGATCACTCGATGAAGGTTCTGGTGATTGGTGCGGAAACTCTCTCGGGCCGTTTGAACTGGCAGGATAGAAACACCTGTATCCTCTTTGGCGATGGTGCCGGGGCGGCTGTCTTTGGTCACTCTGATTCCGAACGCGGGGTTATAGGCTCCAATCTAAGATCAGATGGCAGTCTTTGGGATCTTCTCTTTATGCATGCCCCAGAAAGCCTCAACCCTGATCTCCTTGTTTCGGCAAACAAAGGGGCATATATTCAGATGGCAGGACGGGAGGTATTTAAGCATGCTGTGCGAGCGATGGAGGATGCAGTTCGCGGCCTTCTTCGAAAGCAAAACATAGATATCAGCGCCGTTAATTTTGTTATACCGCACCAGGCAAATATGCGGATTCTTAATAATCTCATAGAGCGCCTTGAACTACCACGGAGTAAGGTATTTATAAACGTATCGAAGTATGGTAATACATCTGCTGCCTCGATTCCCATCGCCCTTGATGAAGCAAATAGCAATGGATTGATGGCACAAGGCGACACTGTTTTATTTTGTTCCTTTGGTGGTGGTTTCACTTGGGGAGCAACCTTGATTAAGTGGTAAATTGGAGATATGAGAATGGATTATTTCTTGTCGGAAGAACAACAGATGATTGTCGATACTGCTCGGCAATTTACTGATGAACGGATTATTCCCAATCGTGCGGAGCTTGACGAAAAACATCAATTTCCAAGACAGATTCTCAATGAGATGGCTCGTGCCGACCTCTTTGGCGTACCGATTCCAGAGGAGTATGGTGGTTTTGGTGGCGGATGTTTTGATATTGTCCTGACAGTTGAGCAATTGGGGCGAGGGTGCATTGGGGTTGGAACTGCCTTTTCGGCAAATTTTCTTGGGGTCTATCCAATAATTCTGGCCGGTTCACCGGAGATGAAGCAGAAGTATCTGCCTGATGTTGCTTCCGGAAAAAAATTTGGTGCCTTTGGATTAACCGAGGCAAACGCCGGGTCGGATGCCTCTGGTATTCAGACAACCGCGGTGCTGGATGGTGACTGCTGGGTTTTAAATGGTACAAAACAGTGGATTACCAACGGTGGCGAAGCGCAGATCTATACGATCGTGGCGATCACCGATCGTAGTCGTGGTCCTAGGGGAGCATCTTTATTTGTTGTTGAAGAGGGAGATCCTGGTTTTAGCTGCGGGCCGAAGGAAAAGAAGATGGGTATCAGGGCATCATCTACAACTGAACTCATCTTTAAAGATTGCCGGATTCCCAAGGATCGGATGATCGGTCGTCCTGGAACCGGTTTTATCACTGTTATGAAAACCCTTGATCTATCGCGTCCAGGAATCGCCGCATTAGGGGTGGGACTTGCGCAGGGCGCTCTTGATGTGGCGGTTAAATACGCCAAGCAACGACAGCAGTTCGGCAAACCGATCATTGCTTTCCAGGCTGTGCAGCATATGCTTGCCGACATGGCTATCGGTATTGAATCGGCACGTGCTCTTGTCTATGCCGCAGCTAAACATATTCAGGAGCATCCAAAAGATATGTCAAAGGCATCGTCCATCTGCAAGGTATATGCCACAGATGTAGCAATGAAGGTCACAACTGATGCCGTACAGGTAATGGGGGGCTATGGCTACATGTGTGAATATCCTGTCGAGAAGATGATGAGGGACGCCAAGATCCTTCAGATATATGAAGGCACCAATCAGATTCAGAGAAATGTTATCGGTCAGGAGCTGAATAAAGAATATTCATAAAAGACAGCAGATTTTCCAGGAAAATCATTCTCCATTCTCAATGGAGTAATCCGTGGTTTTGAAAGAATGCAGGTTGTTGAATGAAGATCATTGTATGCATTAAACAGGTTCCGGACGCCAAGGATGTACGCCTTGATCCGCATACCAACACATTGGCGCGTGAAGGTGTGCAGTCGATCATGAACCCCTACGACCAGTATGCCTTGGAAGAGGCTGTGCGTCTGAAAGAAAAGATGTGGTGGGGAAGTGATCGTGATTTCCATGGGTCCGCCCCAGGCGGAAGAGGTGCTCCGGCAGGCAATAAGCTGTGGGGCTGATAGCGCCGTCCTTATTTCCGATCGTTCTTTTGCCGGTGCCGATACCTGGGCGACCGCCTATACTCTCGAACATGCCATCAAAAAAATCGGTAACTTTGACCTTATACTATGTGGCAAGCAGGCGATTGATGGCGATACCGCGCAGGTAGGTCCGGGCCTTGCCACTCGACTTGATATTCCTTATATCACCTGTGTGCAGAGAATACGCGAGGCAACCGAAAGTGGACTCATTGTGGAAAGGATGATGGACGACGGCTTCGACGTTGTTGCTGTTGACTATCCTGCACTCCTTTCGGTCGTGAAAGACATCAACGAGCCTCGGGTGCCCTCGATTAAAGGGAAAATGAAGGCGAAAAAGGATCGAGATCGTCACATTCAATGCCCAAACCATTGAGGCCGACCAAGCCTGCATCGGTTTGCCCGGTTCACCTACCAAAGTTGTCAATGTATTCCCCCCCTCGGCCAGGGGAACACGATCAGTATTGACAGGTACACTTGATGAGCAGATCGATCAGCTTGTTGAAAAGCTGTTACCGTATCTGTAATGGAGCAGGGAAGTTTTATGTTGAAAGTAAGTAAAGAGCTGTGCATTGGCTGCGGGATATGTGCTGACACTTGTCCTTTTGCCGCGATAACAATCGAAGACTGGTTTGGCCGTGGTTGGTGAGTCCTGCAATCTCTGTGGTGCCTGTGTGGAGAGTTGTGATGTCGGGGCTCTCACCCTTGATGTCGGCGGCAGAAAGGCACAAGAGGATTTGTCCGGATGGTCAGGTGTTTCGGTGTTTTGTGAGTATCCGAGGTGGAGCGTTAGCACCGGTTTCTCTTGAACTTCTAGGCATAGGGCGAAAACTCGCCGATAAAAGAGGGGTAAAGCTAAGTGCAATTCTCCTTGGTTTTGAAACCAAAGAGACAGCTACACTTCTTATCGGACATGGTGCTGATTCCGTCATTCTCGTTGATCATGAAGCCTTGCGAGATTTCAGGGATGACTGCTATTCGGCGGTGGTTACTTATCTGGTCAGGCAATATCGTCCGGAAATTGTCTTGGCCGGGGCTACCGCCATTGGTCGGTCATTTATCCCCGCTGTGGCAACTGCACTCAATACCGGTCTTACCGCCGACTGCACTCAACTTGAGATTCGCGACCTGGACGGTGTTCTTTTACAAACACGACCGGCCTTTGGTGGCAATATTATGGCGACTATTGTTTGCGAGTCATCAAGACCCCAGATGGCAACAGTAAGGCCGAAGGTTATGAAAGCCTTGGATTTTCAGGAGGATCGTCAAGGCGAAGTGATTGTTGTTAAACCACCGGCCGATCTCATGAAAAGCAGGGTGAAAATAATCGAGTCGGTTGTCGGTGAGGCGTCAAAAGTAAATATCCAAGATGCTGATATCCTGGTGTCCGGCGGACGTGGTCTTGAAACCGCCAAAGGTTTCGAGCTCATCAAAAAGCTTGCAGATACTTTGGGGGCAAAAGTTTCAGCCTCCAGGGCGGTGGTCGATGCCGGGTGGATTCCTTATCCCCATCAAGTGGGACAGACAGGAAAGACGGTTGCACCAAAACTGTATATTGCCTGCGGAATTTCCGGCGCTGTACAACACGTGGCCGGCATGCAGTCTGCTGAAACCATTGTCGCCATTAATCGGGACGAGCATGCCACTATTTTTAATGTCGCCGATTATGGATTGGTTGGGGACCTGTACGAAATTATCCCGAAACTCATTGCCAAGTTTGAGGAGCGTCGTGCATTATGAACCTCGCAGGAAAAGTTGCCGTTGTAACAGGAGGAAGCCGTGGAATTGGCCAGGCAATCTGCATTCGTCTGGCCTCAATGGGAGCTTTGGTGTATGTCAATTATGTCAGCCGCTCAGCTGCCGCTGAAGAAACCGTAAAACTCATTCAGCAGGCCGGTGGTCGAGCTGAAATCCTCGGCTTTGATGTGGCGGAAAGCACAGCAGTACAGAGTGCCTTTAAGAAAGTTGTCAGCGAGGCCGGGTCAGTGGATATTTTGGTAAATAATGCTGGAATTACCAGAGACGGTCTCATGGCGAGGATGAAAGAAGGTGATTGGGATGCAGGTTATTGATACCAATCTTAAAGGTGCATTTTTGTGTGCCAAGGCAGCCTCCCGGGAGATGATGAAAAAAAAGTGGGGACGGATCGTCAACATTTCTTCGGTCTCCGGCTTTGCCGGCAACCCTGGACAGGTCAATTACGCAGCGGCCAAAGCCGGGATGATAGGGCTGACCAAGGCCATGGCCAGGGAATACGCTTCCCGCAATATCACCGTCAACAGTGTGGCTCCTGGCTATATTGCAACTGAAATGACCGACAAGTTTTCGAATGAGGTTCGGGAGCAAATTAAAAAAGAAATTCCCTTGGCCTCCTTCGGCAGGGTTGAAGATGTTGCTGGTGCTGTGGCGTATCTGGTCTCTGATGACGGTTGTTATATCACCGGCCAGACACTCCATGTAAATGGTGGGATGTATATGTGATAGGACAAGTGGCAGAATTCTCATTAACAAAAAAATCAACAATGCACACAGTTCATAAAACTGTGTCTACTTTCAAGAAGGGAGAATGAAAATGTCGATAGAACAGGAAATGATTGATATAATCGTTGAGCAATTAAGTGTTGAAAAAGAAAAAGTCGTGCCCAACGCTTCTTTTGTCGATGATCTTGGTGCGGATTCACTCGATCTCGTCGAGCTGATCATGGCTATGGAAGAGGGTTTTGATATAGAGATTCCCGATGAGGATGCCGAGGGAATCACCACAGTCCAGGATGCTATTGATTACGTAAAGAAGAAGAAATAGCGTTAAGCCACGGCAAAAGCAGCAATTCTTTGCCCCCGTTTGCACTGCGTGACTGATAAAGAGAAACGAAAAGGAGCAGCTATCGTGAAGCGAAGGGTAGTAGTTACAGGTGTGGGACTGGTGACCCCACTTGGTACCGGAGTTGAGAAAACCTGGCAGAATATTTGTTCGGGAGTCAGTGGTATTGATCTCATTACTCGCTTTGATACCAGTGATTACGGAGTAAAAATTGCTGCTGAAGTGAAGGATTTTATTGCGGAGGATTTTTTTGACAAGAAGGCAATTAAACATCTTGATCTTTTCGTTCAATATGGCCTTGCGGCGGCACAAATGGCTATGCAAGACAGTGGTCTCATGGTCACCGATGCGAATTGTGAGAGAGTTGGCGTGATCACCGGATGTGGCATGGGAGGCTTGCCGACCATTGAAAAATACCATCAGATATGTATGGAAAAGGGTCCAAAAAAAATCACCCCATTTTTTATACCTATGGTCATTCCCAATATGCCTTCCGGACAAATCTCCATGGCCTTGCATGCAAAGGGTCCGAACCTTTGTATGACAACAGCGTGTTCAGCCGGAACCCATGCTGTTGGAGAAGCCTACCGACACATCAAATATGGAATGTGTGACGTGGTCGTCAGCGGAGGTACGGAGGCGGTTATCTGTGGTCTTGGCGTCGCAGGATTTTCAGCAATGAAAGCTCTTTCGACTCGTAACGAGGAACCAAAGGCAGCATCTCGACCGTTTGACATGGGGCGTGACGGGTTTGTAATGTCCGAAGGTGCGGGTATGCTTGTTCTTGAGGAATATGACCATGCTGTTGCCAGAGGAGCCAAAATATACGCAGAGATTTGTGGCTATGGCTTGAGCAGCGACGCGTATCACATTGCCGCCCCACCGGAAAACGGAGAGGGTGGGATGCGGGCGATGCGGATGGCAGTTGAAGATTCTGGTATGGCTCTGGATAATTTTGATTATATTAATGCCCATGGAACTTCCACACCGCTCAATGATAAATGCGAAACGCAGGCTATAAAAACTGTCTTTGGTGAGCATGCCAATAGGTTGGCTATCAGTTCAACAAAATCTATGACTGGCCATATGTTGGGAGCGGCTGGGGGAATTGAAGCAGTGTTTACTGCCTTGAGTTTGTATGAGCAAATTGCCCCACCGACCATCAACCTTAGCCAATCTGACCCGGATTGTGATCTAGATTATGTACCAAATGCAGCGAGAAAAATGAATATTCGGGCGGCACTGTCTAATTCTTTCGGATTTGGTGGTACAAACGCAGTCATAGCAATGAAAAGGTTCATCAATTGACAGGAAATCTGGAGACTTGAGTGAAGATAGTTATTGCTGCTGATCATGGTGGCCTGGAATTAAAAGAGCTGATCAAGAGATCGCTGGTAGGGTTTGGCTATGAGGTTGAGGATGTTGGCTGCTTTTCGAAAGACTCTGTAGATTATCCTGAGTTTGCTGAGAAAGCTGTATCGCTCATTTTGAAAAACGAATGTCAAATGGGTATCCTGATCTGTGGAACGGGAATTGGGATGTCCATTGCGGCAAACAGATACAGGCGCATCAGAGCAGCCAATTGCTCAAACGTGTATACCGCGCGGATGAGTAGAGAACATAATAATGCCAACGTGCTTTGCCTTGGAGCCCGGGTTCTTGATGCGGATACAGCTGTCGACATGGTCCGTGTATGGTTGGAAACCGCCTTTTCCGGGGGCAGACACCAGAGAAGGATTTCAAAATTTAGCGATTAATGATAGATGCTGGCATTTACTCAAATATGGCCGATTTTGCTGATGCGAAATCGGCCATATTTATTTAATGTTTTTCCCACACTAATTCATAGGAGAGTTGTCATATATGAAGTGCCCGTATTGTGGACATCTTGATAACAGGGTAATTGACTCACGTCTTAACAAAGACGCAACAATTACTCGAAGAAGAAGGGAGTGTTTGGCATGTAATCAGCGATTTACCACCTATGAACGGCTCGAGGTAATGCTGCCTGTGTTGGTCAAAAAGGATGGTCGCCGAGAACCATGGGATAGGCATAAACTCACGGCAGGTTTAGAAAAGGCATGTGAAAAAAGGTCGGTGAGTCGCGATAAAATTGACGAATTTGCCGATGAAATCGAACACAAACTCCAGGACTACGGAGCGAAAGAAATCCAATCAAAAGTGGTCGGGCAGTGGGTAATGGAGGGTTTGCCACGCCTTGATGAAGTGGCATACGTACGGTTTGCATCGGTATATCGTCAGTTTAAGGATGTTAATGAATTTATGGAGGAACTCAAAACTCTTCTCGATGCCAGAGGAAAAAATGAATAGCATAGAAGATTTGCGTTTCATGCGTCACGCCTTGAAAGAAGCCAAAAGAGGCTTGGGGCGAACCTCACCGAATCCTTGCGTGGGAGCAATCATAGTCAAAGACGGCAGGATCATAGCCAAAGGCTACCATAAGAAAGCTGGAAGCCCCCATGCTGAGATTAATGCAATACGGCAGGCAACTGAATCTGTTGCTGGGGCAACCTTATATGTCACGCTGGAGCCTTGCAACCATACAGGAAAAACACCACCATGCACTCGTGCCATAGTCGAGAGCGGAATTTCCCGGGTCGTGGTCGGCATGAAAGATCCCAACCCCCTTGTCAATGGAACGGGAATAGCCTTTCTTGAGAGTTGTGGGGTGGCTGTTGCCAGCGGGTTTCTCGAAAGAGATTGCCGAGAGATTAACGTCGCCTTTATCAAGCATATTACCACTGGTCTTCCCTGGGTGACAATGAAGGCGGGGGTGAGTCTTGATGGTCGATTAAATTATCAACAAGGAAAAAGCGGTTGGATTACCGGGCAGGAATCGGTGTTTGAGGCACATAAACTCCGGAACAGGGTCGACGCTATTCTGGTCGGAGGTAAAACCATAACAATAGACAATCCGTCACTTACGACAAGACTTCATCGGGGAAGATCAAAAGATCCGATACGGATTATCGTTGACAGCCAGTTGTCGACACCCCGCCATGCTCAGGTTTATCATCTTGATTCTCCGGCACCGACATGGGTTTTTCATGCGGATGATGCTCTTCCATCGAAAATTGCCGATTTTCAAGCTCAAGGTATTCGACTCTTTCCAATTCATCGGAAAAATAGCAACATAGATCTTCTTGAAATTCTGAAAAAATTGGGACGAGAAGGAATTTGTTCAGTCATGGTCGAAGGCGGGGCAAAATTACATGGCGCATTCTTGAATGCGCAACTTTTTGATTACGCACAACTGTTTTATGCCCCTCTTTTTGCTGGAGACCAAGGAGTGGGGTTGGCTGAAGGATTGCATGTGCAAGATCAGCCACATGCCCCAAAACTTGTGGCGATTCGCTATAAAAAACTTGGGAATGATATACTTATCTCCGGCCGGATTGCCTATGCCAATTAGTTGTTACTCTGGAGCAAATTGTTAATTTTCGGCGCCATCAACGCACAATCGGAAAAATTATCAAAAGTGATGGAAAAGATGATAGTATCTTTTTCAAAGGATGGGCTATGAGAAATGGTGCATTGTGGTGATAAACGCAAAGCGTTTACTTGTCGCATAAAGTCCTCCTCAGTCTCCCTAGACATTGGACAGAGTTGATGCTGAAGATAATGATTGAGATGTTGCAGTTTCTGTGGGACATTCAGCACGGGATGATTGAGAATGCCTGATATTTCGTCGAGTTTTAAATAGTCAGAAATGGGGATATCTTGGCGAAAAGCAAGATCGCGAATAAGGCTGAAGAACCTCCTTTGCTTGCCATCTCCCATTGCAAGATCTCGAAATAGTTGGACCAAGGCTATTCGATCAGAGCTTTCAGGCAATCTTAGGAGTTCTGCAACCATTTGTTCCTTGAGTCGTTCGGCATGAATCTCGGCTATTATGGTTGGATGTTGCTGCAGAATGTTGGTAAGTTCATTGATGGTTGAGGTTTTTTTTCGCAATTGCAGCCTTTCAAAATACAATGAAACAATATCCTGGGGGTTGAGAAAGCGGCTGCAAATCTCGACAAATTTCGCCTTTTCAGCCAGTGATAATGGATGGAAAAGATTCTGATCGGTCAGAAGAGTATCGAGTAAAACGGTAACTTCGGTGTTTTTCGTGAAAACCAGACATTCTAAACTTTCCACTTGCGCATTTGCCAATACAAATTGTAGCCGCTTGAAGCCACAAAGAATATCAAAAAGACCATCTTCTTTAGCAAGCAGGATAGGTGGGTGAATAACGTCTATCCGGCGGAAAGATTGGAGTAAACTATCAGAAATAGTATGTAAATCCCACGGATGAAGACTCCACTCTCTAGTGAAGGTAATTGCCTTTAACGGTATCGTGCGGCAAAAAAGACTTTTGCAAAGCATGTTCAGCCAGTAGAAGGGAAGACACTACATTATAGAAAATAACCCTGAAAATGAAAGGTCAAAGTCAGGGTTATTATACTTCTATGCAGTCGTCTAGATCGGCTTAACTAGCCGTTTTTTTCTTAGGAAGCATTTATCTTTTCTCGTAATATCCCGGATGGTTTAAAAGTAACAACCCGCCTGGCATCCAAGGTCAGTTCGTTGCCAGTTTGCGGATTTCGTCCTCTCCGAGCATTTTTACATTTCACATTGAATTTCCCGAAGCCACTCAGAAGAAGATCAGAGCCGTTTATGAGAGAATCTTTTGATATGCGCAAAAATGCTTCAACCGAATCAGTCGCCTGAGCTTTCGTCAGGCCTTCATGATTCTTATAAACCTGCTGGACTAAATCAGCTTTTGTAAGTGTCATAACTCCTCCGAATTTTCTGTATTAGTAAGTACCTTTTTTGTAATGATAAACTTTCAGAATAGAAAGTCAAATTTAATGCTTAGAAAAAACATCAAAGCATTCATCCGATCATCATTTGACAAAACATATTTTTCAACAAAGCAGTTTAGGAGGCATGTAATAGATTATGCCCTTGTTGGAAGCTTATTACATCATAACACTGGAAAGTTTGAAGATCGGCAGATACATAGCAACAACAATGCCGCCAATCATTCCGCCGAGAAAAACCATCATGAACGGTTCTATCATCGCAGTCAAATTTTCAACTGCTTGATCGACCTCTTCATCATAAAAATCAGCAATTTTTTCTAACATGACATCCAGTGCCCCAACAGATTCACCAACGTTGATCATTTGGACAACCATGTTTGGAAAAACTCCACTTTCTTCAAGCGGTTCAGCTATCGGTCGTCCTTCGGCGATGGAGTCGCCGACACGGAAAACCGCTTTTTCGATTACTTTGTTGCCGGAAGTTTTGGCGACGACCTGCAATGCCTCTAGAATTGGGACTCCGGCACTGAGCATAGTACTGAGGGTCCGAGTAAATTTAGCAACAGCTACTTTGCGCAACAAAATACCGAAAACCGGGGTCTTAAGTGAAGTTCTGTCGAAAAATGTCCTGCCTTTTTCGGTTGCATAGGTTTTCTTTATTGCCATCACTATGATAAAAAAAACAATTATTATATAAAGAAAATTCGATTTAAAAAAATCGCTTAAATTAACAACTATTTGCGTGGGAAGAGGTAAGCTGTGCCCGAATCCTTCAAACATGGTTCTGAAAACAGGGACAACAAACACCAGAATAACGATAAGAATGACAGTTGAAATAGCCAAACAGACAGTTGGATAGGTCATCGCTCCTTTTATTTTCTTCTTGAGTGCCATGGATTTTTCCATGAAAGTGGCAAGCCTTGTTAAGATGGTGTCGAGGATACCACCTGTTTCACCAGCCTCAATCATGTTGGTGAAAAGGTTGTCGAATACCTTCGGTTTTTTGCGCATTGAATCGGCAAGAGTGGAGCCTGCCTCGACATCAGAGCGAATTTCGTTCAGAGTCTTCTTGAATGACGGATTTTCTTGTTGTTTTTCAAGTATTTCAAGGCCTTGCACGAGAGGTAGGCCGGCATTGATCATCGTTGAGAGTTGCCGAGTGAAGACAACAATATCTTTTCCTGTCACTTTCGGTTTGAAAAAAGAAATATTGTCGAAAAGGCCTTTTGGTTTTTCTTTGATTATCAGACCGTTGAGTCTTAATCGTTTTAATTGGGCCAAGGCCCCAGCCTGATCGGGCGCTTCAACCTCTCCTTTTCTTTTTTCACCTGCAGAATTCTTTCCCTTCCACACATAAACAGGCATCATTCGCCTCCCATTTTTTAGAGAGTATATCAGGAGAAATCGAAGAATCTCCATTATACATTGCAAACAGTAAGTAATATCGATTGTATATCAAGATTCTCCTTATTGCAAGTCTCGGAGGTTTTACCATACCTTTTAATCTTTTCAGCGGACAGGTAAAAGTGCCGTAAAGAAGTTCAAGGTTGGATAAGGTTCAGTAAAAAAAAGCTTGTCTCAGGGATGTGTGCTTGGTATAAAGAAAAATTCTATTTTCATTGTTTAAGTCAGTTTGTGGTTTACCACGGCTGTTTCCCTGGTGCGATGATGTGATCACCAGTAAGAGTTTGACGGATTGGAGGACGAATACATGGAGAATCAGGCGACTGTGAATTATGCTGATGGCCGTTTTCAGCCTATTATTGATAAATGCGAAGGATGTGGCCGTGTTGTAGAAAATGAAGCTGCTAAATTTTGCCGAAGTTATGTGAATCCGGCGGCCAAATGGAAGCTGGGGTTTTGTAATTTTGCCACCCACGCAAAGCCGGAAATCACTGTTGTCAAAATTAGAGTTAACCCTTTGAAGGCTGCAAAACGAGCTTCCAAGAGAAAATAATTTACTGGTTTTGTATAAAAAAGGATCTGCTGCAAGGCAGGTCTTTTTTTATGCCCGATGGCCGAAGATCGCTGTACCTACCCTGACAATAGTTGCACCCTCTTCGATGGCGACATGAAAGTCATCAGACATTCCCATGGATAGCTCCGGATAGGTTATATGGGGGAAAAGGTTTTTTGCTGCAAATTTTTCGGACAAGATACGAAGGTTTCGAAAGTGAGGGCGCGACCGCTCCGGGTCAGTCACAAGAGGTGGCATGGTCATCAGGCCGCAAACTCTTAATCTTTTTAATTCATTTATTTTAATCAATAATTCTTCGACATCATGGGCCGCAACACCAGCTTTGTGTGGATCGTTAGCGATATTTACCTGGATAAGTACATCAATGCTTTGTTGCAGATTTTCCAGCTGATTATTAAGAGTTCTTCCAAGTTTATAGCTATCCAATGTCTCAATCATTTTGCATGTCACGGCGGCAATCTTTGCTTTGTTGCTCTGCAGGTGCCCAATAAAGTGAAAGACCGCCTCCGACGGCACAAGTCCTCTTTTTGTCTGGACTTCCTGAATATAGTTTTCCCCAAAAATTCTTTGGCCGGCATCAAAAGCTTCACGAATTGAGTCAGCTGGAAAAAGTTTCGAAACCGCCACCAGTTTAATGTCTTGCGGTTGTCTGCCAGCTTTTTGGGCAGCTCTGGCAATTTTTTCTTTTACTAGTTGAATATTTTGTGCAATCATCAGAACCTGTTAGTCAGTAAAGGAAAAGAGCTTTTCCGCATTGGCGGTGGTTTGCTTAGCCACGAGAGTTACATCAATTTGGCGAATTTCGGCTATTCTCAAGGCAGTATGGATGAGATAGGCCGGTTCATTCCTCCTGCCGCGGAATGGTTGAGGAGCTAGAAAAGGCCCATCTGTTTCCAACACCATAGAGGTAAGTGGAATCTTTCTTACCACTTCCTGTAAGGTAGTGCTGTTTTTGAAGGTAACGATTCCAGGAATAGAGATAAGCATGCCTAGGTCGAGAATCTTCCGGGCGTAGGCATAATTACCGGAAAAGCAGTGCATAATTCCCCCTTGATACAATGGCTGAGCTTGGCGAAGAATAGCTAATAAATCATCCTCTGCTTCTCTATTGTGGATAATAACCGGGAGCTTGAGTTCGTTGGCCATATCCAGCTGTCTACGAAAATGATAGCGCTGTTTGGTTACATCTGAATAATTTTTAAAATAATCTAAACCGATCTCGCCAAATCCGACGATATGTGGGGCGTGGTCTTCGTAGATTTTTGCTAGGGCGAAATAGTCCTTATCTTGCAGTGCGTCTATGTCATGGGGATGTATGCCAATTGTTGCGGAAACCTGTTTGTGTTTGCGAGCAAGTTCAATACCACTTTTTGAACTCATCAGATCAACGCCGATAGTGACAATTCTCTTGAGGTGTTGTGTGAAGGCCTGTTCAAGCACCATATCAAGGTCGTTGACATACGCCGGCATGTCCAGGTGACAGTGGGTGTCAATGAGGGAGCAGCCGTTTAGAGCAGACTTCCTTGTATCAGTATCTTCCTGTTTTTTCCCCATCCCCAAGTCTTTAGCAGAAATGGATGGATGACGCAATTTCCAATCCTCACTGGAGGACAAATCCGCCCGATTTATTCCGCAAAAAATCACTTTTACCATCTCCGACAAGCTAGCGGGATGAATTTGTTATAAAAAACTAAAATAAATCTTCATATAGCAAAAAAACTATCGTATACTACTTCAGAGATATCGGTTCGGATCATCTCATTGTCTTGCGAGAATTGATATTTTAGCAACCAGTCTCGTCAAAGAGTTGAATGCCGATTCATCAAAATATACGCTTTTGGATACCGAATATATTCTGAAAAATCGTATAATTTAAATAAATTAAATAGTATTGATAGGTCGATGTAAGAATGTCGCCTTAGTACCAGCTGATACCAGCAACCAACATTTACGATGAGGTTTGTGGCATGAATTACGGGATTGTCAGTCAAGAACAACTCGAGCAGATTGATCGAATTTTGGCAGAGAAGTTGATAAAACTCGGTGTTGATTGCGTTATAATCATCGATATGGCTGGCAATATTATTACCGCCAAGGATAACGGTGAAAGCAAATATGATGTCTATTCCTTTGCTGCGCTGGCGGCTGGTAATTTTGCAACCGTTGATGCAATGGCCAAGCTTGTTGGTGAGCAGGAATTTTCCCTGCTGTTCCATAAAGGTCAGGAATCAAATATTCATTTTAGCAAAATTGATGATGAACTGCTTCTTATCTCCATGTTTGGTCGCGATATATCCCTTGGCTTTCTTCGTCTTAATGTTGTAGATGTTATAGAAAAAATTAGAAAAGTTTGGGATAGGAAATAAGATCGTTGGCCTTATTTGCTTTGTCATTTGGGCATGATGAGAGAATCATAAACATCGGCAGCGATCATCCAACAGGGAGTAGAACGTTGAGCTTTATCAATTTAAAAGACAAGATAGTGCAGGTAAAGATTGTGTATTATGGACCGGGACGATGTGGGAAAACCACTAATCTAGAGTACATTAATCGAACCTATCGTAAACAAATCGCTTCAGAGATGGTCAGTCTGAAAACCCACGGGGACAGGACTCTGTTTTTTGACTTTTTGCCGTTTGATATGGGTCAGATCAAGGGTTACGACATCAAAATTCAGCTTTATACCGTGCCTGGGCAGGTGAAATATAATGCCACCCGAAAACTGGTTTTGCGTGGTGTAGATGGTATTGTTTTTGTTGCCGATGCCATGGAAAAACAGCGTGAAAAAAATATCCGATCCTTGAATCAGCTCCATGAAAATCTCCAATCGTATAAGGAGAGTATTTTTAAAATTCCATTGGTGATGCAATATAATAAAGTTGATCTCAAGGAACACGGTATTCCCATCCTTCCGACGCCGGTGTTGGAAAAGGATCTCAACAGTAGACTGAAAGTTCCCTATTTTGAGGCAAGTGCAATTACTGGGTATAATGTCGCCGCGACATTGAAGAAAATTATTTCTTCATCGGTAATTTCAATCCAGAAAAAATTACTCTAGAGAGAAACTGTGGTGAAACAGTATACCGAAAGTCAATATGATGATGATTTAACTCTTAGCAATGATGCGTATGATGAGTCATATTACTCTGACGCGGACGACCTTTTTGAATTTTCGACCGATGATGATTCACCTATCAGCCGGCTGAAGAGTTTGATCCTGTCGATAGACTGGGAGATTACCGATGAAGTTTTGCTTCAGTTCAACGAAGAGCTACTCGATCTCAAAGGTATCTGGGCTGGGGAGTCAATTAATCTGGTGTATATTCAAGCCTTGGAAAAGATAAGCAAATATATTTATCAGAACAAGGCCGATTCTCACCCCAACGCTATCAAGTTGCTTCTCACTTTTTATTATAACCTTGAGAAGATAGTATCATCACAGGATCTTTCGGAAGAACAAAAGAAAGATATCCTTCTGGAAGACGTGAAGAAATTTGAAAATCTCAAACGTCAGATCAAACTCAAACCATCCTTCGTACCTCCCCACGAACCTGAAAGACCGCCATCACAATCCCAGAAGATGAGGACTGAAGCCTCAAATGAAGATCAACTGTTAAATCTTAAAGCCATTGTTCTAGGCATTGATTGGGAGATTACCGATCAGGACCTGAATGATTTGCGACGGGAAGTTATTCGCCTTGAGGAAAAATTTTCCAAAAATCGCCCGAAACTTATTCTTCTTCAGGGTATAGGAACACTTGCTGCTTATATAAAGGTGAAGAAGAGTAATGCCCATCCTGATGCGTTTAAGGTCATGCAGCTTTTTTATGATAGCCTTGAAAAGATTGTTCAAACGCCAATGAGTTTGGAAGCGGAAAAAATCATCCTTTTTCCGGCTGTTGAAAAATTCAATTCATTCAAAGCACTCCTCGGTCCGACCATTTCACCCGAGTCGATTATCAAAAAAGATGATGAGACAGCAGAACATTTCGGTCATGAAAATCATGCCAAGGAGATTTCCCCGGCCTTGGCTGATGTCTCAGAGGAGGAGGCTGCAGGCTTCCAAGCTGAAAAGGAGGCATTGGCCTTGGGATTAAACGATTCCGGTGGTGTTGCATCTCATATTGAGAACTTTTTTGGAGAAAGTCTATCTGATCAGTTGTTCACAGAAAAAATCACCGAGGAACCAAAAGAAAATAAAGCAGGATCAGCGATTATTGCTTTTGAAGAGGACGAACTTGTTGTCCCTGTCGAAAAGCATCTGGCTCTTCAGGGTATTGATGTTGGAAACGATGACGAAGGCGAGCTGGAAGATGCAGCAGATGTAGCTGACGAACATATTCGTCCTGGTTTTAAAGAACCGAGCACCACTGACGCGGAAATAGCGGGAATTGTCATTGAACCACCTTTGATAGTCAAGGTGGCACAGCAGGAAGAAGAACAGGAGGCGTTGATTTTGCCGGAGGAACAAATTATCCGGACAATTGACACAATATTCCCTGTTGGTTCTCAAGAATTTCCTCAGTCAGAGCAGGAACATATTGTTTTGGATAGAGAAAATGCTCTCAAGGGGGTGGATGTCGAGACCGACGCCGACGACGATTCCGAAGAGTTATCCTTACCCATGGAGGGTGAGGAACTTGCCCCTGCTCTTGCCGCAATGGGCGAGGAAAGCCTGTTTAGTGCAACCACCCTTGACCGAGCACCGACCGTCAGCAGCGTAACTGAAGAGATTGTCGGCACCATCGACGGACTCTTCCTTGATCATGATGAGATTTCTGCAAAGCTCGATTCAGGCAATCTCCCAGAAGTAACAGATGTAGGTATAAAAAATGAAGAGATTGTAGATGAAGAACTGATTGGATTCGAAGACTGGCTGAAGGAGGATAACAAAGAGGAGGAACCCTCAGTGGTAGCTGTTGGTTCGGCGGACGACCAAGAAGCAGAGAAAGAAACGTTCGTCAGCGATATGCCGGAAATGGACCTGGTTCCGGCGGAAGGCGAGACCGATGGCGAACTCGCGGCAACGCATTTTATAGAAAATAAAGATGTTGATAACCTCGCTTCATTTTTCACAGATACTGACTTTGGGCAGAATGGCAAAGATTCTATTGAAATGGATGCTCTTGTTGACAGCCTGGAAACTGAATTCGCCGAAGAAAAGGGCGAGGTGTCTCGAGCAGAAATGATCGACAATACTGACACATTTTTCGGTGCAGCTGAGGAGCCGGCAGGATCGGGTGTGGAGGCAGTGTCTGGAGTGTTCCCAGAAAAGAGGGAAGAGGGTGTCATCGCAACATCAGTGAGTGCTCTTTTCTCCGAACCCCAATATGCTGAGGACGAGGTGGTTTTCGAGCTCTTTCAGGAGGAAGTTGAAGCAGATGCAGAGATTAGGCAGGAGAGTGACAAAGAAAGAGAATTACTTGTTGTTGGTGCGGGAATTGATCTTCATGAGAGTCGGGTTTCAGCATATTCCGGGGCCGCTGGCAATGAAATTATTGAAGAGTTGGCCGACAGCAGTACAATTGCTGTTGCAGAACGAAAAAGACTGGAGCCGTTCAGTGATTTGCAAGGTTGTATTGACTCCTTGAAGATTGAAATCAGTGATACGGTTATTGCTGGCTTGTTTAAGGAAATCAATGCCCTTCGCCAAAGATGGGCTGACAAACCGCTGGAAAAAACTTTCCTGCAACTTTTGTCGACTGTAATCCAGCATATTGACAGCTATCGCTACGAATCCAGCTCCGAGGCATATGGACTTCTTGTTTCCATTTGCCAGGCAATTTACGCCTTGAAAGATGATAACCTACGTGATAGCCTGGATGTGCTGTTGAGAGAAACGCTTAAAGTTTTAGAGTGGCAGCAGGGGATGTTGTCTAGACAGGCGGTAACAACAGGCAATCAATTAACATTTGCTGATCCGGTGCGAATGGAAGAAGGCGCCTATCAATCGGATGTGCAGAGAGATTTTGACGATCTTTTGGAGTCCTATGCGGACGCCGGTGCAGATGGCATATCCTGTCCCCAGGATGTTCATGATGAAACCGTAACGGGAATCGATTTAATACCAAATTCCGCAAAGGAACTTGTCGTCAATAACGAGCTGTCGGTCGAGGGAAACGTGGAATTTATGCTCAAGGCCTTCGCAGATGATCTGAAGAAAGAAATTGCCGCCCTGCGCCAATCATTGCAGACGGAGATAGTCGAATTGAGAAGGGAATTAATAAAAGATTAGGCGGCGTCGCAAATTAACTTGTCGTTACCCCTTCCTTGTTGGCCCCAAAAAGGTGTGTTATGCCCTCAGAGGTAAATTACCTCCTGAGGGCAAATTTTTCTTTTAGCATCTCGTTTACGTGTGCGGGTACCAAATCACTCACATTACCACCGTTTCTAGCGGCATCCTTTATAATCGTTGAACTGATATAAATCCAACGAAATCCGGGCATGAGAAAAACGGATTCAACCTCTCGTTGAAGCTTTCTGTTCATGAGAGCAAGCTGGAATTCGTAGTCAAAATCTGAGACTGCGCGAATTCCCCGAACGATAGCCTTGGCATTTTGCCGATATGCATAATCGACGAGGAGACCTTTCACTGAACTTACCTGTATACGCTCGTGGTTCTGGAAGGAGTCCTCGATCATCTTGATACGTTCGGCCAAAGAAAATACCGGGTCTTTGGCTGAATTCACTGCAACAGCAACGATGACCTTGTCAAACAGGTTGAGGGCGCGATTAATGATATCAACATGACCCATGGTAATGGGATCAAAGGTTCCCGGGTAGACTGCAATTGAAGGTTGAAGGTGGATTTCTTTTGTCATGCCTTTCACTTCTTAGGTGTTGAGGGTGCAGATGTTTGGGCCCTGTCGGTCTTCCGTGGCTTACCCGTCAACAGGACGACTTATAGAGCCAGAATCCAGTCTCGCCATAGACGCGCTTGTCAATAAGGTTGAGCTGAACCGCTGTCTTGGGGAGTGATATATTAAACCTTTCTTCAACAATGAGAATGCCATTTTCGGCAAGAAGGGTGATTTCAGAGATCGCATTCAGAATAAACTGAGCAATGTTTTTACTGTAAGGAGGATCAGCGAAAATGAGATCAAAGCCCATTGCCGCTTTCGGAATAAAATGCATGGGCGGCAAGCCTGCGGTTAAATCGTGCTGGATAACTCGAAGGCCGCAATTGCCCGAATAGCCGGAGAGACAAAGGCCGATATTTTTTTTGATGAGGTCGAGAGCCAAGCGATTTTTGTCTATGAAAACGACAAAACCGGCATTCCGGCTGAATGCTTCAAGTCCCATGGCGCCAGTGCCGGCAAAAAGATCGAGGACTGTAGCTCCTTGGACGGATTTTCCAAGAATACTGAATATGGCTTCCCGCGCCTTATCAGAGGTCGGTCGGATACTCTTGTCATGGGGAGGAGGGGTAAAGAGTCTTCGACCTTTTGCGATGCCGCTGATAATTCTCAAAAGATCACACAGCCGGGAGGTATCCCAAGACAGTTTCTCCGGCTCGAACTTTTTGACCTGGCTTTATTGCAAGCTCAGTCTCAAGAGGCAGGTAGAGATCAACTCTTGAACCAAATCGAATAAGCCCAAAGCGTTTCCCTCTGGTAACATGATCACCTGCTTCAAGCCAACAGACAATCCTCCTGGCGATAAGTCCGGCTATCTGCACAAAGGCGATTTTTTTTCCCTCTGGGGTTGTAATGACGCTTGCACAGTATTCGTTTTGCAGCCCACCCTGTTGACTGTCTGCGGAATAAAATTTACCCGGTTTGTAGAGAATTTTCTCCACTTTACCGCTGCAGGGAATCCTATTGACGTGGACATTGAAGATATTCATGAAAATAGAAATTTTCTGGACGTCTTCTCCAGTAAACTTGCTGTCGGTTACGCGCTCGATGAGAATTACTTTGCCATCGGCAGGAGAAACCAAGGCGTCTGCGCGGTCAGGCCCCAGACGTTCGGGGTCCCGGAAAAAGCAAAGGACAAAGATGGTGGCAACCAGCAGCAAACCGGTAGAAACTTTCATTGCCAGAATGGCCGCCAGGAGGGTTGCGAAGGCCGGCACAAATATGAATGGATACCCTTCCTTAGCTACGGGCACTTGAGGTGTCAGCATAGATTTATTCTCACAGGTTTTTTGTAAAATATCTATTTGGTTTTAGCGGCGCGGGACATGGCTATTATTCCCGTACGAATAATCTCTTTGATGCCGATTGGTCGAAGGATGTCGATCACAGCCTGGATTTTTGACGCCGAACCGGTGAGCTCTATCGCGTAACTTTTTGCGCTTACATCGACAACTTTGCCGCGAAAAATGTCTACGATGCGGAGGACTTCAGCCCGAGTTGAGGCTTCAGCCTTAACTCGAAGCAGCACCATTTCCCTTTCTACGAAGTCTTTATCGTTGATTTCAATAACTTTTATGACATCAATGAGTTTGTTCAGCTGTTTGGTGATCTGTTCAATGATGGCATTGTCACCTCGGGAAACGACGGTTAGACAAGAAACCTTTGGATCGAGGGTTTCGGCAACACAGAGACTCTCGATATTAAAGCCACGACCACTGAAAAGTCCCGTTACGCGGGAAAGCACTCCCGGCTGATTTTGCAGAAGCACTGAAATCGTATGTTTCATCTTATGATCCTGATAGTGTCAGTTCAGCTATTTTTGGTTTCTACACGAGCAGCATTTCTGTAGTTGCTTTGCCGGCCGGAACCATCGGATACACCCCTTCTTCCCGCTCAATCTTGAAATCCATTATAACAAGGTTGTTGGTGCCTAGGGCTTCCCGGATAACCGGTTCGACTTCGCTTTTTGTAATGGCTCTCAAGCCCACCGCGCCATAGGCCTTGGCAAGTTCGACGAAATCGGGGACGATATCCATGGTTGTTGAGGCATATCGCTTGTTGTAAAACAGCTCCTGCCATTGGCGCACCATACCAAGATAGCCATTGTTGAGGATGGCAACTTTTACCGGGCACTTATATTGTTTAGCGGTGGCCAGTTCCTGGATATTCATCTGAATAGAACCATCTCCGGCAATATCGATGACCGTGCGATCGGGAAAAGCCATCTGGGCACCTATGGCGGCAGGGAGGCCGAATCCCATGGTACCCAAACCACCGGAGGTTACAAAATGCCGCGGATAATCAAATGTGTAAAACTGGGCCGCCCACATTTGATTTTGGCCGACCTCGGTGGTTATGATCGCTTTGCCGCCGGTAAGCCGGTGCAGCGTTTCAATCACATACTGAGGTTTGATAATAGTATCATTGTTTTTATAGGCCAGTGGATGTTTTGAACTCCAGTCACTAATCAGGGCAAGCCAAGGTTGCAACCGCCCGGCCTGCTCCGCCGGTTTAAAGTTTGACTCAACAGCAAACCACTTATTGATGGCAGTCAGGGCGTTCTTGCAATCGGCGACCAGGGGAATGTCAACCCGGACATTCTTGCTGATGGAGGTTGGGTCGATATCGATATGAATTATATCAGCCTTGGTAGCAAAATCGGCTAGTTTGCCGGTGACTCTGTCATCAAAGCGGGCACCGACGGCAATGAGAAGATCACATTCGGCAACAGCCATATTGGCGGCATAGGTGCCATGCATTCCCAGCATCCCCATGGACAGTCTTTGGCTGCCGGGATAGGCCCCTAAGCCCATGAGCGTCATGGTAACCGGGATGCTCAGCTTCTCGGCGAGTTCCGTGAGTTCCTTGCCGGAGTTCGACAGAATGACCCCACCCCCTACATAAAGAACCGGTCGCGTAGCCTTCATAATTCTTCGGCAGGCCTTCTCAATCTGCACCGGGTGGGGATTAAATGTCGGTTGGTAGCTTGACAAATGGATCGGTGTTTTTTCCGGGTAGGTGAGTTTGGTGGCAACGAGATCCTTGGGCAGATCGACAAGCACCGGTCCGGGCCTGCCTGTGCGGGCAATGTGAAAGGCCTCTCGCAGGGTTGAGACCAGGTCTTCGACGTTACTCACCAGGTAGTTGTGTTTGGTGCATGGTCTGGTAATCCCGACGATATCAACTTCCTGGAAGGCATCATTGCCGATGAGGGGGCGGGGCACCTGTCCGGTGAGTATGACCAGGGGAATTGAGTCCATGTGGGCGGTGGCAATACCGGTAACGCCATTTGTTGCCCCTGGCCCGGAGGTCAGCAGGGCCACACCAACTTCACCGGTGACTCTGGCAAAGCCATCTGCGGCATGCACGGCGCCCTGTTCATGGCGCACCAGGACATTGGTAATGTCGGAATCCATCAGGGCATCGTAAAGGTCGAGAACGGCACCTCCCGGATATCCGAATATTGTTTTCACACCTTCTTCCTGAAGACACCTGACGACTGCCTGGGATCCAGTAATTTTTCCCATGAATCCATTCCCTTGTGAAAGTTGAATCTGTTCGGGACTAGTTGAAGAACTTCTTGAAACGCCTATATATTTTAGGAGAGCAACAAATATATATGTGAACATCCCATCTGTCAACGGGCAAAGGCTTTCGGAACGGTGTGGCAGCAGGAAAAATTGTCAAAATCATGTGCCGGTTGGCTGAGGTGGCGAGAAGGTTTTTGGTCAATTGAGAAAACCCGCTTGACAACATCAGGTTGCGACGTGTATTCTTAGGAGGATAATATTAGTTATCCCTTGAATTTTTATATCTGAAGAACATGGTCATCGCAAACTCGCTGCTTACACTCCTGCTAGGCTATCCGCCGGTTGATTCCGTGGCTGATACGGAGGGGTTGTAGCTTGTTTTAGAAATAACTCTGTTACCCCAAGAAGGCCACGGTTGAAAAACCGTGGCCTTTTTTTTTGAGTTTTGATTTTCTCAGCCAGGAGAACCAATGGATCCAAAATTAGTGCAAAAATATCGGCCATATCCACAGATCAATCTGACTAATAGACAATGGCCTGGAAAAACTCTTGTCACCGCCCCCACCTGGTGCAGCGTTGATTTGCGTGATGGCAATCAGGCCCTTGTTCACCCGATGAACCTTGCAAGAAAACTGGAAATGTTTCATCTCCTCACTGATCTCGGATTTCCGGAGATTGAGGTTGGTTTTCCCTCGGCTTCCCAGGTAGAATTTGAATTTACCAGGGTTCTCATTGAACAGAAACTGATCCCTGAAAACGTTTGGATCCAGGTCCTGACCCAGGCAAGAGATCACCTGATCAGCAAAACGTATGCCTCTGTTGCTGGGGCTAAAAGGGCAATTATTCATTTATATAATTCCACTTCGACCCTGCAACGTAAAACGGTTTTTAAAATGAACCGAAAAGAAATTGTCATGCTTGCCGTGCAGGGAGCAAGGCTTCTCAAGGAAGAAGAACAAAAATATCCGGAGACCGTATTCCGTTATGAATATTCCCCTGAAAGTTTCACCGGCACTGAGCTGGAATTTGCCTTGGAGATTTGTGAAGCGGTCATGGAAACCCTGCAACCGACACCCCGGAACAAAATAATTTTGAATCTGCCGGCAACGGTGGAAATGGCCTCGCCAAACATCTATGCCGATCAGATTGAGTGGTTTTGCAGGCATATGACCGATCGACAATCGGCAATCATCAGTCTTCATGCCCATAATGACAGGGGGTGTGCCGTCGCGGCAACCGAGTTGGCGCTGCTCGCCGGCGGCGAACGCGTTGAGGGCACCTTGTTTGGAAATGGCGAGAGGACGGGTAATGTCGACATAGTGACCCTCGCCCTCAATATGTTTTCGCAAGGACTTGATCCGGGGCTTGATTTCCACGATATCAATCGCTTGGTAGATGTGTATGAGCGGGTATGCGACATGCCCGTGCATGCGCGGCACCCGTACGCCGGAGAGCTTGTTTATACGGCCTTTTCCGGTTCCCACCAGGATGCAATAAATAAAGGGATGCACCAGTATGAAGCGGGCGGGGCGAGTTTGTGGGAAGTTCCCTATCTGCCAATTGACCCTTCCGATGTAGGGCGCACCTATGAATCGATTATCCGCATCAACAGTCAGTCGGGAAAGGGTGGGGTTGCCTACGTAATGGAAAAAGAATTCGGTTTTCGTATGCCAAAGGCGATGCATCCGGAGTTTGGGAAAATTATCCAGGGTGTTACCGAGAGAAAAGGGCGCGAGTTACTGCATAATGAGATCTACGCCGCTTTTGAAAGGGAGTATCTGGCCATTAGAACTCCGTACGAGCTCAAGGCTTTTAATGTTGTTAAACGCCACGTCAGTGCCAATGATGAGGCCTCGCATGCAGCCGTTGAGGCCATCCTTCTGGTAAATGGGCAAGAGATGACCGTAGCCGCCGCCGGTAACGGACCTCTCGATGCATTCTGTTCGGCACTGAAAACGGGTATAACCGGAGAATTCAAATTATGCAGTTATGATGAGCATGCCTTAAATGGCGGGTCCAGTGCCAAGGCGGCTGCCTATATTGAACTCGAAAGACCGGATGGCAAGGTGAGCTGGGGGGCCGGGGTGGATACCGACATCATCATTGCTTCTATTAAAGCCGTATTGAGCAGTTTGAATCGACTGAAGTAAGTGGGCAAGATGCCGGCTCTGGCCTTGTGAACTTCTGGTTGTTGGCAGGCTCAGTGCAAGGCTTCTCGCAAAGAAACAATTTCATCCGTCGTTTACCCTGCAAGCCTTAGAACCTTTGCCTCGGCGGAGACAACGCCCGGGTCTACCAGTCCTTGGCTAAAGAGGAGAATAAAGAGTAGCCTGCCGTAGCAGAATACTGCCGCAATGGCGGCTGCAGGGTAAAAATATCCCAAGGGGCAGAGGATGAAAACGGTCAGCCAATGCAGCAGGATAAGCTGCCGCGAATGGAGTTGAATGGGGAAATCGTTATGTCGGCTGATCACCGCCAGACCACTGAGATTCCAGCCGTACAGGGCGGTGAAGGCGTGCATTCGCAGGAGCGGCAGGCTTTTTTCCGGGTCATATGTGGCGGAAAAGGCGAGCAGAATATAGAGGATGCCGGTTATCGAGGTCACCAGGAGAAAGAGGATGCCTGAGGTGAGAAAGGCCTTCTGCTGTAACTGAATTCCCTGTTGCCAATAAAGATAGAGGACCAGGGACACGGTTAGGAAGAGTATCGTGGCAATGGCCACCTGGGGAACGAACCAGTTGGCGAGGATGAACAAAAAAAAGATGATGACCCCAAGGTTGATAACCCAGAAAGACAGCTCTTTGAGGAAGGCGATGGGCGGCGTGGCCTGTTTTTTCATGAGGGCGAAGATCACCGACATGCTGATCAGGGAAATGGGAAATGAAAATCCGAGAAAGAAGGTATCCAGCTTGAATTTTTTCAAGATAAACCAATGGGCGAATTCGCTGTTGTAGATGGCCAGACTGGAGAACATCAGGCCTAGAGACAGGCATAGCAGCGCGGCTTGATGAAATTTTCTTGAGGTGCTTTCCCCGGCAGAAAAAAGGGCGATGGGAATGCATCTGCCGAAATGGCGCACCCGGATTTGCTCGATAATCGCCGACAGCAGAAGGGGGATCACTAAGGTTGGCGTGTACCACTTGAGAAAGGCACAGAGGGCAAAGGTCAGGGCCAAAAGGAGAAAGGCGCGACCCCGAACACTTAGGTGCTGCTGTCCTTCGGTGAAATAGATGAGCATGGTGCCGCCGCTGCACAGGTTGAAAAAGAAGATGTGCAGCCGCTCAAAATTCATTACTCCGGGGGCCACGAGATGGTGGAGGAAGCCACAGGTCATAGCCACGGTCATGATGATCCACAATGTTACTTTGAGCTGCCGGCTCATGGTCGCTGCATCCTTTTTATTTCCTCTGGTGTTTTCATCTACTTGCCAAGGATAGCTCGCAATGCCATCTCCAGATTGGGGTGTCGGAAGAAAAAACCTGAATCCGCAAGCTTTTGGGTGGCAACACGACAGCTGGAAAGTAATATTTCCGAGGCCATCTGTCCATAGATGAGGTGCAGCAGCTTGGCGGGTAGGGGACAAAGCAGCGGCCGCCCGGTGACCCGGGCCAGGATCTGCATAAACTGAAAATTAGTCACCGGCTCCGGGGCCGCAATATTCAGAGGGCCGTTAAGCGATGGACAAGTCAGGGCATGAAGCATGGCGGAGATCATATCGTCGCTGCTGATCCAGCTGATATATTGCTTTCCCGAGCCGAAACGGCGGATATAGCCGAACGGTGATGCGGCGAGAATGCGCCGCAGAGCCCCACCTCTCGGGGTCAAGCCGACACCCAAACGCAGAAGGACGGTGCGGATACCGGCTCGGCCGGCGGGTTCCGTGGCCTGTTCCCAGCGACTGCAAACCTCCGATATAAAGCCCGAACCGGGTGGTGCAGCCTCCGAGACCTCTTTGTCGCCACAATCACCATAATAACCGGTCGCAGAGGCGGAAAGCAAAACCTTCGGTGGCCTCTGCATTGCCGCCAGGGTTCTGGCGAGCAGGTCGGTGCCATTGACCCGGCTGTCGATGACCCGCCGCTTTTTGTCTTGCCGCCATCTGGCAAGACCAATGTATTCCCCGGCCATATGGATAACCCCGTCGACTTCCGGGAGGTCGTCGCCGCACAGGATATTCTGCGCCGGATCCCAGAAGATTTCTCCTTTCATCGGATCGGGGCGGCGTCGGACCAGGGTGAAGACCTGGTGGCCGCCGGTTGTGAGAAGAGGCAACAGATCCCGGCCGAGAACCCCGCTTGCTCCGCTCACCAGGATGCGCAGCGGGCGAGTGGTGCAGCGCTTGTGCAGAAGAATATCCTCTCGGAGCACGGCTTCTCGGTAACGAAACATTCTCCGCAGGCTTTCTGTTACAAAATTTCTGATCCTTTTCGGCAGGAGGGGATGTCCAGGCAGGGCATATTCCACCTCATCACGGAGCTCTGCACCCTCAGGGGTGTCATCGAAAAAGTGGCTATGCGACCAATGGGCAAAGGGGCCTTTTTCCTGAATGTCGCGGAACATCCTGCCGGGAATGTATTCAAGGTGGCGTCCCTGGTAATAGAAGGGGAATGGGCCAAAATGCATCTTCAGGAAAACCCGCGCCCCCGGTGTGATGCCGCCACTTTTGGTCAGTACTGTAGTGTTGTCCCAGGGCGGCAGAAGCCTCTCCAGAGCTCCTGCTCGACTGTGCCAGGCATGCAGCTCGGCAGCCGAGCAGGGATAGATGGAGCGGTGCGTTAAAAGGTTCCTGACTTTGGCGTGCTTCATATTCGATCAACGAGAAAAAGTTTATCTTTTTTTAAAACCCGGCTGATCGCCGAACAAAATGAAGACAGTTCTGCCCAAGCCAGATGTCCGGTTGGGGTCATGCTTTCGCTGATGACACCCTGTTGCCGCAGATAATCGTCACGCCGTTTATAGTTATAGGGTGGAAAGGAGCCTGTACCGTAGAGATTGACCCTGCGAACATAGGTCTGATAGGTGACTTTGGCCCATGGTTCGTCCCTTTTCTGGATATGTCCGTCAAAGGCCATGTCAAAACGATAAGGTACATCATGTTGCCGTTCGATATCATGCACGGGAGTGGCATAAAAACCCGGCATGTCGACATTGATAACGATACCCTTCAGGAGTTTCAGATGTTCGAACAGGGTTTTCGGACCAAAGGTCTGCTGATAGTTTAAATCCCCGGGGAGGGCATCGAGGACATCAAGCATGCTAAACATCGGGTCGGGGGTACGGGGGTATCCACGGCGGCGCATTTCCTCGGAAAAACGTCCGACTTCCGACTGGGCATGTTCGACGTGAAAAATGCGCATAGCCATAAATCCATAGATAGTAAAGGCCGGAATCAGAAGGAGACTTGGTCGACAGGCAAGAAGACAGTGAAGTAAGTTGTTGGCTAGGGCTTGATATTCATTCCCGGTTTTTCCCCTTAACCCCCGAAGTCGGGCATGGACAAGAATGGCTCTGCCGCATGGAAGGTTTGCCTTCTCAAAAAGTTGCTGGAACATATCTTTCCCTATTGTTGCGGTGGCGGTGCAGCGATCTCGGTGAAAATCTCGTCGGCGGCACCGACGATATCGACGGAGGGGTCATAACCGATCAATTGGGCTGTTCTGAGATTAATGGCAATCTTTGGTGGATTAAGAAATATCTGGTTGAGATTACGCGGTTTGGCACCGTTGAGGATCTTTGCAATGGTGAGTGCATAAAAATCCCCTATATAGCTGAAATCAGCGAGGGAGATACTCAACAGCACGCCATGACTGACCTCATCGGAGAAGGCTTGGGAAAAGGTCGGAATCTTTTTCTCGAGAAGCGGTGCCAGGATTTTTGGTAGGCTGCCCAGATTGACAGCCGGATGGCGGACGATATAGATTGCCTGCACCTTGTCTGCCAAATCTTTGTAGCAGTTGACTACCAGATTCTCCGCTTCAGCAGGGCTGACTCCGTCGAAAGGAGCCTGACACATTTCAACCCGGAACTTCTTCTCCTGTGCCACCTTGTAGACATGGTCGACGGCACTGAAGCCGCGACCTTCAGAGCTGTCTTCATATACAATACCAAGGACGGAAAAATTGAAGATTTCGTGAAACAAGCGAACCTGCCGGAGATGGCGGTCGGGATCGATTTTTGCGTGAATGTTGTCAAAGCCTGAATTCTCGGCACTTTGAATAATCCCTGAGACTATCGGGTCATTCGTTGAACCGACGATAGTCGGCACTTTATTGGCGGTTATCGCCAGATCCTGCCCTGCCCAGGTGCCCATGGCCAGCATCAGATCAATGTCTTTGGCTGTGTTGAGACGGTTCAGCACTTCCTTTTGCACCAGTGGCCGTTTTTCTTTCTGCCATTGCGCATCATACCTGGCGTCGGCGACGAATTCCAGGTAGTCGCTTGTGGCCTCCTTGGCCAGCCATTGCCACAGGACTTCCGTGTCTTTGTCGTTTTTCATGATTGGAAGCTCGGTGGCCTTTAGCCAACCGAGGCGCATTAATCCTTGGGTAATAGCGGCAAGGGATTGCTGGTAGGAATTGTAATCTCCCCCTTGCAAATAGCCGATGCGCCATTTTTGCCCCTGGTTCAGGCGCGGAGTTGTCGGAAAGGCATCATCCTGTCCAGCCTTTGGCGCTGTCGACCGAAGGCTCAGGACAATTATCAGAAAAACCAGGAGAAGCCTGTACATTGTTGTGGCACGACTCATAAAAACACCATTGAGTTGGTTATTTTGCGGTATTTTCCTGGAGACAGAAGCCGCGCTGCCTGAGAAAGTTAAAAGAGCGACAGAGACCCATCCGGCAGGCGGTTTGCGATTTATCGCACATCCTTTCTATATCGTTGAGTTCCACAAGAGAACCGGCATCATTATTTTTGCTGAAAGTCGAAGGCGCGAGGAGCATAGCCCGTCGGAAATCTTCAAAGGCGTCCTCGAAATTAAAGAGCTTGCGTGAGGCCATGCCACGATTGAGGATAGCTTCGACACAGTTCGGTTGGTTGTCAACAGCCAGGGTATACGAGGCGATGGCCTTTTGATAGTCGCCCTGGCGATAATGCAGACTACCCATATTGTTGTGCGCATCGGCAAAATTGGGGTTTTGTCTAAGCGCTGTGGTAAGGTCTTCTTCTGCTTCAGGCAATTTGCCTATATTGAGATAGGCAACAGCTCGGCTGTTGAAGGTTCTGGGGTTTTGGCCATCCAGAGCTATGGCTCGGCTGAGATATTCGATTGCTCGGTCCGGATCGCCGAACTGGCCATTGCTCCAGAGAGCAATGGCTTTTTCCAGCCACCCGCTGGCGGTGAGGGCGGTACTTATTGCCGAAAATTCATTGTTGAAACTTTCCGGTCCTGGCGTGGCATCGCCCAGGATACGGGTGGTCTGTTCCAACAGCCTGATTCGGGCAAGAAGCTCTTGTTCGCGCTCCTGTATTTCGTTGTATTTGTGGAGCAGGGTGCGATCCTGGAGAAGTTTGTCCATGCGTTGGTGCAGGATATCGGTATTCACCTCTATTCGGGTGGAGAGGAGTATACCGAAGGTTTTATCAGTGGCATAGTTTTCTTTTTTTACAACTTCGGTGGCCAGAATTCCGCCCGCTAGGGCGGTCACCTCGTCTTTGGTAAGGATGGCATTTTCAACCACACTCAGACTTTCGAGATAGGTCCCCGCAAGTTCCAGAACTTCAAATTTGGCCTTGGTCATGGCCGCCATATAGGCATCATCCGGGGATTGACTTCCTGAAAAGGGTTGATCAACTGTATGGTCGAAGATCTTGGTTGCGGCATTACAAGAATAGGGTGATAGAAACAGAAGTCCGCTCAGGAGGATGAACGCGAATACATAACGATAAAAAAAGGATGGGATTGAGAAAATACAAACAAGACTGAGCACAGTTCACTCCCGGTCGTTATCCTAGCTTGGTGATGTTGTTGTAAGATATTTAATCCTATATCTTCTTGATAGCAAATTGCAATTTGGATTTTTTCATCATGGAGAGAGAAGACCTATGCACAGCAGTATTCCTGAGTGGAATTGTACTTTTCCCGCCGAATCCTGCAGTACATTGCTGACTCCCTGTGTTGAACCGAAACGGAGGGTCGTGTGCTCGAGCGGATATTCGAAGCCATGCAGGGTAAGGCCGTGGACGTCACCTCCTAACGGCAGAAATGAAATCTTTTGGCCGGGAACACCGGGCAGGATAAATACTTCGTCGGGATGAAGGATACGCATAATACAGCCTGGCCCCGGCATGGTGAAGCTGAGTTTTTTGTATTTCTCTGCGGCGAGGAGCATGATATTGGCAAGGCTCATATCCCATCTGCCGCCGAGTCCGGCAAGCAGCCAGACCTCCCGTGCCCCTTTGCTTATGGCCAGATCGAGGGCCAATTCCAGGTCGGTAGCATCTTTGCGTGGCGGATGACGAAGGATGGTAACCGCCATTTCCTGGAATCCTTGAAGAACGACCGGGGCTATGGAATCAAGATCGCCAATGATCACATCGGGGATGATTCCCCGTCGTCGGCAATGGTTGGCCCCGCCGTCAACGGCAAGAATGAGATCGGCCCTGGCTAACAGGTCAGGCAGTTCGGGGGTCTCGGTGAGGTCTCCGTTGGCGACAATAAGCGTCAGCATGGGGTGTAACTCCGGTTTATCTGATTAAATAAAGTATGGCTGGAGATGTTTTTGGTTGCTCAGGAGCGCTACGGAGAACACATGGTAACTTAACTTGGCCACAACGATTTTGCCTTAGTCAATGGCGATTATACCGACGCCGGGACAGTTCTTCAAGGAACCTTTCCGGAAACAATACTGCGGTTCACGTGGGAAAACTGAGAATTAATTCGAACATTTTGATATTTCAATAAAAAAATAATTGAGAAGCATATACTAGATATGCTAGGCTGTGCGGCGGTGGTGTTCGGCCTTTTTCCGGAGGGGATAAGGTGAGGATGATACTATTAACACCAACGGCCGAATACCCGGCTACATGGCAAAAGGAAGGGAGCATATGGTTGCGCACAAGAATCCGAGGCGGAAGACAAATGGAGATGAGAGACTGAAGACACCTCCGAGGATTGGCCTGGTAATGGTCCTGACGGGGGTTTTGACAACAGGCACCATCGTCGCCAAGCCGGCATGCGCAGAGGAAGAATGGCGAGTCGGGGGAGTGCTCCAGATACCGTTTGGCGGGAGCAGGGAAAAAACATTTGTGCACTTTGCCAATACGCGGATCGGCATCAAGGTCCAGTATGCTGAAATCGACGATGTTATCAAAAGAAATGAGCAGACAGTCGAACGGGTTTATCAAGGAGGGGTGCTGCAAAGCTCGGCTAGCACTTCGGAAACTGTTGTGACTGTTGATGAGGGTGGCAAGGTCGTTGGTGGGGAGGGGTATCTTCTGGTTGCACCATTTAACGGCTTTTGGGATTTTTCGGGTGGATTTAATGGTTTTGCCGGTCAGGAGACAGTCCAGGGGGCGGCTGGTTTGGGCTATGACCCATCATTTGGGGTCTACCTTGGGATTGGCGCTTTACTTCCCTACAGTGAGGCGGGAATCCGTCTTAATTTCCGTTATATTGATTATTTTGTCGGGGCAACATCTTTGCCTAAATTTTCGTCGAAAACAGTGTGGCAAAAGGACAGGATTACCTATAGTGATATCTCCCAGGCTTCCCCGGAGCCGGAACCTCCCGTAGAAGAAGTGGCGGCCGAAGAGCCTGAATCCTGAAGCTCCGACCTCTATATATGAAAGAAAATACCCGATGGGATGCCCAGCTCAAGGTTGGTTCCGAGGTCATTGATAATCAACACAAGGTTTTGTTTGATTTGATCAAAGACCTAAATAATGCCATGCAAGCCAGGGCAAGTGTCAGGATTATCGATGTTCTTCTTGGGGTTTTGTTAGATTATGCTTTTCAACACTTTCAGACCGAGGAAGACTATTTTGCAAATCACGCCGATTTTACCAGACATTGTTTCGAACATTATACGTTGCTAAAAAAACTCAACGTCTTTATCCTCGACATCAGGAATAATAGAATAAAGGACGACAAGAGATCTTCAGCTTTTTTTGGTGACTGGTTGGTTGAACATATTGAGCGTTTCGATATCCCGTTTTTTTCCCATGAAACAGTAAATGCAGGCATCTTGCATGAACATGAGGCAATAGATGAATTTGATACGGATAGAGAAAAAAGACGCCAGCATAAACGGTTGCTGCATAACGAAGTTGTTGATGGTGACATCCACGTGCAGGTGTACAACGCCACAAAACTGAAAAGCGGCAAAGCAAAAATTGTTAACATGAGTCCTGGGGGACTGATGTTGAAATCCGTAAACGATCACGAAATCGACGACCTGTTGATTGTCGGCTGCAGCATCGGCAAAAATTTTAAAATGGAGGAAAAGGTCAAGGTGAAAGCGGTTCATGACCAAATGTATAGTGTCCAGTTTGTTGCATCTGCCCCAGAGACCATCGACTTCTTCACAAAACTCTATGGTGCTGTTCATCTGAACCGTGCCAAGCTTGGTTGACCCTGTCACCTTCGCGCCATAATAAAAAGAGGAATATCAATGTTTCAAGAAACAGCTCAATTGATCATCGACGGCACTACCTATACTCTGCCGATAGTTGAAAGCAGTACCGGAGAAAAAGCCCTGGATGTCAGATCACTGCTGCGGCAAACCGGATACATTACCCTTGACAGCGGTTTTATGAATACCGGCTCTTGTGAGTCAAAAATAACCTATCTCGACGGCGCTAAAGGTATTCTCAGGTATCGTGGCTACGATATCGCTGATCTGGCGGCAAACTGTGTCTTTATAGAGGTAGCCTATCTTCTGCTGACCGGCGAGCTGCCAACCGCCAAAGAACTCGATCGCTTCAAGTACGACATGACCAGGTATGCCCTGATTCATGAGGATATGATTCATTTTTTTGATCATTTCCCGCCAAATTCTTCACCCATGTCGATACTCTCCACAATGGTCGGCACCCTCCATGATTTTTATCCGGAAATGGACATGGAGGAAGACCCCTATGGCGGTCTCACCACCACAACCGCCCGGCTGCTGTCAAAGCTTCGAACAATCGCCGCCTTTTCCTATAAAAAGAACATCGGCCATCCCTTGGTATATCCGCGCGCTGATTTAAGCTATTGCGCCAACTTTCTCAACATGATGTTCGACCGGCCCAATATGCCGTACCAAGTTGAGCCGATCAATGTTATCGCTTTGAATAAACTGCTGATCCTCCACGCCGATCATGAACAGAATTGCTCGACCTCAACGGTACGGCTGGTAGGCAGTGCCGGGGTAGGTCTGTATCCTTCCATTTCAGCCGGCATCAATGCCCTGTGGGGGCCGCTGCACGGCGGGGCCAATGTTGCAGTTATTCGCATGCTTGAGAGTATTTACCGGGATGGCGAGAATTACGACAAATACATTGCCAAGGCTAAGAATCCGGATGATCCTTATCGGCTCACCGGCTTTGGCCACCGTGTTTATAAAACCTATGACCCGCGGGCAACACTGATCAAGGAAGTGTGCCAGGCTGTTCTCGGATCCCTCAATGTCTCAGATCCGTTACTGAATATTGCACAGGAACTGGAATATCGGGTGAGTCGGGATGATTATTTTGTTTCCCGTAACCTTTATCCGAATGTCGATTTCTATTCCGGCATCATTTACCGGGCCATGGGGATACCCACCAACATGTTTACCGTTATGTTCGCCTTGGGCAGGCTTCCCGGCTGGATTGCCCACTGGCAGGAGATGAACGGAGACAAGGAGAGCAGTCGGATCGGCCGACCAAGGCAGGTGTTTAAAGGGATATCAAAGCGGCAGTTCGTAAAAATTGACGAGCGGGAGTAGAAATCCTAGCGAAAAAATAGCCCTTCAAGCGGTGCTGTTGCGGTAATAAGGAGAAGGATTGTGCTGGATACTGTGAATCTCGGGGTCTTTGTTACGGCGGGATTGCTCCTCAACATTACCCCGGGGGCTGATATCCTTTATATCGGCAGCAGGAGCGCGGCCCAAGGGATGAAAGCCGGAATTGTTGCCGCCTTGGGAATTGGCGCCGGATGCCTCGTGCATATCCTCCTGGCGGCGTTAGGCTTGTCGGTTATCCTGGCTACCTCGGCGCTGGCCTTCACTCTTGTCAAGTTTGGTGGTGCAGCGTATCTTGCCTACCTGGGCCTGGTCATGTTGTTTTCTCTACGGCCTGCAACAGCTTGCAAAATTGAGGTGGCGCAAAAAACCGTTGCCCCGGTGCCGTACAGCCGAATATTTCGTCAGGCCATTCTCGTCAATACCCTGAATCCGAAAGTGGCATTATTTTTCATGGCATTCCTGCCGCAATTCGTTGCCCCTGATGCCACCCATCCGGCTCTATCCTTTCTCTTTCTTGGCTGTCTTTTCAATTGGAACGGCACCATTGTTAATATCCTTTTTGCAATGTTCTTCGCGAAAATTGCCGGCAGATGGAAACGACATGGCATACTCGGCAGCCTCATCAAAGCCGCCGTTGCCAGCCTCTTTATCGGGATGGGGGTGCGCCTTGCCCTAACTGCCCAGAAATAATTGCAAAACATGGCTGGGATGTGGGGTTTCGCCATTACCTGAAGATAAGGCAATGACGTCGGAGCCAGATCTGTACTCTTTGCCGGTGAATTTGATTTTATCGGCGGTCTGTGACATCGGGGCCTATTTTTCAAGCAGAACCACAGTCTCAATATGGTGGGTCTGAGGAAACATGTCGATCGTTTGGATTTTGCGGATAGCAAAACCATGGTCGATCAGGTCGGCGAGGTCGCGGCACAGGGTGGCCGGGTCACAGGAGATATACACCAGTCGTCGGCCGGTAAGTGCTGCCAGCTGGCGGCCAAGATCCGGCGTGCCCAGGCGGGGGGGGTCGATGACTACACAATCGAAGCGGGCACCGCTTGCCGTAAGTTCCGTGCAGGCAGTGTGGATCGGACTTTGCTGAAAACGAGCCTGGGTGAGACCGGCCCCGGCGGCATTGTTTTTGGCGCTGCGAATCGCCGAGCCCTGGCCTTCGATGCCAAGGACTTCTGCCCCGAGGAGTGCCAAGGGCACGGCAAAATTGCCCATGCCGCAATACAGGTCAAGGATCCGCAACCCTTTCTCCACCCGGCAAAAATCCAAAACTATTTCAATAAGGGTACGATTTTGCTGAAGATTGATCTGGCAAAAGCCACCGACTTCCCAGCTCAGATGAAGATTTCCCGGAAGCCCGGCAAAAGGAGGATACTGCACGGCAAGTACATTGCCGGCAACCGTTCCTGCTTCTTTGCCATAGGGGCCCATGCGGGAGAACTGCTCTCCGGCAAAAAAAACCCGCTCCACCGTGTCGTTTTCCCGAGCGAACCGCTCTGCCGCCAGGATATCCGCCGACCGAGGTTTGCGCGGCAGGCGGAAAATGACGACGGTTTTTCCGGTGCGGGGATTCTCCTGCAATTCCACTTCGGACGACATGGAGGTAAGCTTGCGGCCGTCAGGCCCTTGTCGCAGGGCGGCGAGGGTATGGTTCAGGGTTTCTCCCGCCAGTTGGCACAACCTGATCGGGATAAGGGCATGGCTCCTGAAGCGACGAAAGCCTAGCACGCCGCCGGCAACCTGAAGGCGGAGGCGCTGCCGGTATCTGAACTCTTCCGGGGCGGCAATCGGCTCCACCGATAATGATAAGGACTCCCGTAATTCTTCCCGGTTGCTGCGTTGCAGGAGGTCGGAAATAATCCCCTTTTTGATCTGCACCTGGGTATCATAGGCGCAATGTTGCAGGTCGCATCCGCCGCACTCGCCGGCATAAGGGCAGGGGGGCGTCCGTCTGGCCGGGTGGGGAACAAGTATTTGCCGGAGCTCCCCCAAAAGGTAGTTTTTTTTCTTTTCAAGAATGGATACGATTACAGTTTCGCCGGGCAGGACATGGCGGACGAGGACGGCCTGCCCGGACGGCAGATGGGCGAGGCCATAACCACCGTTGACGATTTTCACTATATCGATTGTTTCCAGTTGCATTTTTTCTCCTGGACCCATTAGAAAAAGATCTTGAATTTCTGACTGGTTCGCCACCCTTTGTTTGCCATGGCGGGTGGTTTCATGGTACCATGCCTGAACTGAGCTATACAGTTCGTCCATTCATTCGCATCATATCGAAGCGGAGACTGCACCCTTAAGGTCAGCCCTTTCATAATATAACATCCGTGTTCTGTCGAATCATATTCCTCTTACTGACATTTATCCTCTTGCGGCCGACTTCTGTGCCTGCCTCGGTACACCTCGAGGTAACGGTGACCGGGGTCAGCGACCGCGTTGTACCATAACGTCCTGGCCCGCCTGACCATTCTGTTACAAAAAGATAACGAGCGGCTCCAGGACAGTGCTGTACGGCGCCTGCATCGTCAGGCAGAGGAGGATATTCGCTCTGCCCTGGCCCCTTTCGGTTATTACAATCCGATCATCAAAGGCAGCCTGATTAAAAAAGATGAGACATGGCAAGCCCATTATGCCATTGACCAAGGGTTGCCGGTTACACTCGAAAAGATCGATCTGCAGTTGGCAGGTGCAGGCATAAATAATGCCCCCCTTGTCGCCGCTCTTGCCGATTTTCCTTTGAAAAAAGGTGATGTTCTGCATCAGGAGTTGTATGAGCAGGGCAAAAAGAAACTGGCTAACCTCGCCTTCAAGGAAGGTTTCCTCGACGCCTCATTTAGCGAACGTTCTCTGCGCATAAATGCTGAAGCCAACAGTGCCTCACTGCGGTTAATCCTGGACACCGGTCGTCAGTACTATTTCGGGGCAACGAACAGTGTTCAGGAGATCTTGAAACACGACCTGTTGGGCCGCTATCTCCCCTACAAGGTCGGCGATCCCTATAATCCGGCAAAACTTTTCGAGTTACAGTCAATCCTTTATCAGACCAACTATTTCAGCAAGGTTGCAGTCCGGGGACAGCTCGACCGGGTTGAAGACCTCGCCATTCCCGTGGAGATTGACCTGACCGCCCCGGAACACTTGAATAAATACAGTTTCGGCGTTGGCTATGCCACCGATACCGGTGTGCGCGGTAAAATCGATTGGGATAATCGGCTTTTTAATTCAAGCGGCGATAAGGCCAGCGCCTCATTGCTGGTGGGTGAAAGGGAAAACACTCTTGCTTTAAGCTATCGAATGCCGATTGATGAGGATCCCAGGTATCAGTCTCTGACCAACAGCCTTGCCTATCAGGACAAACAATGGGAAACCACCACGACCCAGTTGTTCACCGCTTCTATGGCGAGGGAGTATGCGGATCCACGGTACAAACTCAGTGCCGGCATTGAACTGCGCGACGAGATTTATGACGTCGGCGATACCAGCGGCGAATCGACCCTGCTTCTGCCTTCATTGAACGCAGGTGCGGTGTTTGCCGACGATATACTGAATACCAAGAACGGCTTACAGGCGGCGGTGGGTTTTCTTGGCGGGGTGAAAGGAGTGGTTTCCGATGTCACATTTCTCCAGGCCACGATCAACGGCAAGGCAATCGTCTCGCCGTTTCAGGATTGGCGGCTCATCGGTCGGGGTTCCCTGGGGCCACCTTGGTTGACAGCATCGATTCCCTGCCGCCGTCGCTGAGGTTTTATACCGGTGGCGACAATACCCTTCGCGGCTACCGCTATAAGTCCATCGGCACTCGAGACGCTTCCGGGAGAGATCATCGGCGGCAGGTATCTAGTGGTCGGCAGCATTGAGGTGGAGCGGATCGTTTACAACCAATGGAGCCTTGCCACCTTTTGGGATGGCGGCACGGCAACCGACGATCTGGCTCTGAATTTTCACCAGGGTGTCGGCGTCGGTGTGCGGTTTCGTCTGCCTTTCGGGCAGATTCGCTTTGATGTCGCTTCGGCCATCACCGAGGATGGCAACCCCCTGCGTGTCCATCTGACGGTGGGAGGTGATCTGTGATCAGGATAACCCGGAAGCGGATAGCTCTCGCCTTAATTCTCCTTGCGCCTCTGCTCGGCGTTATCCTCTTGGGCAGTGCGACCGGTCTGTATGTACTACAAAAAAGCCTGCAGCTGATGAGTGGCGGCAGAGTCACCATCGGGACAGTGGATGGCAATCTCCTTGGCCGCTTCATCCTCGAAAAAATTCACATCGTCGTTCCCGGCACTGATATTAAGATCGATAAACTTGTCTGGAACTGGTCTCCGGCCAAACTTTTTGCAGGTGAGTTGCGGGTCTCCGACCTTGATGTCTCGGGGGTGGTTATCGGCCTGCGCGACACCCCGGCCACTCCGTCGACCGACGGTGGATCTGTTGTGTTGCCGCAGCTTCTTCCGCCCCTTGCCTTGGTGCTCGACCGGGCAGCCCTGAGTTCGCTGACGGTGCAGAGCAGTGACGGCAGCGAATTGCTGGTATTTGATCGCATCGATGTCGAGTTGGAGAGTAATGGTGACCATCTGAACATCGGCAACATTTCTCTGCAGGGGCCGGAAATTGGCCTGGCTGTTCACGGTACCGTTGATTTCGACCGCAGCCGGCATGTCGATCTGCTCGGCAACTGGCGGCTCATCAACTACGGCTTTCACCAACTAGAGGGTACGCTTTCCGCCAACGGGCCCCTTGCTTCACCCCATGCCACCTTTGCCGTCAACAGCCCAGCTGATATCCGGGTGGAGGGGGATGTTGCAAACCTTCTGGAAAACCCGGAATGGACCGCCACCCTTGAGGCCCGGTATGTCGATTTGGAAGCGCTCATCAAACATTGTCCGAAGATTGATCTGGCCACGGTAAGCGGACAATTATCGGGCAATACCGACGGTTATCACGGCTTGGTACAGGCCTTAGGTACTTGGGGCAAACTTGATCATATACAACTGCAAAGTTCCATAACTGCCGGTTTGTGGGGCATCGACTTTGCGGCCCTGCGCATTGACCGCGGTGATGGGTGGGCCGTCGCCGAGAATGCCAGGATCAACTGGAAAAGGCTCTTCGACTGGGAAGGCCTTTTTCATTTTAAAAATTTCGACCCTTCCGCCTTCTTCGACTGGCTGCCGGGGAAACTGAACGCCGATCTCACCAGTGTCGGGACAGTCAGGGACGACCTGGGTGTAAATGTGGCGTTTGAGGTTTTTCGTCTTAACGGCAAATTGCGCGACCAGCCGATCTCCGCCGTCGGTAAAATAGCCCTCACCGAAAACGATGTGCGAACTGACAGCCTGATAATCCGCAGCGGCGAGGTGGAGGGTAGTGCCCGCATTGAGAAGGGGATGCTCTCATGGGCGGAAAAACTTAAGTGGTCGGGGGAAATTCGATTCGATAACTTCGATCCGTCCGGAATTTATCCTGATTTTCCCGGTCAAATCAGTGGGTTGTTGGCCGGGGAGGGATTTCTTGGTGCCACTGGCGCCGAGGGATACTTGAAACTTACCGATATTGCTGGACATCTGCGCGGCAATGCCCTCTCCGGCAGTGGCGAGATCAGTCTGTCCGGTGAAACCATCCATACAAGCGGCCTGTTCCTGCAGAGTGGCGCTTCGCAGCTGGTGGTGCAGGGGCAGGCCGGTGATGCCTTTGCCCTGGATTTCAGCCTTATTTCTCCTGATATCGGTACACTTGTGCCGGAGTCGAGCGGTGCCGTGAACCTTCTTGGCAAATTGCGCGGCAGTTATCAGGCACCGATTCTTGATGTCGAAGTTCGTGGACAAGGATTAGGCCTGGGTGTCGGCAAGGTCTCTCGGTTGGAAGCCAAGATCCATTCGCAACTCGGAAAGGATGATCGGTTGCAGGGCGCCTTTCTTGGGGAAAAAATGACCCTCGCGGGTTTGCCGGTTGACATGGCGCAGATTGATTTTTCCGGGAGTTTCAAGGAGCAGGAACTGAGCGCAAAGGCGGCCGGCGAGTTCGGCAGATTGCAGCTTCGGGCGCAAGCCGCAAAAGTGGACGGCTGGATGGGGGAAATTACCGATGTTCATCTGGCATCTTCTTCCTACGGCAACTGGCGGCAGCAGGACCGTGCCGCCTTCAGTGCCGGCAGGAAGGGAGTCGTCCTTGACGATTTTTGTATTGCCGAGGGTGAGGGGACCCTCTGCGTCGGGGGCTATATACAGTTGGCGGAAGATATCGGCTGGCGGGTCAAGAGCAGGTTCTCGGCACTCTCCTTGAGTTGGTTGAATCGATTGAAACTCTTGGCTGTGCCGGTCAGCGGTTTGTTTGCCGGCGAGATCATTGCATCCGGTGAAAACAGCCGGATGATTTCCACCCGGGCGGAGATCAGGCTGCCGGAAACCACCTTTGAACTGGGCGTCGAAGACGAGGAATTTCACGCCATTCATTGGCAGGACACCGTTCTCAATTTGGTGCTGGCCGATTCTCTCGTGCAAGCAAACCTCGTCACCGGGATGCAAAACGGTGGTCGTCTGGCCTTGACTGCCAACAGTCAAGGGGCTGATTTGTTTACAAGATCATCCAAGACCTTACCGCTTTCCGGGAGTCTTGACCTCGAAAATTTCGACCTGGCAATACTCTCCGCCCTCACCGGATATGGTGTCGACCCAACCGGTCGGGTGAGCAGTTCCTTCACCCTTGCGGGGACGGTAGGAAAGCCGGAACTTGCTGGTGAGGCCCGCATTGAGGGCGGTGGTATTTCCCTGCCGTACCAGGGCATTACCCTGGAGAATGTGCGGGTGGCGGTGGTTGCTGTCGAGGACGGGGCGAAGGTTGTCGGCCATGCCGTTTCCGGGCCGGGGGAAATGAGCGCTGAGGGCCGTGTCCGTTATGGCGACGCGGGCGTGGAGGGTGATCTCCATGTTCTCGGGAAGAATTTTCTTTTGGTCAACCTGCCGGAATATGCGATCCGGGTTAACCCGGATGTTCGTTTACTATTTGCCAGGAAAAAAGCGGCGATCAAAGGTTCGGTGCAGATCCCTTATGCCCGAATAACACCTGAGGAAATGAAAGATTCGGTGCAGGTTTCCCAGGATGTCATCTTGGTTAATGGCCGGAAGGAAGTCAAAGTATCCGGGTGGCCTTTTTCCCTGGATCTTGATGTCATTGTCGGGGATGACGTGCGCATCAATGGCCACGGTCTGAGCGGCAGGATTTCCGGGGATCTCCGGGTAAAAACCGTCCCGGACGAATTTCCGACGGCGCAAGGGGAACTCGACCTCAGTGAGGGAATTTTCACCATCTACGGTCGGACCCTTGATATCGAAAGGGGCCGGATTCTCTTCACCGGCGGCCCCATAGACAATCCGGGAGTGGATGTGCGGGCGCAAAAAAAGTTCAGCGACGAGGAGGCCAAAAATCGGGGTTACACGGTTGGCGTGGATATCAGCGGCTTGGCCCAGGATCTCAGTTATAATCTGTTTTCCGATCCGTATATGGATGACACGGATATTCTCTCGCAGATGATTGTCGGTCACTCCCTGGCCTTTTCCAGCAAAGAAGAAGGGAGTCTCCTTGGAGCGGCTGCGACGAGTCTTGGTTTGAAAGGTGGCGCCGACCTCTTCCAAGGGATTGGCAGTATTTTGCAGATCGACGACATGCATATCGAAGGCAGCAGTAAAAAGGAGAATGTCTCGCTGGTGGTTGGTAAAAGGGTAACAAAAGATCTCTATATCGGTTACGACGTGAACATGTTCAGCCAGCTCGGTCAGTTCCGGGTGCGCTATGATTTGACCCGCGGGTTCGCTGTTGAAACCAGAAGCTCCTCCCAGTCAACCGGCGCCGATCTGCTCTATTCTTTTGAAAAATAGTCGGTATTTCGCACCAATGGTGTGCATTACTGGTCATGATATGTTCAGAATTTTCAATTCCTCGAATTTGTTTAAAGTCAGATTCTTTCTAACTTTTCCCTCGGAAAATATCCGTCCGTTCATGGCGATATAGACGCCTGGTGGAAGCACCTGCAGCGCCCCGATGGCGCAGCCGATATTGAACACCGCATCACTGGTTTTGAACAGAGCCGGTTCGAGGGCTCCGGTCAGGACGATGGTTTTGCCGGGGATGTCTTTCAGCGCCTTGGCGGTATCGACCATGGTGTCGGTGCCGTGGGTTATAAGGATTCGCGAGCAAGGATCATCGGTCACCGCTTCGGCGATAAGCAGGCGGTCATCGTCGGTCAGATCGAGGCTGTCCTTGCGCATCAGCGAGGTAACTTGGTAGGTGATCGACAGGTTCAACTCGGCTAAAACCTTCTCGACATTCGGTGGCCCGACCTCATACGCACTTTTGGCATCGAAATAGATTTTGTCGATGGTGCCGCCGACGCTGATTATGGAAATGCTGTGCATGCATGCCTCCGCTAGAAAGGAGAGTTTGTACCCTTGGTAGTGCTGCAAGAAATTTCCGGGGCCGGTTCTACCCCGGTTTAAAGGAAATACCAAGTTTTTGCCTTGCATTTCCTGCCGGATGGTAACATATAATGATTCCTTGGCGAAATACTATCGCTTAATTATGCATTGATGGCGGTGTCACAAATGATACGGGAGAACGGACACGGTGACGGGAAACAAAGGGCCGATAACCATTCTGGTGGTAGATGACGATCAAGTGCATCGTTTTATGCTTTGCTCACTCATCAGGGAGTGGGGGTGGCGCTGTGTTGAGGCCGATGACGGGGTGACGGCAGTTGCAGCGGTTGCGAAACAGCCCTACGGCGCAGTGCTCATGGACGTGCGAATGGCAAAAATGGATGGTCGTGAAGCCTTTACCCGCATTCAGGTCCTGCGTCCTGCCCTGCCGGTGATTATCATGACTGCCTATTCCTCAGTGGACGATGCAGTGGAGGCGATGCAGAAGGGGGCCCATGATTATCTCACCAAACCCCTTGATTTTGATCGACTGCGTCTCGCCCTCATGCGGGCTGTTGATCACCAGCAGGTGGTGAGTCGCAGGCAGCTACCGGCGGAGGAGCGGCCGAGACTTGAAACGGCGATTATCGGTTCATCCCCGCCGATGCTCGAGTTGCTGGAAATGGTCGGCTATGTGGCGCCCACCGAGGCGACCGTGCTCATCTACGGGGAATCCGGTACCGGCAAGGAGTTGGTGGCCGAGGCCCTGCACCAGAACAGTGAACGGCGCGACAAGCCCTTCGTCAAGGTCAACTGCGCTGCCTTGGCCGAGGGTCTGCTCGAATCTGAACTCTTCGGCCATGAGAAAGGTGCCTTTACCGGTGCCGATAAAAGGCGGGAAGGAAAATTTGTTCAAGCCGACGGCGGCACCCTCTTCCTCGACGAGATCGGTGAAACGTCCCAGGCCATGCAGGTCAAGCTCCTTCGCGTATTGCAGGAACAGGAGTTGCAGCGGGTCGGCGGCGAGGCAACTATCAAAGTCGATGTGCGCATCATCGCTGCCACCAATCGCGACCTTGAGGAAGAAGTGAGTCACAATGCCTTCCGCGAGGATCTGTATTACCGGCTCAACGTGGTCATGCTCACCGTTCCGCCGCTGCGCACCCGGAGTGCCGATATCCCCGAACTCGTTGACCATTTTGCCAGGAAGTTCGCCGAAAAAAACCGACGTGTCCTCGATCGAGTCACCTCCGAGTGCATGGAGTTGCTGATCAATTATCCCTGGCCCGGCAATGTCCGGGAGCTGGAAAACGCCATCGAACGTGGAATCATCCTCATGCGCGGCAGCGAACTGACGGAAAAGAGCCTGCCGCTGTCCATTCAGAAACAGGCCGGCAGGAAGCCGGACAAACAACTTTTTGCCGAAGAAAGCGAATCCGGATCACTCTTTGCTGTGGAAAAGCAACTCATTTTGAAGACCCTGGAGGAGACCGGTGGTAACAAAAGCGAGGCCGCCCGAAGGCTGGGTATTACCCGCAAGACTCTTCTTAATAAATTGAATAAATACGAAGTCGAATAGGTTCAAGTTCCCGCCTCAAGTCCTTCTGCATACTGTTCAAGCGAACCCGTACAGCTACCGTTTATATTGAATTTATTGCCTTTTCTATTCCTGTCGAGGACATGAATATTGATTTCTGGCTACTTGACAAGAAAAATTCGGCTACTTATTGTTCGCTCAAGTTTGAATTTTGCCACACCGGGCATGTACATTCCGGAGCAGGATAAAGGAAATGCAATAAAAGAGGGAGAAAGTGGTGAGTAAGGAGAAATTAAACGAAAAGCTTCAGGATAATTCTGAAGTTACGGTTGAGGTTGAAAATGCCTCCGAGGCCTCCGAGGAAGCACCAGACGCTATGGCTGAGTTGGAAGCAGACGATCCCGAAAAACAGCTTCTTGATGCCCGTCAGGAGATTGCCGATCTTCGCGATAGGATGCTGCGGATGGCCGCGGAAAATGAAAACTTCAAAAAACGGGTGGAACGGGAACGGTTGGCTGGGTTGAAGTATGCCGGGGAAACTATTTTCAGGGAGATTCTCCCGGTTGTCGACAACCTGGAAAGGGCCATTGGGCAGGGCATAACAGATGGCGCGGATGCGGAAAAAAATCTTTCCGCATTGTTGGCCGGTGTTCAGTTGACCCTGAAGAGCCTTCTTACCACCCTGGAGAAATTTGAGGTAAAGGCAGTGGAAAGTGTCGGCAAGCCCTTCGACCCGCAGCAGCAGGAGGCCTTGACCATGGACGCCAGCGATACGATTCCGGCCAATCATGTTATCCTTGAGTTTGAAAAGGGCTATTATTATAAGGACCGGTTGCTGCGAGCAGCCAAGGTGGTGGTTTCCTCCGGGCAAAAATGAGCGAAATTGCGTTGCTAAAGGTCATTGAAAAAATGTGCAAATCCCTTGACAAACAAGGGAAAATGACAACTTTACAGGAGGTTGCCACTGCCACGGGTAGAGCAATCAACAAAAAAATGAATAATGATGGACGGATAATTAATCCGTTGAGAAAGATTTAAGGAGAGAGAAGATGGGCAAAATTATCGGAATAGATCTGGGGACCACCAACTCATGTGTGGCGATTATGGATGGCGGCGAGCCGAAGGTAATTGCCAATGTCGAAGGCAACAGAACAACTCCGTCGGTTGTGGCCTTTACCGACAGCAATGAACGTATGGTGGGTCAGATTGCAAAACGTCAGGCGGTTACCAACCCGACACGGACCCTGTATGCCATCAAGCGCCTGATCGGTCGCAAATTCACCGATCAGGAGGTCAAAAAGTCCATTGAAATCAGCCCGTTCAAGATTGTTGAAGGGTCGCATGGCAGTGTCTCCGTTGAGGTGAACGGCAAGACCTATCGACCGGCGGAGATTTCGGCGATGGTCTTGGCGAAGATGAAGCAGACCGCCGAAGAGTATCTCGGCGAAGAAGTCACCGATGCCGTTGTTACCGTGCCCGCCTATTTCAACGATGCCCAGCGTCAGGCCACCAAGGATGCCGGCAAGATCGCCGGTCTCAACGTCCTGCGAATCATCAACGAGCCGACCGCCGCATCTCTTGCCTATGGTCTCGATAAGAAAGGGGAAGAAAAAATTGCCGTCTATGATCTCGGTGGCGGTACCTTCGACGTCTCCATTCTGGAGATCGGCGACGGTGTTTTCGAGGTCAAATCGACCAATGGCGACACCTTCCTCGGTGGCGAAGATTTCGATATGCGTATTGTCAACTGGCTGGCCGACGAATTCAAGCGCGAGCAGGGTATCGATCTGCGAAGAGACAAGATGGCGCTGCAGCGTCTGAAGGAAGAGGCGGAAAAGGCCAAGATGGAGCTTTCCACCACCATGGAAACCGACATCAACCTGCCGTTTATCACCGCCGATGCCTCCGGCCCGAAACATCTGAATATCAAGCTGAGCCGTGCCAAGCTTGAGAGCCTGGTGGAGGATCTGATTGAACGAACCGTCGGTCCCTGTCGGACTGCCCTGAAAGATGCCGGTCTGAAGGCCTCGGAAATTGACGAGGTTATTCTCGTCGGCGGTATGACCCGGATGCCGATGGTGCAGGAGAAGGTCAAGGAAATTTTCGGCAAGGAACCCCATAAGGGTGTCAATCCCGACGAGGTCGTGGCCATCGGTGCTGCGATCCAGGGCGGTGTCCTGCAGGGCGATGTCAAAGACGTGCTGCTGCTCGATGTTACCCCGCTTTCCCTTGGTATCGAGACCCTCGGTGGTGTAACCACCAAGCTGATCGAGAAAAATACCACCGTTCCGACCAAGAAGAGCCAGATCTTCTCGACGGCTGCCGATAATCAGCCGGCTGTTTCCATCCATGTTCTGCAGGGTGAGCGGGAAATGGCTGCGGACAACAAGACCATCGGTCGTTTTGAGCTGTCCGATATCCCCATGGCCCCGCGTGGCGTGCCGCAGATCGAGGTTACCTTTGATCTTGATGCCAACGGTATCCTCAGCGTTTCCGCCAAGGATCTGGGGACCGGCAAGGAGCAGTCGATTCGCATTACCGCTTCCTCCGGTCTGACCAAGGATGAGATTGAACGGATGACCAAGGATGCCGAGCTGCATGCCGAGGAAGACAAGCGGCGCAAGGAACTGGTTGAGACCCGTAATTCGGCAGATGCCATGGTCCATGCCACCGAGAAGAGCCTGAAGGATCTTGGCGACAAGGTCGATGCAGCGACCAAGGCCAGTGTTGAGAAAGAAATTGCAAATGTCAAGAAGGTCAAGGACGGTGACGATGTTGCGGCCATCAAGACGGCGGTTGAAGCCCTGACCCAGGCCTCGCATAAACTGGCGGAACTGATGTATCAGCAGGCTGCCAAAGAAAATCCCGATGGTGGCGGCGATGCCGGTCCGGGTGCTGCCGGCGGCGCAAAGGGCAAGAAGAAAGATGACGATGATGTCGTTGACGCCGACTTTGAAGAGGTTAAATAGCACTCTTTAACGGCTGAGCCGTCGTTTGTACAAGGGGAGTAGGGAAACGTCGTTTCCCTACTCCCTTTTTTTTTGTTTTTACAGTATGGTATCGGACTGAAAAATCGCCAAGAAGTACGATCTCTTTTTATCTAACAACTGCAGGAAACTTATGAAAATCTTATCAGGTATCCAACCCTCCGGCCAGCTGCATATCGGCAACTACTTTGGCATGATGCAGACCATGATCGCCCATATGGAAAGTGATGAACTCTATGTCTTTATCGTCGATCTGCATGCCCTGACCTCGGTTCGTGAACGGGATAGACTGGCGGGGGGGACCCTTGAGGCGGCCGCCGATTTTCTGGCCCTGGGCCTTGATCCCGACAAATGTATCTTCTGGGTCCAGTCGGATGTGCCGGAGGTATGCGAACTGACCTGGGTGCTTTCCACCATTGCCCCGATGGGGCTGATCGAGCGCTGTCACTTCCTACAAGGATAAGGTGGCCAAGGGAATCTCCGCCAGTCACGGCCTGTTCTCCTATCCGGTGCTGATGGCCGCCGATATCCTTCTATACCAGGCGGAGCAGGTGCCGGTCGGCAAGGATCAGAAACAGCACCTCGAGGTGGCCCGCGACCTGGCCATCAAGTTCAACAATGAATACGGCGAGACCTTTGTCGTGCCGGAGCCGGCCATCAATGAATCGACGGCCATCGTTCCCGGTCTCGATGGCCAGAAGATGTCCAAGTCCTACGGCAATACCATTCCCATCTTTCTGGAGGGAAAAGAGCTGAAAAAACGGGTCATGGCCATTGCAACCGATGCAACCCCGGTCGAGGAGCCGAAAAATCCCGATACCTGCAGCCTCTACAAAATCATGAAACTTTTTGCGACTCCGGAGCGGATGGCGGAGATTCATAATCTCTATGTAGATGGTGGAGCGGCCTACGGCTATCTGAAGCTTGAACTGCTCGATCTGCTGAATGATACCTTTGGTGCAGCACGGCAGAAAAAGGCCGAACTGCTCAGCGACCCGGCAATGCTCCGGGCGATTCTTGAAAAAGGCCGCGATAAAGCCCGTGCCAAAGCGGTGGTTACTCTCGATCTGGTTCGCGACCGGGTCGGTTTGAAATATTAAGGAAGGAGAAAGTCATGACCTACGGCATAACGCGGGCTGAGGCCTTGGATCTGGTTCGCAGCACTTTAAAGAGTGAGCACCTCATCAACCATTCGCTCGCCGCTGAGGCGGTTTTGCGGGCAGTTGCCAGGCGGCTGGGTGCCGATCAGGAAAAATGGGGCCTGGCCGGTCTCCTCCATGATCTTGACTCGGAAAGTCAGCCGGATCTTGCCACCCACACCTTTGATACCGTGGCGATTTTAAAAGAAAAAGGTGTTGATCCGGAAATTATCGAGGCGATTCGTCTGCATAATCTCACCGCCTGGCCGGGCGAACAGCGGACGTACCACTTGCATTTTGCCCTTGCCGCCGGCGAAACCATTACCGGTCTGATCGTCGCCGCCGCCCTGGTCATTCCTGAGAAAAAACTGGCCCTGGTCAAGGCTAAATCGGTGCAAAAACGCTATAAGGAAAAGGCCTTTGCCCGAGGTGCCGACCGCGAGATCATTGCCGAATGTCGAATTGGTGGGAATTCCCCTGGCTGAATTCTGTCAGCTGAGCCTTGCGGCGATGCAGGAGATCGCCGGGGAAATTGGCTTGTAAGGTTTTTTGGTAATACCGGCACAATATTTACTAACCCAGCAACTGCCCAAATTGTTATGAATGCGAAGAACACAATGAGATTTCTCAAATCGGCAGTGCTTGCCGCACTCCTCTGTATTGCTCTTGCCGCGTGCGCCAAACCAGCCGACGAAACGGCCAATGCCTACCATCATCTGGTTATCCTCGGAGATCCGCATCTACCCGGCCGGGACATCGAAAAAAAAGAGCAGGTCCTGGCAACAATCAATTCCTGGGACGATGTCGAGATGGTGGTGGCTGTCGGTGATATCTGTGCCGATTTGGGAACCGATGATGAATATCAGGCGGCACGGATCTTTTTTAACAAGCTGCATGCGCCACTCTTTCCCATTGCCGGCAATCACGATTATTTTTACGCCGACGAAAAAGGCCAGCTCCTCGCCGGCACACCAGTCGTCACAACAGGCAAAACTGCGCAAATTCCGCCTGACATTTGATTTACCAAGCCATTATTACAGCAAGTATGTAGGTGACTATCTCCTGGTGTTTCTATCAGCAGACCATACCGACTTCCTTTCCGGCATGTCCGAGCAGCAGCTGGCATGGCTGCGGACGGAGCTGAGCAACAACAAAAAGACGCCGACCATTATCATCTTTCATGGCCCGTTGCAGGGTACCCTGCGGGATTATCGAAAATGGGTCAATACCCCCAGTTTTATTGCCCAACCGGTGGCGACGGTGCATGAGATTCTCAAGGCCAACAAGCAGGTGTTCCTCTGGGTTTCCGGCCATACCCACACCTCACCGCTTGAGGAAAGTTATCGCCGCACCGATCAATCTCTACGACGGCCGGGTAACCAATATCCATAATAAGGACATGAACCGCGGCACCATCTGGACCAACTCGCTTTTTCTCTACCAGGACAAGGTTGTGGTAAAAACCTACAATCATCAAGAAAACGGCTGGCTTCCAGGACTCGAGCGGACGATTGAGCCTCCAGGGCTTTAGGCCTCTGCCGCAAGAAAAATTATTAGAAACTATTTCCGAGGATAATAATGAAGAAGACGTTTAAAATCACCGACCCTAAGATTAAAAGAGACAGGCTTATAGAAGCTGTAAGACACGAAATTAAAAAATACATAAAAAGAGAGCGAAATAAAAAGCTGCCGGAGGGTGTCGACTTTTGGGATTTTGATTGTAAATTTGGGCCGGTTGCTGAAAGCGCCGAGGAAATTCACTTGGCGGAAATCACCAAATGCATCGATCAGGCCCAATTGCAGCAGTTGGAATCGTTTTATGTGGAAATTCTTGCCAAGCCCGGTCGCAGATCGAAAAAGCCACAAGCAATTAAATGATGAGTATATGCTGCCTGATAATTGTTGCGACGGTAATAGCCAAGGGGAGCAAACGATGATAAAAATATTGAGAACCATGCTGTTGCCGATGGTCCTCGTCTTTGCAATACTGGCGTCGGCGGTTTCGGGAGTCGAAAACAGCTCCGGGGCAAGATCGGTTATTATCGATGTCAGAACCGAGGGCGAGTGGGCAACCGGTCACCTGGAGGGGGCGGTGTTGATCCCCTACGAACGGATTGGTAATGAGATATCCAAGGTAGTTACGGATAAGAAAGACACAGTGTATCTGTATTGCCGGACCGGTCGGAGAACTGGCATTGCTTATGATACATTGAAAAAAGCTGGGTACGAGAACCTGATCAATCTTGAAACAGTGGAGAATGCGTCAAAGATTTTGAACAGGGGCGTGGTTAAGTAGGTGTCGTTGGAGATCGGTTGCAATAATTGACTGTTTGCAGACCGATGCCTATTGTAATACTGTAGTTTTATCAAATTCTTGAGAAATGATCGATACGGGATTTTAAAATTCTTGATGGAGGCTACGTTATGAGTGAACAGCAAAAGACTGCCCAAATGAAAACCAGTGAACCTTTTTGGAAGTGCGGCAAATGCGGCAATACCGTTCAGGCTCCAATGCCACCTGAAAAGTGCCCAAGCTGCAGCGAAAAGTGCATTTTCAAAGATGTCACCTGCTACACTCCTGAATGTGGCGGACCTGGATCAATTGACCCAAGGCTTTGATTGCAGACAGTAATCCTGCTATTTATTCTCAGGTCCTGCCCCGGTAAACTCTATAATGTCGGCTGTTACTGTGATCCTTGGCACGGAAAAGAGAATCAGATAAACAGTTGAATTGTCTTGTGTCTGATTTGCCAGGGCAATTGATCGACCCTCTAACAGCTCGCCGGAAGAAAAATAAAGGTTAGCCTTGGCATCAGCATAGTTGGGGCTGACTAAAGGAATAATACCGAGGAGATAAAAACCGCTGCTTTCTCCTTTAGCACCCGCTTTGACCACCTTGTAATTGTTGCCTTTCAGTGAAACGGCCGTGCCTGTGCTCTGCTGCATGCTTCCTGTTGAAGAGCAGGCAGCAATGAACAATGCTGCAAAACAACTGGCCAAGAAACGTAATTTGGACATTATCAATGCCTCCCTTATTTGCGGCTTTCAAAATCTTGCTGCCCAACGGTGAGCCCGCCGCTTGCTGAACGTTGCCGCAGTTGGTGTTTACAGATTGTCTCAATGTATTTCTCGACATACTATATAACTGACAAAAATACTTGAGGTTCCTCGCGATCAGCACAATTTTCATTGAGCCGTGCATGTGTCTTCCTTGGTGAGTGGGGCAATAGTGATTGATCGCGCGCCGCCTTCATACGGAAACCTTCCGGGAATGTTTACCTATGATGTACCATTTATCATGGACTGACGCATCCGTCGAGAACACAAAGTTCCGCCGCAGGAGGTGCACGCCTCGACTGGAGCGTCTCGTTGGTCAAGCATATGCAATACGGAAGACTTTTTCAACATGCTCTCTCGCAGGCATTTTTGGGAGTGAAGCGGCAGCATGGCAAAGTTCCTCGCGAAGCAATGGTGAAATTGAACCATTCTTAGCTTTTTCCCTCTATGGCTAAGATATATTTTAGGTGGTATTTCGCATGTTGTGTTAAGAAATAGGCCCATTGGTAAACATCTATCTTCCCTATTTTATGCACAGTCATAGTAACTTTGCAAAGGGTTCCGCTGCCGTCAGAGACCTGACATAACAAATTTTCTAACTGTGCGGCCTGCTCTTGCAGCTTACGCTCAATTTCCGCCTTGGATAATTTTTTATTGGGAATCATGTGCTGCGGCGGATTCCAGGTGAAAAGACCAGGTGTGGCAATTTCCTTAATTTTTTCGAGATGCCCGACGTCTGCTGAGTAATCCAGTTCCTTTTTTCTCTTTAAACACTTCGAGACACTTTTTTCCAAGGTAAGCAGGAGGAAATAGCCGGCTAGATAAGTATGCTCGATATGCTCTAAAATTGTCCAAGAGTCATCATACGGCAGCTTTTGTTTCAAGTAGTCATCTTCTTTTTTACACATAGCGCCTAAGTAGCTATATGCGCTTTCAAGCTCGTTTTTAATAATCTCTATCGTCTGTGCGGCATTCATTTTTCCCATTGCGCTCAGCGTTAAGCTAATTTATTTTATTACAACGGCTTGGTCGAAGTTTATGCGTATCTTTTTATCGGCCACTTGTTCCAGTGAAGAGAGGGGAAAGATCAAGGTTTGCTATCTTTCACAGATCTATGGGTAAACATCCATTATCCGGCTACTGCCCGGTAATCTTTGTGAACCGCCTGGTGCGGATTCACATGCCGGATTGTGGTGTGCCAAGGATCTGAGCGCCGATGTGGGGCACAGGGACGGACATTCAACTGTAGGAATAGAGACCTGGTCAGGACCTACGGGCGTTGAACGGGGAGAATCAGTCGGAAGCCGAGGTCGACGCTAACAAAACCAGGGGCACCTGCAAAGCGGGAAGCCACCCGCGCGTCCCCTGGGCCACCGCCCCAACTGCCACCGCGCACAACGTGATCTGAGCCCGATGACGACCCTTCCGGGTTATTCCGGGGGCTGCTGCCATAATAGCCGCTATCATACCAATCCCCACACCATTCGCGAACATTTCCAGACATATCGTACAGACCTAGGTTGGTCGGTTGCTTCTGACCAACCGGATTGGTGCTGCCTCCGCCGTTTTTGGTGTACCAGGCAACCGCATCGATATCATTACCGCCGGCGTATTTTTCACTTCTGCCGCCTGACCTTGCCGCATACTCCCATTCCGCCTCGGTTGGCAACCGGTATTTGTTGCCACTCTTGTCGTTCAGCGAACGGATAAAACTCTGGACGTCGTTCCAACTTGCTTTTTCCACAGGATAGTTGTCGCCTTTTTGGAATTTCGACAGATTTTTGCCGGTGACGGTTCGGTACTGCCCTTGGGTCACCTCATATTTTCCCATATAGAAACCATCAATGCAGACCTCGTGCACCGGCTTCTCATCCAATTCGCCATCGCCGATGGTGTCGCCCATCAAAAAACACCCGCCCGGCACCAGAACAAATTCCATGCCGGTTATTGGGTCGGTAAAGGTCTTGGCGGATGAAGATCCACTGACCACGGGCCCCGCTATCTTGGTTATCGATTGGGCTGCAGCCTTCTCTTTGCTTAATCGTTCGATCTCAGCTGCCAGCCGTTGTTTTTCTATTTCCTCTGATTTTTTCTTCTCGTCGGATAGCTTTTTCGTCTCCTCTTCCGCTTTTTTCGCTGCCGTCGACGATATTCCTCGCATTTCGGGTGCAACTGCAGGGTTAGCAATGGTTTTACTGCTACTTATTAATGGCAGTGCGGCGGGCAGGCTGTCCGTGACTGGTACCTCTCGTTGGGTGGGTTTGCCTGAATCTTTAACCAAACGGAAACCAATATAATTGCTTTTGGTGTCGGCCGAAACGCCGAGCCGTGATGTTGTGGTTATCTGTCTTGTCGGCGAATTCCACCCACCACCCCGAAGTGTGAAGTTGCTGCAATTTCCAGTAAAATTTCGCGGTGATTGATTGTCGGAAGCATTGATATAGTTTTCTACCCAACAGTCTTGAACCCACTCCCAAACGTTACCGGGCATATCATGAAAACCATATTTGTTGGCGGGAAAGGTTCTTGTCGGGACAGTTTGGGTTGATTCTCCTTGAGAACTGCAGGTTTTACAATTAGCCATGTCCGGCTTAAATGTATTTCCCCAAGTATAGGTCGTTCCACTCCCAGCCCCTGATGCCCATTCCCACTCAGATTCAGATGGCAGCCTGTAGGTTGCTCCGGTCTGTTTTGACAACCAGTTAGCATAGGCTTGAGCATCATGCCAGCTGACGTTGATTACCGGACGATCTTTTCTCCCCCAACTCGAATCATCGGGAAGTACAGCACCTGTCTCAAGACAGAATTTTTCATATTCTTCAAAAGTTACTTCCGTAACCATGAAGAAAACTTGGCGATCGATTTTCACATAATGTGCCGGTTTTTCTGGGAATTTATCGCTGCCCATCATAAATGTGCCGGTCGGAAGTGGCAACAGCGCTGGGCCCTGTCCACCTGCAGCGAGATTATCCCTCTCTCCAGGTAAAAATTCCGATCGAAGGTAACCGGAGTCGTTTTTTTTCGGAATCGGCTTTGGAGATTCATTTTGTGGTTTTTTTTCTTCTACTGAAGGAGCTTTACTAACGATGATTTCTTTTTGAACGATTTGGGGTTCAGTTTTTTCTTCTGGGCGTGCTTCCTTTTTACGAACACTTTGAACCAGTTGGCCGTAGCGGATTTCTTGTTTAGGTTCAACTTTCGTGATTACGGCAGTGGCGGTATTGGCGCTATATTCGGTAATTTTAATGAGCCCGGTACGAATTTGTTCGACCTCGAGAACTTCACCAGTTTTAGGGTGTTTTATTGCGTCTCCTTCTTTAAAAACAATGAATTCCATACCTGTTTGCAGACCTGATGTGGCGCCAAGATCAATCAGCACGGTATTGTCATGTTTTTTCACTACATACCCGGTCAAAGGAAAATTTTTCACTATCTTTGAGGTTAGGCGTTCGATGGCCTCTTTGAGGTTGCCGGAGGTTTTGCTGCGGATATTTTCCGCTGCCACTATCGATCCGGTGCTGACGTTAATGATTCGGGCGTTGACCTCGAGGGTATCCTGAATCTGTAATACTGAACCAGTAATAATCGTCTTTACTCCTAATATTTTTCCAAGCTGAGAAGAGCTGCTTTCATCGATCAAACCGGTCATCCCAAGCTTCTGTTCATCAACGATTTTTTTGAGCAAGGCACGCTCGACAACTTGGAAACGGCCATCCTGGACCAAGGCGGTGATAAACCATTCGGCTACAATCCCCCCCATATCCTTTGTTTTGAAGGTGTCTCCGCGCAACTCGAAATCAAGAACGGCAATTTTGGTCTTTTTAATTTCAGCAGAACTCGTGTCAAAAGGAATAAGAAGGAAGCAGATGAAAAGGCAGATAAAAAAGGAATATCTATTCACCATGAGCGCTTCCTGCCTTTGTGAGAATGGAAAAAACACATCGGTTTGTGCAAAAAACCTTCATGTGATTTATATTACATCTCGTTATGGACTTGTCAAACAATGTGAGAACCGCAATATTTTTTTGGAGAAATGGGATTTTGTCGGGTCGAACCGTTTTTCTGAAATCTACAGGAGGTGCACCATGATATGGTCGAATCGATGGATCAAGGAATATCTGCCCTTAATGACTGGTAAAACTGCTCCATTTTGAATGTTTCCTTTGGACTCATCTTTCTGAATCAGACATTGAAAAGCTGTGCAGACCTTTAGGCTTTCTGCAATGATCAAAACTCAAAAACATATTCTGTTAGCTCGGATCTCCATTTTTGCTTGACCTGATAGATATTCGATAACTTATGGATACCACAGGGTTATGGACAGTTCGTTGGCTTGCTTCCATTGCTGAGGTGCAGCGCCGGCAGTGGGATAAGCTGGCCCTGTCGCTGTCAACACCCTTGTTGGAATGGCAGTGGCTGCATGACTTGGAAGCATCCGGCAGTATTTCGCCCGGTTTCGGCTGGCAACCGCAGCACCTCACCCTCTGGAATGGCCGGGAACTGGTTGCGGCGGCACCGTTGTATCTGAAAAGCCATAGCGACGGGGAATTTATATTCGACCATCGGTGGGCGCAATTGGCGGCGGAATATGGGATAAAATACTATCCCAAGCTGATCGGCATGAGTCCGGCAACGCCGTCCGTCGGATATCGCTTCCTGATGGCGGACGGCCTTGATCAGTCCGCCTTGATGCGCAGCATGCTTGCGGCCATCGATCGGTTTTGCCAACAGGAACAGCTTTCCTGCTGCCATTTCAATTACGTCGACGTCCCTTGGTTTGCCGGCTTACCATCGCACGGGTTTATCGGCTGGCAGCATCAATCCTACCTGTGGAAAAATCACCATTTCGCCTCTTTCGAGGCGTATTTACAGACATTTAAATCGGCGCAGCGGCGCAATATCCGGCGTGAACGCCAGAGTATGGCGAAACAGGGTATCGAAATACGAACCTTCACGGACGATGCAATTCCAGACTATATGGCTGCCGCCATGTATCGTTTCTATCGCAACACCAATGACCGCTACGGGCCCTGGGCGGCCCGGTTTCTCAATGGCGATTTTTTTACCCGAATCTTTCAGGATTACCGTCACCGTTTATTGATCATTGCCGCATTCAAGGGCCCAAGTCCGGTCCCCATCGCCATGTCGATGCTGCTGGTGAAGGATTGCCACCTGATCGGCCGCTATTGGGGTTGTTCCGAGCCTGTCAAAGACCTGCACTTCAATATGTGCTTTTATGCGCCCATGGAGTGGGCCATTGACAACGGCATCAAAACCTTCGACCCCGGCGCCGGTTCGCCGCACAAGATTTATCGTGGCTTCGAAGCGGTATCCAATACCAGCCTGCACCGCTTCTATGACCTGCGGTTGAAGTTCATTTTCGAACAGCTCATCGACCGGGTAAACACAATAGCGGCAGGGGATATCGACGCTTTGAATCACCACTTGCCCTTTGCTAAGACGGACTTGTCATCGCTGTAAAAAAACATTTTAAGTCTTGCATATTAACTCTTTGATGCTTTGCCGCCACGTTTGGTGAACAGGCGAATCACCACGACAAAAAACAGCGGTATGAAAAAGATGGCCAGGGCCGTGGCCGACAGCATGCCGCCGAGTACACCGGTGCCGATGGCATGTCGACTGTTGACCCCGGCGCCGGTACTGATGGCCAGCGGCAGGACGCCGAGCATAAAGGCCAGCGAGGTCATGAGGATTGGGCGGAGCCGCTGACGACAGGCCTTGCTGGTGGCCTCGACCAGATCCTTGCCCTTATCATAGCGGCGTTTGGCGAATTCGACGATGAGGATGGCATTTTTCGCCGACAGGCCGATGGTGGTGAGGAGGCCGACCTGGAAATACACGTCGTTTTCCAGGCCGCGGAAATAGGTGGCGAGCAGGGCGCCCAGGACGCCGATGGGTACCGCCAGCATGACCGAGAAGGGCACCGACCAGCTTTCGTAGAGGGCGGCAAGCGACAGAAAGACCACCAGGAGGGAAATGGCATACAGACCTGGGGCCTGGGTGCCGGCCGCATTTCCTGAAAGGAGGCGCCGGTCCATTCGTAGCCGATACCGACGGGCAGTTTTGCCACCATTTGATCGATCACATCCATGGCATATCCACTCGATTTGCCGGGTGCTGCCTCACCGATGATCTCGAAGGCGGGATTGCCGTTATAGCGTTCCAAGCGCGGCGAGCCGAAACCCCAGTTGCCCTTGGTAAAGGTCGAAAAAGGCACCATTACACCTTTATTATTACGGACATACCACAAACCGAGATCCTCCGGTTGCATGCGAAACAATGCGTCCGCCTGCAGGTAGACCTTTTTCACTCGGCCCTGATGCAGGAAATCGTTGATGTAACTCGAGCCCCAGGCGGTGGAAAGGGTGGCGTTGAGGTCGCTGATGCTGACACCCTGGGCCATGGCCTTTTCATAATCGATATCGACGTTATACTGTGGGGCATCCTCCATGCCGTTCGGGCGGACCCGAGTGAGTTCCGGGTTTTTCATGGCCATACCGAGCAGTTGATTACGGGCCTCAAGGAGTTTCTCGTGGCCGAGGCCACCTCGGTCCTGGAGGAAGAAGTTGAACCCGGTCGATGAGCCCAGAGCCGGGATGGCCGGGAGATTAAAGGCAAAGACCATTGCCTCTTGAATGCGGGAAAAAGACCCCATAGCTCGGCCGATGATGGCTTTTACCGACTGCTGAGGATTTTTTCGTTCCTTCCAGTCGCGCAGTTGAGCAAAGACCATGCCGCTGTTCTGGCTCTGACCGGCGAAACTGAAGCCGGCAATGGCAAAGGCTGACTGCACATTTTCCCCTTCCTTGGTGAGGTAATGGTCACGTACGGTATTGAGCACCTTCTGAGTGCGTTCCAGGGTGGCGCCGGCTGGGAGCTGCACCATGGTGAGAAAGACCCCCTGGTCTTCCTCGGGGATGAAGGAGGTGGGGAGTTTGGTGAACATATAGGCGGTGCCGCCTATCAACAAGAGGTAGACGAGGGCAAACCGGCCGGAGCGTTTGAGGATATAGCCGACACCAGTGTTATACCTGTCGGCATTTCGTTCAAAAAAGCGATTGAACCAGCCGAAGAAACCGCGTTTTCGAATATGCGCCCCCTTTTGTACCGGTTTCAGCAGGGTGGCGCAGAGGGCCGGTGTCAGGATCAGGGCCACCAGTACTGAAAGCACCATGGCGGAAACGATGGTCAGCGAGAACTGCCGGTAAATGGCACCGGTTGAGCCGCCGAAGAAGGCCATCGGCACAAAGACGGCGGACAGGACCAGGGCAATGCCGACCAGGGCACCGGTGATCTGATCCATGGATTTGCGGGTCGCCTCCAGGGGTGATAAACCTTCTTCCGCCATAATCCGCTCGACGTTTTCAACAACAACAATGGCATCGTCAACAAGGAGACCAATGGCCAGCACCAGACCGAACATGGTCATGGTATTAATCGAGTAGCCAAACACCGACATGATCCCGAAGGTGCCGAGGAGAACAACGGGCACGGCGATGGTTGGAATGAGAGTCGCCCGGAAATTCTGAAGGAAAAGATACATGACCAAAAAGACCAGGAAGATCGCTTCGATCAGGGTCTTGACCACCTCCTGAATCGATATTTTTATAAAAGTGGTCGTGTCATAAGGGTAGACCACCTTGACGCCGGCCGGGAAATAAGGCTCGAGATCGGCGATCTTGGCCTTTACCGCTTCGGCGGTGGCCAGGGCATTGGCCCCGGTGGCCAGCATTATGGCCATGCCGGCGGCCGGCTGGTTGTTAAAGGTGTTGAGAGTGATGTAATTTTCGGCACCGATCTCGACCCGAGCGACATCCTTTAAGCGGATCTGGGCGCCATCCGGTTTGACCTTGAGGAGAATTTCGGCGAATTCCTCCGGTGAACTCATCTTGGTTCTGGCCATCATGGTGGCGCTGACCTGCTGCCCGGCGACCGAGGGAGTGCCACCCAGATTGCCGACCGCGACCTGATTGTTCTGGGCCTTGATGGCCGTTGCCACATCACTGGGTGTCAGCTGGAAGCTGTTGAGTTTGTTTGGATCAAGCCAGATGCGCATGGCGTATTGACTGCCGAAGACCTGGATACTTCCGACTCCCGGCGTTCGACTGAGGGGATCGCGGAGGGTGGTGACCATATAGTCACCCAGATCGAAATTGACCATGCTGCCGTCGGTGGAAATGAGACCAACGATCATCAGAAAGGTGGAATTTGATTTATTGACCTGGATACCTTCCTGCTGCACCTCCTGTGGCAACAGAGCCAAGGCCTGCTGCAGCTTGTTCTGCACCTGTACCTGGGCGATGTCGCCATTGGTGCCGGCATCAAAGGTCATGGTTATGGTGATGGTGCCGGAAGAGGAACTCTCAGACTTCATATAGAGAAAATTATCCAACCCGGTCATACTCTGTTCGATGATCTGGGTGACGCTGTTCTCGATGGTCTGGGCAGAGGCACCGGGGTATTTGGTGGTAATCCGTACCGATGGCGGGGCGATTTCCGGATATTGGGAAACCGGCAGCTTAATAACCGAAATGGCACCCGCCAGCATAATGACGATGGCGATAACCCAGGCAAAAATCGGGCGGTCAATAAAAAATCTAGCCATAACTTATTCCGCCTTCTTTGCAGGGGTCTGTGTTGCCGGAACTGCCTGCTTCTCTGCTCCGGATGGTGGTGTGGCAATCTTTACCGGTACACCAGGTCGAATCTTCTGCAGACCGGCGATGATGAGTTGCTCGCCCTCGGCCAGTCCCTTCGTTATCGTGATTTGATCGCCAAGATTTTGTCCGGTTTCCACGGATCGAGCCTCGACCGTGGACTGATTATTAACCAACATAACCATGGTCTGGCCCCGATTATTGCGGATAATACTGGCCTGAGGCACGAGAATAGTCGAAAGCGGTTGGTCCGAGGTCAGGCGGGCGCGGACAAACATCCCCGGTAGCAGTTCGTGGCGTGGATTGCCGATAATGGCGCGGATGGTCACCGTGCCGGTCGATTGATCGACGGAGACATCGGAGAACTCAAGTACCCCGGTTTCGCTGTATACCGAGTTATCGTCAAGGACGACTTTGACCTCGGGTTTCAGTTGTTCCTGGTTATCTCCCTTCTGGGCGAGCAGTTTTCTTTTTAACTGGAGGAGTTCGCCCGAGGACTGGCTGACATCGACATACAGGCGATCCAATTGCTGAATGGTGGCAAGAGCCGTGCCCTGTTGGGCGGTAACCAGGGCACCCTCCGAGACCTGTGATTTACCAATACGGCCGGCGATTGGCGCCGTCACCCGGGTGTACTCAAGGTTGATCCGGGCATTCTGCACAGCCGCCTTTGCCGCCGCAACTTCGGCCAAGGTCTGTTTCCAGGTGGCCTCGGCGTCGATCTGTTCCTGTTCGCTGACTGCTTTGTTGCGAACCAGGGCGAGATAGCGGGTGGACCTGAGTCGGGCCGAGTACTCCAGGGCCTCACTTTTTGCCTGAGCCGCCTCAGCGATGGCCAGAGCAGCTTGATAGGTAGCAGGATCGATCTGATACAAGAGCTCCCCGGCCTTGACCACACTTCCTTCAGTGAACAAGCGTTTCTGCACGATGCCGCTGACCTGGGGGCGGACCTCGGCCACTCGGTAGGCGGCCGTCCGCCCCGGCAGTTCAATGCTCAGGGCCGCAGGTTGTGCGGTGACCGGTATGGTGTTGACTTCAACTGCCATTGGGGCGGCGGGAGCGGGTGGTTGACCTTGCTTGGCATCCTTGCAGGCGAAGAGGAGCAGGCCGGCAGTCAGGGTCAGCACAGGAAACGATATTTTTTTTCTGAAAGTGTTCATATTGACATATCCTTAATTAAGAATCGACGAGAGAGAAATTCCTGATGATCCATTGGTCAGCGTTTTATGGCATCCCAGCAGGCATCGGCCATCTGTTGGAGCAATTGCTGGTCAAATTCGATGAATCCGAGGATGTGGTCGCGGGTGGCCGAGATGAGACTACCGATGAAGAGGGCGAAAAGGATGACAATCGGCAGGTTTTTGATGACTCCCTCGGCAATGCCCTTCTCAAAAAGACTTTTAATGGTCTCGCAGCCATAAGCGTTATCAGCCGTTTGCGAGAAGATCTTATCCCGGCGCAGGGCAACGCCATAGGGAGAATCGTAGAATTGGCCGATAAATTTAAATTCCATCGGGTTGGCGATAAAAAAACCGATCATACCGGTAAAATAATGGTCAAGGCGACGGCGGATCGACTGGTTCGCCGGATAATCCATCATCAGCACGCCATTCAAGCGGGTCTCGACATCTTTGAAGACCTCCTGGATGAGCTGGTCTTTATCGATAAAATATCGGTAGATGGTACCGGTGCCGACACCGGCCCTGGCGGCTATCATTGCCGTTGGCGAACCATGGAAGCCATTGTCGGCGATCAAATCCATGGCGGCCTTGAGAATGGCTGTGCGTTTGTCGATGTTTTGGTTTTGCATAGATAAAAAATGTAGGGTGAGGATGGCGGAGTGAATGTTCAGTCCAAGCCTATACCGCGCAAAAGTTTACCTGTCAAGCTGTTTCAAAAAGGGATTGTTCTCTGAAGGTTGTATTTGACTCAGAGATCAGCGGATTCTGAATTTATATGGAAAGAGCATACAGGTATCTGTCTGCTTGTGTCGGCAGCACAGAGTCGGTGACGATTGCTGACAGGAAAATTGCAAAAAATCGCCCGAAAGAGTAGTCTGGCGGCAAACGTCTCGATGGATTTCAACGGGGAGGTGTTTTGTCGGTGACGGCTTTTAGAAATGGTCGCCCACCTCTAACACAATGAGCAGGAGAAATCATGATGCATTATCTTCAAGTCTTTAAACCGCGTGAGAATGATCCTCTGACTGTCCTGGTGGCCAAGGAGGAGGATCTTCATGAAAATGGCAGTATTCTTACCAAGAAGTCCAAAGAGAAGGTGGTGTCTTTTTCTGAGGTATGCAAAATCATTTTTGGTGATGGCTTCTTGTTTCAGACATTAACGCCACATGAGATGAATATGCATTCGTTAGGGGAGCGGCTAACTCGTTTTGCAACGCGTCCATTTCCTGCACCTTCTTTGATTGAGTTTATGGCTGTTACTAAAGAGTTGCTGGCTGGGCGAGAACTTCTCAACTCCAGTGAATACTCTGAGCGCTTTTATCAAAAAGGCGGCCTGTCACCGGCTGCTTTCCGGGTATTTCAGCGTTATGGCGATGACGTTATTGTCTCAAGTGAGCGAACGCATTTTGTCGGCGACGTTATGCTCCTTGGAACTTTTATTAAGATGGCAGAAGCTTTTAACCGGTTTGGCGAAGAAACCGATTTTAACTTAGATTTTCTCGGTGAGTTGTCGCAAGCGCGACGTACAATTGAAACAGAGGCGGGTGTTACTTCGGTTTTTCATGAGCATTATCGGCCTATTGTTTTGACTCTTCCCTATTTTGATGGAAACCATCAATATCCCCCTGTTCCTGTTTTGTTGCAACCCGGTGATGTTGTGTGGAACACCAACGCCGAAGCCATCTATCTTTTAAACGAGTTTACCGTTTTGGATTATAAAATAGGCGTTAAAAGCGCTGTGCCAAACCGCACCTTTATTAAGACAACGGGGAACAATTGTAGTGCCACCACGCTGGTGGGCTACGGGAGGAAATTACAAAGTATTCTGCGTTGCGGCAGGCGAGGAGTTTTTTTTGGACCCAAATAAGTCGTTGTTCAATCCTCGTCCGGAAACCGTCGCGGATTTTGGTCGTTATCTGCCGATCTTGTTTATCCTCTGCTCATTCTTATAGTGACAGTAGCAGGAGAGTTTTTTCTCTACTGTGCGGTCATATCTGAATAATGGAGGCGACGATCATGGCAACCAAAGAAGAACTATGCAAAAAGATAGAACAAGTCTTCCCCCGAACAGGAGTTTGCGGGATCGATTTTGATGTTGAATATGATAAAAATGCCCACGCATGGACAGTGGATCTGCACCATGAAAATCATCATTTGCGAACATTCATTGAAACAGATGAGGCTAAAAGCTGCCTGGAGGGAAAGTCTTGCATCCCTCTCGGTATGCAAATTGCTCAACTGAAACACAACTTCGACCTGCTTTCCTGTGCTGAATAAGAGGAATCAAGGAATTGGAAGCGAAATACAATTCAATGACTTCGGGCGACTGCCGGGCAACAAAGATGACGATATGGAGCAGCTGCAACTTGAGATCGGCTAATCACACTAACCATTCCGCAATAAAGCGGATTGAAACCTGATAAGGAGAAAAGCCATGAAGATTGAAGAATTAAAAGCCGCTGTACTGAATCTTGCCCCGAGCGAGCAAAAGCGTTTGATTGTCGAGGTGTTGACGGAAATTATGCCCAAAGTTTGCACAGATGATGCCTGCCTCGATAAAATTCGTGGTTTCGTCGATGAAGAAACTATCAAGAGTTATCGGGCCCAGCATATGGATGGTATATAAGGTGATTTGAAGAATCGTCCCCCGGCAAATAAGGCTTTTCCGGGGGATATTAGGTGTTTTTGAGGAAGATGGCCATAAAGATTCATGCGACTGCAGAAAGCTACCTTGCAACTGGTAACTCTGCGACAAATGGGATCTTGCTTACTTCACATTCCGAGTTGTCGCAAAAGCCGGGACCCCCCTTCTGTGTTACGGTTGAATCATTATGGCAGCTAAAGACTGAGGAAAACAAACCCATGGATATCCTTCTCGATACTATTGAAGTGCGGGTACTTGGCAGTTTGCTGGAAAAAGAGCTGGCCACCCCTGAATACTATCCCCTGTCGCTGAACGCCCTCGTCAACGCCTGCAATCAGAAAATCAATAGATTTCCTGCCCTTATGTTGGACGAAGAGACAGTTGTGAGGGCGCTGCAATCCTTGAAGAAAAAGCGCCTTGTCGGCCAGAGTGATACCAGTCGCGTCCCCAAATATTGGCATGATTTTATCAGGCAAAACAACTTGATCAGGCGGGAAGCAGCACTGCTCTGCCTATGACTCGTGCGCGGCCAGCAGACAGCTGGGGAATTGCGCACTCGTACCGAGAGGCTTTGTTTTTTTAAAAATGAATTTGCATAGTGGTTTTGATATCATATATGGGAGTTGAAGACAGGAAGCAACAGATGGTCATCGAAAGCACATCCTCAATGGATCTTCAAGAACTGCTGAAAGTTGCCAGTCTTGCCGGGGCGACGGAGGCAGCCATCATTGCCGCCAAAGATATCGTAGTGGAAGACGAACTGGCCGAACGCTGCTGGCAGCCCCGTTGCGAAAATTACGGTTTGTCCGGGAGTTGCCCGCCACTTGTGGCCGGCCCTGTGGCTTTCAGAAAGGAACTGAAGACGTACAATCAGGCGCTGTTTTTCAGGGTCGATGTTCCTGTGGAGGTGCTCTTTTCCAGCGACAACCGTGAACTATTCCAATTGCTCCATGAGATAGCGGCGGGCATAGAACAGGCAGCCATCAGGCTCGGATACATTCGCGCCAAAGCCTTTGCCGGTGACTCCTGTAAAAGGATTTTTTGTCATGACCAGCCCGAGTGTCAGGCCCTCAGCGTTCTCGGGAAATGCCGGAATCCGCAAAAAGCCAGACCTTCAATGTCCGGTTTCGGCATCAATGTGGCAAAGCTTTTAAAAAGTGTCGGTTGGGGGAGTGGTGAAGAAAAATTCAGTACGCTGGGCGGACCCACAAAAACATCCTATGTCTGCGGCCTTGTTTTGATTTGTTGAAAAAATACCGAGGACGGAGAGAAAGGGGCGGGCCGGCGCATTGAAGACCGGGATGATTATTGAAAATGGGCGGCTCAAAGATTTTTGGCGCCGCCCATTTTTTAAAACTTCAGGATTTACTGAAAATTTACCAATTCCACATCAAAGACCATATAGGCATTCGGTGGGATCGGACCGCGGCCGGATGGGCCGTAGCCAAGCTGCGGTGGAATGATGAGCACCCGTTTCTCGCCTTTCTTCATGGCCAGCAAGGCCTCATCCCAGCCTTTGATGACCTGACCGCGACCGACGGGGAAATCGATCGGCTGACCGCGATCGATGGAACTGTCGAATTTCTTGCCATTCAGCAGCTTACCGGTATAGTGGACGGTGACTGCCGACCCACTTTTCGGCGATTCACCCTGTGCCTTCGGCCACCACCACATATTTCAATCCTGATGGGGTGGTGACGGCGTTCGGCCACTGCTCTTTAATGAGCTTCTGCTCCGCCTCAAGGGCGCCTTTTTCTTTGGCACTCTTGTTTTTCTCAAAATTGCCAAGCAGGGCGTCAAAGGCCTTTTGATCATTTTTAAAGGCCTCGGCAGCGGCACCGACGCGGATGATTTCAATGGAGTTGATGACATCGCCGGTGGCGATCTTGTTCACTACATCCTGGCCGGAAACGACATGGCCGAAAACGGTGTGCTTGCCGTCGAGCTGCGGGGTTGCCACGTGGGTGATGAAAAACTGGCTGCCGTTGGTGCCCGGTCCGGCATTGGCCATGGACAGAATGCCCGGTCCGGAGTGGGTGAGGCTCGGATCGATTTCATCGGGGAAGGTGTAGCCGGGGCCACCGGTGCCGGTGCCGAGTGGGCAACCGCCCTGGATCATGAAATCGGCAATTACCCGGTGAAATTTCAAACCGTCGTAAAATTTATCACCTTTCATCTTGGCGCCGCCGCCAAGCTCCTTGACGCCTTCGGCAAGCCCTGTGAAGTTGGCTACCGTCAGCGGGGTTTTTGTGAATTCAAGGGCGCAGATGATCTCGCCCTTGGTGGTGTTGAACTGGGCGTAGAGGCCGTCTTTCAGCTTTGCTTTTGCCATTACTGATTCTCCTGATAGGGTTATAAAACTCATAATGAATACCAACAGGGTGCAGATTTTATACATCGATTCTCCTTTTGCAAAGGGTTGAGATTAAAAAAACACCATCTTCGGTAATTACTCCGGTCGTTTTTCGAAAAGATATTTTCGGGGAAATGACCTGTCGGCCATTTCCTAGGGTTCCTGCCGGTACGATTGGCGGGACGGTCAGCTCCACCTGGAACTCCAGTTCCCGGTCTTCGTCGTTGTCTCTGCGGATGATTTTGACGGCAATATGTTCTCCTTTTTTGGTGTCGAGCATGGCAATATGCAGGTCGGTCATATCGCCAACCTCCATGCCATTGATTTTTTGTATAATATCTCCAACAACAAGACCCGCAACAGCAGCCTTGCCGTGCGGACTTATCTTGCTGATTTTCAGAAAAGATTTGCCATCTTTGTTGTCTGTATCGAGGACGATGCCGATTTTTGCGGTTTCCTCCAGGTCCTGGTTTTCGACGAGGAAAAAGTAGTCGGCAATCCGATCAAGGTCGGCTGGGTTACTGTTGTTGAAGAGATTCAGCACCGAGGCCTGCCGGACCGCCATTCGCCTGGCAACCCTGGGAGGGATACCGGAATCCTTGCGGGTATGCTGCAACCCGGCCAGGACAACCATGCGGTGGTCCGGTCTGGCTGCCAAGAAATCGGTGATGTTCTTTGCCATGCTCTCATCCCAAAGTGCCTGGGCCTGCAGGAAGCCGCTGGTGGCGCCGATGCCGTGATTGCCCTGAACATGCATGTCGTGCATTTGCGATAGTCGCTCGGCATAACCATCCATGCCAAGATCCCGGTCTTTCGGTAGAGATGCCTGCACCTCCGGACTGAGACCATCCGTGCCGCCGCTGCGAAACACCTCGGAGACTATTTGCTGGTCGATATTCAGGCCGACGACCGGAATTTTCCTTGCTTTGGCGAAATTGAGGATATCCCGGAAGAAGCGGTAGTCGTAGCGCCAGACATTATAATAGTCGGATTCTTTCAGAAAGCTCCGCTCGTCCATTTGTCCATTGCCGAAAATATAGCGATCAAGGGCCGGTTGGGAACTAACGGGAAACATCTCCATGCCGATGGCCAGAAGCGGATTTTTTATATATAAGGCCTCGATAATCCGCAATTGCAGGAGATGGTCGGCAAAGCTGGTATGGGTCTCGCCGACATATACCACCTGCGCCATTGCCAAATCTTCGACGATTTCCGCAAAAGAAGCGAGTGGCGATGCTGCACCACCCCTGGGCAGTTCCTCCAGGACAAAGCGCAGACCGGATTGCACCGGCTGAATGCGCTTTTCGCTGTTGCGGCCACCGCTAAACTCCAGGTAGGAATATTTTCCATAGTGGCTGAGTCTGCCGATAACCGCCTTGGTATTTTCCCTGTCGTGACTGGTAACCAGCACCGCCACATGTTGCGGCGAGAGAGGGTTGCGTCGTACATCGACAATCAACCCGGCTTTGGCTGTCGGTGGCGGACCGAACAGTGACCTTGCCGGGGCCTGGTCGGTACCGAGAAACAGCAGATTGCTGGTACCGAGGTCCTGGTTACTGACCTTGTCAGCGGTGGTAATGGTCAAGCCGCTGACGTTCAGGGCATCGAGCAGCGGCTGGAACTGTTCCCGGTCGTCTTCACTTGCGAGAACCACCAGTTTTTTTTCGGCCCCCAAGAATTGCGACCAGACCGGCGGTAATTCCTCGGGGGCGAGTTGCCTGAGAAAAGCGTGGTCGGGATCGATAGTGAACTCCAACGGGCGTTGGTCAAGGAAGATGGTCACTGAGGTGGAGAGTTCTTTGATCTCTTTAGAAACTGTAATTTCTCCCCCCGGTGTCTTGACACGGATCGGTACCATCAGGGTGTAGGGTTTGTCGGTGGTTTGGCGCAGGGTGAAGGCCAACGCCGAGCGATTGTCGGCAGCGGTGACGGTGACATTCTCCACCGAAAGAGATGGAATATCAAGCCTCTCCAGTCGTTCGGCAAAAAAATCGTCAAGTTCGGTTGCTGCGGTGACGGTAAAACTTTCGCGCAGGTCATCCCAGGTGGCTCGCCGGCCTCTGTTCGTGGTGTAAAAATGGCGTAGACCTTCGCTGAAGGCAGGACGGCCTATTTTTTCGCGCAGTTCATGGAAGAACAGGGCACCACGATTGTAGCCAACCGCCCGTTTGGTATCGGCCAGAGCCTGGATATGGCTGGCCGAAGTAAATGCCCCGAGAGGGATAGGCGAATTTGGCGTGACATAGCTGAGATACCTGGTGATACTTTCGCTCCGGTCGGCAAGACCCTCGCCCTTTTCTTCACGGTAGGCATGATCGGACGAGGAAGGCGGTCAAGTCCCTCACACCAGTTGCCGCCGGTATAGTCGACCTCCACCGCGTTGCCGAACCAGGAATGGACGATTTCATGGCCAAGCGAGGTGGCTTTGATAAAGGGCAGGCGGAGAACAGTCTGTCCGAGCAGGGTAAAGGTCGGGATGCCGAAGCCGATCGGCAAACGGTTGGCGACGATAACGTAATGATTGTAGGGATAGGGACCGATTTCCCGCTCGTAGCGGGTGAGGTATTCTGCCGCCGCCTGCAGGTAAGAGTCGGCGAGTTCGACGTCTTCCGGGAAAAACATGGCGTGGACAAAAAGGTTCTCACGGACCTGCCGTTTGTGTATGGTGTACGGACCGGCGGTGAAATGAATGGCAGTTGCCGGTGTCCGGTAAACGGCGTGTACCGTTTTTCCACTGCGCACCAGGGGAAAGGTATCGGACTCGGTGATCGCTGAAAAGCCGTCGGGCAGGGTGGCAGTGACCCGGAAGTGCATGGGCTGGTCGGGAAGGGGATGCCAGTTGCTATTCAGTGAGATGCCCGCCGGGCTGATGAGATTGTCGGCTTCTTCCACCACCGTTTTGCTGTAGGAAAGATACAGCGTTCGAGAGGTCTTTACGGCGGGGAGGATCAAGGCATCACTGATCCCTTGCAGTTCACTGTCCCTGCCGGTTTCGTCGCGCAGCAGGGCGCCGGTCACCTCCATTTGTGGAAAAGTGAGGACCAGCCTGTGATCCGGCAAAATCACGATTTTTGCCGTACCGATCAGCTTCCCCGACCCTTCCCCCGGAGAAAAAGACAGCGACAGTTCGTAGTCAGCCGGTAGAGCCTCGGCCGCTGCGAGCGGCAGGGTGAAGTTCAGGAGGAAAAGGAATATGGTTGCGGCCGTTACGACATCGGCGAAAAAAGACATCGGACGTAGCATAAAAGAGAGGATCTTTAGGTTTTCGCACCTTGGTTGGAAGTTCAACCGTTGCGCGGTGTTGGTATAGAGTAATATTGAAATTCCATTCATGCTAAGAAAAATTTCGGTCATTATACAGGTTGGAAGACAATGATAGCTGCGCAAAATATTAAAGAACAGATCAAAATAGTAGGGATTAATGCGCGGTATACCCATTCCTGCCTAGCCCTTTTTTATGTCCGCAACGAACTGGAGAAAAATTGCCCGGAGATGGCGGGAGAGTTGTATCAGTTTACCATCAACGACAATTATTATGAGATGCTGGTCAGGCTCAGTACCGGCAGTCCCCGCTATATTTTTTTCTCGGCGGCGATCTGGAACAGCAGCCTTGATTGAAAAACTCAGCCGCGATCTCAGCGTCTGTCTGCCGGATTGTCGGGTAGTCATCGGCGGTCCTCAGGCCGAGGTGCTGGCCGATCGGCTGGGGGCGGAAAATTGCACGGTCGTACTCGGCGAGATTGAAGGTATTGGCAATGAGTTTTACCGTGATCTGCAAGCTGGAACCCTCAAGCCTCGCTACTTTGGGTCATTTTTTACAATGCCGAAACGCACCTTCGACTATCCTTATCGGGACGGCGATTTTCATGGACCATCTGCGCAACCGGCATATCTACTACGAAAGCTCCAGGGGCTGTCCGTTCAGCTGCAGCTACTGCCTCTCCGCCGCCGAAAAGGGCGTGTATCATAAAGAGATGGCGGTGGTGGAGGAGGAACTGCGCCAAATCCTCCGTCACCGGCCCAAGGTCGTGCGCTTTATCGACCGGACCTTCAATGATCGTCCGGACCGGGCCCTAGCCATCTGGAGGTTTTTGGCGGCGGAGGGTGGCGATACCCTTTTTCATTTCGAAATGGCCCCGGATCGCTTTACCGAGGAGATGTTTATCTTTTTGCCGACCCTGCCACCCGGACGTTTTCAGTTCGAGCTGGGCATCCAGTCTACCAATCCAGCGACTCTTCGAGCGGTGAACAGGCGGGTTGATCCGTCGAGGCGGGGGTCGACCGTTGCCCGGTTGGCAGCCATGGGCAACATCCATCTCCATGTCGATCTCATCCTCGGCCTGCCCTTTGAGACGAAGGAGACCTTTGCCGAATCCTTTCGTGCCGTCTTTGCCATGGGCGCCCACTATATCCAGATGGGACTGCTGAAAATCCTGCCGAACACCCCGATCTGCAGTGACTCCGAGGAATTTGCCTATCGCCGCTGCAATGAACCGCCCTACGCCGTTTTGGCCAACCGGTGGATGGACCACCCCAGCCTCGGGGAACTGTACTGGTTCTCCGAGGCGGTTGAGAAATTCGTGAATAACCGCTATTTTGTCACCCTTTGGCGATATTTACGAAGACGCCGGGAAAACGGCTTTGTCTTTTTTCAACGGCTGCTGGTTCTTTGTCATGAACGCGGCTTTTTTCAGCTGGCCGCCACCCAGGAATTGATGTGCATCTTGCTTATGCAACTGGCGGCTGAGCGCGATGACGGCAAGCTGATCATCGAACTGCTGCGCTATGACTGGCTGCGCTGCGGCTTCAGATTTCTGCCCGATTGCCTGCAGAAAACCCCATTCCTGGAGCAGCCGGAGGTGACCAGGTCGACCCTGTACCAAAGACTGCCGGAAGAATTGCCCGGCGTATACAGTCGGGCCAACCGCAATCACTTTTTCCGAAAATCCTATTTTTTACCGGTTTCTCCCGAGGCTTTGAGTGAGATCGGGCTGACAACTGAGATAGGCAGTCCCTGCCTGTGCATCCTGGCCGAGAAAGAATCCGGTCTCTTCGGGTTTAATAAGACTGTGCTTCTGCAGGGGTATGATTGTTGACTTGGACTCCATGTAGATGCAGGAAAAAAGTTGACCTCCGCTAAGGGCGGGATATAGTAGCTGCTGTTTTCCTCAGAGCCTTTTCCGACGATGAAACATCAATCCAGCATCTTTAAAAGGAGAATTGCATGTCGGTGTATAAGATAAGAAAGATCAACACCATAGCCCAAGAAGGTTTGCGGCTGTTTACTGATAATTTTGTGGTTTCCACAGATGAAAAAAATCCCGACGGTATCATTCTTCGTAGTTCACAGCTCAATGTTGATGACTATCCATCCCTGTTGGCCGTAGCCAGGGCCGGCGCCGGAACCAATAACATCAATGTCGCCAGGGCCACGGAGAAGGGCATATGTGTTCTCAACACCCCTGGTGCCAACGCCAATGCCGTTGTCGATCTGATCTTTCCGATGATCGGCGTATGGAAAAGGAATATTTACCGGGGTATCGAATTTTGCAAGTCTCTGGCGACCATGGATCCAACCAAGGTCAATGCCGAGGTCGAGGCCCGGAAAAGTGCCTTTAAAGGTGAAGAGATCGCCGGAAAGACCCTCGGGGTTATTGGTCTCGGCCAGATTGGCGTGCGTCTTGCCAACGCCGGAGTTTTCAGACTTATGCACGTCAATGGCTTTGATCCCGCTCCGGCCCTGGCTAATATTCACCAACTGTCGCCGGAGGTGCGGATCTGTCGGTCGATAAGGGACACCGTCGGTGATGCCGACGTGGTCAGCCTGCATTTACCGTTGAGCGAGAGAACCGGCAATCTGGTGAATAAGGAATTTATTGCGCGCATGAAGAAAGGGGCGGTTCTGGTCAACTATTCACGGGGACCGATCGTCGAGGAACAGGCGGTCGTCGACGCCCTGGATAGCGGCTATCTCGATGCCTATCTCTGTGATTTTCCGACGCCTGCCCTGGTCAAACACAACAAGGTGCTGGCGACCCCGCATCTCGGCGCCTCGACTTCCGAATCAGAAGGAAATTGTGCCACCATGGCGGTAAAGGAATTATCCAACTACTTGAAATACGGCAATGTCGAACACAGTGTCAATTTTCCGAATATCGAATCGACACCAACCGACAAAGTGCAGGCACGGCTTATTGTCATCAATCGCGATGTGCCGGGGATGATTGCCTTCGTTTCCAATATCTTTGCGCACAATAAAATCAACATCGCCAGTTATTTGAACCAATCGAACGGCACAGTGGGCTATAACATCATCGATGTGGAATCGGAGATACCGCCGAGAGTCGTCGAAGAAATAATGAAAAATTCAGAGGTTATCCGTACCAGGATAATTGTCTTCAAAGATTAACGGCAGATCAAATGTCTGGGGTAGTATAAAAATTACAACCCCTCATGGCCCTTTATTGCTGTCAATTAACGAGGAATTGAGCAAATGCGGCAGGGAGAGTTTAAGTTTTTGTACAATTCCGACACCAAGGAAGTCCAGATTTCCATCATTTTTGCAACTAAGTGGCTGTATGCACATGGTTGGCTTGTGATATTTATAAATGGCATGATATATGCTAGATCAATAGTGCTTTATCTCTTCTCTCTTTTCTCCAGGAAAAACCGGACCTCTGCGCGGGGGTTCGGTTTTTCTATTTCATCTCCCCGCCACCTCCCCGTCGTCATGTTGACCCTATGACTGACCCGTCTTTGCCGGTGGTATTGCAGAAGTGCGTTGATTATCAACGAGACGCCATAGCTGCCCTTGTTGCGGATACGCTTCTTCGACTTGGGCATACCTCCGGTATGCACGGCCAGGTTGTTTTGCTTAAACCTAATCTCATCAGCAGCAGGCCGTCGCTTGCCTGCACCCACCCGGAGTTTGTCGCCGGAGTTGCCGCCTGTTTTCTTGATCATGGGGCAAAGGTACTTCTCGGTGATTCTCCGGCCCTCGGCAGTGCCGCAAATGTCTGTGAAAAACAGGGAATCGTGCAGGCATTACGGGGGATGGATGTAAAGATTGTCGATTTTTCAACCCCTGTGCCAAGGCGCTTGGCCGGAGGTTTGACGGTCACCGTTGCCCGGGAACCCTTTGAGTGCGATGTTTTTGTCGGCTTGCCCAAGGTCAAGGCGCATAACCAGATGTACGTGACTCTGGCCGTCAAGAATCTCTTCGGCATCGTCAAGGGTGTCAACAAGGCGATGCTGCATATGCTGCATGGTTCGACGCATCAGGGTTTTGCCGGGATCATTCTTGATCTGCTCGCCCTCCTTCCACCGCAGATACATTTGGCCGACGGAATAATTGCCATGCACAGATCCGGGCCCCTTGACGGCGAGCCCCTGCCTCTCTACTGTATGGCCGCAGCAAACTCGGCGGTGGCCCTGGATACTGCTCTACTGGCAGCCCTTGAACTCGAGCCGGGACGGAGCCCGTTATGGCAAGCTGCGGCAATGCGGGGTCTCATCGGTTTCGATCCTGATACTATTGATTTTCCCGCGCTTTCCCCGGAAGCTTTCCACGGTTTGGGGTTTTTAGCCCCTTGCGGCCTCAATCCGATCCGATTCAACCCCTGGCGATTTTTCAAGGGATTGGTAAATAGGGCGGTGCTGAAGGTTCGATCCTGAGAGGGTAAAATAAAGAAATTCTATAAGGATATACTCATGTTTGATTTGCAGGGGAAAGTGGCATTGATAACCGGCGGTTCGCGGGGGATTGGCCGGGCCATCGCCATCAGGCTTGCGGGCTCCGGTGCGGATGTCATCGTCAACTATGTCCGGCATAGAAGGGATGCCGCAGAAACCGCTGAAGAGGTTGAAAAGCTTGGGCGACGATGCCTCCTGGTCAAGGCCAATGTCGCCAATTCCGACGATGTCCGACAGATGTTTGGTGCCATTAGCGAAGGCTTCGGCCACCTCGATATCCTGGTCAGCAACGCCGCCTCCGGCGTTCTCAAGCCGGCGCTGGAACTCACCGAGCGGCACTGGAACTGGGCCATGGATATCAATGCCCGGGCGCTTCTCACCCTGGTGCAGCAGGGCCTGCCCCTCATGGGCCGGGGCAGCCGGATTATGGCCGTATCGAGCCTTGGTTCAGTCCGGGCCATTGAAAACTATACCACCGTCGGTGCCTCAAAGGCGGCACTGGAATCGCTTGTCCGCCATCTGGCGGTGGAACTTGGGCCACGCGGCATCAATGTCAATACCATCAGTGCCGGGGCCGTCGATACCGATGCCCTGAAACACTTTCCCAACCGCGACGAGATCCTCAAAGCGGCCACCGAGCGGACCCCCCTTGGGCGGTTGACCACGCCGCAGGATGTCGCCGACATAGCCCTCTTTCTCTGCAGCCATCTGTCCGGGATGATTCAGGGGCAGATCATCACCGTGGATGGGGGCTATGCGATTCGCGGCTAGCTTTCTCAAACAATTGCTTGCTTGGTTCAGCATGCAAGCTGTGCAGAAAACTTCAAGAGCAGACTCTTCCTTACGCTTTACAGGGATAACTTGACCAACTATTCAAGCTTGGGTCGTTCACCAATCCTGCACGTAACCTAAGTTCTCTTTATAATAAGCGAAATCTTCTGCCGATGCGAACACAACCTGACGGTTATGGCCTCTATGAACGATATGATGTGCGGTATCGGGAAGAAGGGAGAACTTGGGGAGAACTTGGGACATCCGTATTTATCGAGAAAGAAAGCTGCAATGCATGTTTCAGTTTCGCAGTTTGCGGATGCCGACCCGACATACGTAGAGGGTGAGGACGATCGACAATACCAAAATCCCTCCCGCCCAAAGACCAAGATATGCAAGGTCAATGGCGACAACAGGAGCACCCTTGATGGCGCTTCGCACCACTTGATAGGTCGGCCGGAGGCCCAGCCCGATGACCAGGAACTCATAAAAGACCGCACAGAACAGAAAGAGTATCGCCCCCGGTCCCATGGAGGCAGCCCGGTTTTCCGCCTTGAAGTCGGCAAAATAGGCGCCAAAGCCAAGAGCCAGGCCGAGCACGGTCCAGGTGATCAGGAGGGCGGCAAAGAGGGAAATCCACCACATCGGCCCGGATATCTGCAGCAGGGAATTGGAGGCGGTGATGAGAATTACCGCCAGCAGGGTGAACGGCCCGAAATAAAAAAGATATTTATAGAATACATATCTTGGCAGGGACAGGGGCGAAGAGGCAATGAGATAGAAGGCCCCCTTTTCTCCGCCGATGGCCGGATACACAAAACGGGTGGCCAGTGATGCGGCGAGAAAACCGCAGAGTCCGATATTGGCAAAGGCGATGAGATTGCTGATATAGGCGGTCGGCAGCGGCGAGCGGTCGAGGGGCAGGGCCTTGAAGTTATAAAGATAGACAAAGATCAGTGCGCCGATCATAAAAAACTGTGACCATTCGCTGGAGTCCCTGGTGAACTGTCGCAGTTCCTTGCGAAACAGCCAGGCCATTCGGCCATGCAGAGCGGTGACCGGACGAAAACGGCGGTGCCCGCCGAAGGATTCCTGGGACTTGGAGAAACCGATGGCAAACAACCGGTCCATCGCTATCTCGCCAAGAAAATAGAGAACAAAGGGGGTGGTCAGGAGGAGGCCTGCGAGCAGCCAGTCGATCTCCCGGTCAAGGAGATATCTGGACAGGAGATCGGCCGCCCAGCCGGCCGGAACCCAGGGCCCGGCAGGGGTTGAGATGGCGCTGAAATATTCGATGAATTGCCCGTATTGATCGGGATTGACAAGATCTTCCGGGCGCATCAGGCGAAAAATCAGATAAAGAAAGAGCCCGAAACAGAGCGATAAATACAAAACGATGTCCTTGGTGCGCCTGGCCGGAAACAGGTAGACGATGCCTACCGTCAGCAGGAGGGCAAAGGCCGATGCGGTCATGGCGACCAGCGGTATGATGAAAAACAGCAGGGGCCAGAACAGCGGACCGGCCGCAAACACCTGGCCATAGGCGCCAAAAACCGGCAGGGAGAAGATCAGCACCATCCACGAGGTAGCTGACGCTGGTCGTGAAAAAACGCAACAGATAAATCTCCCGCGGTGGAAGGGGCGCGGCCAGGAGGATTTCGTTATCCTGGGAAAGGTAGAGGGTTGAGACGGCGGTGACCATCGATGAAAAGATCAGCATGGCAAAGAGAGTGATCCAGGCCATCTGCAATATCTTCAGGCTGAGGATTATGCCAAGCTCGTTCTGGGCGTGGAAATATCTGAGCACCTTATAGGTTCCGAGATAGATAAAGAAACAGACGGCAGCCCCGAGGAGAAAGATGGCGAGAACGCGCGGACTCACCTTTTTTTCCGGGAAAAACCGGTTGATGGTGGTGTGCAGCCAGGGCTGGAAAAGACGCGGTGTCATGGTTCAGTCCTTTGTTGCCGTGACTGGGGCGGTTTTTGCCGGGTCGGCGACGGAGCGCAGAGCGGCGATGATCGCATGCAGTTCCGAGGCGCCGGTCAGTTCCAGGAAGATATCTTCAAGATTGTCGTTACCGCCGGTGGCCCGACCTCGCAGTTCTGCCATGGTTCCCTCGGCGACGATCCGGCCATGGACGATAATGCCGATCCGGTCGCACAGTTCCTCGGCTATTTCCATGGAATGGGTGGAAAGGAATATCCCGGTGCCCGCCTTGGCCTTGCTTTTGAAGAGTTCTTTGACAATGCGGGCACTTTTCGGGTCGAGACCGACCATCGGTTCATCAATGATGATGAGTGGCTGGTTAAGCATGAAAATGGACGTCATGATCAGCTTTTGTCGCATGCCGTGCGAATAGCCTTCGATGAGGTGATCCTTCCATTCGCCGAGGTCGAAGAGGTCGAGATAGCGATCCGCCTCTTTCCCCGGGTCAGGACCGGAAACGCTGTAGAGACTGCTGATAAAGCCGAGATATTCAGCGCCGGTGAGTTTTTCATACAGATAGGGGCGATCGGGAATGTAACCGGTGAGGTTTTTACAGTAAAATGGCTCGTCTGCGAGGTTTTTGCCGCAAATGGTGATCGTCCCTCCGCTTGGCTGGAGGAGTCCCGCAAGCATTTTGATGGTGGTGGTCTTACCGGCACCGTTGGGGCCGAGAAAGCCGTATATCTCACCGGCGGCAAGTTGCAGGCTGATGCCATCGACGGCGGTGAAGGAGCCGAAGTTTTTCGTGAGGTTATTGAGGTTGAGCAGATCTCGTTGCATGGACAATTCCTGTCATTTTTGCCAAATTTTGTCAGTTTTCCAGGACCGACCAAGGGTTCGATGCCGAGTGTGCCAAGGAGACCTCCGAGCCGTACCTGTTCCTGCATCTCGCCGACAATGAAGCGAAGATGGGTGAGATCGGCGGGAAACTGATTGGTGGTAGTGTCGATACTGATCCAGCGGTTGTCGAGGCAGACCTCGTTCCAGGCATGGTAGTAAAAGGCCTCTTTGTGGAAAGTGACACCGGTGGCAATTCGCGTCGGCACCCCGGCGGCCCGCGCCAGGGCGGCAAAAAGGGCGGCATGTTCGTTACAGTCACCCTGCCGTGATTGCAGGGTAGTGATAGCATCGGGGAGTCCGATGACCGGACGTTTCTCCAGGTTTTGGTAAACCCATGTGGCCAGCAGTTTAACCCTTAAAAGGGGCTGGGTTGTATCGCCGATTATTTCCTTGGTCAACTTCTGGATTTCCGGGCGATCCGCCTGGATATACGGCGAGGCGGCAAGAGAGGCCGTCGCCTCGGGGCAGGTCGGTGGCAATTGTGCCCGTCGGCAGGTCTTCGCGGGAAACGGTTAGAACCTTGTCGAAGAAGACCTGTCGGCCGCCATCTATATCTAGCCTGCTATCATCCGGGATTGTCAAGCGATACTGCTTGGACGGTCCGCTAACATCTCCCAGTTCGCCCTGCAGCTTGACGGCCACGGCGGCCAGCAGCTCCTCTTGGCGGCCGGAAAGATCGAGGGCCTTGAACTTTGGTTCTTTCTGGAAAATAAAACCGGCCGGCGATTCCTCTTTGATGACTACGCCGCCATCATTCAACCATGAATTGACCCTAGCCCCTGAAAATGATTCGATAAAATGGTGCAGTTTTTGCACTCTTCCATTAATGAGAACGGATTCTTGGCCGCGGTATTCGAGGACCGACTCCTTGCTGGTCAGTGACAGCGGGTCAAACCATGGGATCCGTCTCTTTTCCCCCGTTTGTATGCCTTTGTTCAACAGGTAGGCGCGACGCGAGGTGGCCAGGAGAGGTGGGGTGGGGAAAGTCAGGGTGTCCCGGATGGTATTTGTGCCGGTATCCAGCAGATATTTGACGCTGTTGCCGTCAACCGTGCCGCTTGCCTGCATTCGGTAAAAGGGTGATTGAAAGGAAAATTCGAAATCCTGCAAATAATTGCCGGCAAAGAGGGTTGCTTTGAGGCGGAGGGTAATGGTCTGTAATGCCTGAGCGATATTCAGGTTCATCACCGCTTCTTGTTCAATCAGGTGTTTCGTTGTCCGAACCGACCTGGTAGCGGGTAATGACAAAGCCGATTTTACTGTCCCGGAAATAGATCCCCTGGTATTCTTCCGATTCGGCCTGCCTGAGAGTTTCGGCTTCCTGGAAATTGACCGTGCCGATGAAGACATCTCTTTTCAGAAGCAGGGAAAAGAGTATTGCCCAGGATACGAAAATCAGGAGTTTTATCGACAACAGAGGGCGCAGGGAGGTGTATTTCATGATGCCAGTATAGTTCTTTCCCCCGTCAATGTGAATGGGGGAGGCTTGCTGGGTCGGCAAAAAAATGAAAGGAGCGGAAACTCTTTCAAGGTATCGTTTTTGATAAGGATATAAAATCTTGTAATCGCAGACTATAATCTGCTATAAAGAAAATAGTGTTGTAAAACCTCGGACACTGCTAAAAATGTATTATAATCTTCAAAAAATCATTCTGGCTTCGGCTTCACCGCGGCGACAGCAATATCTGCAGGACATGGGCCTTAGCTTCAGTGTGCAGAGCGCCGCCATTGCCGAACAACCGGTCGACAATGAGGACCCTACGGATTTTGTCATCCGGATGTCCAGAGAAAAGGCGGCGGTGGTGAGGGCATCTTTTCCCGAATCATGGATTATCAGCGGGGATACCATTGTCTGCCTGGGTTCGAGAATACTCGGGAAACCGTTGCATAAAGAGGATGCGGTTGTGCAACTGATGGCTTTGTCGGGGCGGGAACACTCGGTGCGCACCGGCTTTTGTGTCACCCATGCTGGGCAAGGGGTGGAAGTTGCCCGAGCGGTTGTCACAAAGGTGTTTTTTGCGCCTTTCACCGAAGCCACGGCCCGTGCCTATGTGGCTACCGGTGAAAGCCTCGACAAGGCAGGTGCGTATGCAATTCAGGGTAAGGGGGCTTGCCTGGTCCAATCCATTGAGGGGTCTTACTCAAACGTTGTCGGGTTGCCCCTTTGTGAGCTCCTACAGATGCTCCAGGAACATGGCGTTATCCAGCCGGCATTACAGGCTAATCGGTATTGAGGGTGACACTTATGCAGCAGGGAAAATGTGTCGACGCACTGAAATTGCTGAATAACGCAATTGTAACGAGCCGTCTTTATCCATCGGAAGCACCCCAGGTCGCCAATGCCGTAGAGCGCGGCTACACCGGTTTGAAGCTCTTGCTGCGCGAGCACGGCTCACTGGTGTTTTCTTTTAAAGACGATACTCCTTGTATTGACGGGCAACCTTTAGATCAAGAAACCCTTGATTTGTTTCCTAATCTGGTGGTCTTTCGGCAACTGCGAATGCTCGGTTTGGCGCAACTGCTGCTCGGTGCCGATATGGATCGGTTTGCCTTTGGCCAGATTCTCTACGTCTTTAATACCCCAATTGAAAAGGTCCGAAAATCCGACGGGGGAATGGCTTTCATTACCGGCCTTGGGCTGGCGAGTTATTTTTCGGATGAAGAAGAGGCCCCTCGTGAAAAGGCTGTGAACCCGGAACCTGGCGAATCTCGATCCCGGAAACTGGTAAAGGTTCGACCGGAATTGCTGGCTTGTCTGTGTGGCAAGGACGAGAGGCCGAACATCCAGACTGAGCTTCACGAGAGGCTGGCCAATACCGATTCTGCCATCGACCTTCTTGCCGCCGGGGTCGGCCATATTCTCCAGGATATTTTCAAAAATGGGCGGATCGTTGCCTCTCCTCTCCTTCCCGCCATGTTGCGCGGCACGGAGGCAGCGATCGATGATAAAGTGCTGCATCAGGTGGGTCTAGGTCTTGCCCGCATTCTCGTTGAAAACCTCAGGGAAGGGACGCTGTGTGTTCTGTTGTGCCAGGAGTTTCCGGAGGGATTTGGAGAGAAATTCTATGACAATTTGGTCGGATTTCTGACCGCCGAAAAGCTTAAAGTCATTTTTGTCCTTTTCCGCGAGCATCTTGCCAAGGCTCGATTGGTCGTCGGGGATGAAACGCCACGGGTGGAGTTCTTCGACAACGCCTTGCTTCGGCTCATGAATACCGACAAAGGCAAACAATTTCTCAGCACGGAAAAGGCCAGAACCCTGATTCTTGAAGGTGAATCAGCGAGGAAGAAGCGCCGCCTCGAAGCAGGGGTGCATGGCCTGATGCAAGGCAATCTCAATCCTCTGAAAAGTGAGGAACTGCTCCAATATCTCCCTGATGCGATAACCGAAAAATTGCAGGAGAAGGCCGACAAGGATGCTGAAACACTCCTCCAAGGCATATCTGCACACCTGCGACATGAAGGCGAAAGGGTGAGCGAAACAGTGCTGTTGAGCATTGTTGCCATTGGGGAAAAGCTTATTGCCGAAGGCCGGATAGGTCTCACAGATATTTTTCTTGAGCCGTTCATAGCAATTTTTCGGAGGGGGGCTTTCGAAGAATCGATTTTGGAAAAGATTACAATCTTCCTGCATCAGTTAATGCAAGCCAGCTGGAATCTTAACGACAATCGGCGCGGCGATGCAATCCTTACCCTTATCTACATGATTCGCAGTGGTCAGATCAGCAGATTAGCAACGCTCAAAGGGATTGTCGGCAAGATCCAGGATCGGGGTATTCAGAGGGCGAAATTGCCGACCCTTCTCGCCGAGTGCCTGGCTTCACCCCTGGATGAAGCCCTTGGTTTTCGTCTGGCACTCCAGGGACCTGTAGCCGTACGATTTCTGGTTGAAGCCCTGATTAACACCGAAGACACCGACGACCGCCTGAAAATCATCGATTTACTAACCACTAACAGCAGTTTTCTCACCTCGATAATCCATGAACGCCTGCTGGAACACATGCCTTGGTACGGTAAACGTAATCTTCTAAAACTATTGGGAGAGTCCGGCAAAGAGGAAGACGCGGAAAGTGTATTGCCGTATTTAAAGCACGAGGATTTTCGGGTACAGAGAGAGGCTTTTCTCTGCCTTTATAAAATCGGTGGTAAGAGCAGAAGGAGATTGTTTCTTCTTGCCCTGGCCGATTCTTCCGAGCTCATCAAAGTGCAGATTATCGATGCCCTCAGCCGCTTTTGTGACAATGAAGTGGCGACCCAGCTCGCTGAGGTATTGGCCGCCAACGAAACCTTTAGCGATAACAACCGTGCCGATATTTTATTGCAACTTTTGGAAACCCTCGGGCGTTGCGCAAATCCGGCGGCGCTTAATGGGATTGAGGCCTTCCTTGCGACCCGAGGGCAACGGTCGACCAGAAAAATACCCGAGCATATCTGGGGCGAAGCGGAGAAGGCTAAGAAATATCTGGAGAATGATCTCCAGGAGAGTCGGAAAAAACATCTCCAGGCCGGGCAGCTACGTAAAAATGCCCTGAAACAGGCAGCAAAATCCAATAAGACGACAACTGAATCGAGAATGTTCCTTGGGTTGCCGCAGGAGCAATCGGTTCGTGCCCTTTTAGCTCAGGGAGACAAATTGTCGGCCATAGGGTTACTGGTGCAGTTGATCGAAAAATCGGCGCGGATGGGTAATTTTGTCCAGGCCGAAAGTCTTCGCGAGTGGCTCATCGAGATTGACCCGACAGCCTTCAGCCATATTATTCGGGTGGCTGAACTTATAGACCGGGAAAAAGTGGCGGCCATCGACAAGAGCCACCTGGAGATCTGGCACAAATTATACGAATGTCTGACCTCGGAGGAGTTTACCGCTCTGTACCATGCCCAAAAACATAAAAGATACCTGGAGGGAGAGGTCGTTGTCAGCCAGGGGGCGATGCAGACATCGCTTTTTTTCATTAACAGCGGCAAGGTGAAGCTGTATTTTGAGGATATGGGTAAGGAAGTACTGGTGAAGACCATGGGCAGCGGTGAAATATTTGGTGCCGTTGCCTTTTTTGATGCCTCGGTCTGGACGATCTCTGTGGCCAGCGTCGGCCCTTCGGAAATTTCCAGCCTGAAATTAGATAAACTCCAGGATTGGCGCGAGGAATTTCCTGGTCTTGAATCAAAGCTTCGTGATTTCTGCAGTAATTTTGAAAGGATAGAAGATTTTATCAAGAACAGTTCGCAGGATAGGAGAATGCATGAACGGTTCAAGTTATCCGGCCGGGTGAGTACCACACTGCTTGATAACCGCGGCCAGAGTATCGGGGTGCATGCCATGGTCGAATTGTCCGATATTTCCCTGGGGGGAATAGCCTATCAGGTGCGGATTTCCAAAAAGGACAATGCTCGTCTCCTGTTGGGACGAAGGGTTCAGGTGAAGCTGCCGGCGGGTCAAAAACCTGGAGAATTCGCCTCGATTACCGGTGATATACTGGCGGTCCGCTGCATTTATGCGGTGGAGAATGATTATTCCGTCCATGTCAGGTTTGATACGGCGCTGGAGAGTGGAAAACTTCAGGAAATTATCAGAGCAACCAATCGCGAAGCGCAGGTACAATGAACCAGGCCTATTGTCGAGGGTTTTGCCGACAGAGTTTTTGGCGAGGAATGCCATGAGCCAGGGCAATGATGCCGTTTCTCAGTTTTATCTAAAACGTCTTGGTGGAAAATGGCAGGAAACCCTGACAGCATCCTGTCCCTTCTGCAGGGAACATGGTTATGAAAGCGGTCGCCTTGTCGTCTTTTTAAATCAGCAGAGTTTTTTTCACGGTTATTTTCGCTGCCAAAATCGCTGCGTTCCCGGAGGGTTTCCCCTTTGGTTTGCCCGCCTTGCCGCCATCGCCTTAAGCGAGGTGCCGGGATATATTCCGGAACAGGAGATTGCCGGGGTGCAGCCGGAATACCCGGTGGAAAATATCAACGATGAGATAGGTATCTATCGGGACCGGATAACCGATGGATTGTATAGCCTCTTCAATGAAAGCCAAATAGGTCGGGCCGCACTCCGTGAAATGCGAGTGGGGTTTAACGGCCGGTATCTGGTGTTCCCCTATTTTCAGGAAGACGGCAACTGTTATTCCGCCCGGTGCGTTCATCCGGATCGCACGGAAGACTATTTTTGGCACGGTAACCAGGATTTCAGCCGAGATCCATTTAATATCTATAATATCGAGGACATACAACGTTGTGAAAACGGGGCCTTGTTTCTCTGTGAGGGTGAAGAAAACCTTCTGACCCTGAAGCAGCTGGGGTTTCCGGGGGTGGCGGTGGCCCATTACACAGCTTTGGAAAAGCTTCCCGCTGGATTGTTTACCAAGGTAAAGACTTTATTCCTCGCCATCAGCAACAGTCTCGAATCGGAGACCGCTGCCCGCAATCTGGCATCACGGGTCGGCTACAAGGCGAGGATACTTGCGTGGCAGCCGAATGCACCGAAACACTACACCCTGCGCCGTTTGGCCAAGGATTCCGGAAAGGCCTTTGCCAAAAAAGTCAGTGAGATGGTGCAACTGTCCCGCGCCTTTTCACCTTTTGCTTCGCCGCAACGGGAATACCAGCTGTTCCAGCAAACCTTTGCGCAGGAGCAGGGGGATGAATTCCGGAATCTTTCCTGCGGTTTTCCACTCCTTGATGGTGCCATTGGTGGAATTCATGGGATCAATGTGATAGGTGGGGCGCCAAAGGTCGGGAAATCGACCTTTGTCATTCAGATAGCCTCGGAAATGGCTTTGAAAAAGATACCGGTTCTCTACTACGATTTCGAAAACGGCCGACAGAAGATCTATCAACGCACCCTCTGCCGTCTGGCCCGCTTGTCAACCGGTGAATTGAGAACGGCAAATGTCCCGGAAGAGCAAAGGTACAAGGTCCAGGCAGCAACCAACCACCTTGAGAAGATGCTCTTCTGCTGGCGGGTAATCAATGATCGCAAGGTGACGCCCGAACTGATGCGCAAACATATCGACTTCATTCGTCACGAAACGAGAAGTGAATACACGGTGGTGGTAATCGATAGTCTGCACAAGTTGCCGTTCAACGAATTTACCGAGCGGCGTACCGGCATTGATGCCTGGCTGCGACAAATGGAGTCGATGCGTGATGATTTGCAGGTGTCTTTCCTTGTCATCTCCGAACTCTCCCGAGGAACTGCCGGTTCCTACAGGGAGGAACCGCATCTGGGGGTCTTTAAGGGTTCCGGGGATATTGAGTACAGTGCCGACAACGCCATGGTGCTGTATCCGGATATACCTGAAGACGGCGGGTCGTCGGACAAACCAGGGATGAACAGTACCCTCTGGCTGGTGGCCAGTCGGGAACACAGCCCGGGCCGAGTAGCCGGTTACCGCCAGGATTATCCCTACTGGGGATTTACCGAACACCCCGTAGTCGAAGGGTTTTAGGCAGTTTCAGATACTTTGACCCTCTTGCCACTGCACAAGTTTTTCAAGTGCAAGCTGCGAGCGTTCCAGGCCGCGAATCTTTTTTTTGACCTTTTCCTGCCAAGCGGGGAAAAGTCCAAAGTTGACGTTTGACGGCTGAAATTTCTTTGGATCACTTCGGGTCAGGTGGTTGACCAAGGAACCCAATGCGGTTTCTGCCGGCGGAACCACCGGGGCGAGGCCGGTAACGATCCGGGCGGCATTGATTCCGGCGAGCAGACCCATGGCCGCCGATTCAACATAGCCTTCAACCCCTGCGAGCTGGCCGGCAAGGAGGAGATCCGGCCTGTCAATGAATTGCAGGGTCGGTTGTAAAAGTTCCGGAGAGAGAATGAAGGTGTTGCGATGAATTGATCCGAGTCTTGCAAACTCGGCCTTTTCCATACCCGGGATGAGGCGGAAGATGCGTTTTTGCTCTGGGTACGTCAATTTTGTTTGAAAACCTACCATGTTATAGGTAGTTCCCTCGCGGTTTTCCTTGCGCAGCTGGACTACGGCGTAAGGGTCCCGACCGGTTTTCGGATCGGCAAGTCCGACCGGTTTCATCGGCCCGAAACGCAGGGTCTGGTCGCCCCTGGCGCGGATGATTTCCACCGGCAAACACCCTTCAAAATATTTGACGTCCTCGAAATCCTTGAGGGGCATGTATTCACCACCTGCAAGTTCAGTGATGAATTGCTGGTAACTCTGTCTATCCATAGGACAATTCAGGTAATCGCCGGGACCGTCATCATAACGCGATTTGCAATAGACGATATCCATATCCAGTGAATCGGCGTAGACGATCGGGGCGATGGCATCGTAAAAGGCCAGCCGTTCTTTGCCGGTGAGGGTGGCAAGGGCCTGGGCCAGCGGTTCGGAAGTCAGGGGGCCGGTGGCGAGAATCGTCAAATTTTCCGATGCCGGAGGAATGGTGAGAATCTCCTCCCTGACGATTTCAACAAGAGGATTATCGGTGAGAATCCGGCTGATTCGCGCCGCGAATTTTTCTCGATCCACCGCCAGTGCCTTGCCGGCTGGGACTGCGGTGGCATGGGCCTGGGCGATGATCAGGGAGTTGCAGTGGCGCATTTCCTCTTTCAATAAACCCACCGCCGAGGTCGGATCATTGGACCTGAGAGAATTGCTGCACACCAGTTCAGCCAAATCTTCCGAATGGTGGGCAGGGCTGAAGCGGTGCGGTTTCATGTCGATAAGGCGTACTTTGCAGCCGCGTGTTACAAGCTGCCAGGCAGCCTCACAGCCTGCAAGGCCGCCACCGATGATGGTTACTGTCCGATTTTCTGTCATGATCTCGTGGTCTGGTTATTTTGAGGAACAAGCATTAGTGGCGGCCTTCAATAAAAACCCGAACTTTTTTCCTGCCCCATTCAAGGGCGTCATCGTGCGAGTAAAAGAATAGATCGATCCGGGTGGGACCCTTGATATTCTTTCCCCGGTCTTCAACCTTTCCCCAACCATAATCGGCAACATACATGCGGGTGCCGAAGGGGTAGTATTTGGTGTCGGCGGCAATGGTACCGTCGCGGGGCAACAGATACCAGGGGAAAAGAACCAGACGGAGCGGAATCATCCACGGACGTGCCAGACTGTCCATGGAAAAGAGGCCCTCCTCCGGTTCATAGGGCACTGTGCCGCCGGCGGTCAGACCGTTGTAGGGTGCACCTTTACCGGCACCGGAAGCGACATAGCGATTCCAAAAATCAAGTTTCAGCCATTGTTGACTACCTCGTTCCCAGTTGCAGCAGATGGCGCAGCCACAGTAGGCCGTGGTTTCCATGACCTTGGATGTTGTCGGTCTGGCACAGGCGGTGCAAAGGAGTAATAAGAGAAGAAGGGGGAAGAACATTGACCAGCGCCGGCCGGCAAGAAAGTGCAGCAAGTTGAAAATGGCATGGCGGAACATGTGTTGCAGTTAAGCGAATGTTTTAAATAATCCTTGCGAAGCTGAGAGGGCGGGTCGGTCGGAGTATTTTTCGCTTCTGATGGTAACACGTTTCCCGGGAGGAGAATAGGAATTAAAATGAATGAAGGTGGATTATTCTCTCCCGAATTGTACCCGAGCGACAACTATTTTATCAATGTTGTCCTCTTTTACCATTTTGCCGATAATGTTCACTTTCTCACCGATAATCATCGCGAAATCTCCGCCCAAGAGAGGATAGACAGCCTTTTCGGTTTGTAGGACGGTGCCGTCACCGTCTTTTGTGTGTTGCACAGTGCCATGGAAAATCACGATTTCAGTGTTTTTTGGTGCATAGATGAGTGCAGGCACGGGAGGTTGTGATGTCTCTGGGATGGCAAGAGCAAAAGCCTTGCAGGGGATGGCAAGACAGAGCGAGAAAATGAGGACTGGTAACGCTTTGTTCATTGGAAGGTTCTCCTTTTGTTAGGTCTGAGGAAAGTGTTATAACATCAATGTCAAGACTCGTACGCAAAAAGCATGCCATTGCTAAATGACTGAAGTTATTGTTGAAAAAAATAGGAAGAATGAGAGCACGGCAACAATACACAAGAAATTTCCCACCTGAGGGTAATTGTTGCACACTCCTTTCCCTTTGGGACTGATAAAAATTGAGATTTTCGGGGAAGCTTAGGTGCGATAAAACCACTTTTTAATTTCGTCGCGGGTGAACTGTTTTACAACCGGGCGACCATGGGGACAATGGGAGAAGAGATCGGCTTTGGCCATCTCGCTGAGGAGTTTGTCGATTTCCAGAGTGCTGAGCGCCGTTCCGGCCTTTACCGCGGCCTTGCAGGCCATAGTTGCGAGGACGCTGTCAAGGCAGCCACCTTTGCTGTTGCCGCTGTTTTCACCGCCGAACTGTTCGAGAATATCCAGGAAAAGACCACGAGGGTTGGTGGTACCGGCGAGGGCAGGAACGGCCGAAATTATGAAGGTGTTGCCGCCAAAATCTCTGAGGGCAAACCCCATGCGATTAATTTCCTCACCGTTTTTTTCCACCAATTGAGTCTGGAAAAGGGAGAGCTCGACCGTCACCGGAAACATGAGGGTCTGGCGTGTTATTGTCGCAGCCTGATATTGGGTACGGAATTTTTCATAAAGCAGCCGTTCATGGGCTGCGTGTTGGTCAATTACCAGGAGGCCATCACCATTGCGGCAAAAGATATACAAATTATCAAATTGGCCAATGACCTGGAGGTTGTGGGCGGGGGGACGATTCGTCTCCCATGCCCCTTCCTGGGGTGATGTTTGGTGACTCTGCCGGGCCATGGCGTTCGGCAGTGGTTCGGCCGTGGTCAAAAGAGACTGCGGGCGGAAAATCTTGGCAGCCTCAGGGCTTCGGCCTTGCGGTTTGCCAGAGGTCGCGGTCGATGGCGGAGGAGGGATGTCTTCTGTGACCGCGGCAGGGGGCGATAGGGAAAATGCTTCGTATCCTGGTCGTTCATCGACAAGGTTAGAATCAAGTGGTATGGCTGTAGATTCGCTGCTGCGGTGCATGCTGAAAATAGACATTTTCATGGCACTCTGCTGGTCGTGCATGGCCGTGGCAACGGTCTCTTTGATCAATTCATGGACCTCACGCGAACTGCGGAAACGCACTTCATGTTTGGCAGGATGCACATTGACATCGACCTCAGCAGGTGGAATGGCGAGATGGATAAGGCCTGAGGGGTTTTTGCCCTTCATGAGGAAGCTGCGCATGCCTTCCGTCACCGCATGGAGGATCATTCTATCCCTGATGACCCGGCCGTTGACAAAGACCCGTAATCTGGCGGGACCGAGGGTAACTTTCTCCGGGGGGATGAGAAAGCCGGATATCTCTCTATTGTCGGCTGATTGCTGTCCGTTGCCAACTGCAATAAAGGGTCCGTCATAATGGATAATCAGTCCCAGACGTTCGGCTATGGACTGGCTGTGGTCAAGAGAAAGGGTGTCGCGGCCGTCGACCCTCAGGATGAAGGTCGTGTTGGCTGCGCACAGGGCATAATTTTTTATAACATCTTCAATGTGACCTAGTTCGGTGCGCACGGTACGGAGGAATTTGCGACGCGCCGGGGTGTTGCCGAAGAGGTTGCGGATCTCGCAGGTTGTGCCGTAGCTGCAACCGATTTCATGGACTTTGAGCAGTTTGCCGAAGTGCAGGACAATCCTTGTGCCGAGTGGTGCTGCGGCCGGCCTTGAGGTAATGGTGAGTTGCGAAACCGAGCCGATGGAGGGAATAGCCTCGCCACGAAAACCGAGGGTGGCTATGGCCGCCAGGTCTTCTTCCGTTGCCAGTTTTGAGGTTCCATGGCGCTCGAGACAGAGGAGCAGGTCGTCTTCATCCATGCCGCAGCCGTCGTCGATGACCCGGATGAGACGGGTGCCACCCCCCTCAATCTCAATTTCAATGCGGTTCGCCCCGGCATCCAGACTGTTCTCGAGCAGTTCCTTGACAACCGAGGCCGGTCTTTCCACCACCTCACCGGCAGCGATCTGATTGGCCAGTTGCTCGGGAAGAATACGGATTTTTGCCATGATTCAGACTTTCTTGTTGATAGTTGATGGTCAGATGTTAGAGTGCGGCTGCAAGCCCATGCCTTTTGCAGAGGCGAAATATTACCATGAGTGTTGCAAAAGTGTCACCAGCAAAACCAAACGACCCCGATAACAAACCGAGCAACGCTGCTGCCGCCGACCGTAACGTATATACGGAAAAGCACATCTCGATCTTTTTAATCCTTGTCTGTCTCTTACAGACCGCCTTTCTTGGTTGGATGCTGCATTTTCTTATCAGCCTGAAAATTCCCGATATCAGCGCTGTCGCCAGCTACAATCCTTCGCAGGCAACGATCATCTACGACCGGCACGGGCGGATTGTCGACCGCATGTTTATCGAGGACAGAACCGTCATTCCTCTTTCGGCAATGGCTCCTTTGTTGCCTAAAGCCTTTGTTGCCGCTGAGGACGGCCGTTTTTATGAGCATCCTGGGCTCGATTTTTTTTCCGTTCTACGGGCGGCAATGAAAAACCTTATGGATGGTGCAAAGAGTCAGGGCGGATCGACGATCACCCAGCAGGTCATCAAATCGTTGCTGTTGACCCCGGAAAAAACCTATATTCGAAAATTCAAGGAAGCAATTCTCGCCTGGCGGATCGACAAGCTCATGACCAAGGATGAGATCCTCCATATCTACCTCAACCAGATCTACCTCGGTGAAGGGGCCTACGGGGTTGAAGCGGCGGCCCAGATATATTTCGGAAAGAGTTCGTCCCGATTGAGTCTCGGCGAGTGTGCCCTCCTGGCCGGGCTGCCCCAGGCACCGAGCAGATATTCCCTGTTTGATCATCTGGACAGGGCGGTTGAGAGGCAGAAATATGTGCTCAATCGAATGGCCGCCGATGGTTATGTCGGCAGCGAGGCGGCGCAGCTTGCCTATGACGCGAAGATTTCGTTGAATACCCGCAGTCAGCAGGCGACCGACGATACCGGCTATTATCTGGAAGTGGTGAAAAAGGAGGCCCGGGCCATCCTTGGTGTACCCCTGCAAACAGCTGGGGCGCGGCTCTATACCCATCTTGACGCAAACCTGCAGGCGGCCGGGGCTGAGGCGGTTCGCCGTGGGGTGAAGGCGAGTTTTGCACGGCAGACCATCGCCGGAAAAGACGTGGATTCCCAGCTCCAGGGCGGTCTTGTCTGTATGGAAACGGCCACCGGCAAAGTCTTGGCTGCCGTCGGCGGCACATCCTATTCCCTCAGTCCCTTTGATCGTGCCACCCAGGCAAGACGACAGGCCGGATCGACCTTTAAACCTTTTGTTTACGCGGCGGCCCTGAGTCAAGGATGGTCGTCCGGCTCGCCGATTGAGGACAGTCCTCTGACGATCAGCGGCAAAGACGGAAAACCGTGGAGCCCGCATAACTACTCCGGCCGCTATCACGGGCAGACCACTCTCGGTGATGCCTTGACGCACTCGCTGAATACCGCCACCGTCCGCTTGATGCAGGTTATCGGCTATAAGGAGGTGCACAGGATTGCCAAAAGTGCCGGTCTCGGTCCGAATTTGCCGGCCAACCTCTCCCTGGCCCTGGGGGCAACCGAGGTATCGATACTGCAAATGACCGCAGCCTACATCCCCTTTGCCGGCAACGGCACCTATATTGAGCCGTCATTTATCGACAGAATCGTCCTTGCCGACGGCATCCAGCTCCACCCGGAAAGGGCGAGAAAAAGACGGATGGTATTGAGCCGTGATGTTCTGGCGCAAATGCAGAGTATGTTGCGGGCGGTGGTTATGGAGGGTACCGGCAAGGTGGCGGCTGAAGTGCCGGGGGTGAGTGGCGGCAAGACCGGGACCACCGATGAGTATCGTGACGCCTGGTTTATCGGCTACGACAACACCTATACCGCCGGAGTATGGGTGGGCAATGACGGCAATGAGCCGATGGGTGCAGGCGAGAGTGGCGGGGCGGCTGCAGCTCCGATTTGGCGGGATTTTATGTTGGCCATACGCCAGCAGTAATCGGCAGCATGGCCAACCGGTTCCGGTTATGCAAAAGCACCTTTCAAGGTGAAGAAAATCTGCATCGCCATAATTGTATCGGGATGAGCTATATATTACGCTCGAACACAAGGTAATGGTAGCCGATGGCCCCGGAGCAAGTAGCCAGTTGGAGAGCATTACCTCCGGTCAGCGCGCTCCAGTAATCTCCCCCGTGATATCCGAGATACGTGCCAGCGCTTACGAGAATGCTGATTAAAATATCGCGCGGACGACGAAGTTCTAGAAACTCCGTCAAATCTAGAACACTGATCAACTTAAACCCAACGGAGTGAGCTGTCTCACAAGCGCTATCGACTGTGACCAGCGAGCATATTTTCCAACCTGTGCGAAATTCTTGCAACCACTTCCACTCCTTAGCCGAAGGGTTGAGGGATGCTCGCTGCAAAAGAAAATCATCGCAAATGATCAATTTTCCGCCGGGTCGGACGACACGGGCGGCCTGGGAGAAATAGCCCTCGGCATCAGGTGAATGGACGAAT
>CAVWHG010000001.1:0-369228 GCA_963754865.1 uncultured delta proteobacterium | reverse complement strand
ACTTCCCAGGGTTTTGTCATTTCGAGCGCAGTGAGAAATCTCCGGAATAATTAAGAGATTTCTCGTCGCTCTGCTCCTCGAAATGACAGAAATTGACTTCTTGCGAAACCATCAATTTTCCCCAATCGCTGATTGCCCTCGTCCAGCCAGACAAGAAGGTGAGTATCAAGAAGAAGCATTATTATTCCGCACTCCAAATAATATCCAAAGGCGAAATCAGATCGTCTTTGCTCTGTATTTTGCCCTTATGCAATCCAAATATCGTGGCGGGAGCTGTTCGATATGGTTGGAGTATGGAGACCGGTTTTCCAATTTTTGTAATCACCTTCTTTATCTGTTTTGCTTCCTCATATAAAATTGAATGCGCTATGACATTGTACGTTAAGTGAATTGGTGCGTCAAGCCGTATGGGTCTGAATCAAGAGGGAAAACAGGATATCCTGATATTTATTATGAGGTTGGAAGGTTAACATCCGGAGTTTCAGCCGGCCAAGGAAGACCAAACAGGGCGTTTGCCTGGGTGGCAGCAACATTCCAAAAGAGTTATTTGTCGATTGGGAACTTGCCATCAGCGGGGAAGAGCCGTTTCGCTTTGCGCGCCTTCGAATGAGGTTGTCCCGGACAACCTGGCTGAAACACAGTGTTTCTGGTAATAATAATGTTGGAGTTTTTTCACTAAACGGCTTGCTATTGACAATATGTAGCCGCATGGCTACAATCATTCCATGATCGAGATACGGAAAACTGACGATAAAAGAACTCAAGCCAAAGACATTAAAACAGCCTTGCGTCTCGCTCGCAACCTTCTGGAGTAAACCATCATGACTAAAATCGCTACCACACGCTATGACGTTGCAGAACATCTCAGAACACAAGAGGAAATGGCCGCTTATCTTGAGGCCTGCCTCGAAGAAGCAAATGGCGACGCCAGTTTTATTGCCAAGGCTCTTGGCGACATCGCCCGCGCCAAAGGTATGTCCCAAGTTGCTCGTGATGCAGGACTGTCCCGCGAAAGCCTCTACAAGGCACTTTCCGGTGAACGTAGCCCTAGCTTCGATACCATTTTGAAGGTCATCGGTGCCCTCGGGCTAAAGTTGCATGCTCAAACCGCTCATTCCTGAGCAGGTGCCCAACCAGGCAGCAAAGTCGACGCCGATAAGCACCGGTGGTTAATTAATGTGCCAAATGCGGCGCAGCTTTTTGCCAAAGATAGAGATGGGATAGCCATGTGAGATATCAGAGAGATGAAGCTGCCGTTTCGATTGAGGCCGGTTCTATTCTCGATGGATCATTACCACCCAAACAATTGAAGATGGTTCAGGCAGGGATCGAAATCCACAAAGAAGAGTTATTTGTCGATTGGGAACTTGCCGTCAGCGGGGATGACCTGAAGAATATAACCGGAGTGATTGTGCCGATCGATCTTTGGCACGAACTGCAGTCCGAGAAGGAAACGGCGTATCTTCTTAAGAGCGAAGCCATGAAAGAACGTCTTCTTGCCGCAAGAAAACGGGATAAAGGTATACCCCTTGTGGAGGCCTGTGAAAAACTTGGAATTTGACCCATCGGCCTTTGAGGATTTGGCGTGGTGGATACAACAGGATCGCAAACAAGCCCTTCGTATTGTCAAATTGCTCAAGGAAATACTACGGAATCCATTTGCAGGAACTGGGAAACCGGAAGCGTTAAAACATGAATTCGCAGGGTGCTGGTCACGTCGTATCGATCAAGAGCACCGCTTGGTGTATGAGGTCAAAGAGGACCAAATAAGAATCCTTGCTTGTCGATACCACTATTGAGTATCCACCGGCAAAGCCTTTACGTGACTTTTGTTTGACGATTGTCGATAAGAGCCCACGTATCACAAAAAAACACCATCGCACCAAGCAGAAAGGGGCAACTTTACAGCTCTGCGCATTGCAACCTGTCGGTCATAAAAGCAATGGTTGGAGATGGGAAGGTCCGCGCCACTGCCAGCGTTTTCAACTATTGATGCTCTGGAATTATTTCTTTTCAACGAGACATGGATCTGTAACACTTTGCCTTTGTACAATAGACAAAACGATGAGCAGCCGCAAAGATGCGAAGAAATATCTTGTAGTCTGTCAATTTACAGTTTACTTTTTGTCTATGATTAAAAGTTTCCGACATAAAGGATTGAAACTTCTTTTTGAAGAAGATGACGGGAGAAAATTACCGTCAGACATGTTACTTCGTATCAAAATAATTCTTTCAACCCTTCATGCGGCAGAGGACATAGAAGGCGTGAATTTGCCAACCTTTCGGCTGCACCCCCTCAAAGGGGCTTTGAAAGAATATTACGCAGTAACTGTTCGCGCAAATTGGCGGATCATTTTTTCTTATAAGGGGGGGGATGCCTTTAATGTGGACTTTATCGATTATCATTGAAGGAGGTAAAAAGACATGGAAATGAAAAACCCTGTGCATCCTGGTCTTCTCGTCAAAGAATGTCTTGACGATTTGGGCTTAAGTGTTGCTGAAGCTGCGCAAGGGTTGGGCGTTACGCGCCAACAGCTTCATAAAATCATTGCGCAGAACAGTAGCGTCACTCCTGAAATGGCTTTTCGTTTAGAAAAAGCGTTTGGAGGGGTTGCCGATACGTGGCTCAAGATGCAGATGAATTATGATTTGGCGCAAGTGCGTGGCCGCGCCTCTAGTATTCTTGTTAAAAAGCTGACCACAAAAGCGGCTCACCTTTAAGCCAAAAAAATCAAGCCGATTTACGATGAATATATTCTCCTGCTGCTTGAGCCAACAGGCCGGATCTGGTCATGTGGTACTTCTAAACGCTGCCTATGCGGACCCCAAGTAATCACGAAGGTGCGCAACAAGCTTGAGTTGGACTAATGCGAAGCAGCTGAAATCTTTGGCGGCGGCGTTAATGCGTTCTCACGCTACGAAAACCGCCTTTGGCGTTGGCAAAACTTCTCAAGGTGCTTGACCGACCAGAGATGTTCTTTTCCTCGGGGAAATGGGCCAACGATATTGGCTGCTTCAACATCTTTGTTGACGACCAGTTTGATTGAAGGCAGAATTCAATCTTGACATGATTGCACATTGTGCTATCATTTTACCTATGAACAGTAAACATAGAAAGACCCTGCATGCCATTTTTACCGAGCCCACTAAATCAACAATTCGCTTTATCGATATTGAAGCGCTCCTTATTGCTATGGGAGCAAAGGTATCAGAGGGGAGCGGTTCACGGGTGAGTTTTTGGCATGGGGTCGAAGAATGGCACTCGCACCGTCTGCATCCCGGAAAAGAGGCCAAGAAATATCAAGTTGAGGGAGTGCGAGAGTTTTTAGAGCGACTGGAGATTAAGCCATGAACACCATGAAACACAGGGGCTATACGGCCCGTATCGAATTTGACGATCGTGACAATATCTTTGTTGGTCGTATTCTGGGCATCAGGGCCATTATTGGCTTTCACGCCGAAACCGTTACCGACCTGCATACCGCTTTTGTTGAGGCTGTTGACGATTACCTTGAAATTTGTGCCAAGAACGGTCGGGAGCCACAGAAGCCGGCCAGCGGCAAGTTGATGCTGCGAATTCCGCCGGAAATTCACAGCGCCGCTCTCGTTGCTTCCCAGTCAGCGGGCATGAGCCTGAACCAATGGGCGACTGGTATCCTTAAGAAAGCCATTCAAGCTTGATGGTTTCGCAAGAAGTCAATTTCTGTCATTTCGAGGAGCAGAGCGACGAGAAATCTCTTAATTATTCCGGAGATTTCTCGCCGCGCTCGAAATGACAAAATCGTCTCTGGCGTTGGTAAAACTGCTCAAGGTGCTTGACCGACACCCTGATTTACTTGGTGAGGTGAGAGCAGCATAGAAGGATTACCGTTACCCTCTATTGCCGGGGCGCTCAATATAAGCAAGAATACTGTTTGGCAATCGCTCAGCGACACCGCAGACAAATTCGGAGGTACATGTTACTTCGTATCAAAATCATTCTTTCAACCCTTCGCTCCACTCGAACCTCGCTAACGGCGGGTCGGTGAGCAGTACGTTCGCTGTATGAAATGAAGCACATCTTGCCATCCATTGAAAGCCTTGTTATAATCTTACATGTAAGATACAATTTATGGAAAAATTTCTAGGAGGCTTACCATGGCTAATGTATCAACCACAAAAATGTCGTCTAAAGGACAAGTTGTAATACCTGAAAATATAAGGAAAAATCTTAATTTAAAGACTGGTGCACAATTTATCGTTGTTGGTGAGAAAGACGTTGTAATTTTAAAGAGCATCAGTCCTCCATCACTTGATGAATTTGGCGAACTTATTAGCAAAGCTCGTCGAGACGGCAAGAAAGCAGGATTGAAAAAATCAGATATTCAGGAGGCAATTAAGAAAGTCCGGGGTGATAAATGAAAATTGTCCTGGATACCAATGTTTTCATATCCGGCATATTCTTTGGTGGACCGCCTTCTGACATACTGGAATCATGGAGACAATCTAAAATACGAATTGTTCTTACCGAGCAAATACTTGAAGAATATCAAAGGGTAGGAGAAGAGCTATCTGCGAAATACCCATCAATTAGTATTGAACCAATAATCGAGCTTTTCACTATCTTCGGAGAGTTTGTTGAGACAAAAGGCTTTTCAGAAACAATTTGCGAAGATCCAGATGACAACAAATTCATTGAGTGTGCTCTCGCAAGTCAAAGCAAGCTGGTCATAAGCGGAGATAAACACCTGTTGAAAATATCCGGTTACAAAAGCATAGAAGTATTAAAACCGCGGGAGTTCATAGACAATTATTTTGAGAAATGAAGAGCGAACCATCGCTTTGAGAGGACGCGGAATATCGTAGGGTTTTCAAATATAGTACATCGGCCGCAATGTGCCAATGGCAAAATCCTTGTTCGCCGAAAACGCCTTTAGCCCAGGCGAACGCCAAGAGCCAAGAGTTGTCCGGCGTGACACTGGCAAAGTCGAGAATCCCGAACAGTGGCCGTAGGTGGCGGCGCATGCGCGTAGCCAGATCGTCGACCGTCAGCCAGTGCCGTACAAGTTTGCCGGTTGACTTCGTTAGACGCGTTGTATCGGGCCGGGATATTTGGCTACCTGTATATCGGCCGTCAGTAGCGTTATTCCCTCGACAATGGCCTGCGCGACGAGAAGGCGATCAAAGGGATCTTTATGGATTTGCGGCAAGGCCCCGATGGCTACCACATGCTCACTGTGGATCGGCAGTTCATGGTAGCCGTTGTCCAACAGGCTACGTCGCAGTACGCGTGGATCCACCTTGAAATCTTCACGGCCCAAACCGCATTTGATAACGACTTCCCACAGGCTGGCAACGCTGAAGAATAATTCGTTTTCAGGTTCTTTCATCAGCATCTGGGCATCCGATGATAGATGTTCAATGCCTTGTGCTGCCCATAGCAGCAGGTGAGTGTCCAGTAGCAGCTTCATGTGCCCTCTTCAAACATCTTCACTATCTCTGCTACGGCCATCTGGTCGAAGTCATCCGGCACGCTTATTTGTCCAGCCATAAAGCCAAACCGTTTGATCTGGGAAGGCCCCGGCGCATTGAGCGGAATAACCTTGACCAACGGCTTACCGGATTTGGCGATGACGAACGGCTCACCCTTAGCGGCTTGCTCCACCAGCCGAGATAAATGGGTTTTAGCTTCGTGAATGTTGTATGTCTGCATAATGGCACCTCGATTAGACTTGGTTTATTAAACTTAGTTTAATGCGATCCGCCGCCATGTCAAGTTCGAATTGAGCACACCGCACAAAGACTACCTCAAAGACCAGAGGCAGACTCCTTGCACTCATTAACGAAGACAATCAAATCACCAGAGAAGTGCTGTCCGAACAGTTAGGAATTGGAATTAATGGAGTGAAGAAAAATAGTGCAGAGAAAAACCATATATTTCCTACAATTCACCTTCCTTTAGTAATGATAACGCGCCTGGAGAAAATCAACCCGGTCATCTGTAACCAAATAGACAACCCTGTGTTCCTGGGTCAATCTGCGTGACCAGGTGCCGGGCACCAGGTATTTCAGGGGTTCCGGTTTGCCAATTCCATCGAATGGATCACGCAATACCGCTTCGATGAGAGTTAAGACCCGCAACGCAACCTTCCTGTCCGTGTCAACCCAGTGGCGAAGGTCATCCCGGAATTCTGGATGAAACACAGCTTCCCTGGAGCTTTTCCCCGAGGTTGCTGCGGATTTTTTCATGCAAGCCCCATTTCATTCTGAAGGTTCTTCAATGACACGGGTTTTTCTGACCGCTGTAATGCACGTTCGAGGGCGACAAGAAGCCGCCTGGCGTTCTTTGGGGAGCGCAGGAGATGGGCGGTCTCCCGAAGGCTTTCAAGTTCATCAGCAGCAATGAGCGCCACATCTTCAGCGCCGCGCCGGTGAATAATGATGATCTCCCTGGCCGTTGTTGCGGCATCACAAAGACTGGCGAATCGTGAACGCGCATCAGTATAGGTTGTTTGAATTGACATTGGCTTCCTCCTGTCAAATTTGATGTACAGGATTATTGTACGTCAAATGAGTTGGTAGGTCAAGCCCTATGGATTTTGAAAACAATTTTGGTTGATTTTTAACCACTGAATGGTTAATATCCAACCATGTTTAAAAGAAATATCACCCCTAAAATTATTGAAGCTCTTTCCGACACTCCTGTTGTCATGCTTAATGGAGCACGTCAAACCGGCAAGAGCACTTTAGCACAATCCTTGATCAGCGAAAAACATATCGGAAGATATGTCACCCTTGATGATGCCACCGTACTTGCTGCGGCAAAACACGATCCCGCAGGATTTATTTCCGGCCTGGGCGAGTCAACTGTAATTGATGAGATCCAGCGTGCCCCGGAGCTGTTTTTGGCCATTAAGGCGGATGTTGATCGTCACCGCAAACCTGGACGCTTTTTTCTCACCGGTTCGGCAAATGTCCTACTCCTGCCGCGCCTTTCTGAGACATTGGCCGGCAGAATGGAAATTTTCACATTATGGCCTCTCTCTCAAGGCGAGTTTGCCGGGATAAGTGATGAATTCATTGACACTCTTTTTTCTGAAAATTTTCCATCCGGTACAACCGGAACTTATGATACGGAAACAACCGTTATAGAAAGAGCAATCAGGGGCGGATACCCGGAGGCGGCGGCAAGAGGTTCCGAGACAAGGCGCCGTGCCTGGTTCGGCTCCTATATCACCACTATTTTACAGCGTGATGTGCGTGATATAGCGAACATTGAAGGTCTCACGGCAATGCCCCGCCTCCTCGCCATGCTTGCAACAAGATCTCCATCGCTGCTCAATTATTCTGAAATTTCCAGGACTTCCGGCCTTCCCCAAAGTACCCTGAAGCGGTACATGGCGCTTTTCCAGACGATATTTCTGATTGATCATCTCCCCGCCTGGTATTCAAACCTTGGAAAAAGGCTTGTCAAGACTGCCAAACTGGTGATGAGCGACACCGGACTTCTAACTACACTCCTTGCTGTTGATGCCGCCGGGCTTAAAAATACTCCATTATGCGGCGCAGTGATTGAAAATTTTGTTATAACGGAGCTTAAAAAACAGATTTCCTGGAGTGCTATACAGCCGGCGATGCTCCATTACCGTACGCAGACAGGACAGGAGGTTGATGCCGTTCTTGAGGATACTGCCGGGAGGGTCGTGGGAATTGAGATAAAATCCGCCAAAAGTGTCGGCGGACAGGATTTTCGTGGGCTACAATCTCTTGCAGAGGCCTCGGGTAGGAACTTCTGTAAAGGCGTTGTACTTTACGGAGGCAATGAGATTGTCTCTTTTGGTACCAATTTGTTTGCGATACCTATCAATTTTTTATGGAATCGCAAACATTCAACTTTGATGGTTTCGCCAGAAGTCAATTTCTGTCATTTCGAGGAGCAGAGCGACGAGAAATCTCTTAATTATTCCGGAGATTTCTCGCTGCGCTCGAAATGACAGAAATTGACTTCACTTTTATGTACCCTGCATCTCTATCCCCGATCCGCCTTGCGGATCACCTCACAGAGTTCATCAGCCATGGCGGTAATTTCCTCCTGATCCTGGCCTTCGACCATCACCCGGATGACCGGTTCGGTGCCGGAAGGACGAACGAGGATGCGGCCGCCCTTACCAAGTTTTTGTTCCAGTTTTTTAACGGTCTCGGGAAAGTCCGGGATGGTATCTACAGGAATTTTGCTGGACATCCGGACGTTTTTGAGAATCTGTGGAAAACTCTCCATCAGGGTGGCAAGTTCCGACAGCGGTTTTTTCCTCTTTTTCATGATCGCCAGGAGCTGCAGTCCGGCAAGTATGCCGTCACCGGTGGTGATATGGTCGAGAAAGACCAGATGGCCGGACTGTTCGCCGCCGAAGGAATAGCCTTTTCGCCGCATACATTCGACCACATAGCGGTCGCCGACGCCGGTGCGAACCAGCGTTCCACCCATTCGCTCCATCGCCACTTCCAGACCGATATTCGACATGACGGTGGCAACCAGGGTTTTCTTTTTCAATCGCCTTTGGTGCATTAATTCCTCGGCGCAAATCGCCATAATATGGTCACCGTCAACGATGGTGCCGTGTTCGTCACAGACAATCAATCGATCGCCGTCACCGTCCAGGGCAAGACCGATATTCGCGCCGACGTCCTTCACTCTCTGGGCCATGACCTGCGGGTGCAGGGCACCGCAGTCCTGGTTAATGTTTCTGCCGTCCGGTTCGATCCCGAGTTTTGTTACCTTGGCCCCCAACTCCTGAAAGACATGGGGTGCAACCCCGTAGGTGGCGCCGTGAGCGCAGTCGAGGACGATATGAAAACCGTCCAGGGTATATTGCTTCGGGAAGGTGTTTTTCAGAAACACTATATATCGTCCCTTGGCATCTTCGATCCTCGTGGCCTTGCCGACTTCTTCGGCTACAGGCCGCAGGGCCGCCATCTTCTGGGAAAAAATGAGGTCTTCAATATCCAGTTCCACTTCATCCGGCAGTTTAAAGCCGTCGCTTGAAAATATTTTGATGCCGTTATCTTGAAAAGGATTGTGGGAGGCGGATATGACTACGCCGGCATCGGCGCGCATCGACGTGGTAATAAAAGCGATGCCCGGCGTCGGCAGTGGGCCGACCAGGAGAACATCGACCCCCATTGAGCAGATCCCGGCGGCAAGGGCGTTCTCGAGCATGTAGCAGGATTGTCTGGTGTCCTTGCCGATGACAATCCTATGCCGTTTGACTTTATCCTTGACAATAAAGGCGATGGCCCGTCCGACCTGCATGGCGATCTCTATGGTCATTGGGTAGACATTGGCTACGCCACGTATTCCATCGGTTCCAAAGAGCTTTCTCATTGCTTTAGTGAATTACCTTTTCTTTGTTTTTTTTAATAATTTTAACCGGTGATATTCGGCCTGCATCCATTGGTTTTTCACTCTCGCCAATGATTTTTTTCTGCTCGGGAAGAGCATCGACCATACCATTTCGCTCATCAAGCAGCGGCTTTACCAGTTCAGCACTCTTTTGTGTATTTACATCATTGCCATCTCCGACAAGCCGCACCGTATCGGGAACCAGTGAAACAATCTCAATCGGCAGTTCCAGATCAGCTCGAGGAATTATTTTCACCTTGAGATTTGCCTCACCATCATTTTTCTCAGCAACCGCCGACAGAACGGTTTTGAGATCGACTTTTTTGTCAAGAAGCAATTTAGGAACATTGGCGATGACCTTGACCTGGTCTGGTTGTACTTCTCTTTTTTGCCCATCGACACCGGCAGTCACTTTAAGCGTATCAAAATTCATGGTTACCGTTTCTAAAGCGAGGGTCAAATCGGCGGTGACCGAAGTCTCCCCGATCAATTCGACGATAGCCGGTTCCAATTGCAGCGGTACCTGCAGTTGCATCGATTGTTTGATACCCTCCAGGTTGATCACTTTGGTGACGAAATGGTCGACCTGCGAGAGGGTGGTATGTGGTCCAACGATGGTAATGACCTCGGGTTCGGTCTTCAAGCTTTTTAGATAATAGCCATGGGCGACCCGGCCGGTGGTCCGTGCTTCAACCGGAAATTGTTTTTGAATGAGCTTGTCCAAGGACAAAATAATTGATGAAGGTTGTACCCGCTGAACGGTGATACCGCGAAGAACCGGGATGTGTTTGGCATCGTTTTCGATAACCATTGTTCCGGGAGTTGCCGCAGACAAATCTACCTGACGAGTCACCGCACGGTTGGTCATTTCAAGAATCAGCGACCGGGGTCCACTGACCGTTACCTCTATCTCTTTTTTAAATTGATTGGAAATAGCCAAGTCTCGTGGAAGATTGATAATTTCAATGGGAACCATAACATTTTTATCTATCTTGTCCTCGCCGCCGACGAAATGCCACAAAATAATTGCCAGGACCAGCGAGACAAACTTCAGGAGCCAGTCCTTCGACATGAGTCGAGCTATTTTCTTCTTTTCGAAGAGGGTGGCGAAAATCTCTTTCATCGTTTGCTCAGTAAATTTTTCCAGGAATATGTTGCTCCGTTGTCGACAATAAAGATTGCCCTGAGGCTGTTGGTCAGGCTGATTTCATTTTCAACGGTTGTCAGAGCCCCATGCCGTACTATTGATATTTCCTGGGTCTCCTCAGACACAACCATGACGACGGCATCGGTTTCCTCCGTCAACCCGATAGCGGCCCTGTGCCGCGTCCCGTAGCGTTTATTGATGTAAGGATTCTGGGTGAGCGGCAGGATACATCCGGCATGTTGAATCCGCCCTTTGCTGACAATCACCGCCCCGTCGTGGAGTGGGGAAACCGGCATAAAGATGGAAATGAGCAATTCTTTGGAAAGACGGGCGTCGAGTTTGAATCCGGATTCAATAAAGTCTCCAAGGTTGGTTTCCCGCTCAATGACAATGAGGGCACCAATTCGCCTTTTGGCAAGGTAAAACAGAGTGCGAATTATTTCTTCAAGATCCTTTTCAGCAACATCGGTATTTTTGAGAAACGGTGATTTGCCTACTTGGGTCAGTGCCCGGCGAATGTCATGTTGAAAAACGATGATGACAATCAACAAGATAGAACTGAGAAACGTCTGCATAACCCATTTCAAGGCGGCTAAATCAAGGACACTGGCGAGAAAATAGACAATGGTCAAAATCCCCAGGCCTAACACCATTTGTACCGACCGCGTGCCTCGGATGATGGAGATGAGCTGGTGGATGACAAAAGCGACAACGAGGATATCGACAAAATCCTGCCAGCGCAGATAGCTGAAAATACCTACCATGAACGTTTGTGTCTCTTCCATCCGTTTGTGCTTCGTGTGGGACCCCATGCAATCAGGGCGTTGTGCCGTAGCATCCGGCAAGCATTGTATCTGCAACTCTCTATCTACGAATAATAGCAAGATATTTAAAGATTAAAAAACTATAGCATAGCTGTTTTCATTATGAACAGGTTTTTTTTCCTGTGTCTTGCAAGATATTTTTTAATTTTGCAGGCTTTGACCCTTGAAAAATATCAGCGGTCAGTGCATATCTTTAATTTACAGATTCGTATCAATGCGATAAATATACTAGCCCAAATTTGCATGAGGCTGATAGCAACGAATGCCTTGCTCCGTTGCCAATAACCTCGTAAAAGAGACTCATTATAATGCCCACCCCATTTGGCAATTTTCTTCCCTTCACTGGTTTTTTTAGTATCAACTGATATGCCTGATCGTTTCGGAAAAATCTCTATCCACCCCACCGCTCCCGGTATTCCTGTCGTTGAAGAGGTGAAAACGCCCAGCCCGACGCCACAGTCTCAAGTTGCAAAGATGAAAAAACGTCCACCTTCTCGAAAAAGAAATGGTGCATTTCTCTGGCTGGCGGCTGTCGTGGCGATTTTTGCATTATACAATGCCCTTGGTTTCCTCGGTGTTCCCTACTATCTTGCCGGTACCTTGGCTAACACTTTCAACAAAAAATCAGGAATAGTTTTTGACCCTGGCCGCATTTCCTTTAATCCGCTGACCTTTCATCTTGCCACCGACAACGCAAAGATAGTAACGGAAAACGGCATACCTCTGGCGACGCTCCAGTCCCTGTCAGCCGATCTTGCCCCATTTTCTCTCCTGCGCCTGGATCTGGTGTGCAACACAGTAACTCTTTCCGAGCTTACTCTCTCTATTACCAGGGAACAGGACGGGTCCTATAATTTCGCCAAACTGCTCCGCCAAAAACAAGATGGTGGCCCGTCGGAAATCTTGAATTTTTCAGATCTCCCCTTTTTGTTCTCCTTGAATAATATTGCCTTTAAAAATGCTAAAATTCTTTTCCTCGATCTCCCCACCGGCAAAACGCACAGCATAGAGAAAATTCAACTTGATTTGCCGGCCTTTTCCAACGTCCCCTTCCAGGCCAATCAGTATCTTCGCCCGAGCTTTTCAGCGATGATCAACGGCAGCCCTGTTGAACTTACCGGCCAGGCGCATATGGGGGACACCGCAGGTCAGGCAACCACTCTCACCTGTGATCTCCATTCACTCGATCTTCCCGCCTATGCCGAGTATCTTCCGCTCAATCTTCCCCTCCTCATTACCGCCGGCAAAGCTGATGGAAAAATCGATCTGCTCTTCGATCCCACATCCCAGCAAGAGGACAAGCTGTCCATTGATTTTGAACTGCAGCTGAGCAATACCGAGTTGCAGACCGCCGATGAAACGGTTTTTATCACGGCTCCGGCAACACAGGTTAAAGGCAAACTGCAACCCGTTGCTAAAACCGTTGTTTTTTCTACTATATCAAGCAAAAATCCGGTATTGCAATCGGTCGGCAGCTCTTTTCTTTTAAGTGTCGGTACCTTGTTCAAAAATCAAAAAAAGGCCACGCCAACCGGCACGGCTGGAGCAACACCGTCAGATACAGGCACACCATTTTCTGTGGCGATTGATGACCTTGTCGTGAATGACGGTGCCTTTCATTTCTGGAAGGAGAGAGGGGCAAAACAACCGGACGCCACCTGGAATGGGTTGCAACTGAGCGTGAAAAGCTATTCCTCGTCTGAACCTCCAGGGAATAAAAAAGATCCCGGATCGTTTTCCTTTGATGGTACGAAGGCGGGGACCGCATCTTCACTTGCCTGGCAGGGAGATTTGACTTCGGTCGAGAATCTCAGCGGAACACTGAACCTCAGTAATATGGATTTCAAGGAACTTTTACTGTCGATCGGCGCCGACCAGGGTCTCGGAGTCAAAGGACTCGCTGACCTTAAGGGACAACTTACCGTATCATTTCCTCAAGATTCCGGTTCAGGCATTGGCTATAAACTTGCCGATGCCGATCTCACCGTGCAGGATTTCCAGCTTATTGATGACAAATTGGCCGTCCTCTCGGCGCCAACCTTGCAAATGACTTCTTTTGCGACTGCCTATAAAACCATTCAGTTTGGCAATGTCTCTATGCAGAACGGATCGGTGTTTCTGCCTATCACCCGTATTCCGGATGTTTTCAAGCAATTCAATGTCGGCAGATATCTTTTACAAGGCATCGACTTTACAGGTCAAATGACTTTGATTTCCGACGAAAAGGGCAAACAAAAAACCACTTATTCGGGAATTTCTTTGAAGGCGAACGACCTTGCCTCCCCGGAAAAAGCCAAAGACAATTTTTCTCTCTCAGCCAAAACTGCAACAGGTGGGATAATTGAAGGCAATGGTGATGTGCGAATTTCACCGTTTTCCTTGACCATCAACACCGAATTCACCGGCTTGACCGCCACAGATATTTTTCCGATCATGACCAAGTCCGCCCTGCTGAACAGCCTTACCGGGGTTCTTGCCGGCAAAGGTTCTCTGGGCCTGCCAAAGAAAAGCTTTTCCGGGGAGCTGCAACTGACCAAGGCCAACCTCCGCAGGTCAACCGATGCACATTTTTCTTGGAACGACATGGAGTTGCAGGGTGTAAATTACACCTCCGAACCATTCCATCTAGGAATAGCCGCAGTACTCATCAATCAACCACATTTTTCCTGGCAGATACGTGAAAGTGGTTCCGGACCAATGCAGCAGCTGGCCTCCTTTTTTCAACAGCATCTCCCTGCCGTTGAAAACGAGGAACCGTCGGCAGAAAAAAACAAAACCACTCTTTCCCCCGTGGATATCCAAGACATTCAATTTAATCAAGGCACTATCCTCATTCAGGATAACCGGCTAAAACCGAAGTGGCAGGGTGATGTAAGTGAATTTTCCGGAAATATCAAAGGAATTCATCTCGCAGCGTCAGCCACCAACAGTGAATTCTCTTTTACCGGAAAACTGCAGGATTCTCCTTTCGCCATTACCGGTGCAATGGATGTCTTCGCCAAGGAAGAGAATGGTAAATTCCGCCTCACCCTCGACGGCTACCCGCTGGCATCTTTCCACGAACAGCTTGCTCCATTGACTGATGTCAACAGTAACAGCGGCTTTTTTGATCTGCAGCTGGACTGCCTGGCAAAAGACGGCCATTTCCAGAACAGTGGTTCCCTGCTTTTTTCAGGGGTTAAACCTGTTTCCGAGAAATCGGATTCTGCACTGACGCTGGCACTTATCACAGGTCCGGACGACAAATTTCAAATCGATTTTGATTTTACCCGTACGTCCCCTCTCGGCAAAACGATTTTTCTTGAAGAAATCCTCACCTTTTTTCAAACCAAGGTGGTGAAAGCCTCCGTATCACCCCTGCTACTCGCATCCGGGGAATTTTCTGATCTCATCGGCAATGAATTTACCGAATTTGAACCGGGACAGGTCATCCTTACGGAAAAGGGCACAGAAGTTCTTTCCCGCTATGCTTCATTGCTCACCACCCATCCCCAGCTCGGATTGGAACTGGCCGGTGATATCGATAGGGATATTGATGCTCCAGCTCTGAAAGAACAACTCGAAGCATTGGAACGTAAACGGACCGAAACGGAAAACCAAAAACGCTTTGCCGCCTGGCAGCAGGAAAAGGCAATCTTTGACCAAAAGGTAGTAGAACAACAGAAAAAACTAGCTGCAAAAGGAAAAATAATCTGAAAATACCATCCCACCGGCTATTTTGAAAGATTATATCCCGCTGCAACCAAAACAGATCATCGTCGATGACGTTATGCTGCTTGAGCTGGCCAAAAAACGCAGCCAATTTGTGTCGCAATACCTTACCGAGCAACTGGCGGTTCAACCCGGACGCCTTACTATATCTCAATTAAAGAAGATAGTGAATACCCCATCAGGACAAACTGTCAGTGGTGTGAAGATAACCCTTATTGCCATCAAATGATGATTATCCCTCAGATGTTTGTTGCCCTGTTTTAAAGGGGCGGCTTTTGAGACCTGCAAATTCCTGTCCGGAGAAATATTGGAAACGATTATTCATGAACATACCCTGCAAGCACTTTTAACCTGGCTTGCAGGGCTTTCCTTGGCGACTTTTCTCCTCAGTCTCCTTCTTATTCCTTTCATTGTCAGAAAACTGCCTCCTGATTGTTTTATACTCCTCTGTGCAACAAATCGCGACAAATTGCGACACACGGCTGGAAGCGTTATTTTGCTGATATTGCGAAGTATTATTGGGATTTTTCTCCTTATTGCCGGCTTTGCCATGCTCTTTTTTCCCGGTCAGGGAATCCTTACGATGCTGCTTGGCATTCTTCTCCTTTCGTTTCCCGGCAAACAACGACTCATCTCCTACCTGATCAGGTTTCCTGGTATTCGTCAAGGTCTGGAATGGCTGAGGGTAAAGAGTGGCAAGCAACCTTTTATCTGGCCTGAAAAGTAAAATTTCTACCTAAGGCTCCTTTTGCCGAACTTGCTATTTTTTTGGCGAAAATGGTTGATACAACGGGTCACCGACCAAAACCATTTGCCAGGACAGATAGGGCAAAGAAGTAAGATACGCCTCCCCAAGACTCATCTCGCCAACAATCAATTGAGCAAAGAACAGTTCCGGCAGGGGAAACCCCTGTACATACGGCTCAAACACCGGCCCAATAGTGGCGGCGACACCCTTCGCCAGCATCTTTACACACCACACGGAACTGCTCTTATCCCTCAGAGTCGTACATTCAGCGCTGGCGATGTGATATCCAATGGACCCTCTTTGCCAAACGAAACTGTCAATATATTGCCCAAGGGAATACCAGCCGCAGTACAGGGCTGCTTCGGAACAACACTTTTCGGCAAAGAGAGCCTCCTTTTGGTCGAGTACGGTTTCCATTTTCGTTGCCACCACGTCGGCCGCCCGGTGCAGGGAGAGATCATAACGCTGGTATCCTCCTGAAGCATTTGCCTCGACAGGACGCGGCCAGCGGGCGTCAAAATAGGCTTTGCCTTGCAGTCCTTCTTTTTCTGCCTGCAATGTATCGTTGATGATCCTGTATACCGTTGCGGCATCGGGTCCATCGAGACGACTGACCAAGAGGACCTGATCTTTCTTTACCTCCGGAGGCATTCCCTGGAATCCTAAAAAATATGGATTTTTTATCCATCCCTGTAGGTCGTACTCTCCCTTTTTGGCAAGGGCGAGTTCCGAATCAACGGCTGCCCTCTGGTCGGTTTTCAGCAATTTATTGATGGCTTGAAGAAGATCATTTTTTTGCCCCTCATTCTCACTATCTTTTTCCAGGGAAAGAGAGGCCATGCCGCTGTGCCGCCCTTTATATTGGCGAAGCAGTTCGCTTTCCTCCGACGATAAACCAGGAGGATCAACTTTCAAAGGGATTCCATAGATGAGAACAATTGCAGCAATACGTTCGGAAGAAACCCTTTTGAGGGCTTCGAGGATTGCATTTTTCAATACAGTATCATATTCATCCCGAGACATAGTTTCATTCAAAGTGAGAGCCACTGAGACGAGATGGGATGGAGGGATTTCTCTTTGTTCCATATAGTAGCGGGCAATTTCAACACTTTCAGCCATTCTTACGTTGGCTACTACAAGAATTTCCTCTTTTGCCAACCCGTGGACCACTTTTGTCTCCCCTATTACGGAAAGCAGAGCAGTGAAGATAAGCAACTGAATGTAATTAAATTTTCTTTTTTTCAAAAGAACCTCACGCTTCAAAAGTTCAGAAAAGAGAATTTTTACGCATTTCTGGAAAAAACTATGCATTTTTTGTTTCCACACTATATAATAGCACAAAATCAAACCTATTATCGGGTTGGTTTTTCGAAAATCAAACTAACCGGAGTTTCGTTCAGTTTTTATGCAAGGATCATTTCAAGATATTGAAAGAGTAGTCTCCAACCAAAGAAGTCTCCTTGAAGCCATTCCGGAAATGGTTCTTTTGGTGAAGGACAGCCAATGGATTGAATATATGAATCCAAGCGCCAAGCATTTCTTTGGCGACCTTTGTCGCCAGGGATTGAATGGCGATCAGGAAAAAGAAAGGGCTGCCTCCGCCCTTCTACAGATTGTTGCGCAATCACTTCAGAATAATCTTATCGGCGGCACTTTCGAGACAACTTTTGGCAAGTCGCATCTTGAATATACTCTGGCCGCCTTTAAAGGTTATAAAAACGACACCCTTTTTTGGTTTTTTCTCAGGGATCTTACCGAGTTCAAAAAGCAACTGGAGGAACTTTTCCGTTTCCATAACAGTATCGAGACCATACTATCGCACAAAATCAGTGAATTGAAGGAAAGCGAACGTACGCGACAAAAACTTGCCAGTGAATTGAATTCCCTGAAAGAACATCTCAAAGAACAGCCGGCAGAGGGGAAAATGATCGGTTCGAGCCGGGCGCTGAGTGAATTGCGCGACATGGTTTTCCAGGTGGCAAAATCGGATGCGACAATTCTGATAACCGGCGAATCGGGAACAGGCAAAGAACTGGTGGCCAATCTTATCCGAGAAAGCAGCAATCGAAATAATAAACCCTTTCTCAAGATCAACTGCAATGCCATTAATGACTCCCTGCTGGAAAGTGATCTTTTCGGTCATGAAAAGGGCGCCTTTACCGGTGCCGACAGTAAAAGAAAGGGCAAATTTGAAGTGGTCGACGGCGGCACCATTTTTCTTGATGAAATAGGCGACATCAGCCCGAGAATGCAGGCAGCTTTGCTCCGAGTTCTGCAGGACGGAGATATAATTCGGGTTGGCGGAAATTCACCGACAAAAGTTGATGTCAGGGTGATCGCCGCAACCAATCTTGATCTCGCTTCAATGGTTCAGAACGGCACTTTCCGGCTTGATCTCTACTATAGATTAAATATCATCAATATTTCCATTCCTCCATTGCGTGAACGTAAGGAAGATATAGTTGATCTCACGACACATTTTGTCAGAAAATATCGTCAGGCTTTCAAGAAGGAAATAAATTTCCTTCCTCAGTCGATCCTTGATCGCCTCCTCCTTCATGACTGGCCGGGGAATGTCCGCGAGTTGGAAAATGTTATCCAACGAGCTGTTCTCATGGCAAAAAATAATATGATCACGGAGAACGAACTTTTTTTCGACAGCCCGCCGGGCAAAAAAGATCAGACTCCACAAAAAAACTATTTACAACGGATTGACGGGAGAACCCTGAAGGACATGGTTACCGATTTTGAAAAAGATATCATTTTGTATTCACTGGAAAAAAATCATGGCAACGTACCTGAAACAGTGAAACAGCTTGATATCGGAAAGACTGCCTTCTATGACAAAATGAAGCGTCACAACATCTCACCGAAAAACATGAAATAGAGAATATTTAGTTTCGGTACATTTTTTGCAATTTACTGATGAGCGCATTGCTAAAAACGACACATCTTTTCAGCGCAAGAGATTAGAATGGCCACCAAAGATGCCACGCCCATAGAAAATTGCCCATTCTGGTCAACATTGTCAATGAAATGTCGAATCTACAAAGGTGGCCTTTTCATTCCTTTAGATGACCATATTCAGGTATACTGCAAAACTCCTAATTATCCCCAATGCTTACAGTATGAATTGCACCTGAGGAACCATCTGGAAATCATCGATAAGGCAAATCACAGATACAAAAACCGAAGAAAATTTACACGCATTGAAGCCCGCTACAAGATCACCCTGGTAAGGCTTATCCATTCCGACATGGTTGTTTCACATTATTCCACCCTTGCAAGGACCCTCGACCTCAGCAATGGCGGGATGCGCCTGACGACAAACGAACCCCTTATCAATGACACCGTGTTGCAGTTTTCCTTTGGCGACACTTTCCCGGAGCACCTCCAGGAAGGCACAGGCCAGGTAGCGTGGTGCAACAAAGAAGTCGATGCTCCAGGTTACCAGGCGGGAATATCGTTTCATGATGACCAAACAGTCGAGGCCATGGGCCTTTACCTTGGCTTGCATCATTACGACAGGTAGTAAACGCCAAATTGCCATGCAAGAGAGTGTATTACTCCCCCGAACTGCATGTACTGCACAAACTTCATTCCTTAACCGAAAGCCTCTGCACCACAAGTATGAGAAGAAGAACAGGAATTCCCATCACAGCAGTCAGCAAAAAGAATTTCTCATAACCTAAACCTGAGACCATTGTGCCGGAATAACCACCGACCATCTTGGGTAGCAGGGTCATCATCGAACTGAAGATTGCGTATTGCACAGCCGTAAAAGAAACACTGGTAAGACTTGACAGGAAAGCGATAAAAGCGGTAGTGGCAATCCCTGCACTCAGGTTGTCGGCACCAATAACCAGGGTCAGGAGCATGAGATTATTACCGGCTGCCGCAAGCAACATAAACAAAAGATTAGTCGCCGCTGAAAGAAAAGCCCCTAGAAACAAAATCTTCTGAATCCCAAAACGGATTGTCAACAATCCACCGAGAAAACCACCGACCAGAGTCATACCCAAGCCAAAGGACTTGGTAACTCCGGCAATTACGGTTTTACTGAACCCCATATCCAAATAAAAAACATTGGAAACAACCCCAAGGACAATGTCGGAAAGCCGATAAAAACCAATCAGTACCAGTATAAGGACTGCTGTTTTCGCACCATGTCGGATAAAAAAATCTTTTATTGGTGCATAATAGGCCTGACGGACCATTTCTTTGTTCAACAGACCAATCTTAACTATAAACCAAGTAACCAAAAAGCCGGCTGCAATGTGCCAGGCTAAATCGTAAAAATTCAATGAAAAATGTGCCAATCTTGCCATCAGCGGCAAGAAAGAGTGGAAAATACTTACCCAGCTCAACAATGCCTGAACCTGCTTTAAAAAAGGTCAAAGCAAAGACCAGCATAATGAGAATAAATACCGCGACAAACCTGAGGTATTCCATTGCCGTATAGCTGTGTCGATCGTTGTCTTTGAGAATCGTCGGGTTCGGCAATACATAGGGTGGTAACAAGTCCGCAGCCCATCATCGCTGCCATTGCCATATAGGTTATCATGCCAAGCATGATAGCTGTAGCCATCGTTACCACCAAGATAATCGGCCAGAAAAAGCGACCCGGCACCTGCCACCAACATGCCCATGCGATAGCCGGCAATATACATGGACGAGAGCAGAGCCTGTAGACTCTTGTCAGCACTTTCAATTCGGTAGGCATCGATGACAACGTCCTGGCTGGCCGAGGAAAATCCAAGCAAAACTGCCGCCATGGCCATGAGAGTGAGATTATTTGGATTGTCAGCCGGATCGACCGATGCCATCCAGAGTATCGCAACGATTATGAAACCCTGGGCGATTATCAACCACGCCCGCCGACGCCCAAGCGTGCGAGTGAGAAAGGGCAATGGCAACATATCAATTATTGGTGCCCAAAGGAACTTAAAGGAATAGCCCAAAGCCGCCCAACTGAAAAAAGTCACCGCCGATCTGTCTACTCCGGCCTCCCGCAACCATACGGACAGAGTTGAGAAAATCAACAGAATGGGTATCCCCGCTGAAAACCCGAGAAAAAGCATGGCAATGGCTTTGGGGTGCATCCAGACCCTGAAGCTGTCACTCCAGGATGCGTATTTCCAACCCTTCTCGGCTCATTGTTGTCTTTTCCTCTTAAGAAGATTATGATATTTTACCTGAAACAAAACGTAGTCTTTGAACTCACCCCATTGCCTGAGCAGTACTTAATACAAGATTTCCGAACTGTCCATATCCAGTTCTACTGAAAAATGACTATACAAATTCACAACACCTTATCCGGAAAAAAAGAAGCTTTACAACCCATCGAGAACGGGCCATGTCAAACTCTATGTCTGCGGCATTACTTCCTATGATTATTGCCATATTGGTCACGCCCGCTCGGCACTGGCCTTTGACATGATCGTACGCTATCTGAAATACCGAGGGCTTCAAAGTCACCTATGTACGAAATTTCACCGACATTGATGACAAAATCATTGCCAGGGCCGGTGAGCAGCAAACCACCTCGGAAGATCCTGCCAACCGGTTTATCGAAGAATTTTATACCGATATGGACAGACTTGGGATTGATCGCCCGGATATAGCGCCCAAGGCTACCGAACATATCGGAGAAATGATCACACTTATCGAAGAACTCATCGACCAGGGCAAGGCCTATCCCTCGGAGGGCGATGTTTATTACATCGTTGATAGTTTTCCTGAGTACGGAAAATTGTCGAAAAGAAACATTGACGACATGCAGGCCGGTGCTCGTATCTCGGTGAATGAGCAAAAACGTCATCCCATGGATTTTGTACTGTGGAAGGGCTCAAAACCAGGTGAACCTACCTGGGACAGTCCGTGGGGACCAGGCCGTCCGGGCTGGCATATCGAATGTTCGGCGATGAGCCGAAAATATCTCGGCGAGACCTTTGATATCCATGGCGGAGGACAGGATCTTATCTTCCCCCACCATGAAAACGAGATAGCCCAGAGCGAGGGTGCAAACCATAAACCATTTGTGAACTACTGGATTCATCATGGTTTTGTTACTATTCGCGATGAGAAAATGTCTAAATCTCTCGGCAACTTTCTCACCATCCGGGACATTCTCAACCACTATCATCCTGAAATACTTCGTTTCTTTATATTTTCCACGCACTATCGCAATCCCTTGGATTTTTCCGAGTCAGCAATGCAGGATGCCACTGCCGGACTGGAACGGCTCTATGAATGTGTTGCAGCCATTGATGCCCTGAAACCGCAGACCAGAGATGGATGCACTAAGTGTGTTTGTCCGAAAAAGATATACAGCAACTTGACAGCATCGAATCGCGCTTTCAACAGGCCATGGACAATGACTTCAATACCGCTCAGGCGCAGGGAATTTTCTTTGATTCAGTCAAGACCCTCAACCGAATTCGTCGTAAATTACCGGCGTCACCCGCCACCGATGATCTTCGTCCTTCTGAAAAACAGCGTAGCAACCCTGAAAAAACTTGCGAACATCATGGGTTTACTGCGAGGAAGACGCAGGGCAGTTTCTCGCCGCGAAAAAAGCCAGAATGGTTTCTGAAAGCGATATCGACGTCGCGGCCATCGAATCCCTGATTGCTGAAAGGTACCAATGCCGTCAAGCGAAAAACTGGGCGAGAAGTGATGCCATCACGGGACCAACTCCTGGAAAGAAACATCGAACTCATGGATGGCCCCAATGGCACAACATGGTCGGTAAAAAGCACTTAGGAGCCTGGCGTTTTCAACACAGCTGTTGATCCTTACGAGAATGGAGGATGATGACATGAGACAGCCTGCAGTTGCCGATCGCTTCTATCCAGGATCACCGGAGGAACTCGCCCTTACGGTAAATGAACTCATGGCGGCAATCATAGCGCCGGCAAACAAAAGGCCTTTGCTGTTGTCGCACCGCATGCCGGTTATATCTACTCCGGCGCACTCGCTGCTGAAACCCTGAGCAGCGTCGAAATTCCGGAGACCGTCATTATTATTGGCCCAAACCACCGTGGCCAAGGAGCACCTGTTGCCCTTTCAACAGCAACATGGGATATGCCTTCGGGTCAGGTTCCGGTTGATAAGGAGATTTGCAAACTCATTCTCCGCTATTGCCCTGCTATAAAAGTCGATGAACTTGCCCACAAATATGAGCACTCGTTAGAAGTTCAAATACCGTTTCTGCAAATGCTGCAAAAAAACCTGAGCATTGTTCCTCTCGTCGTTTCTCATATATCCTACCCGCTCTGTGAAAAAGTGGCTGACGCCCTGGCCAATGCGATCAGCGTCTGCGCCAGACATATTCTCATCGTTGCCTCAAGTGATATGAGCCATTATGAACCTCGCAAAAATACCGAAAAAATGGATCAACTTGCACTACAATGTCTAGAACAGCTCGATCCCAATAATCTGTATCGCACAGTCATCGACAACCGGATATCCATGTGCGGGGTCATCCCGGTGGTGATTGCCTTGCTAGTTGCCAAAGCCCAAGGTGGCAAAAAATACCGCCTGGTCGGCTATACAGACTCAGGCTATGTGTCCGGAGATACTGGACAGGTGGTCGGCTATGCCGGCGTAGTCATAGGCTGAAATTTGCTTGACAGCACCCCTTAAATCTTTTATAAACTCGCCACACTTGCACCGAAATGGGGGATGGTCTAATGGTAAGGCGGCGGACTCTGACTCCGCTTATCGAGGTTCGAGCCCTCGTCCCCCAGCCAAGTAAATTCAAGCACTTACTGATAATATCGGTAAGTGCTTTTTCTTTTTAGTAAGTTTTGTCCCGCCCCTGTCCCGCCTTTTGCATTGAGTCTAAGTGAAATAAACTGGCTACCTTGCTCGCCAACATAGCCGCTGTCTAAATTCTCACTTACCAGCCTGTCCAGACCATGTGGAGAACACAATGACACAACTCTATATCGCCATCGGCAGTTTTTTCGCTCTCCTTGGAATTGTTGCCAGATCCCTCAGTTCCCATACCCTAAAACCGCTGCTTGAACAGAACGGTAAGCTTGACAATTTCAACCTCGCTGCCGATTATCTGCTTTTTCACGCCTTAGCGCTGATAGGTGTGGCAATCCTCTGCAAAATGTTTCCGGAGGGAAATTTTCATCGTGCCGGCTTAGCCTTTATCGTTGGTTCAGTACTGTTTCAAGGCAGTGTTCTTGTCAAAAGCTTTGTCTCCATTCAACCCGTTGGCTTTATTACCCCAATAGGCGGCTTCATCTTGATTATCGGCTGGTTTTTGCTGTTTGTGTCGGCTGTTCGCTCCTGAAAAAGGTCAATCAGAGACAATCGAGGAGCGAATCATGCCAACAACGAGTCAATCTGATGCAGCATACCATTTTTCTCTATCCGCAGGTCTCAGTCGATATCACCGTCTATCATGATCGTAGTGGTCCCCGTCTCTGTTGTGCTCCCGTTCCCGAGCCAGCCACTATTCTATTATTCCCGTAGAGCTTACCCGAAGGAGCTTCAACACAAACAGAGCATTCTTAAAGCAAACCTTGCGATACGAAAAAAGAAGAAGGCTACTCTGGAAAATCGGCAAAAACAACAACAGGTATGTGAACAAAGGGAAAAGGAATATCAGAACCTTGCCGGAAAATATATCTACCGCATTGATGATTTCGATGCCGGGCATGGCTGGCTACTGAAGATTCAGATTGGTGATGAAGTAATATGCGATAGAATATTTCGTGATAACCAGCACGGAACAGCTTCTAACGCTCTTAAGATTGCCCAAGAAGAAAAGAAGCGACACTTGAATCTTCTTGATATGCCCCATGCTGAAGGGAGACGGTTCAGAAAAAAACTGCATGTTGCAAATACTTCTGGTGTCAACGGGGTTTCCCCTTCCGGTGAAGAAGTATTGACATTATGTAGTCGAACGATTACTATTTAAACATGTATACGATAAGAACCACCCCGGAATTTGACGCCTGGTTTGCCAAGATCAAAGACCGCATGACACACCAGAGGCTTAACGTCCGCTTGCGAAAGGTCATGCTCGGCAATCTTGGCGATATTAAACAGGTGGGTGCTGGAGTTTTCGAAATGCGTGAACATTTCGGGCCAGGATGGCGCATGTACTACGTACAGCGTGGCTCTGTGCTGATTGTAATGCTAGGCGGTGGCGACAAATCCAGCCAAACCGCAGATATTGCCAAGGCTGTGAAGATTGCTGCCATGACAGAGGAGTGAACCATGAAAAAAAAAATCCGTGTTGCCGATCTACCCAATTTTGATCCAGCAGAACAGCTCAAAGATGAAGAAGACGTTGCCGCTTACTTGACGATTATAATGGAAGAGAATGACTCGGCACTGCTGGCTGCGGCTCTTGGAGATATCGCAAGAGCTCGCGGCATGAGTGAAATTGCCAAGTCTTCAGGCATAACCCGTGAGGCACTATATAAGGCGTTGCGGCCAAACTCCAACCCCCGATTTGACACCATTAACAGAGTATGTGCAGCCCTGGGCGTTCGCCTTGAAGCAAAACCGATACATGGGTAAATTGGCAACTTTGCCGCAAGAGAAACTCTCAAGCTGAAAAGTCTTTTGATGATGACCATTGAACAATACATCAATGAACAGGGCATGACCCAACAGCAGACAGCCGACGATATTCTATGAGCGTCCGACCTCACCCATCAAAAAGCAAAACTGAGCCAGGCAAGTGGTGGCATGTCGATATTGGACACGGCAAAGATCGATTGAGCTTGGTTCACCATGGGTCCTTTGTCGTGGCTCTGGAAATAGAAAAATCTCTGCGTCAATCCAGACCGGCCGATGTGGCCCCTAGCGTAGCACCAAAAATAAGGGAACTAATCCTCCCTTTTCTTGATTGGTATAAGAACGAAGCTTCGCCTAGAACAATCAAGGATTTCAGTTTTTAATTCAATCACTTACTGATAATTCGGTAAGTGCTTTTTCTTTTCTGTAAAGATTTTTTTCCGCCAACATTGTCCGCCGATATTAAAAAATCAATGTGATAAACTGACCTGGCCCAACAAGCCTAATCTGATGCAGCTACCATTGTCGAGTCGGCCCATTGTCGACCGCAGCTTATCAGAGAAGTAACATTACAGTAATGTAATGGTAAATATCAGGCGAGGTTATTAATATCTTGAACAACATGCATCAAAAAATCTAAACAATAGGATATAAGATCAAGATAATAAAGGATAAAATCAAAGAAAGCAGGTGGTTTCTTTCGGTCGTCATGTTGATAATAGGCGTGTCTGGCACCATTACCTATTATGAGGGGACACAGTTCGTTACAGATTACACGGCAGCGGTTTACCATGCTGATCAGGTAACAGAAGACCGTAGCGGGTTAATAGTTATCTCTGAGGAAAAATCCGAAAATGAGACTCCTGAGGCGCAAACAACACCCGATGACCCGGTGGGAGATAGTCTCCGGTCGGAAGTCGAGGAATGGAAAACGATAATTGTCACAACATATAATCCTGAAATTGGGCAGACTGATGCAGACCCATACACTATGGCAAATGGCGAAAGGGTATATGAGGGAGCAATAGCAAGTAACTGCTATCCGATCGGGACAAAAATTAAATTGGAAGGATTTGGCGAGTTTACCGTTGCAGATCGCATGAATAGAAGGTTCACGCAATACTGTGGTACGAGGAATGAAAGGGCAGACATCTTCGTATGGGATAGATCAAATAATGGAAAATGGGTGAATGTCCTATTATTTGTCATGTCATAGATGGTATGCTGCCCATCCATCTGGCCATCGGCGTTGTCGAAGGTATTGTTACCCTTTACCGCTATCTCTTTGTCCTCCTTGACGAAGGTAAGATTTATCTGGGCAATGGATAATCAATAGTTGATATTGATCTGAAATTCCTGCAGTCGTTTATGGATGGAGCGAAGTTCGGTGATGGTGGTCCAATTGGCGATGAAAATCGAGAAAGATTCGCGCACCTTGCTGAAGGCATTGGACACCTGCACCAGCACTCCGAGGGTGATAAGCCCGGTGAACAGCCCCGGCCCCATGATCAGATAAGGGACGATAACCATCAGTTGCTCAAAGAAATTGACCCAGATATCAAAATATCCGTAATGTAGAAAGAGGCGATTGTAGTTAAATTTTAGACCGGTAAACAGCTCGACAATGGTCTCGGTCCGGCCGTAGTTGACCTTGTCATCCTCGGCATATACCAATTCCTTACGGAAGGCGGCTTCCACCTTCTGGTTGTTATATTCAAGCCCGGGCAGTTTTATTCCGACAAACCAGGAGATCAACAAACCACCCAAGGAAACCACGAGGGCCACCCAGACCAGACTGCCGGGAATATTTTTGACAATATCCAATTCAACTCCCTTGCTCAAGGTCCACAGGATCGGTAAAAAGGCAATCAATGTCATGATCGCCCGGATCACCTGCAAACCAAGGCTTTCAACAATCCTGGCAAAGCGGTAGATATCTTCCTGGATACGCTGACTGGAACCCTCAACCTCCTGCTCCACCATTTGCCATTTGGCGACGTAGGAAAAGGTCATGGCCTCCCGCCATTTAAAGGAATAGATCCTGGTAAAATATGAGGTCAGGGTGGCGATCAAAACGTAGGGAAAGGCGATTTTTGCAAACTGTTGCATGCTGCTCCACAGTTCCTCCACCTTATGCTCGGTGGCCTTTTGCAGGATATTGTAAAAACCGCCGTACCATTCATTGATCTGAACGGTTAACTGCACCTGAAGGAACAATGCCACCAGCAGGGTCAACCCGCCTCCATAGGCCCAAAACAGCCATTTTCTGCTTTTATAAAATGATCGAAACATTTGGTGTTTTCCTTAGAATTATCCTGAAACTTTGATATACATTGGCCATAATCCACCTCTTTTTGACGGATATTTTCCCTCAGCCAATGAGATCTGCAGTCTCAAGATCTCCCGGAAATTTCCTTTGCTGTAGATAGATACGAATTTTTTCCTTTTCTTCAGTCGATTTTTTCTGGGCCAGATTAGCTTTGGCCGACAACGACTCAACCCGCACTGCAACAACGGCACAACGGGCAACCGCCGGAGTAACGGAAGTGATTGCCGCAAACTCCGGATCGTTTTCATGGCAGGCCATAAGGGCGTTCAGGGCTTCCACCTTTTCAGTCACATCGATAATAATTTCCGCCCGCCCACGAATGACCACCGACTGATAAAATTGCCCCACATCACAGACCGACATGTCCGTATCATAACCGGTGTCAAGATAGGCAAGCGGTCGGTCGACGGCAAAACAAACCTTCGAATCACGCTGCATATTGTCGAGTTTTTCGCCCTGCAAGGCACAATGAAAATAGATAGATCCTCGCAGGTAAACATAGTTCACCGGAGTGATGTAGGGATAGCCGTCCTGTCCGACGGTTGCCAATCTGCCGATTCTCGAACCGAGCAAGATTGCTCCAATGTCATTCTTATCGGTTACTTCGTTGAATTTTCTGCGCATCTTTTTGTCCCTATTTTTAAATTAAGCTGTTTATCAGAAACGCCATATCGAGCGGTAACAACACAGTGTAAGTGTGCAGGTTATTTCGTAACGACTCTTTAATTCGGCTTCCACAACTTAAAAATCTCGGCGATCCCCCGGCGGGCAAGACCGGTTATGGCCATATAAGCCGCATCGGAAAAGGGTTCGTTTTCAGCAGTCGCCTGGATCTCTATCCACCGGCCATCTCCGGCCATGACAAAGTTGGCATCAGTTTCAGCGGCCGAATCCTCGGCATAATCGAGATCAAGAAGCGGCGTTCCACCAACAATCCCCGCAGAAATAGCCGCCACCGGCAGGATTTCCGGGAGTTTTTCCAGCTTCTTCTCGGCCACCAGCTTAATCAAGGCATCGCGCACCGCCAGTGCCCCGCCGGTGATTGAGGCGGTTCGGGTACCGCCGTCGGCATTGATCACATCGCAATCCACCCGCAGGGTACGCTCGCCGATGGCGGCCAGGTCGACCATCATCCTCAGGCTTCTGCCGATCAATCGCTGTATTTCCATAGTGCGCCCCGACTGCCCCTGGGTTTCGCGACGATAGCGACCGTTGGTGGCACAGGGCAGGACGCCATATTCGGCAGTGATCCATCCACGTCCAGTATTCTGCATGAAGGGTGGCACCTTCTCTTCAATTGACACACCGCAGAGCACATGCGTGTTGCCCATACGGATCAGCACCGAGGCATCAGCCTGGTATTGCACGCCCCGTTCCAGAGATAATGGCCTGAGACAGTCGGCCTGCCTATTGTTAATTCTCATGATTCTCCACTCATTTCTTTCATTGATGAAAAGAAATTTGTTTTTTTGTGTCGATGTTTTTAATGCACAGATGCTATATTGAAAATTAATACTTCATATTAACCTGTTGCGAGCAAAATCATTTTACGAACCTATGCCTAACCTCTTTACCTACGGATCACTGATGAGCAGTGACATCATGTACCATGTGGCCGGCTGCCGTGCCGACTTCGTTCCCGCAACCCTCAAGGACTTCCGGCGCTCAAGAATTCGCGGCGAAGAATATCCCGGCATTGTACCCCACCTGGGAGCTGAGGTTGAGGGTATCCTGTATTTACATCTCTCTCCGAAAGCCATTGAGCGCCTTGACAGCTTTGAAGGTGATCTATACTCCCGGCAGAATGTGCAGGTGATGACACAGCATGGGCTGTGCCCCGCCATGTCCTATGTTATAAAAGCCGAACACAGTGATCTTTTAACCGGCGAGATATGGAGTTACGAACACTTTCTCACTGTCGGCAAAGCTAATTTTCTTGAGGCTTATGTCGGTTTTCGAAAAATTTGAGATCAGCAAGTACCAGGGAAAACAAAGGTATCTCCGGTGAAAGCACCAAGGTAAAGGAGGAAAGAAAATAGATCGGCGCCTTGGGGTTCAGCGCGCTGCAGAGAAATCCCGCGCCGATCGTCCGCAACGCCGGCTTATAGCTGGCGCTTATCGATAACCCGCGCCGCCTTGCCGTTAAAGCGCTCAAGGGACCGTTCTTCGACCAATTTGATCTCCACCCCGACGCCCAGCTCCGAGGCTAAACGCTTCTTGATGGTTTCCATCAGGGCCCGCTGCTTTTTCATCTCATCAAAAAAGATCGATTCGACCACCTCGACCATGACCGTCAGCTTGTCCTCGTTGTTTTCTCTTTCGACAATCAGCCGATAGTGCGGTTCAGTTCCTTCGATATCAAAAAGAACTGCTTCAATTTGGGTGGGAAAGACATTTACCCCTTTAATAATCAGCATGTCGTCGGAACGCCCCAGCACTCTGCTCATCCGCACAAAGGTTCGACCACAGGGACAGGGTTCGGGCAGAAGGCGGGTGAGATCCCTGGTCCGGTAACGAATGACCGGAAAGGCCTCTTTGGTAAGTGTGGTAAGCACCAGTTCACCCACTTCGCCCGGAGTCACCGGTTCAAGAGTGTCGGGATTGAGAACCTCGACTAGGAAATGATCCTCGCTGATATGCAAGCCGTTGCACTCCTGGCATTCACCGGCCACACCCGGCCCCATAACCTCGGACAAGCCGTAGTTATCGGTTGCGCGTATCCCCAGCCGTTCGTTGATTTCCTGACGCATCGCCTCGGACCATGGCTCGGCGCCAAAAAGACCGTAGCGCAGTGACAGGCCGTTGGGATTGACCCCCATGTCCATCATCACATCGGCCATTTTCAGGGCATAAGAGGGTGTGCAGACCAGGGCGGTGGTCTTGAAATCCTGCATGATCTGAATCTGCCTTTTGGTATTTCCGGAAGAAATAGGAATAACTGAGGCACCCAGTCGCTCCGCGCCGTAATGCAGACCAAAACCGCCGGTAAAGAGACCGTAACCGAAGGCGATCTGGATAACATCGTCGGGCGTCACCCCGGCGCTGCAGAGAATTCTCGCCACCATATCCGACCAGGTGACAATGTCGTTACGGCTGTAGCCGACGACCGTGGCCGTCCCGGTCGTCCCGGATGACGAGTGGACCCGGACGACATCGCGCAGCGGCACAGCAAATAGGCCATAGGGGTAATTATCGCGAAGATCCTGTTTGGTTGTGAACGGATAACTGCGCAGTTCATCGAGATGGGTGAGCTGGTCGGGATGGAGTTTCATCTCGTTGAATTTTTTTCGGTAAAACGGCACATTACTGCCCACCCGTTTGAGGGTGCCGGCGAGACGTTCCAGTTGCAGTTTTCTAAGTTCCGGTCGTGGCAGACACTCTTGATCTTTTTGCCAGTACATTGCGATCCACCTGGTAACAGTTATGGTTTGTATGGTCCGGCGCAGAGGCACAGGCCACAGGCTCTTACAGGCTGCAGATCTGTTCGCGACTGAGAATGGTAAAGCCATCTTTTAAGAGGGTGGCCATCGCCTCCTCCATCTTCTCAAAACGGAAGATCAGCACGGCATTTTCCCCGGTTTTGTTGACAAAGGCATACATATACTCAACATTGATCCCGGCATCCTTGATGCATTTCAGAACCCTTGCCAGGCCGCCCGTCTTATCCTCAACCTCGACCGCCAGAACCTGGGTCTTGCCGACGGTAAAACCGTTTTCGCGCAGCACCGCTTTGGCCTGTTCAACCTTGTCGACGATGAGCCGCAGGATGCCGAAATCGGCGGTATCAGCCACTGACAGGGCGCGAATGTTGATGGCATTTTCGGCGAGAATGGCGGTGATCTCCGCCAGTCGTCCCGATTTATTCTCTAAAAATACAGCAATTTGTTCTACCAGCATGATATCCTCTCTCCTAGATTTTACGCTTGTCGATAACCCGCTGCGCCTTGCCTTCACTGCGTTCTATGGTCTTCGGTTCAACCAGCTTCACCTTGCAGGTGACTCCGAGCAGGTCCTTAATCTCTTTTTGAATATGTTTACTCAAATTTTCCAACACGCGGATTTCATCGGAAAACAGACCCTCACTGACCTCCACCTGCACCTGCATGGTATCGAGATTTCCTTCCCGTTCAACAACAATCAGATAATGCGGTTCAACACCCTCAATGCCGACGAGGACATGCTCCACCTGCGACGGGAAGACATTGACGCCGCGGATGATGAGCATATCATCGGTTCGGCCGGTGACCTTTTCCATACGGACCATGGTCCGCCCACAGCCACAGGGCTCATAAATAAGCCTGGAGATATCCTTGGTCCGGTAGCGGATGATCGGAAATGCCTCTTTCGTAAGGGTAGTAAAAACCAGCTCGCCCTTCTCGCCCGGCGGCAGCACCGCACCGGTCTCTGGGTCGATGATCTCCGGCAGGAAATGGTCCTCGCAGATATGCATACCGCGATCGGTCACCAGACATTCCTGGGCAACGCCCGGCCCCATGACCTCGGAAAGGCCATAGATATCGGTGGCTTTCAGATTGAGCTTACGCTCCACCTCTTCGCGCATGCTCTCGCTCCACGGCTCAGCCCCAAAGATCCCTACCCGCAGCGACAGCGATTTTGGATCAATCTTCATGGCATCCATGGCATCGGCAAGATTTAAGGCATAGGAAGGGGTAGAGAGCAGCACGGTCGAACCGAAATCGCGCATGATATTAATTTGTCGCTTAGAATTGCCGCCGGACACGGGGATGGCCGTGGCCCCCAGCTTCTCAATGCCGTAGTGGGCACCGAGGCCGCCGGTGAAAAGGCCGTAGCCGTAGGCGTTATGGATCATATCGCCCTTGGTGGCCCCGGCGCAGCACAGGGCTCTTGCCATGACACCGGCCCAAGTCTCGATGTCTTTGGCGGTATAGCCGACAACGGTTGGTTTGCCGGTGGTCCCGGACGAGGCGTGGACCCGCACGACCTCTTCAAGGGGCACGGTAAAGAGACCAAATGGATAGTTGTCGCGCAGATCATCCTTGACCGTGAAAGGCAACTTAGCCAGATCGGCAAGACTCTTGATATCCTCAGGCCTGACACCGACTTCATCCATTTTACGGCGATAAGGTTTAACTGTCCGATAAACCCGTGCGACCAGATGCTGCAAACGCCGCAGTTGGATCGACTCCAGACCGACCCTGGGCAGGGTCTCCATTTCTTCATCCCAATAATGTACCGACATTGTTTCTGTTCTCTCCCCTATCTATTGGCTGACCTTGCGTCCCACAAGGAAGGCCTGCATATTTACTTCCCGGAAGCGCTCCGGCACCCGGGTACGAATAATTTCTGCAAAAACTCGCCGGATCAACCGGCAAAAAAGCCGACAAGGCGCCTACCATCACCACATTGGCGGTCTTCACCTCACCAACTGCCCGCGCCAACTCAAAGGCATCGACCGGCACCACAACAATGTCCCGCCGAGTGAGATGGTCAAGGACATGCTCAGGATAGACAGCCTTACCGGTGGCAACCGAGGGCGGCAGGATTCTCTGAATGTTGACAATCACCTTGCTGCCTTTATGGAGATAGGGCAGGTAGCGGACTGCCTCCATCATCTCGAAGGCCATCTGGATGTCGACGCATCCCGGTTCGATGAGCGGCGAATAGACCTTTTTACCATATCGCAGCTGGGCGGTAACCGAACCGCCGCGCTGGGCCATGCCGTGCACCTCGCTTTTTTTTGCATCGTAACCGGCCGAAAGCAGGCTATAAGCCGTTATTTCACTGGCCAGGAGAATGCCCTGGCCACCCACTCCGGAAAAGAGGATATTGCCTTTTTCATTCATTTTTTCCCCTCCCCGCGGGTGATGGCGTTGAATTTACACAGTGAGGCACACTGGCCGCAGTCGTTACAGAGGATTTCATCGATCTTCGAAAGGCCTTTCTGGGTGTTCCGGTAGCCGCGGCTGACAGCCTCGCCCTCGGCGAAAGGATTCCAGCTGAGAGCCGGACAGCCGAGGCGGATGCAGGACATGCAGCCGACACAGTTTTCCTGGTTGGTAAAATAGGAAACCGGTTTGCGTTCCTTCATCTCCGGCAAGAGTACACAGGGCGCCTGGGACAGCACCACCGAGGGCTCGCGCAGCTCCACCGCCTCTTTTAACACCTTACGGGTTTCCACCACGTCATGGGGATTGACCTTATACACATGTTTGACCCCGATCGCCCGACACAGGGCTTCGAGATCAAGGCTATTGGCCGCTTCACCCTTGATGGAATAACCGCTGGCCGGGTTGTGCTGCTGGCCGGTCATGGCGGTAATGCGGTTGTCAAGGATGATGAGGGTCGAGGCGGAGTTGTTGTACACCGTATTAATGAGGCCGGTGATGCCTGAATGAATAAAGGTTGAATCACCGATCACCGACACCACCTTGTTGTAGCCGTCCTCGCCGAGGGCCTTGGCCATACCGTGGGCAATGGACACCGAGGCGCCCATGCAGACGCAGGAATCCATGGCTGACAACGGCGGCAGGAATCCCAAGGTGTAACAACCGATATCGCCGGAGACAAAGACCTTCATGCGCGAAAGGTTGTAGAAGATGCCGCGGTGCGGGCAGCCGGCACACATATTCGGTGGCCGATTCGGCAGCTCGACCGCAGCGAAAAGCTCCGGTCCGGAACCGGGTTCGATGGCCTGGCGGACAATGGCGGTATTCAGCTCACCCTGATTGGGGATGACGTCCTTGCCGTGACAGACAATACCCATGGCCTTGATATGGGTTTCGAGAAAGGGATCGAGTTCTTCGACAATAACCAGCTCGTCAACCATGGCGGCAAACTGGCGGATCTTTTTCTCCGGCAGCGGCCAGCACATGCCAAGCTTTAAGACGGCAGCCTCGGGAAAGGCCTCTTTAACGTAGAGATAGGAGACGCCGGAGGTGATAAAGCCCCGCTTGCTATCACCCGCCTCTATGCGATTAAAAGCTGCGGTTTCCGCCAGTTCCCGGCACTTCTGCATACGTTCCTCAACAACGACGCGGCGTTGACGCGCCATGGCCGGCAGCATAACCAGTTTCCCGGGAATTTTGTTGATGCCGCATACGGCTTTGGATGTGGTATGTTCGCCCTTGGTCACCACCCCTTTGACATGCGACACCCTGGTGGTGATACGCAGCATGACCGGGGTGTCGAGATCTTCGCTCAGCTGAAAGGCCAGCTTCACCATGTCTTTCGCCTCACTTGGGTCGGATGGCTCAAGCATCGGCACCTTGGCGGCAAAGGCATAATTGCGGTTGTCCTGTTCATTTTGCGACGAGTGCATCTCCGGATCATCGGCGCTCACCACCACCAGCCCGCCGCAGACACCAGTGTAGGAGGCGGTAAAGAGCGGGTCGGCGGCGACATTGATCCCGACATGCTTCATGGTGGCCAGGGCCCTGGCCCCGGCAAAAGAGGCGCCGATAGCAACTTCCAGGCCAACCTTTTCATTGGGGGCCCACTCAGTATACACCCCTTCATAGCGCGACAGGTTTTCCATTATTTCCGTTGAAGGGGTTCCGGGGTAACCGGAAGCGATCTTCACTCCGGCCTCATGGGCACCAAGCGCGATGGCTTCATTTCCGGACAGCCACAGACCATTATCTTTAGCGTGTGTCACAATCTCTCCTGATAGGCAAAAACAGCCAAATTATTTCATGACGACTCCTAAGCCGTTAAAAAAATAACATGGCCAAAGAAATGTCCGGAACGGCATAAAGAGCCGTAACAAAATTAGATGAAATGGCCAGGTTATTTTGTAACGGCTCCTAAAATAGCTGAGCAAACTACTCTGAAACCAAGTATTCCGGCAAGGATTTTTTCAAAACCCAGAAAACCACACTCGGCTGCCTCCGTCAACACTTTGCCGCCGTACCTTCCTTGAAATTTTCATCTATTTTCAGACAAGAAGCAGTTCTTTGTTTTGACAACTTCATCTGTCACTCTATAATGCAAGCACTCACTGCAACTATTCGGATTAAACAGCCAAGAGCTTGACAGCCATTTTAGGGAGGAAGTGACACCATGTATATCGACAGAATAATGCATACCGATCTTATCACCGTCTCACCCCAGACCACCCTCGTTCAGGCGCGGGATATAATAGAGAAAAATAAGATTGATCATCTCCTGGTAGTAAACGACAAGAAGAAACTCGTGGGCATCATCTCCGACCGTGACCTCAAACAGAACTGGGCATCCCCTGCTACGTCACTCAGCATGCACGAACTCAACTACCTGCTGCAGAAGGTGCTGGTGTCGATGATAATGATAAAAACCGTGGTCACCATTCCCACCAGCACGACGATCGAAAGGGCGGCTTTTGTCATGCAGCAAAACAGGATCAGTGCCCTGCCGGTCATGGAGGGGGATGAGCTTGCCGGAATCGTCACCAGCACCGATGTCATGGCAGTTCTCCTGCAGGCCATAGGCATCAGTGAAGAAAGCGTACGTCTCAGTATCTTTGTGCGCGACAGTATCGGCAAACTAGCGGAGGTCGCCGATACATTGAAAAATGAAGGAATTAATATCCAGAGCTTTTTCTGCTGGCCGGACAACCGTTATCCGGGAATTACCGAGATGGTGCTGCGGGTAGCCAACCAGGATGGAGCCAAAGCCATGGCTGCCCTGAACGGCAAGGGCTTCAAGGTGAAAAATCGCTACGAGAAGGACCTCACGCCGTTTCTGCCGAGATAGGTTTTACTGGGCACGGGAAGGACGAACAGCATAAGATGCAAAAATTGAGATCCGATCTGAAGAAGTTAACGGAAAAGGCAGAAAGCTTTCTGTAAACCATATATGCAGGTTCTTCTGCACAATTTGTCAAAGGAGAAGAAAGGGATGTGGAGGCAAAGCAAAGTGAGTCAGACATTCTTTATGTGGGCATTTTTATCGGGCATGATGCTTGTCGTGTGCGGATGCTCTTCAACATATTACAGTGCCATGGAGAAGGTCGGTAAACACAAGCGCGATATCATGGTTGATCGGGTAGAGAATGCCCGTGATTCTCAGGCGGACGCACAAGAGCAATTCAAGTCAGCACTCCAACATTTTGACGCCGTTGTCAAGCTGAAGGAAACCGATTTAAAAAGGGCCTATGACAGTCTCAACAAGGAATATGAAAAGAGTGAACAGTCGGCGCAACAGGTCTCTTCACGCATTGTGAAAGTGGAATCGGTTGCCGGTGACCTCTTTAATGAGTGGGAGGCCGAGCTGGCAGAATACCAAAGCCAGGAACTCCGCCAATCCAGCAAGGACCAGCTGAAAAAAACCAAACAACGATATCAGGAAATGCTCACCGGCATGCATCAGGCCGAGAAAAGCATGCAACCTGTACTGAAAATTTTTAAGGACAACGTCTTGTTTCTCAAGCACAACCTTAACGCTCAGGCGATCGGATCCCTGCAAGGCGAGTTCACCCATCTGAAAGGAGAAATCGACACCCTTGTCAACAAGATGAATACCGCGATTGAGTTGTCGAATAAATTCATTGCCGATGTCAAGCAGTAAGCAGCTGTCTAGAAAAAATCGACCACATGGAATGCGTGGTCGGCGAACACCCCTACATGGCAGCGGCACTTGCCGCCCTGTATCAGTTCCACACCCTGGGCGATCCTTACGAAAACTGGAAGAAGCGGGTTATCTACTTGGCACAGGACACGGCGCTTTTTGCAAGAGATGAGGACCCGGTTCGCTGGGCGAAGAAGCAGAACGCGCTCGCCATCGCCTGCCAGGAGGAACCGGATGTCGATTTCAATCAGGCCCTCATACGGCGAATCGCGCGCCACCAGCAAGCACTCGATACACGTAGACTCCTGGTTCAGCCCTATCATTTGCGAATATCTGTAAGGTGTAATCAAAATCTGATTGTGAAAACGATCATATCGGATCTCGATTTCTGCACCTGATGGTCGTGGCATCGGCTATAAATGATGCCACGCCTACGGCAACTGCTATTAACCCCGCGTGCCGAACACCAGCTTGCCGCCAAGATGACCGGCAATGCCAACAGCTGCCAGCATGCCGGCTGCAATGCCGAGATAGATATACCGTGATGGAGAACCTTGTGCCAGTACCGCAGGATCGATAAGCCGCCAGAAAACCAGAATATTTGTTGTGGCGAGGACCACAAGACTACAAAGAATCTTGGTTATGAAGATCATCGACTTGACACCCTTGTAACGCTTTTGCCATTCAATAAACCCGGTCACCAGGACAACCGGCAACATCAGCAGGACAACTATCATGTTGTAGTAAGCTGCCAGTTCCAGGCTGGCAACATGAAAGAACATTGAGATCGCCAGAAACGCCACAACCGCCGGCAATATGCCGTTGGGGAAATGTACGGAAATCGGATGCAGATGAAGTTTGAGGATGAGATCGGCCATCTTGTTAAAGACAGTTTTTTTCATCTTGCCCGTTTTCTCACTTTCATCAACCCCAGCGCTAACCGCTAAGGCACCGCCAGTTACACCGATTTTCTTTCCGTCCGTATCGATTTCCACAAACTGGTTTTTCGGAGCAGCACACACCGGACAACTTTCCGGCGGTTCGTTGCCGTCATGGATATAGCCGCACACCAGGCACCGCCATCGCCGCACCGTTGCGCTGGTCTTTGTCTCGCCCTCCGCCGGCCGGCCTTCGACCACTTCTTTGAACATTTTCTTCGGGGCCTCGCACACCGGGCACTGATCCGGCACATCGCCTTCTTTGTGAATATAGCCGCAAACCCCACACTCCCAATTGCTCATAGTCATCCCTCAATTTGAACTAAATGTTTTTATAAACCGCCGATCTATCCAATCTTTAATAGAAAATGCCAATTTCCCGGCAAAGGCCATCGACCATTTGCCGAGAACCCCGTCGCCATCACCTAGATTATAGATAAGGAGATATGTCCCTCCCGGTGAAAATTTTTCCGGCGGTCGACCCTCAAGACTTGCCAGCAGGTTGTGATACAACACAGGATTCTGGCGCACCGCATAGACGCCGACCTTATCCAGGGGCTGCGCCGCAAAATGGATACAATCACCACCGCCGAAGATATTAGGGTAACGGATTGACTGCAGGTACTCATTGACCTGCAGTCCGCCATCTTGACCAATAGGCAGACCGGAGCGGGCAAATATCTGTGATGGTTTGACCCCTACCGCCGCAAAGGTAATATCACTCCGATACTCCTCGCCGTTTTCCAGAAAAATGCGATCATAGTCAACGCGCTGTACGTGGCCGACCTCAAGGATTTCTATGCCTTTCTTCAGCAGGACCTTTTTGACCAAATGGCGAACCCGAGGTGGTCGCCCGGACATGAAACTCCTGCCGCCGAAAAGTTGAATCTTCGGCATAGTCACAGCCTGGCGGTTGCACAGCTGATGAACGTTGCCGGCGATCTCGATGGCCGACGGACCACTGCCGATGACCGCAATTGTTATCCGGCCGGCTTTGGCAAGGTCGAGTATCTTCTCTTTGGCAAGCAGCAGTTCTTCAATGGGTTTCGGCGTAAAGACATTGGGGAAATTACCACGCATAGTGTCACGAGGTACGTAGGAACCGGCATTGCAGGACAGGACATCAAAGGGGATAGCTTCATCCGTAACCTCAAGGTACACCACTTGCTTATGCGCATCAATCCGGTAGGCCTTGCCGAGAATGAAGCGACCGCCCTTGGCCTCAACCTGTCGACGGGTGGCAAAACGAATCTCCTCAGGTTGATAGGTTCCACCCAGCATACCCGGCCCCATGCCGCTGTAATAATGGTATTCGGACGGCTGAATGACGGTGACGGCAAATCCTTTGTCGGTAAAGTTCTGCAGGTTGGCAAGGGTCACCATATGGGCATGCCCGCCGCCGATAAGAAGGAGCTGTTTTTTCATGGCAGATCCTGCTGATGATCGATATAGTTACTCAATCTGGCGATATGGCTGCGTTCTTCCGCAGCTATCCGGTGCAATACCCGTTTACTGCCGGCATCGGTGCTCTGTTCCGCCGCCCGCAGATACAGATCAAGGGCCTGGGCTTCGATCGCCAGTGCCAGGGATAAAACCTCCGATTCCGCATCGACATCGGTTTTATACAGCTGCAGATATTCCTCGGTGGTCAAACCGCCTTCCATTGCCGGTTCGGCAATCTTTGCCGCAAATCCAGCTACGGAAAGCTGCTTGCCGGTAAGCTCTGCATACAGTTGCACCAGCTGTTCCTGATGGAGAATTTCAATACTCGCAAGTTTGCCGAAAAGGGTTTTGGTTTCCTCTCGGCGCACCCGTTTTTGCATGGCCAGATAGAAATCCCGCAGTCCCATCTCCAGGCCGAAACCGACAATGATCGCCTCCTCGCCACTCGTTGCCTGGGTGAACAGGTGCAATCCGCCATCTTCCGGCCCCATCGCCACCTCTTTGCCCCAGGCCTTTATACCACCTGAAAGATTGTATATCTTCTGAAAACCCTTACCGGAAAGCATCTGCGCAGCAACCCGGCTGCGTCCACCGATTGCTCAGTAGATGACAATCGGTTTTTCCCCGGCAAGTTCGCCGAGACGTTTTTCCAGATCGCCGAGCGGCAGGAGTTTGGCGCCCGGCAGGTGCCCGGCCGCATATTCCTGCGGTTGTCGCACATCGAGAAAGAGTACGTCGCCAGCCGGATGGTCGGCAACCAATTGGTTGGCCTCCTCCCAGTTGATTGACGCGACAGGGGTGAAAAACTGCAGCCATTTCATAGTGTACTCCCTCGGGGTTGAGTAACGGTCGAGGTGTTACGTCGGCAGGGGTGAAACCATTTTGCCTTCTGCCGACATGTAAACGTCAGGGGCAATAATACCTTGCTACGCCATATCCTGTCCACCCGGTTTTTCTTCTTTCTTCTACACTCCCCAAGTCTTTCATAAAAATCTGTTGCCGGTGCGGGTTAAGTCGACTAGGATCGCTGGCCAAATATACGACAGACAGACAATGATAAGATACCACAGAGAGCGAGGAGAAGATGAACGGACGGACGAAACGTAACGACTATCTGGATGCAAACTTTGACCGTTTCATCAGCCACCTGCAGGAATGGCTGGCGATACCGAGCATCAGCACCCTCCCCGAGCACCGAAAAGATGTGCAGCAAGCTGCCCAATGGGTGGAAAAAAGACTTTCGGCCATCGGTTTTCCCGAAACCACACTCATCTCCACCGCCGGACATCCCCTGGTGTATGGCGAATGGCAGGTTGACAGGCAGCAACCGACACTGTTGATCTACGGTCATTATGACGTCCAGCCGGTCGATCCACTGCACCAATGGTCTACCCCGCCCTTTCAACCGATCCTGCGTGACGGCAACATCTACGGTCGCGGGGCCAGCGACGACAAAGGACAGATTATGCTGGTTCTTGCCGCCCTTGAGGCCTGGGCCAAGGTCGACGCCACCCTGCCGATAAATGTGAAAATCCTCCTGGAGGGTGAGGAAGAAGCGGGCGGCGCGTCCATTGCCGACTATGTTGTCAACCACCCGGTGGCCCTTCACGCCGATGCCGTACTGATCTGCGACACCCATATGGTCAACGCCGGGCAGCCATCAATCATTACCGGGCTGCGCGGTATTCTGTACACGGAAATCTCTGTGGCTGGAGCAAAGACCGACCTGCATTCCGGCAGTTACGGCGGTGTAGCACCGAATCCACTGCATGCCCTCTGCCTTCTGATCAGCCGTCTGAAGGGCGAAGACGGGGGCATCAACATCCCGCAACTGGTCGCAGCTATCCCGCCGCCGACACCCGCTGAGAAGCGGTTCTGGCAGGAAGACCCCCTGCATATAGAAGAGGAATTGCTTGCCGAAATGGGGGTGGACGAAATGGTGGGCGAGGCCGCCTATCCACCTCTGGAGCGAATCGGCCTGCGCCCGACCCTCGAAGTCCATGGCATTCATGGCGGCTTTACCGGAGAAGGCTGCAAAACGGTTATCCCCGCCCAGGCGATTGCCAAGGTGAGCATGCGTCTGCCGGCAAACCTTGACCCAAGCAAGGTATTCGAATGGCTCAAAGAGGCGGTGCTCGGCAATATGCCGACCGGCTATACAGTTACCCTCACCAACCTGCATGCCGGCAAAGGTGTGTCGGTCAATCCCGACAACCCGTATATCCGCGCCGCCGCCGAAGCCGTTGAAGCCGCATTTGGCTCCCTTCCGGTCTTTATGCGCGAGGGCGGCTCGATCCCCATTGCCGCACTCTTTGACGAGGTGCTGCGGGTGCCGATAGTCTTGATGGGTTTCGGCCTCCCCGACGACACCATCCATGCCCCCAATGAAAAATTCAGCCTCAGCCAATTCCGCAAAGGTATGAGGACGGTTGCCGATTTTCTTGGACGTATCCGCCGATTATAAACGCCTTTTAACCACCCGGGGAGGAGGCGCCGACTGTCCGCCGGCCCCAGCCACTGAGGTTGAGGACGGCGACTGACAGGAAACCGACACCCCATGATAGTCCGGAAAAAGGGTTATGCATTGCCCTGTATTCCTCTGGAGGTTTAAACAGATTTTCCGGAAAAGTTCCTGCCGCATATAGGCATTCAGCCGCTCATCTTGAAGTTCGCTGCTATAAACCGATAACTGCTCGAGGAGCAGCTTCGACTGTATGCTGATGCTCGTTTGCCCGGATGCGACCTCCCTCAGGTTGACAATATAGCCGCGCTTATAGACTTTTCCGAATATGGAGGTGGCAATGAGGCTGTGAAGCAGCTGATTGATGGTTCTGTACTCGGTGACAATGACACCGCTTTCCCTTTCCAGGTTTGCTATTCTTTCCTCCTCGGAGATTGCCCGCACGGTTGCTTGCCAGGCGTTTTCATAGGGAACGGCGAAGATATATTCGTTTGGCACCGGATATTCCTTCGCCATCGATTGTAGATTTTTTTCCGCACAGGATGAAAGCGCACCGGCAAGAAAAAATAAAACAACCAAGAGCACACCTGAGTTGAATCGCATCTTTCTCCTCAAAATCACCAAGGGCCTGGCCCAAGGCAAAATTTATTATTGCGAATCCAGCGGCGCAAAGTGATACTCAACCTGCTACAGCGAACCATCATCAACCCCCGCCTCGGCAAAAGAGGCCATCTCCCGCATCATGCGGCAGGACAGATCGATGAGATTCATGGTGATCGCCGCTCCCGTACCCTCGCCGAGCCGCAAATCGAGATCGAGAACCGGTTCAAGACCGATGATTTGCAGAGCGATTTGCTGGCCAATCTCCACCGATTTATGGCCGGCAACCAGATACTCAGCAACGCCCGGACAAAGGCAATAGGCAAGAAGCCCGGCGGCAGCGGAGATAACGCCATCCAGCACCACGCAGCAACCCGCCGAGGCAGCGGCCAGAACGGCGCCGCAGATACCGCCGAGTTCATAGCCGCCGACCCTGGCAAGCAGCTGCAAAGCATCGTTTGGCTGCAGTTGGTGCAGGGCCAGAGCCTTTTCAATCACCTCGATCTTCCGCGCCAGCCCTCGGTCATCGACACCGGTGCCGCGCCCCGCCACCTCCGCTGCCGACAGACCGGAGGCGCCGCAGATGATGGCCGTGGCACTGCTGCTGTTACCGATGCCCATCTCACCCATACCAACCAGATTGCCGGATCGTCGGGCGTTTTTAGTAAGGAAGGTGCGCGCGCCGTTTTCAATGGCTAAAAGCGCCTGGTCGCGACTCATCGCCGCCTGCACTGCAAAATTCTTGGTGCCCCGGGCGACCTTCTGCTGCACCAAGAGCGGATGGTCACCAAAATTGCCGTTCACCCCCATATCGACCACCGAAAGTTCAATTCCGTAATGGCGGCAGAATACATTGATCGCCGCACCGCCGTCGAGAAAATTCTCGACCATCTGCACAGTCACCTTGGCGGGAAAGGCGGAAACGCCTTCCTCCACCACGCCGTGGTCGCCGGCAAAAACAAACATCCGCGGGCAATGAATGGTCGGCGTAAGTGTTTTCTGAATGCTGCTCATCCGAACCGCCAGATTCTCAATTCTGCCAAGGGCGCCGAGCGGCTTGGTTTTATGATCAACCTTTCTTTGCGCCTGATCGCGGAAGTTTTCTGACAGCGGTTCTATTCGCGCGATGATGTCGGCAAGAAACCCTGACACCTGTGGGCAAGAAGGCCTCTGCAAGATTACTTTCGACCCGCGCGGCGCAGCTTGTCTTGACCCCGTCGCAGGCAAGGAAAAATCAACAACATATTTCAAAGCATCACCGGCAAGAATTACAGGCAATACCGACTCCACTTCACGAGGATGGACGACCTTTTCAATCAGCGCCGTAAGGTTCTCTTCCTGGCTGGCGCAAAAGGCGATGGCCTGGAGCATGTCTTTTTGTCTCGGACCATAGGATCCGAATATCGCCAGTTCCTTGTAATGCACAAGGTTGAGAAGATTGCTGCCTATTTCCTCGTTCTTCTCAAGGCCGCTGAAATAAACAAACCGACCACCTTTACGCAACTTGCTTATGCAGAGGCTAAAAGCGATATGGCTGGCACAGCAGTTGATTGCCAGGTCAAAGTCGGCTGCGGTAACATCTTTTTCGAGGACGACGCGGTTTTTGTCGCAAAAGGATCGTAACCGAGCAATTTTCTCGGCGTTTTTTTCAATGACCGTAACCTTGCAACCCAACTGGCGGCAAACCAGTGCAGCAATCATCCCGACCACCCCGCCACCGTAGATAATGGCCCTCTCCCCTTCAAGCGGCTGCACATGGTCAAGCCCGTTGAGAACACAGGCCACCGGCTCGGCAAAGGTAACAATTCTCGGATCAACATCCGTCGCAACCGGAATGAGGCTCTGCCGAGGCACGGAGACAGTCCGGGCAAACCCCCCGTCCGTGTGAAAACCGATGATTTGCATCTCCTCACAGAGATTCTCCCGGCCGGTCCGGCAATAGTCGCAGGTGCCGCAGACCTGGCCCGGCCATACGGCATATAGCTGGCCGCTCGCTGGATCGATGCCGGCAATTTCATGGCCGAGAACCCGTGGCAGCACGAGATCGCGGTGGCCGGAGCGCCACATCTTCGCGTCGGTCCGGCAGATGGCGCAGCAGATCACCTTGAGGAAAACCCTGTCGTCAGCTACCGCCGACAGAACGCTGCTCTTCTGATATTTTAAAACGCCGCATTCGCTGAGTGCCAGTTGCATCTCACTTCACTCCGTATAGGGTTCTTCAAGAATGGTCAGCTTCATGAGCACGGCGGCAACCCCTGCCGCGACCAATTTCCGGCACCGTTCTTTCGCCTCTTCAGCCTGCACCACAGGAAAGACACTGGCCTTGTTCAGTGGCCCTGGGGCAAATTCATCTGCCTTAAAGCGCAGATACTCGGCGCCGGCCTTTATAATAAGCAGTTCGCTCATCCCGCCGCCCTCGCCAAACTCGCCAGCCGCGTGAGGCCGCCGGCTGGATCGCTGTTCTGCACCTCGACCCAGCGGGCAAGCGTCGCCAACGCCTGCCCGGAAAATAGGATCTCACGGGCTTTTCCTACCCCTTCTGTGACCGTCGCCACTATACCTCTGACCAAAAAAATCAGGGCACTGTTGAGAATGATCGCATCGAGCCGGGCCGAGTCACCTCTCCCGGCCAGCAATCGATACATCTTTACCGCCGCGGTGCTCCGATCACGGTCGGGCATCAGGGTTTCCGGGGGGTGGCTCTGTAAACCGCACTCCTCCGGCCGAAAGGAGAAGGAACGCAAAGCCCCGTCCTGCAAGCGCACCCCGGAAGTCGGGCCGCAGACCGAGGCCTCGTCCATGCCCTTGTCGCTGCCGGTGATACCCCCACCAGGGCATTGGTATAGCCGATGGCCTCCATGACCTCGGCTACCGGCTGCAGCAGGGCCTGAGAATAAACGCCGCGCACGGCAATCTTCGGCAGGGCCGGATGGGCAAGAGACGCGGCAATATTCAGAGGAGAACCGAAACAGATCTGCGACAGGATGCGTGTGATTCCTGGAGGCTGAGATTTTCCTTATTAATGAGCCGGGTAATGACCCGGCCCATGGCTCTGTTTTTTTCCATATCCATCGTTTTCTCCCGTGGATGACAGCCATTATCTGCCGCCGGATCACCGGTTTTGCTGGCTCTCGGGCCGAATGACATGTGATAACGGATACGAAAAAACATCGATCGACAAAAGACGAGTCTCCGTATCCACAAAAAACTGCATCGTCCGGATCAACCAGACAATACAAAACCGGATACAGAGAACTCCAGTGGTTGGCTCTGAGTGGAGGGACGACAGACGTCGTCCTTCCTTTGCAGGCAGGCTTTCTGACTTACGAATTACCCTGCAAAACGGCCGCCTTCCCGGGAGATTCCAGTGACGAATCCTAAAAAATTCAGGATATGGGGGCAAAGCCCCAGCCGCCGCAGCCTTCGCTTACAGCAAGGACTGGCTTGTGACGGAGTTGCACCGTCTTTCCTCTTGAAATCTGCTTTTTACACCTGCAGGGTGTTGTATACTCGGCTTGGTAGAAGTCTACAAATTATATTAACAAGTGTTTACAAAAATATTTTCATTACTAAGTTATTTACCTTAACGGGGTCGGGCTGAAACTTTTCTTCTCCGAAACCACTACTCAGCACCCGTCACTGTCCAATTTTTCGAGTCCATACATTCTGCCAATGATTGCAGTTATAGGACAGGGCACTCCCGTAAGCATTGCATCGCCAACGAGTTGGAAATATTTACCCACAAACGAAAAGAATTCTGAAAATTGATATTAAAAGGAGGCTTGTCCGAAGGGCAAGATTACCATGACGATAGACAGGGATCGGCAAAATGCCCTTAGCTCCCGCTTTATGGAAAAGGCTCAAGCAGTTTCCGCCTTTGTTACCAAGGTACCCTCCTTTGATGAAGCCCTGGCCTATTGCCTTGATCTCTGCGGTCGACAGGGGGCCTGCCGGATCAAGATTTCCGGTTGTGACGAACACCTTTCGCCGCCGGCGGAGGGGCTTTGCGAGATGAAGCAGAAAAAGATTATCGCCGCCCCCGACCTAGATCCTGCCCAGTACGCCAGCTTGCAGGACCTTTGTGCCACCTCCGGTTTCACCTGTATAAAAACGGGGATGCGCGACCATTTAAGCGGTGTCGATATCGGCTTTACCGTAGCCGATCTGGCCATCGCCGAGACCGGTACCCTGGTCGTCAACTGTCCGGGCGAGGAACTGCGCCTTGCCACTATGCTGAGCGAATACCATGTCTGCGTCGTACACCGTTCGACCATCGTTGAAGACGCCTTTGCCGCCGAGCAGCATATGCTGAAACACCTGCATAAAACGCCCGACTACACCGCCTTTATTACCGGCCCCAGCCGCACCGCCGATATTGAGCGGGTCCTCGCCCTTGGCGTGCACGGCCCGCTGGAACTACATATTCTTCTTCTGGAGGACTGATCATGCAAGAAGCCAAAAACCTCAAAGAATACCGGAAGGAGATGCAGGAATCCCTGGACAACAGCTTTCTGCGCCAGGCCCTCGACACCTTTGCCGTGGCTTATCGAGCAAGCAGGGCCAAAGCCTTTGCCGAATTCGATGTCGACCGGCTGGTGGCCGATGTGGCGGAGGCCAAAGACAGTGTCCTGCCCCGCCTGAACGAACTGTTCCTCGAATTTAAAAAAAATGCCGAGGCGGCAGGCGTCAAGGTGCATTTCGTCGGAGATGCCGATGAGGCCAACGCTCTTATCGTTAAAATTGCCAAAGAGACCGGCAGCCGGAAGATTATTAAATCAAAATCGATGACTGCCGAAGAGACCCTGCTGAACCATGCCCTGGAAGACCAGGGTCTTGTGGTCACCGAAACCGATCTCGGCGAATGGATCATCCAACTCAGACATGAAGGGCCTTCACATATGGTCATGCCGGCCATCCATCTGTCGCGCTATCAGGTCGGCGACCTGTTTACCGACGTCACCGGCGCCAAACAGGAGCCGGATATCGAAAAGCTGGTAAAGGTGGCGCGCCGCGAGTTACGCAGTAAATTTGTCGAGGCGGACATGGGCATCACCGGCGCCAATTTTGCCATCGCCGATACCGGCACAATCGGTCTGGTAACAAACGAGGGCAACGCCCGTCTGGTGACGACCTTGCCGCGGGTGCACGTTGCCCTCATGGGAATCGACAAGCTGGTGCCGAGCCTCACCGACGCCCTGAAAATCCTCAAGGTCCTGCCGCGCAACGCCACCGGCCAGAACATCACCTCCTATGTCACCTGGATCACCGGGGCCAACGAATGTCTGTCTGTGGCCGACAAGAAAAAGGAAGTCCATTTTGTCGTCCTTGACAACGGCCGATTGGAGATGGCCAAAGACCCGCTGTTTTCCCAAGTGTTCCGCTGTGTCCGCTGCGGTGCCTGCGCCAACGTCTGCCCGGTGTATCGATTGGTCGGCGGGCATAAGATGGGCCATATTTATATCGGCGCCATCGGCCTGATTCTCACCTATTTTTTCCACGGCCCGGAAAAGGCCAAAAATATCGTGCAGAACTGCATCAACTGCGAGGCCTGCAAGGATATCTGCGCCGGCGGCATCGATCTGCCAAGGCTCATCAAGCAGGTGCATGTGCGCATCCAGGATAAGGCGGGCCACCCCTTGCCCAGTCTCCTCCTCGGCCAGGTCATGAAAAACCGCAAACTGTTCCATACCCTGCTACGCACCGCCAAATGGGCGCAGAAGCCGGTGGCCGGGAATGACGGTTTTATGCGCCATCTGCCGATGATGTTTTTTAAAGAACATGATTTCAAGGCCCTGCCGACCGTCGCCGAAAAGCCCTTCCGCGACCGCTTCCCGGAGCTGCCGCAACCGGCGGCCCCCCGTCTGCGGGTGGGGCTGTTCTCCGGCTGCGTCCAGGACTTTGTCTATCCGGAACAGATGGAAGCCGCCTTTCAGCTCTTTGCCGAAAACGGCTGCGCCATGTCCTTTCCCATGACCCAGTCATGTTGCGGCTTGCCCCTGCAGATGATGGGTGAAGCAAAGACCTCGCGTGATGTCGCCCTGCAGAATCTCCGGGCCTTCGAGAAGGAAAACGTCGAGTATATCATCACTCTTTGTGCCTCCTGCGCCTCGCACCTCAAGCATAACTATCCGGTATTACTTGCCGATGATCCGATGCTTCTGGAGAAAACCTTGGCCTTTACGGCAAAGGTCATTGATTTTTCTTCCTTTGCCCATGATATACTCGGTCTCAAGGCTGAAAATTTTGCAGGTGACGGCAAGCGGGCAACCTTCCATTCGCCCTGCCATCTCTGCCGCGGCCTGGGCGTGCATGAAGCGCCGCGGGAGCTGATCCGAGCTGCCGGTCTCGATTACCGTGAGGCCGATGAATCGGAGGTCTGCTGCGGTTTCGGCGGCACCTTCTCAGCGAAGTTTCCCGAGCTTTCATCGGCGCTCTTAAACAAGAAACTCGACAATGTCGAAAAGACCGGTGCCGAGATCCTTCTTACCGACTGCCCCGGCTGTGTCATGCAATTACGAGGCGGCCTGCAGAAGCGCGGCTCGAAAATTACCGTCCAGCATACCTCTGAGGCGTTAGCGGCCAGGCAGAAAAAAGGTGCGTGACAGGCCGCCTCCTTTCCGAATGCCGGGGATATGTCCGGTGAGTGCTTTTGTGAGTATACGTTATTTGCCAGCCCAAGACATGATGGGCACCGTGGAAATCGAGTTCTGAGGGCTTCCTTCTATCAGTTTCCGGCTGACTGCCAGGTAGACCAAGGTGTTATGCTTTTTGTCAAACATGCGGATAACCTTGGTGTTCTTAAAGAAGATACTGGTTTTTTCGCTGAATACATTCTCTTGCTCGGGCAACTTCTCAGGCAGAGAGATGGGGCCGGTCTGCCGACAAGCGATGGAGAAGCGCGAGGGATCCTCGCTGAGACCGACAACGCTGCCCCAACCACCCGTTCGGGCCTGACTGATGTGGCAGGTAACGCCGGAAACTTTAGAGTCCTCGAAGGCCGACACGCATACCGAATCGTTGGGACTTAAAAGTTTGAAGGTCGTGTCCAGACAACCTATATCGTCCGCCCAACCCGGCTTGATTCCCACAACCAGCATGCTGATAAGCAGTGCCGGTATCATTATTAAATTTTTCATATTCCACCCCTTGTTGTATTCAATCGTCTATAGGTCAAGACCTGATTCCAGTTTGTGTAAGGTTATCGATGAAGACGATCCGGAACCTATTCCTGCCCCCCGGTAACCTGCACCCTGATAGCACCGGTAACCTCGACCAGTCTAGCCGGACTCATGGGAACGCCGGTGCCATCGGTTCCGGCTGCTGGATAAATCGTCGCATATTCGTCGAGGGAAACATCGACCAGAACGTCTACACCACTTCCGGCGAGACCAAAGGGACAGACCCCGCCCGGCCGGAAACCAGTAACCGCCAGGGTCTCTTCATGGGTAGCCATGCGATGCTTGCAGCCGGCGGCCTTTTTCAACAGGCCACTGTTAATTCGCCGGTCTCCGGCCGCCACCACCAGCCGGAAATTACCGTCTTTGCCCTTTAGTAACATAGACTTGGCAATCTGACCCACCGGAACACCGATCCGTTTGGCCGCGGTTTCAGCAGTAGGTGTCGATCCTGGTTCAAATTCAAGCGCTGAAAGGCTGTGAGTTGCCAGAAAATCTGCGACATTCTTTGGTATCTGACTCATGATAGTCACGATGATATAAGGGTCGACCAGCGGTTAAGCCGGTCGATGATGTTTCTTCAGATCGGTGGGGCAATCGTCACGACAATGCGCATATCGGTGGTCGCCCGAACTCCGTGTGGTTCTCTAATCTCTGAGATGAGGATATTGCCGGTTTTCGCAGGTAATTGTGCCCCATTCGCCCCGAGGAAGAAACCTTCCCCCTCGATCACCTGAATTGACAGTTCCCCATCAAGATCATGTGAATGGACGGGAAAAGTGACCCCGGCGCGCAGGTTGAAATTGATAATTTTAAAGAACTGAGAATCTTCCACAAGAAAAATGCGTTTCATTGCGCCTTCGGTAAATTGCCGCGTCGTATTGAGATCAAGCAGTTTCATAATACCTCCATTAGGTTGAAATGACGATAAGTGTTATGTCTCTAATTCGAAAAACAGCAGGGAACAGTTTAGCCTGCTGTTTCTTTACATATAACAATCCCGTGCCAATGTGCCTTGACATCGGTCAAAAATCCGACGACCTTATGAAAATTTTCAAAAAGAAAGAGTTTTGCTGAGCTCTTCCCGCAACATTCCCTGGAAAAAAAATCCCATTTGCCGTATTAGTGTTGCTGCAGCAAGGATGGCTTGACCGGTTATTCTTGACCTCAACCTGCGCCTCCGTTGCCATTATGACGAATTGGCCTTCTTCAGGCAACGGTGGCGTTTTCATTTAGCCAAATAAAAGGACGTATAATGGCTGGACAGGATAAAACATCGCCAACCACCGACGCCCACGAAAAGGTGAGCGACGAAACTATTCTGAAAATCGCCAAAGAGATTACGGTGAAATTTATAGAGGTAGGCAGGGTAACGCCAATAACTTTTGCCTCGGCATTTACTACTATCTACAACACATTGGATAAAACCGTACGAGGCGACAAGCCATGATGGAACTCGACGCGGATTTAAATTTCCCTCCGGCGCAGATTAAACATGTGCACCTGATGGGAATCTGTGGCACTGGTATGGCTGCCCTGGCCGGCATGTTGCAGCAATCCGGATATACGGTCACCGGCAGCGACAATCACGTTTATCCGCCGATGTCGGTGTTTCTCGATTCTCTCCATATTCCCGTGCAAAATGGCTACGCTGCGGCCAACCTCAAACCCGCCCCGGATCTGGTCATTGTCGGCAACGTCATCACCCGGAAGAATCCCGAAGCAGCGACACTTGCTGCACTGAAAATCCCCTATTTGTCCTTTCCCCAAGCCCTGGCCCATTTTTTCATCCGCTCGCGTACCTCGCTGGTCATAGCCGGGACCCATGGAAAAACCACCACCTGCTCGCTTCTTGCATCCGCCATGCACCAAGCCGAACTTGATCCTTCCTTTATGATTGGCGGCATTGTTCGGCAATTTGGCACCAATTTTCGCCTCGGCGGCGGCAGGTATTTTGTCGCCGAAGGGGATGAATACGATACCGCCTTTTTTGATAAGGAATCGAAGTTTCTCCACTACCGACCCCATGTGGCGGTCATTACCTCCCTTGAATTCGACCATGCCGATATCTTTGCCGATCTGCAGGCGATAAAAAGATCTTTCAAGAAATTCGTGGCCCTGCTGCCAAAGGACGGTTTACTGATCGCCCATCTCGATGACCCAAATGTTGCCGAAGTTGCTGCCGAGGCGCCATGCGCCGTCCAGGGCTACGGCTTGAATCCGGCAAACGTTTGGGCACTTGAAGATCTCCGGACCATAGGCGACATCACCCGTTTCAAGGTTGCGAAAAACGGTACCCCCTGGGCCGCCATGACGGTAAGGCTGTCCGGCCGCCACAACTGTCTCAATAGCCTGGCGGTTTGTGCGGTACTGCATCATCTGGGCGTGAAACCGGCAATAATCAACGAGGGGCTCAGCAGTTTTGCGGGGGTAAAACGGCGACAGGAGGTGCGGGGAATCGAGAAAGGAATCACGGTTATCGATGATTTTGCCCATCATCCAACGGCGGTAAAAGAGACCCTCGCCGGACTGAAACAGGCGTATCCAAACCGGCGACTCATTGCGGTGTTTGAACCACGCACCAATTCATCACGACGGGCCATATTTCAGAAAGATTATGTGCTGGCTTTTGATGCGGCCGACCTGATTCTCATACGGGAGCCCCTGCCACTTGACGGACTCCTGCCGGATGAACTTTTTTCTGCCGTTCGCTTAGCGGGGGATTTGGTGAAGGAACGCAACCTGACGGCAGAGGCTTTGACAAATACCGACAGTATACTGGCCAGGCTCGGGGCCATCCTGCACCATGGAGATGTGGTGGCAATTCTTTCGAATGGCGGCTTCGACAATATTCACGCCCGCCTGCTCGAACAGATTATTCAAGGACCGGCTTGATTAACAGCCGCAGGTTTTCAATGAGTTTTCTAAAATCGGCTATTTTACCGCCATTCCGGCCTTTTTCCTCAATAGTGAGAGCAATTTGAGCACAATCCTGCAATCCGAGATTAAGAAAGGCACCCTTGATGGTATGCCCCACCTTGCCAAGTAAAACAGGATTTTTTTCCGCCAAAGCATTTTCCAGATTGCTCATATGCGCGCCAAGCGTTGTTATGAAACTCGGCAGCAACATATCAATCTGCTCCCCAGGGAGATTGAACTGTTGAATGAGATGCAGGCGAATACTCTCGACACTTTTTTTCTCATCCACGCCATTGCACATTAGAGGTTTATTCATAATTTAGTATTTTACCAAATATGTATGCAAATCCAAGAAGTAAATGAATGCTATGCCGGCAAAAACCCAAAATCATGGTCATTTGACTATTGTCAGTCGCATTGCCTCTCTCATTCACATCCACAAACTGGCGAACCATGAAGAGAAAGTGGTCGTTGCCGTTTCCGGCGGAGCCGATTCCCTCGCCCTCCTGCATATTCTCAAGGCCATCGACCTGCAACTGCACCTCCTGGCCGTCTATATCGACCATGGCCTTCGACCTCTGGAGACCCCGCATGAGCAAGCAATCATCGAACGATGCTGTCATACCCTCGGGGTCCCATTCATATCGCAGACCGTCGATGTGCACCAACTGGTAGCCCTTGAAAATCGTTCGCCGGAGGAGGCGGCACGAATTCTTCGTTACGCTGCACTTGAACAAATCCGCTCGGAACATGGGGCCGGACGAATTGCCGCCGGCCATACCGCCGATGATCAGGTTGAAGAATTTTTCCTTCGCCTTATCCGCGGCAGCAGCACAAAAGGATTGGCGGGCATGCAGTTCTGCCGTGGCCGGATCATTCGCCCCCTGCTACATGAAAACAAAGCGACCCTCACTGACTACCTCAACTCTCTAGCAATCGGTTGGTGCCGTGACTCGTCCAACCTGCAACGACAGTTCCTCCGCAACCGAGTGCGTCTTGACCTGTTGCCAATGCTGGTCCGAGATTTCAATCCGGCCATTGGCCGCACGGTCCTACAGACCATGGACATGCTTGCCGAAGAAGACCACTGTCTGGAAGGACAGACGACTTCAGCCTTTTTGCGATGTGTGGTGCCGAGCGAACAGTTGCTGGATGGATCGAAACGACCGCAGTTGATAATAGATACGGAAATATTTGAAGAATATCATCGGGCAATAGGCCGTCGCTTGCTGGAAAAGTGTTGCTGGCACATGAGAATTCGTCCTACCTTTCGGCTGATTGATATCCTGCTTGATTTTCTCAAGACAGGAGCAAACGGAGGGGAAATACATCTTGAAGACGGGGTGCGGGCAGAAAAACGCAACTCGCAACTGTTCCTCCAGCGACCACTGGAGCAGGACCGAATCCGAGGCTCAAGGCTTACCGGCAAAGACATTCACCTGATCATCCCGGGGCCGGGCCGGTATCCGGTGCCTGAAGCGGGGAGAGATTTGCTCCTTGAAAAAGCGGTACTATCCTCGTACCGCCGAAATGATACAGCACAGCTCTTTCTCGCCTATGAAAAAATTTCTTTCCCCCTCCTCCTGCGCAGTTCGTTGCCGGGAGAACTTTTTCATCCTTGTAACGGAGCGGGGCGAAAAAAGATCAGCCGTTATTTCAATGACAGGAAAATCCCGGCTAAAGATCGACGCTCCTGGCCGGTCCTTGTGTCCGGGGTTAATGTTATTGCCTTGCCGGGGCTGCAGATCGATCATACGTATCGGGTTACCGATGAGACAACCTCTATTCTGGCTATCAGCTGGCAGGAAGGTTCAAGCTGAAGGGTTTACTGCAGGAAAGGAAAAATTCCGCTATTGTTGTTGCCTGATACGACTAGTTTTTCTTGCGAAGTATCCTCTTATCGCCGATACGCATGGTAATCTTCACCCGGTCAAGATACTCAAGGATAGGAATGGAGAACTTTCGAGTTAAGCCAATCAAATCCTTGAAGGCAGGGGCGTCAATCTCGCCGTTTTTCTCCATATATTGCAGAACAGACGCGATGAGCGGCTCAATTATATCTTTGGCATAATACAGCGTCTCACTGATTTTCAACAGTTTACCGTCGCGCAGCTGCAGATCGAGCACCTCTTTCACCAGCTGTGGAGGATATTCAGCAAACCGGTCCATGGTCTCTTTTATGGTCGGCGTGGAGAGTCCTTTTGACCGATACCACTGGCTGAGATCAGTACGCAATTTTTCCTCATCGGCCTTCAAGGCAACTTGATGGCCAGCCAGGCGCACAAAGGATTCTTCCTGGACCACAACAATCTTACGAATCAATTCATTCAGACAATACTGAAAGACCTTGGGGTCAACTTTTCTGCCCAGACCGGTACGCAATTCTTCTTTGGCTATGCCTTGCTGCAAAGGGTTGCTTTTATGGTAAGCGACAAGATGGGCAACCAGCATTTCTTTCATTTTTTCGGCAATTTCAACCGAAACATAACGCTGTGAGGCGGAGTCAACAACCACCATTTTCTTGGTGGAAATGGGATCATTGAGGGCCTTTTTCAGATGCTTGCCAAACAAGCCAAGACGAATCGCCAGGTCATCGGCGGTAAGTCCGTGCTCTCCGCTTTCACGCAGGAAAAAGAGGGCCTTTTCCTCGATGCTGCCGTCCTTGAGGATCGCCAGAATCTGCCGATTGTAGGTCCGGTCATATTCCGACAACCGCTTGCGCTTGCGGGGCGAGACATTGCCGAGCACCATGCCGCCGCCAATGGTTGATACCGGCGAGTAGCTGCGAATCACGTAGCGATCTCCCGGCCAGACGGATGCTGTATGCTCAAGCAACAACTGGATTGCCGCCTCGTCGCCGGGTTGCAACTCATCCCGGTCAAGCAGCGACACCCGGCCGAGTATCTCCGAGGTACCCAAATGGACCCGTATCCTGGTGCGGTGTTTTAACGGCTTGGCATTTGCCGCCAGGTAGAGAAAGTGGCAATCGAGGATGTAGTGCGCCTGGAGAGAACCGGGCGGGGCGAGGACCATACCCCTTTCGATATCCGCCAAGTCAACGCCCTGGAGGTTAATTGCCGTCCGATGGCCGGCTTCGACCTCATTTACCGCCTGGGAATGCACCTGAATGCCGCGGATTTTAGCCACCTGTTCGGTTGGATAGATGCGCAGATCCTCACCCACCGAGGTTCGCCCGGAGATTGAGGTGCCGGTGACAACAGCGCCAAATCCCTTCATGGCAAACACCCTGTCAACCGATAACCTGAATGGCCCGAAAACCTCATGAAAATCATGTTTTTTCACAATGCCGTCAAGGGTCGTGCGTACCAGTTCGATACCCTCACCGGTGGTTGAAGAGACATGGATGACCGGTGCACCCTCAAGGAAACTGCCGGCACAAAATTCGCCGATCTCCTCGGTGACCATCTCCAGCCATTCCGGTTCCACCAGATCCTTTTTGGTAACTATCACCACCCCCTGCTTCACGCCCATCAGGCGACATATTTCGAAATGTTCGATGGTCTGGGGCATTATTCCTTCATCGGCGGCAACAATAAAAGCAAGGATATCGATACCGGAAACCCCGGATACCATGGTTTTTACAAATTTTTCATGACCCGGCACATCGACAATGCCGATGCGGTGGCCGCAGGGCAGATCGAGATAGGCAAAGCCCAGCTCAATGGTGATTCCCCGCTGAATTTCCTCCTTCAGGCGATCCGTCTCAAAACCGGTCAGGGCTCGGATGAAGCTGGTTTTGCCATGGTCAACATGTCCGGCGGTACCAAGAACAATTTCGCGCATAGGTTAATCTAAAAAAATGGATTTGATTGTTTTTCCTCGCCTATGGTCGATCGGCTGCCACCGTACCCATGGCCGGGCCATACCACCGTTTCTGCAGGTAACACCAGCAACTTGGTACGAATAGATGCAAGGAGCTGTTCATGGGAGCCGCCGGGGAAATCGGTACGCCCAAGTCCGCCGACGAAGAGTGTGTCGCCGGTAATCAGATCGGGGGCATTATACAAACACATGCCGCCGGGGGTGTGACCGGGGGTATGGAGCACCTTGAGAGAGGCAGCACCGATGTTGATCAGGTCCCCTTCCTCAACCTCCCGGTCTATCGGTGGCGACGCTTCAAGGCCGAGCATGGAGAAATACTTCAACACCTCAGGCTTATTGAAAAAGAGCGAATCCAACCGGTGCATGACAATCTTCGCCCCGGTTGCCTCCTGGATCGTGCGATTGCCGCAGACATGATCGGGATGACCATGGGTGGCAATGATATAATCGACCACATAGCCCTTGTTCTTGATTTCGGCAAGAATCTTCTTCTCATCACCACCCGGATCAACAACAGCGGCCTTGCCTGTTTCTTCACAGGCGACGATGTAACAGCAGACTGCCATGGATCCGACGATTATCTGTTTTATAATCATAGCCTTGTTCTCTTTATGTTGAGAAGGGGTTGACCGGCCGCTGCCGGTTAACCCCTTTGTGCTACGTCCGATGCACCGGCACGTATCTTCGCCTAATTATTTTTTTGCGTCAATCTATAAAAAAATCGGCAGTACAGCGGATATGCTTAATTTTTCGAATGCGACGGGCAACTGCCGCCACAGGCGCAACCGCCGTCGCTTGGTGCCACTACCTTTAAAGATAGGGGTGCAGCTGCTGCGGCCGGCAATCGCACCTCAATGGCATTCACCACCTTGGCAAAAGCTATGCTTGCCGGGCTTTCACTATCGGTGGTTAAATACGGCGCTCCCTCATCTCCTGCCATAACAACTTTCGGATCCATGGGGATTTTCCCAAGAAAGGGCAAATCCAGTTCACGGGCCAGGGATTCTCCCCCACCGGAGCTGAAGATATCGACGGTTTCCTTGCAATGCGGGCAGACAAAGCCCGACATGTTTTCAATCACCCCGGCGATTTCCACCTTCAGGGTCTTGCAGAAGTTGATCGATTTGCGGACATCGGCCAGAGCTACTTTCTGCGGCGTTGTTACCACAATGGCTTTGACATGGGGAATGGTTTGGGCGACGGACAAGGGTTCATCACCGGTCCCCGGAGGCGCATCGATTATCAGATAATCCAACTCGCCCCAATCCATGTCGGAAACAAACTGCCTGATTGCCTGAATTTTCAACGGACCCCGCCAAATAATCGCCTCATCTCGGTCGCGCATCATATACTCAAGGGAGACGACCTTCAGATTATCATTATATTTGAGGGGAGGAACCAGAGCATCCGGTGATTCAGGCGGTTCAAGAGTTCCGGTCAGATTGAGCATGCGCACCACATCGGGGCCATGCAGGTCGACATCCATGAGGCCGACCTGATACCCTTTCTGAGCCAATCCAAGAGCCAGATTGACGGAGACGGTTGATTTGCCTACCCCACCCTTGCCGCTCATTACTAAAATTTTGTTCTTTATCTTTCCAAGAGACCTGCTGATCGCCAGTTCTTTTTGCGCAGCTGCTGCCTGCTGGGATTCCTTGGTTGTTGTTCCACAGGACTGACCACATGATCCAGCCATTTTCACTCCTCCTTATTTCAGCGAAAAATTCCTTAAAAATATTCGAACAGACTGTTGCACAGTCATGCATGTATATTGTCCGAAAATGACACCAGACACAGTAATGCCATTACCCGGAATTGCAATCACTTTCCTGAAAGCAAATTAAGGCTGAATGTAGTCCTCCGGCCAATTTCTCTCTGGGAAGGTACTGCACAGCAGGAGACTTTTAGTTGCTTTCTTCTTCATCTCTACGTAAGATGTGACGTTCTATAATGTTCTTTGAATGATTTCCAACTCCTTGGCCGGGTAGAGCGGTTTATATCAAACCTGCTTGAGGGGTAGTGCTGTGCAAGTACCTATTTTAAATGAATTTAGGAAGATACAATGTTAGGATGGTTCAAGAAAAAATTTAAAAAACAAGATGATGCACCCCCTCGGCAGGAAGAAGTCGCCGATGAGCCGTGCGCAGACACCCCTTATTCCACCAAAGGGTTGCCGGAGATGCATGCAAATTCGCTGTCAGTTGAAAAAAAAACAGCGTATCCACAAGTCACTGACGCGATTCCGGCAAAGGCCGTAGAGAACGACCGGCTCGAAGCACCTGCCGCCGCAAATTCCGCCGAACCGCCCCCACCCCTTACCGATCCACCACTGAAGATCGTTAAAGAATCAGAACTGTCGGTAACAAAGGAAAAAAAGAAAAGATCACTTTTTTCCCGGCTCGCCGAGAAACTCAGCAAGACTCGGGAGTCCTTTGCCTACCAGATGGACGCCCTTTTCCTCGGAAAAAAGGAAATCGATGCAGAATTGCTCGACGATCTCGAGGAAGTCCTCATAACTGCCGATCTTGGTGTCGAAACAACCATGGAACTCCTGGAATATGTCCGCCGTAAGGTGAAACGCAAGGAGCTGTCCGATCCGAATTCCTTGAAAGATGTCCTTAAGGAAAAGATAAAATCTTTCATGACTGAAACAGAAAAGGATGCCTGCCTGGTTATGCCTGACAGCGGGCCCTTTGTTATCATGGTCATCGGCGTGAACGGCGTCGGCAAGACCACCACCATCGGCAAGATCGCCCACAAATTCCAGCAGGCCGGCCATTCCATTCTCCTCGTTGCCGCCGACACCTTTCGGGCGGCGGCTGTTGCGCAACTGCGGATCTGGGGAGAAAGGAACAATGTGCAGGTAGTGGCACACAAGGATGGCGCCGACCCCTCTTCGGTGGTCTTCGATGCCCTCGCCATCGCCCAAGCGAAAAAAATCGACGTGGTCCTTGTCGATACCGCCGGTCGTCTCCATACCAACAGCAATCTCATGGAAGAATTAAAAAAAATCAAACGGGTTATGCATAAAAAAATGGCCGGCGCTCCGCATGAGGTGCTGCTGGTCATCGATGCCACAACCGGACAAAACGGCATATCCCAGGCCAATCTTTTTAACGAAGCTGTCGGGGTAACGGGTCTGACTCTTACTAAACTTGACGGCACTTCCAAGGGCGGTATCGTGGTCAATATCTGTCGCGGCATGAAGATCCCCATCCGTTTTATCGGTATCGGCGAGCATATTGATGATCTCCGTGATTTTGACGCCGGCGAATTTGCCGATGTTCTCTTCCAAAGCCGCAAGGACCAAATTTAAAGCTGAGCATGAGAGAAAATACCTTTCTGGCCTGCTGTTTGCGGCGGGAAGCAACAGGAATTTCCCTCAAATTAAACCTTCAAGATTGCTCTGTAACCTCGCGGAGTATGTGATGTATTATCAACGTCAAAAACAACCCGGATGTGGCGGATGTCTACTTATCGTCCTTCTCTTGATCTTTATCTCCGGAGGCGCCCCGGCCCTCATTTCCTTTCTCGGCACCCTGGTCTACACCGGCTTGGCCGGTGTTCTGCTCTTTATCGCCCTGTTCTGGGGCTTCACCTACTGGGTCCAGAAAAAAGTTGCCACCTACGAACAGTCGCAAACCGACAGCCATAATCGTTTTGTCTCGCTGCTCGTGCAGATTTTGATCCACATTGCCAAGATTGACGGACGGATCAGCCGCGAGGAGATCCAGACCATTCACCGCTTCTTCCAGTATAACCTGCATTACAATCAAACCCAGATGCTTTGGGTGAAAGAGCTGATCAAAGAAGCGACCAACTCCCATCAGCCCCTTGAAGCTTTATTGCTGGAATTCAAGTCGACCTTTGCCTATGAACCGCGCATCATTCTCCTCGAACTGATTTACCAGCTGCTCTTTACCCGAGCAAACGTTCCGGAAAACGAATTGGAAATCGCCCGGCGGATTGCCAGCTTCCTCGACATCCCCGTTTACGAGCAGCGAACCATGGAGGCCAAATACCGCTATCGCGACCGCCAGGCCGGGGCAACTAGCTCAGGATACGGCGGAGCAGCACTATGCCACCCTGGGCCTTACCAAAGGGGCTGATATGGAAGAGATCAAGAAGGCCTATCGTAAACTCAGCATGCAGTATCATCCCGACAAGGTCAGTCATCTGGGCAGTGAATTTCGGGCGGTTGCCGAGGAAAAAATGAAGGAGCTCAACCAGGCTTACGATTTTTTCAAAAAGCAACATTCGTGAAAAGGGATTTAACAAAATATTAACGGGATACGGAAAAATGAAAACATTGGTTACCGGGTGTTCCGGCTTGATTGGCAATGCACTTATCGAGCATCTCTTCCATCAGGGGCATTCCATCCAGTGTCTCAAGCGCAACAAGGACCCTGAACGGAATCAATTCTGGGCAACTGAGGAACTGCCGACGAATACGGAAAATATATTTGATGCAGTCGTCCACCTGGCAGGAGAAAATGTTGCGGAGGGTCGGTGGACGGTCGTCCGCAAAGAAAGGATTCTCACCAGCCGGGTAGAGGGCACCCGACAGCTTATCGATTACGTCTCCATGTTACCAAAGAAGCCGAAGGTCTTTTTATGTGCCTCGGCGATCGGTTATTATGGCCACAGCATGGATCAAATCTTCAACGAAGACAGCCCCCTCGGCCATGGCTTCCTGGCCGACGTCTGTCATCAGTGGGAGAAACAAACCAGTCGGTTGGCGGCCATGGACATTCGCAGGGTGAATCTTCGCTTTGGTATGGTTCTCAGTCCTAAAGGCGGGGCGCTGCATAAAATGGTCCCCCCCTTCAAGGCCCGTCTTGGCGGCGTGCTGGGCGACGGACAACAATTTATCAGCTGGATAAGCATACGAGATCTGGTGGCAATTGTTGATTTTATCATCAAACAGCCGCATATCAAAGGACCGGTAAATGTCGTCAGCCCTATTCCGACCAACAATAGAATTCTCACTGAAACCCTGTGCCGGGTAATCAATCGTCCATTGTTTTTCAGAATTCCAGCCTTCGTGGTAAAATTCCTCTTTGGCCAGATGGCCGAGGAGATGCTGCTGGCAAGTACCCGCGTCACACCGAAAGTCCTGCTTGAGGCCGATTATAATTTCCAGGATCAATCCCTCGAAGCAGTTCTCCGCTATTGCCTCGAAGGCGAAGCATAGCTTCAAGCTGGGCTTTATTACCTTCAATTAGCTGATGCCCCGGGCAATGTTCTTCTGTCGAAAAAGGAATCCGGTTTGCCAAAGAAATCTGTAGTCAATATTTCACAGTTGATCACTGCAGATAAATCTTTTTTCACTGAAAAAATCGGCGATATCAGCGCGCTCAAGTTGAAGGAAGTTGAAGCTGGGATTCGCCTAGTTCTATCTTTGCGATTTGACCCATAATGTGGTATATTATAGCTATAAAAAGCCACATTATAGAGGTGCAATATGAGAACCATTCAAATGACCCTTGATGACAGTCTTGTCAAAGCAGTTGATCGTGTTTCAAAAGAACTCCACACAAATCGTTCTGCATTCACAAGAAAGGCACTACAAGACGCGCTTGCTCGTTACCAACAAGAACAATTAGAGATCAAACACCGTCAGGGGTACGAACAAAATCCGGTTGCCGCTGATGAGTTTTCGGCTTGGGAATCCGAGCAGGCTTGGGGTGACGAATGAAACATGGAGAAATACGTTGGTATAAGTTCTTGTCACCAGATAAAAATCGGCCGGTTCTCATCCTGACACGTGATTCCGTGTTGGAGTATCTGGGGGAGGTTACTATTGCGCCCATCACAACTACCGTTCGCGATATACCCTCCGAAGTGTTTCTCTCATCGACCGACGGCATGCCCCAGGATTGTGTTGTCAATTGTGACCATTTGCAGACAGTTTCGAAAGGGAAACTCGGATCTTTGATCACATCCTTGCCTCGCGCTAAAATATTAGAGGTCGGGCTGGCAATCCGCTTTGCACTTGATATCTGAAAAACAAGGCCTGTCCACCTCCACTATGCTCCAGTTATCCTCTGCACTGCTTCTTCATACCGTAATCTGGTTTTTGTAACGATCCCCTCCGGAAGAGTTGGGGGAGGAGGATTTTTATTCCAGGTAAGGGTCGAAAGATAATCCCTCAGATACTGTTTATCAAAGCTCGGCTGCGCTTGGCCCGGCGCATATTTATCAACTGGCCAGAAGCGTGAAGAATCCGGAGTCAACACCTCATCTATGAGAATGAGTTTGCCGTCCCGTTCGCCCAACTCAAACTTGGTATCGGCGATTATTATGCCTTTTGTTAAAGCATAATCCGCTGCCTTTTTATAGAGAGCTACACATATCTCACTGATTTTATGTGCTCTGTCTGTCCCTAAAAGTTTTTCGGTCTCAGCCAGAGAGATATTCTCATCATGATTGCCCAGAACGGCCTTCGTCGATGGGGTGAAAAGCGGCTGTGGAAACTTATCCGATTCCTGCATCCCCTGTGGCAGTTGAAAGCCGCAGACTAGAGGATCCTTTTTATAGGCACTCCAGAAGGAGCCGGAAATATAACCCCGGACAATGCATTCAATGGTGAGCGGCTGGGTCTTTTTTACCAGCATCGATCTGCCCGACAATTGTTCGGCGTAGGGCCGACAGATCTCCGGATATTCTTCGACTGCCGCGCTAATCAGATGGTTTTCGACTATTCCACCCAACAACTTAAACCAAAAGAGGGAGAGTTGTGTCAGCACCGCACCCTTGCCGGGAATGGCCTCGTTCATGACGACATCAAAGGCGGAAATCCGGTCAGTGGCAACCATGAGCAATTTATCAGCATGTCCGGGGATTTCATACATATCCCGGACTTTGCCCCGATGCTTGAGAACGAGGTTGGGGAAATCAGTCAATAATACCGGTGGGGTCATGTTGTCCTGCTCCTTGTAATATTTGATGTTAGACAATAATTATTTAAGTTTTTGCAATGTTGCAGCCGGATAGCGGGTACAGGCAGGGTTTTCATAGGTTGTCAGCTCGGCGGTGAGGGAACCGATGATTATTTTTGAATTTATCATCACCGGTACCCGGCACTCATCGTTGGTATACCAGATCACAGTATCGCCCTTTTTGTCATATAATCCTTTAAAGGTCATTACCGGCATGATCTCCACCGTGCTCACCGGACCGATGAGGGTCTCATCGAACTGCTTTGTCGCAATCGCATTGACAACGACTTCCACTCTTTTTTGGTCGGCAAAGGTCGGTACAATAAAACCACTGCCTATGGGAAAATCCATGAGCCTGCTGTTAAAGAATGAGGAAAACTCATTATTGGTTTCTCCGTCAACCTGGTACACTTTATCAAGTTTCTCATTTTTGGTGTATTTGATTTCCCCAGTCTCCTGGTTGAACTCAATCACCCGATGGGCTCGGTACTTACGGCCCTCTTTCTGCCAGATCTCGTAGTGATAAGGCAAGCGTTTCGGTCCCCGGACCCGGGTGACATGCACATCCTTAATGGGATAGATAAGGTCGATCGCCGCGTTTTTTGTGGTGACGGTTGCCCTTATTTCGTATTCATCGTCGCTATCGGGCAGAGAATTGATCTGCAGATGCAATTCACCGATTTTTATGCCACCGGTCCAGGATACATCGTAAACCAGATTTTCCTTACCTGAATAGCCGATGGCCATCAGGTTCGGGTCAATTATTCCATATTGCAGAGTTTTGTAATCGACGGCTGCAGTCGCATCACCTGCATGAGCCGGTATTGCCCACCAGCCGATACCAACTAACAACACGGTCATCCGCAACAAAGTCATGCAGTCACGCCCCGAGGGTCAAGAGGGAGAGCCATGTCGCTGCAAAAATGGTGATGCTGATAAAGCCGTTCATCGAAAAAAAAGATGCATGGATACGTGACAAATCTTCCGGTTTTACCAGCATATGCTGATATAAAAGGGCTCCCGCCGCGACAATAACTCCGCCATAATAAAAACTGTTCAAATGTGACTGCCAACCGGTAAGAAGGAAAAAAACAAAGGCGAGAACATGAAAAAAACCGGCCAATCGAAAGGCCTTTTGTTTGCCCATTCGTGAAGGCAGTGAATATAAGCCGGTGTTCTTGTCGAAATCGGCGTCCAGGCAGGCGTAGATAGTGTCAAAACCGGCAACCCAGAAAAGCACGCCGAGAGAGAGCATATACGGATAATCATTCAAGGTTCCTGCCACCGCCACCCAGCCGCCAAGAGGTGAAAAAGCCAGGGCCACTCCAAGAATCAGATGACAGAGGAAGGTAAACCTCTTGGTAAGGGAATAAAACAGGGTCAAACCGAGAGCAAGGGGTGCCAGTTGCAGGGTCAGGGTATTCAGTTGCCGGCAGGAAAAGAAAAAAAGCAGGCCGGCCAGGATGACCATGGCCCAGGCCTCCCACGGCTTAACAGTGCCGGCGGGAATCGCCCTGGTTGCCGTTCGTGGGTTGTTTTGGTCAAATTTGCGATCAACGATCCGGTTAAAGCCCATGGCACATGTTCTTGCGCCGACCATGGCGAGAACCACCCACAATATGACCGACCACCTCGGTATGCCCCGTCCGGCAAGAAAGGCCCCTGTGAATGCAAAGGGCATGGCAAAGATCGTCAGCTTGAACTGGATCATCTCCAGCAAGATACCGATCTTTTTTACAATTGTGTTTGATCGCTCCATCTCTTTCTCTCGGCAATAACAAGGCCCAACTGATCCGCCAGACGCCAGGAATAGGTTTGTGCCGCCTCGGCAAGCGTTTTCGGGCACAGATAGTAACTCGGCATGGTGGGGCAAATGATTGCCCCCGCATCATGGGCCGCCAGCATGTTTGTTAAGTGCGTTCTGTTGAACGGCGTTTCCCGCACGGCAAGAACAACGGTCCGCCGCTCTTTCAGCATAACATCAGCCGCCCGGTGGATCAAATTCAGGGACAGCCCGCCGGCAATCGCCGCCAGCGACCCCATGGTACAGGGCAGCACTACCATAGAGCTGTAGTCACTCGACCCCGAGGCCGGAGGAGCGGAGAGGTCCTCATGATCAAACCACCGAGCAACCCCCGGCAAGTCTTCAGGTCTGAGCCCCTGTTCCATTTTCAAGACATTTCGCCCTGATGCGGAACATATGCCATGCACGACAATATCCAGTCCGGCAATGGCTTCGAGAAAGGCGGAAACAAAAAACATGCCGCTTGCCCCGGTGATTCCCAGCAATATTTTTTTTCCCCCTTGCACCGCGCTCACACCGAAGGGTAAAGGTTGGAAAATATTTTTAAGGGTAAGGCCTCTGGCACAACTTCTCCCCTTCTGATGAGAAAACTGAAAAATGTTTCCAGAGCCTTGCGTTTTTGGGCATTTAAGTCGTGTTCGATGGCTATCAGATATTCGTAGCACCTTTTTTCCGACATGGGAATACGCGCGGCCGATAATTGACATATGGCCTTGAGATCATCTTTTCCTTCATCACGACACCTGAGCAGTTCGCGGTGAATGGCCATAAGCATCTCCGGATGCGCTTGGCAGAATTCCTCGCGTACCGCACACACAGAGAAAACAAACGGCAAGCCGGTTTCCCGTTTCCAGATATCGCCAAGGTCGAATTGATAAAGATAGGTAGCCTTGTCAACCAGGCGCAGCGCATCGTCGCCTATGGCCAGCAGGGCTTTATACTCCTTACCCTCGGCGGCGAGAACATCGCCGGTCACATATTGCGGCCGGACATGATGAAAGTCCTCCAGGATGATTTTCACCAGACTGACAGAGGTCTCCGATTGCGAAGTGAGGAGTACCGGCACCCCGTCAAGGTGTTCTATGGGGACATGGGAAAAGAGAAACACCGAACCGACGGGTCCGTTGGCACTGATGGAAAGTCCTGAAAGAATCTTATATCTGTCCGGATGGGTCGCATATTCATAACTTGACACGAAGCCCAGGTCAATTTGCCCCTCAGCCAGTTGTCGGTTCAAGACGGCCGGCGCAGCTTCTACCATCAGCCAATTGTCATGCTCGAACTGAACTCTTCCACTTTTCATGGATCGGTGCAGTGTTAAGGTAATTAACCATGCCAATTCTGGCGACAGATTTCATCAGATGTATTCATATAAGTATTTCCAGTAAAATCAGGAGAATATTAGTGGTGTGTGGAAATCCAAGATATTTCTGAAGGTCTTCCGCCGGTTACCAGTTCCTGCATAACCTGTTGAGAATTATTGCAATGAGTAAGCACCGGTGATGATACATGCAAGATTTGCGACCTTCTCCCTGGGGTTAAACTTCCATAATCTTCAGCCCGGTGCAGGGCTTGCGCTCCACCCAGTGTGGCCATGGCCAGGATAGACTCGGTGGGCAACCTGCGGATGTTCGGCTGCAAGTAACTGCATCTCGCGCCAGAGATCAATGACTTGATTGGAGGCCGGAGAATCAGTTCCCAGAGCCGGGAGTATCCCTGCCGCAAACATTTGTTCCACAGGAGCCTTGCCGACCCTGAGAAACCGATTGCTGCCCGGGCAGAGACAGATATGTCCACCCCGTTCGGCAATCAACTTCAATTCCATTTCCGCAACATGCACAGCATGAACCAACAGGGTTTTTTCGTCAAGAATACCTAAGTGGTCAAAATAGAAAATAGTCCCGTCGAAACCCTGCTCGGTAAAGGTAAAAGTACCATCCCAGACCTTTCTTGCTTCGAGAAAATCACGAAAACAACCGGTGCCGCAGCGCAGGAATTCAAGCTCGGCCAAGAATTCTGCAGTGTGTACGGAAAACAGATGGCCAAGTTGTCTGCATCTTTGCTTTGTAAATACAAGAGATCGGAACTGCTTGAGTACGGGGCATGAACGCAGGCCGGGTAACAATCGGCAAGATCGGTTATTTTTTGCTTTGCGGCCGCCAAGGCCTGCCGATTGGGTGCAAGGCATTCAATCATTCTCAGAATTTCCGGCCAATCGTCCGAGTTATGGCCGTACAATTCCGGAAAGAATTCATTGCCGATATCGGCAACAAGAGCCACCCCGGAAGCATATTGATCGCCGAGGACCTTAGAGAAAGCGCGAATAACCTGGGTACGACCTGCCGCCTCGTTTTGCCGTAATCGCATGAGTTCGGAGATCCAGGCGGTGAAGCCGCATTCCACCGGCGGCGGCTCAATGGCAGAGAGATGAGACAACTCCAGATGCATATGGGTGTTGACCAGCCCAGGCATCAGGACGGAATCATACCTGCGCTCTTCAATTCCATGATATTTATTAAGAATATCCGCTCGGCTGCCGACTTCAATAATTCTGCCGTTATCAATGACCACACTCCCGTCACCAATGACCGGTGTCGTCACAGGGATAACCCAGGCAGCAGAAAAAATTTCCATGGTCTCTCTTTTCAAGCCGTTCAATGTACCAGAGTGTAGTTCATCAACCGCTGGGCCGGTTGAAATCCGGCATCGACAACCAGCTTGCGAATCTCTTGCTCGGATAGTCGAAAACTCACCCCGGCGGCAGCAACAACATTTTCTTCTATCATGGTACTGCCGAAATCATTGGCCCCGAAAGAAAGTGAAAGCTGTGCGACCTTTGGTCCCTGCGTCACCCATGATGCTTGAATATTATCGAAATTATCCAGGTAGATTCGCGACAATGCCAAAGTCTTAAGATATCCGACCGCAGTCGTCTTTTCCATCTCAGTCAATGCCGAATTGCCCGGTTGAAAAGGCCAAGGGATAAAAGCAGTAAAACCTGCCGTTCGGTCCTGCAGTTGTCGCAGACGCCGAAGATGCTCAAGCCGTTCCTCGCCGCGTCTCCACATGGCCAAACATCATGGTGGCGGTGGTTCGCAGTCCTTGCGCATGGGCCTCCTCCATGACGGCAATCCACTCATCGGCGGTGCATTTTCGCGGTGCTATGGCCTTTCGTACGCGGTCGCTGAGAATTTCAGCTCCACCTCCGGGAATGGAATCGAGTCCGGCGGCGATCAACCGACGGAGAACTTCCTTTACCGACTTGCCGGAAAGAGTGGCAAAATGACAGATTTCCGGCGGGGAGAAACCATGCACATGAATCCCGGTGCTTTTCATGAACCGGACCATTTCTTCGTAATACTCCAAGGGTTGCCCTGGATGCAGGCCACCCTGCAAAAGTATCTGCGTGCCCCCAAGAACCTGCGTCTCGTGTATTTTCTCGGCCAGTTCGGCAAAACTCAGCAGGTAGCCGCCCTTTTCCTCGGGTGTCTTGAAAAAGGCGCAGAATTTACAGGCCGAGATACAAATATCGGTATAGTTGATATTCCTGTCAATGACGTAGGTGACGATCTTCTCCGGATGTTTGCGGAGCCGGATGGAGTCGGCGAGAAAACCGAGCTGAAAAAAGTCTCCAGCCTGTTCAAGTGCCAGGTAGTCTTGGTCGGATATTCTTTGGCCGGCAAGTATCTCGTTACTGATATCATCAAGCTGCATGTGGTCACTTGCTCCTTTGCACGCTAGGCATGGACTTCGATGACGTTGTACAAGGTGTCCCTTTGTACCGGGATCCGGCCTGCTTCCTTGATGAGGTGGATGAGAGTGCGACTGCCCATGGCCTGTGCCGTTTCGGCTCCGGCCATATGGGTGATAACCTCTTCCTTGACGGTGCCGTCCATATCGTCTGCCCCAAAAGACAGGGCAATCTGGGCCATTTGCGGACCAATCATCACCCAGTATGCCTTGATATGCGGGAAATTATCGAGAAAGAGTCGGGCCACCGCAATATTTTTCAGATCATCAAGCCCGGTGGTCCTCGCCAGTTCCGACATGGCGGTATTCTTTGGGTGAAAGGCCAGGGGAATGAAGGCGAGAAAGCCATGGGTTTCATCCTGCGCATCCCGGAGGGCGGTGAGGTGTTCAAGCCGTTCCTCCAGGGTTTCAATATGCCCATAGAGCATGGTAGCGTTGGTATGAAGACCGTGGCGATGCGCGGTCTTGGCGATCTCTAGCCACTCATGGCCGGAAAGCTTTTTCTCGCAGGTGAGCTGCCGAATTCGTGGACTGAAGACCTCAGCGCCACCACCGGGGAGTGAACCCAACCCGGCCTCCTTGAGCAACTCAAGGGTGTCACCCACCGGTTTGCCGGCAAGTTCCGAAAGATGGGCAATTTCCACACAGGTGAAGGCCTGGATATGCACGTCCGGCCGCACCTCTTTGATCCCGCGTAACAGGGAGGTATAGTAGGCGAAAGGCAAATCGGGGTGAATACCGCCAACCATATGAATCTCGGAGATCGGTTCGGAAAGACGATCCCGGACCTTTTGCTTCACCTCTTCGACGGTCATCTCAAAGGCCAGGTCGGAATCCTTGTCCCGGCCAAAGGCACAGAATTTACAAAGATTAGTGCAGATATTCGAGTAGTTGATGTGCTGGTTGTAAATAAAATAGGCGTTGTCACCGTTCAATCTGTTTTTTACCAGATTGGCCAGGTATCCTAACGCCAGGATATCATGGCTTTTATACAACTGTAAGCCGTCTGCCAAACTCAGTCTTTCTTTACCGACGACTTTTTCCAGAATACTTCCCAGCCCTGCCTTATATATATAATTTTTCACAGCAAAATTAAATAACCGGACGATTATGCCGGTAAAAATGAAGGTGTGTTGTCTGTCGTCAATCGATAAAAAACTTCAATTTATCGCGACGACTTGAATGGCGTAACCTGTTGAGAGCCTTTTTTTCGATCTGCCGGATACGCTCACGGGAGACATTGAAAAGCTTGCCGATTTCTTCGAGTGTGTACTCCGCCTTTTCGCCAATGCCAAAACGCAAACGAATTATTTTTTCTTCTCTTTCGCTCAGGGTTTCGAGAATATCATTGACCCGGCCGGACAACTCTCTCGTCTGCACGGCATCGTAGGGAGACTGGGATTCCTGATTTTCAAGGAAATCACCAAGGGTGGAATCATCATCGCCGACCGGTGTTTCAAGAGAAATCGGTTCCCGCGATGCTTCGAGAATTGAGAGGATCTTATCCATCGGCAAATTCGTTGCCTTGGAAATTTCCAGAGGGGTAGGTTCTCTGCCAAGTTCTTTAAAAAGAGCATAAAATGCCTTGAAAAACTGACTTCTCAGTTCAAGAAAATGCACCGGCAAACGAATGGTTCTGGTCTTGTCGAGAATGGCCCGGGTAATGGCCTGGCGAATCCACCAGCTGGCATATGTGGAAAATTTATTGCCTTTGGTATAGTCAAAACGAAAGACCGCCCGCATCAATCCGAGATTTCCCTCCTGGATCAGATCGGCAAGGGTCAAGCCCTGATGCATATAGCGCTTGGCAATGGACACCACCAATCGGAGATTTGCCCTGATCATGGTATCCTTGGCAACCTCTATGGATCGGCTATAGGCCTCAAGCTTGGCCTGCAATTCAAAAAGTTCTCGGATTTCCGGATATTTTTTGGCGGCGCTCAAGACCGTATAGCGCATGAAATTGAGCTGCTGTTTCTTGGGCTTGAGCGTAGGATCACGTTTTTCCCAAAGATCAATACGTTCACGTAAAATCTGAACTTCTTTGACCCCGGAATTGTCCTCGCGAATGGCACTTATGATCGCTTCAAATCCCTGACGAATAGTTTTGCTATATTTTGCTTCTTCTTCCGGGGTCAAAAGATCAAACCGACCCATTTCCCGAAGATAGGTGGTAGTTGTTTCCTCCGCCTCGTGGCTATCATCATCGGCCAGAATGATATCTTCTTCCTGTCCACCATCAGGAACAGAATCATCGGTTTTTTCCCAGACTTCACCGGACAGTGTCCGTTTCTCGCCACTCTTTTCAACTGTCACTATCTCAATTGAATGAGCCCCGAGAAAATTGAATATCGACTCTATTTCGTTAGGGTCTTTGATGTCATCCGGCAATAATTCATTCAAATCATCAAAGCTAATACAGCCTTCTTCCTTTCCAGCTTTGAGAAGGTTTTCTTTTAGTTCAGGCAGCACCAGTGACCACTCCATGTCTTGAATTTGAAGGACAATCTATTGTGCCATTGCATGATGACGTTTTCCAATAGTCTCAAGAGAACCAAACAGATGATTTTAAAGATCTTTTGGCAAAAAAAAAGCCAACGAGAAAGACCTCGTAAGCGTATAGAAAAGTTGAGAAGCGCATATAAGTACAGTATTTGTCAGCAAAAAGCAAATTATAAAATAAAGCATGACAGCGACGTTTTTACCCTGCTCTTCTCTTTTTTACATTTATATTATAGCATCAATAAGGTGATATTCAAGGTACGTCGAGGCTTTTATTGTATTCTTCATCGAGGTATCTGCCACAATTTTGAATCGACCATACAAAGGTGACAATTTAGCTATGATCAAAAAACGTTCAAGCGGTATACTCGCCCATATTACATCCCTCCCCTCGCCTTTTGGAATTGGCGATATTGGCCCGTCAAGTTATGCATTCATAGATTTTCTTGTGGACTGCGGCCAAAGCTACTGGCAGTTTTTGCCAACCGGACCAACCAACGGAATTTTTGATAATTCTCCTTACATGAGCACCTCTGCATTTGCCGGCTCTCCTTTGCTTATCTCTCCGGAGTTGCTTTTCAGAGAGGGCCTTATTTCACAATCAGACCTTGACAATAGACCTGATTTTTCACCGTATTCCACTGATTTCAATGTGGTTCTGGACTATAAAAACACATCTGCTACGTCAAGCTTACCAGCAGTTTCAAGCCCGATACTTGTCCTGAATATGTCACCTTTATTGAAAACACAGCATGGCTCGATGAATATGCCATCTTCATGACTCTTAAAGAGCTCTATAACAACAGGGGATGGTTTGACTGGCCTAGCGACATTGCCAAATGCGAACGACCGGCCCTTCAATCGATTCTCACAAAGCCATATTGAAACGAATTAATTTTTTCCGTTTTGAGCAGTTTGAGTTTTTCCGGCAATGGCGGCTTCTACGTCAATATGCTGCCGAACAAGATATTTCTCTTATTGGTGACCTCCCCATTTATGTCAGTTATGACAGCGTTGACGTCTGGGCGCACCAGGCAATTTTTTCCCTTGATCGTGACACCCTTCGTCCGACGAAAGTGTCAGGTGTTCCCCCCGACTATTTTTGCAAAACCGGGCAACGATGGGGCAATCCGCTCTATGAATGGCATAACCCCGACGAGGGCGTGCAAAACGAACTTTCAATTGGTGGTCTGCTCGGCTTGCTCACCTTTTTGCTCATGTTGATATAACCCGCATTGATCATTTCCGTGGCTTCGAATCCTTTTGGGCGATCCCCGAGGAAAATGAGACGGCAATAGAAGGGGAATGGTTGAAGGGTCCGGGGGCTGATTTCTTCAATAAAATGACGGAAAAGCTCGGGATACTGAATATTATTGCCGAAGATCTTGGTATTATTACTCCCGAAGTTGTGGCATTACGCGATGAACTCGGATTCCCAGGTATGAAAGTTTTGCAATTTGCCTTTGACGGCAATACAGACAACAGTTTCTTGCCCTACAATTTCCATACTCCGCAGTGCGTTGTCTATACCGGCACACACGACAATGACACGACTGTCGGCTGGTATTTAAGCGATAAAATGGACGACACTACCCGAACAACTATTAAAAGGATGGCAAACAGGTCTCTGCACGACCAGAATGGCATTCATAATGATCTAATGTACCTTGCTCAATCATCCATCGCCATGCTCTGTATTTTTCCCCTCCAAGATGTCTTGGGTTTCGGCAACGATTGCAAGATGAACAGCCCAGGGGTCCCTGAAGGCAATTGGCGATGGCGTTGCGCCAAAGAATTTCTCACCCCGGAGGTTGCAGAACAGATGAAAAGCCAGCACCAATCTTTTTGGTCGTGGAAGAAAGAAATACAGTCAGCAGACAGAAGATTTCGTGCAATAATTCACTGACCAAAACAAATGATTGACAACAAAACTGAGGTCAGTTATAAAACGCCACCATTTGGCCCCATCGTCTAGTGGCCTAGGACACTGGCCTCTCACGCCGGCAACAGGGGTTCGAGTCCCCTTGGGGTCACCAAATAAAAACGGCTACTGAGCCGATTGTAGTAGAGATTGAAGGTTCTCATTGTGGATTTTTAGTAGACTTTCTTCAAATCTTCATTGTAAACCGGGGAGTGCGGCCAACACTTCCCGGTTTTCTTTTTTCAGCTTATTTACGATAGCAGTTTTTTGCCAACAAGGGCCTTGCGGATAAGTATGGCAATATCATTCTTGGCCAGAGGTTTCATTGCAAAGCCTTTAAATCCTACGTCTCTTGCCTTTTCCTCTGAAATATGGGTGCTATAACCGGTGCAGAGAATGATCGGCTTCCCTGGTCGTATCTGCAGCATACGCCGGGCGAGATCACTTCCCCTCATGCCGGGCATTGTCTGATCGGTGATGACCAGGTCGAACTGATCCGGCCGATTCTGGAAGGTGGTTAAAGCCTCTATGCTGTTCCTCCTGACGGTCACCCGATAACCGAGCCGCTCAAGCATGACCTGGCCCATTTCTGTCAGGATCTTTTCGTCGTCAATAAAGAGAATACGTTCATTGCCGAGTCGATAAAACTCTATTTTAGCAGAATTCGATCTGGTCCTTCCAGTTTGATTTAGAACTCTTGGCGGGACCAGATCGATAGTATGAACACGACTCAGGATGGGTTATTGTTTAATTGGCTCACCAAACGGATTGAGACGGCCAGCCGTTGCCACATCAACCGTCACGTACAGATTGGCCTGGGTTTTCCCCAACACGGCGGAGGCATCCTCGGAAAGCACGATCATGCACGTTCTGTTAGGTTTGGTGAAAGCAAGCATGGCGTTTTGGTAAGAAGCCTCCCCCGCCAGTTTCCATTTATGATTGCGCATGGAGGCAATCAAATAGTCACGCAACGAACCTATTTGCACCCTGCCCCGATATACGTGTATGCCGCCCTGAAATGAATCCGTTCGCATCGCCATGCTTTTATCTTGATCAAGAACCATCTCAATCGGTAATTCAATATCGCCGTAACTCTCGACCATTGTTGATACCGGATTTAATTCATCTTCCTTAATGGGTTGGGCGTTTGTGGGCCGACTGCTTGAGCAACCGGAAAGCATGTTGAGCATGAGAAGCAATACACATCCACAACCAATTTTCTTTACCATTGAATCCATCTGCATAATGTACACTCCCTTTTGGAAATTATTATAAAAAGAACCTTTTTACTTCGCACCAAAAAACCGTCTGAACCACAATGGTTCAGGAAACAAACTTTGATTTCTGGGGGAAAATGTGACGAATCAATAAGAAACGATTTTTTATTTGTATACCATACTCTTGAAAGAATTCGAACTGTTTTACACCTGAAATGTTCTTCCGCATGCAACGGTTTTCGGCAAAGAGTTTAGTCGACAAGAAGAGCAGCTACCTGTTAAAGATCACTGCTACGCTCAGTTCATAAGCTTATATGATGAAAAAAATAACAAGCTTGTTCTACAATTAACAATTGCCGAGGAGTTGCTAACGATGGCTGATAAATTCGAAAAGGTTGTAATCGCAAAACTCCCCATTCGCCTAGGTCAGTTTCTTAAACTTGCCAACGTGGTTCAAGATGGCTTTGAAGCAACAAGAACAATACAAAACGGTGAAGTGCAAGTAAATGGCAAGATAGAAACCAAACGGGGCAGAAAACTTCAGGCGCTGGATGAGATCACCTGCAACGATAAAACATGGTGTATTGCAACAGCCTCTTAGCGAATCTGCGTTTACAGGACGATGTTTACGAAGATGGTACTGCGAAAACATCTATCTTTCAACTCTTGGCAATGAATTTACCTTTTCCCCATCGACGGAGAAATTCAATTAATATTTTCACTCCAAATCCTGATGGACCTTTTGGTATATATGTTTTTTCAGTGAAATCCCAAGCTGTTCCGGCGATATCAAGGTGCGCCCATGGAGTTTCTCCGACGAATTGATGCAAAAATTCCGCCGCTGTGATGCAACCAGCCGATTTTCCACCGGTGTTTTTAATATCGGCAACCTGCGATTTGATTTGTTTGACATACATTTCTCCCAAGGGCAAGCGCCAGAGAGGTTCACCACAAACCTTGCCTACTGCTACCAGGTCTTCAGCCAGTTGTTCATTGTTGCTCAACAGGCCGGAATAGTGATGGCCAAGGGCGAAAATTACCGATCCGGTAAGTGTCGCCAAGATCGATAACACAATCCGGTTGAAATTTTTCAATCCCATATGCCAACGCATCCGCAAGGATCAATCGTCCTTCCGCATCGGTGCTTTCAATTTCAACCGTAATACCTCCATATTGAGTGATAATATCCCCAGGCTTCAACGCTCCACCACCAGCCATATTATCCGTAGCCGGAACTATGGCCACCACCCGGACACCTGGCTTTTCGCGACCGATGGCCTCCATCGCCGAGAGTACCGCGGCCCCTCCGCACATATCATACTTCATGTCCATCATCCCCTGAGCCGGCTTGAGGCTGATCCCTCCGGAGTCAAAAGTGAGTCCTTTGCCTACCAAAAGTATAGTTTCCTCATGCTGTTCAGGAACATATTCAAGAATAACAACTTTCGGCGGTTCCTCGGAACCCTGATTGACAGCAACGATTCCCCCCATGCCAAGGTCAATCATATCCTTGTTTTTCGAGAATCGTACACTGTAGCTGTAGATTCTCAGCAAGTTGCATGGCATACCTGGCAAAACTTGAGGCAGTCCAACCATTCCCCGGTTCATTTGCCATATCCCGTGCTGTAATCACAGAATTTGCGCTGTTGCGAGCCTTTATGGCACTGACGACGAATGGCGTTCAATCGAGTTCTGGCCAACAGTTCAATCTTTGTTAATCCTTGATAGCCGTCTGTCATCCTTTTTTTGTGTCTTGTATTTGAGAAACCGATAGTCGCCAAGAAGAATGCCCTCTGTCAAGAATTCACCGACGGCAGTATCAGGCAACCCGGTGCATTTCAGAAATACAAATACCAACACTTGCCACCTTGCAGCTTTTACACTGCGAAGCAATCACACCACCAGCAATGCGAAGCAATTCGTTTTTTTCATTGCTATCAGTGATGCTGCTCACACATCCCAATCCGATAAGGAGTAGTCTCCGACATTTGATTTTTTCGGTCGATTGCCCCAAAGGGAGGATAGAGCAGAAGCTGTTCATCTTTTTTTCCAGTAAACTCCTTGTAATGAGCAAGCGATTCAAGAAGCGGGCGAAAAAGGTCGTCCCCGACATAGCCCCCTTGATCATCCCAGAGCCACAAGCAGAACCAGAAGTTCCCCCGAATATTCGTCAATGTTCTTAGTGGAAACAACAATTTTTGTGCTTTTCATAAAATACCTGAATTGGATTATAAAAAGATTGTCTTCTTCGCCCTTTATTATCAGGCAATTTACGGTATAATTCGAATGTCGTTTTATACGAGTTTCATACTTTCGTCGTCAATCAACCCCTTCAGCTACTGATTACTTCTTTTTTTGAGGGCACGATCGTTTCGTAAATGGAGGTTAAGAAGTGATTCAAACCCTTGTTTTATCCGTTTCCCTGGCCGTAGTTGTATCCGCCATATGCTCACTTTGCGAGGCAGTTCTCTATTCGATTACCGCAAGTCAGGTTGAAATGCTCAAAAAAAGTGGCCATGCCACAGCTGAGCAACTGCAAAATCTCAAATCGGACATTGATGAGCCGATCACTGCATTACTTACACTGAATACTGTCGCCAATACCATTGGCGCTTCGGTTGCCGGTGCGGCTGCGGCAAAAATCTTCGGTGATGATAATCTCCTCCTGTTCTCCTCTTCCTTTACCCTTACAATTCTGATCTTCTCGGAGATACTACCGAAAACTATCGGGGTACATTACGCCTTCAAGCTGGCACCCTACGTTACCTACCCAATACGCACAATGGTCATCGTCCTGAAACCCATCATCTGGCTGTGTCGAAACATAACCCGCTTACTCCCCAAAAAAACAGAAGAGACAATATCAGGAGAGGAACTGCAGACCATTGCCGCTCTTTCCCGTGAATCCGGAGACCTTGAGGAAAATGAGGAAAAAGTGATCAATAATATCATCGATCTGAAAAACAAAATTGTCAGACAGGTAATGACCCCAAGGACAGTCACCTTCTCTCTCAACGAGCATACGACTGTCGGCAACGCCGTAACTAAACTGACGGAACTGAGTGTTCACAGCCGGATTCCAATTTATAACAGAGGGCCCAACAATGTCACCGGCATCGTCATGCGCAAGGATATCCTCCATGCTGCAGCGGAAGGCAAAAACAAGCTGACTGTGGCAAGGTTCAAACACCCGGCGCACTTTGTTCCGGAAACTGCAAGGCTGAACCGCATTCTCGTCGATTTCTTTGATCGCCGACAGCATCTTTTTATCGTTGTCGACGAATACGGAACCATGACCGGCATCATTTCCATGGAAGATGTCCTTGAAGAAATCGTTGGCATGGAGATCATCGACGAATCGGATAAAGCCAAAGATATGCGTGAACTTGCCCGGGCCAGAAATATCGAATCCCGCAGAAACTTGAAAAGAACAAGCAAAAATCAGGGTCTCAGTTGATCGCTGAGAGAATCATCAAATGTTCTTTACAACCATTTTTTCCGCTTAAAAAACAGCAAGGTCACAACTGACGAAAGGATCATGAGAACAACTGCAAAAGGATATCCCCACACTTTTTCTAATTCCGGCATATACTTAAAATTCATACCGTAAGCGCTGGCTATTACTGTAGGAGGCATAAAAATAACGGTTACCACGGTGAAAATTTTAATAACCCTGTTTTGTTCAATATCAACCAACCCTAAAAAGGTATTTTGTAAAAATTCCAGTCGCTCAAAATTAAAGGAAGTGTGGTCAAGTAACGACCCTACATCCTTTATCATAATCCGCATATTGGCATAATCTTCCTTCGGAAACATCTTGCTCTTCAACATGGAAGAAAGAATTCGTTGTTTCTCAATGATATTTTCACGGATAGCTATGGTAGACTCTTGCAAGGCTGTAATTTTCAACAATAGCTCCCGATCGATATCCTGATCGGCAGTCATTTCCTTGCTTATTGCTGAAATCCGATCAGTAATGCTTTCAATAAGATCTGCGTCAAAATCAATGCGGGTTTCCAGTATTGTAAGAAAAACATCATCGCCATCAATCGGTTTAATGACTTTTAATTTTCGATATGTCTCGGCGAATGATCTATATTCATGATATCTTTGGGTAATGAGCATCTTGTCTTTGATGATAAAAGATACCGGTTCGTTTGTGAAGTTGTCGCCATCCTGAATCAAAAAATTGAGATTTATACCAATTTCTTCAGCAGTCTCAACATACTTCGAGCTGCTTTCAATCTCCTCTCTTTCGTGTTTTGTGAATAATTCGACAATGAAATCCTTTTCAACCTGCTGCTTTTCCTCACCGGTGGGATTTATGAGATCAACCCAAATAATATTTGAAATAATGGAATGATGATTGCCACTCTCCATCTTGACAATATTGTTTTCCAGAAAAAAATAATTTACCATATGCATCACCCCGAAATTAGTTGGGTCCCGGCAAAATCTATAACCCGTTCTATTATTTTACTCATTGAAACAAGGAAGTCTTTTGCACGCAAAAGCATATTACCAAACCGAGCAGCATGGCGAAAAGACCCATGCCGCGAAGCTGATTTGGCTGAATCTCGCTTAATTTCTTAAGCCAATTTTGCATAGCTTCCGGGGCGGCCACGTATGGCAAACCTTCAACTATCAAGACTAAGCCAAGTAGGAGTGTGAGAAGTTTCATAGCCGCCTTTTCTACCAGAAGGTTCCAATTATTTCAACCTTGGCGTTGCCGGAGGTAATTCCTCCAGTCTCTATCAATTCATGAAAATTGATGTAATTGCATTGCTTTTTCTGGTCTGCACTAATAATATAGATCAACTTTCTAGACGAGTGGCACAAACTTTTTCCTATAATAACCGATTACCAGACATTACACTGACATGAGCAACACAAAACCGAGCAAATATAGCGAGGCCGGAGTAGATATCGACAAAGGTAACGCTTTCATTGAGGAAATTAGAGATATTGTATCTTCCACCCACCAACGCGGTGTTTTGGGTGGAATTGGCGGCTTTTCCTCCCACTTCGCCATCGACATCAACAAATACAAAAAACCTGTCATTGTCAATTCAACAGACGGCGTGGGCACAAAACTCGTGATCGCCCAACTCTGCAACAAGCATGACACCATCGGCATCGATCTTGTTGCCATGTGCGTTAATGATTTGATCGTTGGTGGCGCCACCCCCCTCTGTTTTCTCGACTATTTTGCCGTTGGAAAGCTTGATCTCGGCGTAGCCAAAGAAATCATTACCGGCATAGCCGAAGGATGCCGACAAGCGCACTGTTCCCTGGTCGGGGGGGAAACTGCCGAAATGCCGGGTATATATAAAAATCATGACTATGATCTGGCCGGATTTGTCACCGGCATAGTCGATCGTGATGCCATTATTGACGGGTCGGATATTCGTGCCGGAGATAAAATTATCGGACTCACATCCAGCGGCCTACATTCAAACGGCTACTCCCTGGTGCGGAAAATTTGTTTTGCCGATCACCAACTGACTGTCGATCAGCATATTGACGAACTGGGATGTACCTTGGGTGAGGAGCTTTTGAAGCCCACGAAAATTTATGTGCAATCGGTTCTCAATGTCCTGAAAAATTATCAATTAAACGGTATGGTCCACAATACCGGCGGTGGATTTATCGATAACATTCCAAGAATCCTCCCTAAAGGATATAAAGCAATTCTTGATGCCAGCAAATGGACAATCCCGCCAATTTTCACATTCCTGCAACGCATGGGAGAAATTCCGAGGGAAGAAATGTTTCGGACTTTTAATATGGGCATAGGCTTGCTCGTAGTAGTTGACGAGGAAAAAGTAAACGATATCAGCCACCATTTCGCAGCAGTAGGTGAACAGCCCTATATTATTGGTGAAATAGCTCCGATGAACGAAGGCGAGACTGCGCAGGTCGAGATTCTAGACTAACGCAAGCAGAAAGGATTGCATGAGGATGAATCATTAAAATGATCTTGGCAAAGACATTGCCGGGACCATTTTTTTTATTCTGTGGCTGCGCCACAATCGCTGGTCCCACCACTGATTTTTTCCAGCGCATGCGATCAGCACAGGTAAAACTACCTCAAGGTTTTCCTTTACAGCCTTGAGACTCCCAGGAAGATTGATAATGAGACTACCTTTTCTAATGCCGACCTTGCCTCGGGATAACATTGCTCTCGAGGTTTTCATGAGACTTGCACTGCGCATTGCTTCCGCCATCCCCGGAATCTCCTGATCAAGCACCTCGCTCATGGCCTCCGGGGTAACATCCGAGGGGGACACCCCGGTACCTCCTGTGGTAACGATAAGAGACACCTGCAGGTCATCGACAAGCGCCTTCAACCGGTCGATTATCACCTGCTTTTGATCAGGAATAACCTCATACGCTTGCAGCACGTATCCTTCAGCCGCAAGCCGCTCCTGCAGATATGCCCCGCTGGTGTCCTCCCTCTCGCCTCGTGATCCTTTGTCGCTCATCGTCAGCACGGCAAAGGTGTAGGCTTCATTTTTATCAACCGTCATGGACACTCCATCTCAACTAACTGTTCTGGGCATTTGCCTCAGCAATAATTTTTTCAGCGATCTGCCCCGGCACTTCTTCATAATGCGAGAACGAAAGACTGAAACTACCTAGACCGCCGGTCATTGATGTAAGGTCTGTGGCATATGACTGGACCTCAGCTTGGGGAACCTGGGCGTTGATGATTTCCATTCCATCGCTGGAATCCATTCCCATAACCTTCCCTCGACGGGAGTTGAGATCACCCATTACATCGCCGACATTTTCCTTACCAACCTTTATCTCCATGTTCACATATGGTTCCAACAATATGAGTCCGGCTTCCTGTGCACCTTTTTTGAAGGCCAACGACCCGGCAATCTTGAAGGCCATTTCCGACGAATCGACGTTGTGAAAGGACCCATCGACCAAGGCAATTCTAATGTCGGTAACCGGATACCCGGCGAGTACCCCCTTTTCCATTGCCTCCTGGATGCCTTTGTCAACCGCCGGTCGATAATTTTGGGGAATAACCCCACCGACAATCTGATCAACGAACTCATATTTTCCACCGGGCAGAGGAGAAATCTCTATCCAGCAATCGCCGAATTGTCCACGGCCGCCACTTTGCTTCTTATGTTTGCCCTGCACCCTGGCAGTGGATTTAATGGTTTCCATATAGGGGATTTTCGGAGTGCTGAGTTCCATTTCAACCCCGAACTTTCGCTTGATCCTTGCCCCAACCACATCAAGATGCACTCTTCCCACACCGGACAGAAGGACCTGTTTTGTCTCCTGTTGCCGGGTAATTCGCAAGGTTAGATCTTCGTCCAGCAATTTGCTGATCGATGAAAACACCTTTTCTTCATCACCTTTCTTGGCACTGACGGCAAACGATATAACCGGTTTCAATGGTTCGGGAGCGGCAAAAACGATGGGATTTGCCGGATCACAAAGGGTGTCGCCGGTAACAGTTTCTTTCAGTTTAGCAACGCCGATGATCATACCCGGGCTGGCATATTCAACAGGTCTTTGTTCTTTTCCTTCAAGGACATACAGTTGCCCGAACCGCTCGGAGGTCTTTTTTGTGGCATTGTAGAATGTGTCCCCCTGCAAAACACCACTGAAAACTCGAAAAATGGTAAGACGACCGGTATAAGGATCAGCCATGGTTTTGAACACCAAGGCTGAAAAAGGTGCAGTCTCGTTGGGTTGCACTTCCACAATTTCACCGCTCCCCTCTTTGGTCGCCGGAATCGGTGCCCGCTCGGCTGGAGAAGGCATATAGGCGTTAATGACGTCAAGAATCGGGGTAACACCTTTATTGAGGGTTGCCGAGCAAACACAAATAGGAGAAATCATGGCCTTGGCCAATCCATTTTTTAAACCGGTGGTAATTTCTTCATAGGTCAGTTCCCCTTCCTCAAGAAATTTCTCGATCAGTTCGTCATCGGTTTCAGCCACCGATTCCATCAGAGCTTCCCGAAACAACGTCACTTCATCTTCCATTTCCGCCGGCACATCGATAGGCTTGAGATTTCCCTTATCACCGTCGAAAAGGAAGGCCTTGCCGCTGGCAAGATCGACATATCCTTTGAAATTATCTTCAGCCCCGATAGGCAAATGCAAAACAACCGAATTGAAAGGGAGGGAGGCCTTAATCTGGTCAACCGTGCTGAGAAAATCAGCACGTTCCCTGTCCATTTTGCTGATAGCAATAACAGTCGGCAGGTTTCTATTCTTGATTATCTTAGAAAATTTAATGGTTTGGCCCTTTACTCCGAGTACCGCCCCAATAGTAAAGAGGGCATTATCACAAACATACGAAGCAAATACCGTTTCATTGAGAAAATTGTCATCGCCGGGCGTGTCGATCAAGAAGACATTGTACTTCTTCCAGGTATAATTATGGAAACTGGAGTTGATTGAAATTTTTCTGCTGATCTCCTCTTCCTCATAATCCATGGTCGAACTACCGTCATCGACCTTGCCCAGCCTACTGATTTTACCAGCGCTGTAAAGCATTGCCTCAACAAGGGATGTTTTTCCGCAATTACCGTGACCTATGATTGCAACATTTCTTACTATATTTGTATCCTGCATTCGTATCTCCTCAAAAACGACGATTTTTTCAATGCTCTCTCCAAATACCGAATAACTCCAGCCTGTCAGCCCACCAGCCTTCCAGACAACATACTCATATATTCAATTTCAAAACACAAAGTCAAGAAAGATTAGCCGGGGATCGGGGTTTAAAAAGAAATATTTCCAAAGGAAAAATTGACTTGAAGCAAAATAATGATTTTGTGGCATAATATAAGCAATCAGGGTATCCTCCCCAAGCCGGTAGTCGGCTTCAATTTTTCAGGATGATACTCCATTGTCAGAGCAGAGAAAAAACAACGGGACCATTGCAAAATCTGCCGCCTCCGTCGGGCTAGCTGTTATGTGCAGCCGCGTTCTCGGTCTATTGCGCGAACAAGTCTTTGCCGGGTTGTTCGGAGCTGGATTTATATATGACGCCTTTGTTGTAGCGTTCAGAATCCCTAACCTTTTACGAGATCTTTTTGCCGAAGGGGCACTTTCCGCAGCCTTTGTCACGGTGTTTTCTGTCTACGACAAACAACGCACGCAGGAGGAAACCTGGCAGCTGGCGGCAAATGTATTGAACTTTATCCTTATTTTCCTGAGCATTGTCACCTTGCTGATGATTTTCTTTGCAGGAAATATCGTTACCCTTCTGGCCCCTGATTTTTCCTTGATTGATGGCAAAACCGCGCTCACTGTAAAACTCACCCGTATTATGTTGCCTTTCCTGGTTTTCATCTCCCTTTCCGCAGTGGTGATGGGAATTTTGAATACTAAAGGCCGCTTTTTTATTCCGGCAATTGCCTCCAGTTTTTTTAATCTCGGTTCATTGATTGGCGGCACAACTCTTGGCCTTTGTTCTACCCCGTTACGATCAACCGGCAATCGTCGGCATGGCTATCGGCACGCTCATCGGCGGTTTTCTGCAGTTCGGAATGCAGCTTCCGGCGCTGTACAAAACCGGCTTCCATTACACGCCAGTGATACGAATCACCGACCCTGGGTTACGACGGATACTCACTTTGATGATTCCGGCAACCATCGGGCTGTCAGCGACCCAGATCAACCTCTTCATCAACACCAACTTTGCCGCCTCCTGTACCGAAGGTTCGGTTTCATGGCTGTATTATGCCTTCCGGCTGGTGCAACTGCCGATTGGTGTATTCGGGGTCGCTTTGTCTATTGCTATGCTGCCAATTTTGGCGAAACAGGCAGCCGATAAAGATATTCTGGCGATGAAAGACACCATGGTGTCCTCCCTAACCATGGTCTTTGCCCTGACTGTTCCGGCAACTGCCGGCCTCATCATTTTATCCCAGCCGATCATCCGCCTGATATACCAGCACGGTGCCTTCACCGCGACAGACACCCTGGCGACAGCAGACACCCTCTGCCTCTACGCCATAGGCCTCTTCGCCTATTCAGCAAACAAAGTACTTGTTCCTGCTTTTTACGCCCTCGACAAAACCAAATACCCGGTTATTGCCAGCTTTCTAGCAATCGTTTGCAACATCGTTATAATAAATCTCACCATAAACACCTATCAGCACAGGGCCATTGCCCTCTCTACTTCCTGTACCATGCTTATCAATTTCGTGTTTCTCATGGTTGTGCTCTACAAGAATATGCATGGATATTCCATACATTACCTTGGCAAAGGATCCTTGAAGATCGGTATCGCTACCCTTGCCCTCTGCGCTTTACTGCTCCCTGCCCGATATTTCTTGGCTGGGTGGCTTACTGGAACCATAGCGCAACAGACAGCGGCACTCTTTTCCATTCTCTTCTGTGCGGTTGCCCTTTATACAGCAATCCTCGACAAACTTGGACTGGCAGAACTGAACATTCTTACAGAAAAGGTCAAATCCCGATTCGAAAGAAAATAGTCAAAACGAACAGCAGGTTTGGGTTGCGTTACTGCTGCAATGTTATTTCTCGTTGCGCAACGCTTCAATTTCCTTACGCAAGCTTACAATCTCTGACTGCAATTTCTCCACATCCGACACCTTTGCAAGCTGCATCTTGTTTAAAGATGCCTCAACCATCCTATCCGTTTGCTTCATAAGGGCCTCTTTGGATTCTTCTGCCCGTTTCCGCATCTCTTGAATAAATTTTTCCCCTTCCTGTTCGGAGAGTTTGCCTTTTTCGATCAGCTCCCGGGAAAATTCATCTATTTTTTCTTTGGTGAGTGATAGGACGCCCATACCTGTCAAAACCGTTTTTTTAATAAGGTCAATCATAGGAGTACCTCCATTGAAGTGTGTGGATTACAGGCTTCGAGTGAAAAAATTGACGGCTCTCTGTTTGGCCTGGTCAATGCTGGTGCTTGACTGAATGGCGGTGGCCAAATGATGTCCAAAAGTAAATTGAGCCGCATAATATGTGGTAAATTGCTTCAACCGCCCCAAGCGTCGTTCCGGTGCAAAGCGCTGTTCTAATAGACCAACAAATTTGAAAAATATTTCTTCTTCAGAGCAGCCCTGACTACCTGTCGGCACTCCATAGATCTCCTTGGCAATATGAGCACATAACCAGGGTTTTCCGACTGCTCCCCGACCGATCATGAGCCCATCGGCTCCTGACTGTTCGAGACTTTTCCTCGCATGATCGACACTAAAAATGCCACCGTTAATAAGTATCGGGATAGAGACAGCACCACGAATCTCGCCAACAACGGCCCATCTTGGCTTGCGACAAAATTTTTCGCCGTTCAATCTGGCATGGATAGTGATCAGATCAACTCCTTCATCCTCCAGTACGCAGCAAAAACCTCTCAATTTGCCGACGTCCAACGAATCTCCCAGACGAATCTTAACACTGACCGGAAGCTCAGTGCATTGACGCAGCCTGCGAAGTACTTTGCACATCTGTGTCTGGTTTTCGGCAAGTGACATACCCGATCCGAGTCGCTTCTGCATTGGAGCCGGACAGCCGAGATTGAGGTCAATACCTTGGGCGTTAAAGCCATGCAGCTTTTCAATGGCCGGACCTATGGTTCGTTCGTCTGCGGTCACAAGCTGATAAAAAAGCGGGTATTCGCTTGGAATTTTGATTAATAAGGGCGAACAATGTTCATTGTCATGAGGCAAGCGTTCGGCTGCCAACATTTCAGTAAAAAGCAGTCCAATGCCGCCCTCTTGCTGTACCAACGTTCGTAACGCAGAATGCGACAGTCCGACCATGGGTGCCAAAGCAATTGGAGGAAAAATCTCCAAACCACGGATCAATAATATGCTTTTAAATATCTTTTCAGCCACAGAAAGTACCTTCTCTACGCATCATCGAATCACGATCGACGCAGGGCGATGATTTTTGAGAAGGCTGTATCCTCGATTTTTTTTGAAAGCTTTACGTGTACAGTAAAATCACTTGCGACTGCATTGGGGTATTTTACAGCCACGACAATTCCACCGCATTCGGTCACCACTTCATCTTCAATACCCCTGATTTCCGAAACAATCTGCCTGCCTAGCATCAATTTGGCATTATTTAGGCTTGAAATTTTGATAATAAATGCCAAACCATTCCGAGAAATATCTATCAGTTCACCCCTAAAACTTTTTTTCCCTTTATTACCGTAGGGGTCAAAGAGAACATTGTGGGTAAAAAGCGACACAGAAAAACGAGGGTATTCTCTTCGATCATCCCCGGACATCTTAAGGAGTGCTGGTACCTCAGCATATTTGCTGCAATATTTTTGCAACTTTTCCACCATCCCTGGAAATTCTTCAGCAATCTTTATAAACATCTTGTGATCAAGCACCTGAAGGTGCACGTCGGAGAGGGCTCTAAGGGTAACCGTCCAAACTGAAGCAGAAAAAAACTGCTCTCCTCCTAAAATGCTGCCGGGACCCATGCGCTTAAGAAAATTTTCATTGCCGCCGGTTAAACAATTGAGACTTACGTACCCTGAACTGAGAAAATAAAGAACATCATCGGTTTCCCCCGCTCTTACAAATATGTCATTTTTCCGATATTCTTCCTGGCGCAGAACAGAATAGAGTGCATTAAATTCTTCAGTGGTCATTTCCTCATAGAGTTCACTCCAAACACCAAGATGGTGGCAGGAATTGGATGAGGCCTTTTCACCTTCGATCAAATCTCCCAGCGCAACAGCCTCGGCAAGAGCCATGGGATTGATTTCCAACATTCTTTCACTTAGCTTCTCCGCCAAAAAGAACTCCTTGGCTCGTGCTGCGGAAAGGGCTTGTTCATGCAGAAGTCGTGCGGCACCGCCCATATCACCGGCTCGTACAAGTTTGCGAAGGTTTTCCTCAATACTCGCCAACTTGCTGAGTGCTTTTTGCGTTTGTTGCGGATCGCTATCAAAGGTTAAAGTCTCATGCGTCTCCTCGAAACGTTGCTGGCGGTGTCGAAGTTTTGGTGCTAAAAACTTGAGAGCTTCTTCGATCTGAATCTGCAGCTGTTCGCTTCCTTGTGCCTTGCTGTAACTAAATTGCAGGGTACGCAGAATTTCAATACTTTTGATGGAAGGAAAAGTTTTCAGAGCAGCTATAGCAGCGCCAATAAGTCTATTTCTAGAACGAGACGAGAAAGCAGCACTTCTTTCGACTAATTCAAACAGTCCACCCAATACAGCTTCATCACTTGGCGCATGTGCGACAAGCAGCTGAATAATGTGGACTTTTAATTCATCATCGACGATTTCAAGACCAGTCTAGCAATCGATCCTTTAACTCGGAGCCACCGAATTTCACAACACAACCAATCAACTCATACTGGACTCGTTTATCTTCATGTCGAAAATACTGCTTTATAAAAGAATAGCAGGTGTCATTGCCAATCTCTGCTAAGATGCACAAAGCATTTCTGACCACCGTCCAATGAGGATTGTTTTTCAAACATTTTTCAAGAATTGGCAAGACAAGAAGACCAAACGTGGGAATCAGATGAATCAATGCCAAGCGTTCCTTTCTGCTGAGACTCTGCATAACCCTGCTAAAGAGATACACTGCAGCTCGATCTTCTAAAAAAAGAAGAATGTTTTGAAAAAGAGGTTGGCGACTATCACCCAGAAGGTATCCATCGGTCAAATGTTCTAGGGTAGCTTCAACGGCCAACTTATCAAGAGTTTGCGAAACAAGGCTCCTAAAGGCCGTGCTTTTTTCATTATCTCCAGTTTGTATAAGATGAAACAGGCCAATAATATTCGCACCTTCTTTCCAGAAGGAATTTTCCAAAAGCCACAAAGTAAGCTCTTCCATCCTTTTTATGACAACCACCAGGCCGGGCAATATCTCCTTTTCATGTTCCAACCACCTACAGAAACTCTGAACAACAAGAAGAATCCCACCCTTTTCACTGCATTGGAGATAGTGTTCTCCAGCCAAGGATAAAACCGTGAGTGTCCTTTCTCTGATATTTCTATCTTGGAAAATAACGGCATTTCCTAGACTTATCAGAATTATCCTTTTGATATCTGTCTTCTCCTCAGCGTGATCCAAAAGGTAATTAACGAGACCACGAAGAAATTCATCGTTGTTGAGAATCTGAAAATTACCCTGCGTAAGTTCAGTCAAATTGTGCGCAAGCCGCTGTTGCCTTCTCTTATCCTCCGACAGAGAACTGTTGAGTTTGATATTTTTAATGACATCATTTTCCGGTACTGATTTATTTGCCATCAGATCGTCCTATCAAGAACCTCGAAAAACAGTTATTTCAGCTGTTCACTTTTGTTGCAGAAAATTTAATAACTCATTAATATAATATTTTATTTTCTAAATACCATTTTATTTGTCTTTAATCCCCCCATACTACACATAATCAGTCGTTGCTGGAGAAAAAATATGTTGAAATCTTATGCCATCTTGTCTTTTTTCATCTCGTTCAGTGTGCTTCAAATATTTCCCCAATTTGCGACCGCACGTTCTGAGCAGAACAATGTTCGTTACGTCTCTGATCTCCTCGTCATCAACATTAAAAATCGCCTTGAAAAACCCTATGAAGTCGTAGCGACCGTGCAATCCGACGATCCTGTCCAAGTTATTGAAGAGAGTGGCAATTATCTTAAAATTGAGACAGCAGAGGGCAAACAGGGTTGGATTGGCAAACACTATCTAAAAAGTGATGCCCCAAAAACACTCTTAATAAAACAGCTCAAGCAAGAGATCTCTGACCTTAAAAGTCAGGTTATTTCAAAATCTATTGCACCTTCTGATACTGCCATTGTGGACACAATATCCAACGTTCCTCCTTGCCAAGATTTTCAGCTGAAACTGAGCGATGCCGAAAAATTGATTTCACGACTGCAGGAAGAATTGAAAGCTCAACAGCAGCAGCACCAACTCCCAGAACCTTCTCCCAGAACATCAGAACTTGTGGTCGATGCACACCCTGTGTCAACTGACCAGCTGGAGCAAACTCCCGAAAATTACGTACTGCTCATCTCAGAGTACGATAAACGAGGGAGGATGATATCCGAGTTGCAAAGGACTCTTTCCAAAAAGGAGGATCAAACCCGCTTCTTATGGTTTGCAGCCGGTGCGGCAGTTTTCATAATTGGTATGCTTGCCGGAAGAACCAGCACTCGCAAGAAGACCAAATTAATGTATTAATGTTTCAATATCATATTTGCAGCATAATGATTGAGATTTTTGTAAATTACTCGACGTTTTAGGTGGTTTTATCTACATGTATTACCATGAAATCGCACAATTGGTGCCATTTGCGATCTTAGAGGACTGGCAACACACGTTTTTTTAAACCAACCCCTCAGGAAACGACATATCCAATGCAAAACAGCAGAATAGTCATAACCGGTATCGGGCTTGCTGCACCCAATGCATCCAATCTCCAAGAATTTCGGAACAAACTCATAAATGGGGTAAGCGAAATTCAGGAGATTGAACTCCGCTATTTCGGCAAAGCTCCGGCAGGTATATGTACCTTTCCGGAAACTCTTTATCGAAAGAAAAAAGAGAATAAAAAAGGTACTCGCGCAGGATGCCTTGGGGTTTATTGTGCCAACGAGGCTCTAAAGGATGGCAAACTCGACATTCAAAATTACGATCCTGCACGAATCGGTGTATACATCGGCCTAACCGAACATGGGACAGTTGAGACTGAGAATGAGATCTACAATATCAGCAAGTACCAATACGATGTTAATTATTGGACGCATCATCACAATCCTCGAACCGTTCTCAATAACCCGGCCGGCGAAATTACCATGAACCTCGGTATAACCGGACCACACTACGTAATCGGAGCCGCCTGTGCAGCGGGCAACGCCTCCCTTATTCAAGCCGTTCAGATGTTGAAATTGGATGAAGTCGATATGGCTTTAGCTGGCGGAATTTCAGAATCTGTTGGTTCTTTCGGCATCTTTGCCAGTTTTAAAGCCCAAGGAGCTCTTGGGGAAGCGAGCGATCCGAGAAAGGCCTCCAAACCATTCGATCGTGACAGAAACGGTATTGTTATTTCCGAAGGTGGTTGTGTGTATATTATTGAACACCTGGAAAAAGCAGTTGCCCGGGGAGCACATATCTATGGAGAAATAATCGGTTATGCAATGAACTCAGATGCCAAAGATTTTGTGCTGCCTTATGGCAAGAGACAGGCTGAATGTATGCGTCTTGCCCTGCATCGAGCACACCTCCAACCGAAAGATGTCCATCTGATCAACACCCATGCGACAGGTACCAAGCAGGGCGATATCGAAGAATGTAAAGCTATTGTTGAGGTTTTCGGTGATTGTCCATCAACGTATGTCAATAATACAAAAAGTATCATCGGACATGCGATGGGGGCGGCCGGCGTTCTTGAACTGGCGGGCAATTTACCGTCATTCGCCGACGGGATTGTCCACCCGACAATTAATATTGAAAATCTCGACCCGGAATGTGCAGTCAATAATCTGGTGATCAACAAGGCAATACAAGCTCAAACCATTGATATATTATTAAACAACTCCTTCGGGATGGTCGGCATTAATTCAACTGTCATTGTGAAAAAATACATTGGCTGAATTTTTTCGATTGTTTCTATAAATAAGTATCAACAAGATTGTTTTGGTATGTTATACAAAGTGTTTTGCCATTGCTCAAAACAAATACTCCCCTCAACAAGGGGACATCAATAATTTGAACCTTTTTCTATCAGCCGCAACATTCGGAGAGTTTCATGACAAGTGAAGATATAAAAAATCTGATTCTGGAAATCATAAAAGACATAGACGACGAGGCAGACTTCGGAAGTCTCGATCCCGACAAGCCGTTACGTGACCAACTTGAACTCGACTCCATGGATTTTCTTGATATCGTAATGGAATTGCGAAAGCGACACAAGCTGCAGATTCCCGAAGAAGATTATCCGCATCTCGCTACACTCAACAGTTGCGCAGGCTATCTCCAACCATTGTTAAAAGACATCTGATGTTGTGACAACCCCCCTTTTGGTAATTGGCGGCGGTCTTTCCGGATTGGCCGCTGCCATTCGAGCAGCACGGTTCATCCCCGAAATTCTTTTAGTTGAAAAACACTCCCGACTAGGCGGACTCAACTCGTATTTTTATCGAAATGACAAACTCTATGAAACTGGTCTCCATGCTATCACTAATTATGCCGAACCAGGAGACAAACAGGCTCCAATAAACAGGCTGCTGCGACAGCTGAAACTGCGACGAAACGATTTTTCCTTTTGTCAGCAAATGAAAAGTGAAGTAATTTTCCGTCATTGTGAATCGTTAATTTTTTCTAACAATATTGAAGTATTAAACGCAGAAGTTCGGACTAAATTTCCACGCGCTGCCGTTAGGTTTCAAAAAATGCTTCATTTATTTAAAAATTTTAACCCATTCCTGCCCTCTCCTTTTCGTTCTACCAGAAATTTTCTTACAGAAACGCTCCAAACTCCACTCCTAACTGAAATGTTGCTCTGTCCGCTCATGTTTTATGGTTCGAGCCGTGAGGATGACATGGACCTCAGTCAGTTTGTCATAATGTTCAGGGCTATTTTCCTGGAAGGCATGTTTCGTCCCCAGGGCACTATTAAGGATCTACTAGAACTCTTGGCCTCACATTACCTTGAACTGGGTGGAAGCCTTCGGAAAAACTGTGGCGTAAAAAAGATCATTGTCAGGCAGGGCAATGCTATCGGCGTAGAACTTGACGATGGAGAAATATTGGAGTGTGACTACATCCTCTCGACCATTGGATATGAAGAAACCCTCAAGCTCATTTCCGGCACACGAGGATCTCCTTCGACTAACCTTGGCCGACTCGGTTTTGTCGAAACGATTTACCAACTGCGACAACAACCGACATCACAGCTTCCAGACGACAAAACCATTGTTTTTTATAATGACGGAGAGACCTTTTCCTACAAAAAACCTGCGGATTTCGCCGAATTCAAGAGTGGTGTTATTTGCTTTCCATCTCACTTTCAGGGAATACCTAAAAAGGAAATAACTGAGGTTCGGTCTACCCACTTGGCAAACTACGAGAAATGGAAACATCTATCTACAATGCCGGATAAATACTCCCGACAAAAACAAGAAACATCCCGTCGTTCCGCACAAATGCTAGAGAATTTACTTGGCAGTTTTGCGACAAATATTGTATATGAAAACACTTTCACTCCCGTTACCGTTGAGCGCTACACCGCAAAGATCAACGGTGCCATCTATGGCAGTCCGGAAAAGGTAAAGGATGGTAATATTGGCTATCCTAATCTCTTCCTGGCTGGCACTGACCAGGGTTTTATGGGAATTATCGGCTCCATGCTCAGCGGAGTTTCAATCGTCAATCAACAGATCCTACCCAAACTCTAACTTCTGTCAGCATACGTTTATTTTGAAAATTACTGCAATTCATAATTATTAACAGGTGCCAGGAGAGATATTTTCTGAAAGCTAAGCTGAAATAATCTATTTTTTAACAGTTTGTAACCATCTAGTCGTCATCTTATGCCTGTCTCCTTTTCTCAACTTGCCGAACATTATGACGTGATAGTCGTTGGTTCCGGCCTTGGCGGACTTACCACCGCCAACCGTCTAGCCTATTGCGGGCATAAAGTTCTCCTTTTGGAATACCACCACCGACTCGGTGGCCTCGCCACCTGGTTCAAGCGTCGAGGCCACATTTTCGATGTTTCATTGCATGGTTTTCCCTATGGCATGCTCAAAACCTGCAAAAAATATTGGAACAAAGCAATCATGAGTTCAATTGTGCAACTCAAGGATATTGTCTTTGATAATCCACAATTTTCCTTGCGAACGACCTTTGACAAAGAAGATTTTACCAGGTTACTCCAATCTCATTTCAAGATTCCCGAAAAAACAATTCAACGATTTTTCACAGTTATTTCAGGCATGAACTTTTATGATGATCAGACGATGACCACCAGGGATTTATTCAACGATTTTTTCCCGGGTAGATCCGATGTTCATCGACTCCTGATGGAACCTATAAGCTATGCCAACGGATCTACACTTGATGATCCGGCAATAACCTATGGGATAGTTTTTTCAAACTTTATGAACAAAGGTGTTTACACTTTTGAGGGCGGTACGGACAAACTCATTGGACTTATGACCGAGGAGTTGGAGAAAAACGGGGTAACAATCTGTACCAATTCAAAGGTTGATAAAATTATCATTGAAAAGGGTCGGGTGCGAGGTGTCGAAGTATTAGGAAAAACCATCACCGCAAAAGCAGTAGTATCCAATAGCGGGATAACCAACACCATCAGTAATCTTACCGATCGCGAAGTATATTCAGCTGAATTTATTGAAAAAGCAGACAAAATCAGGATAAACAATTCGAGTTGTCAGGTGTATTTCGGGATCAAGGAAATGGAAACGATCGATGAAATTGGTGACCTGCTTTTCACCTCATCCGCCCCTGAATTCGACTCCGAGGAGTTGCTTGACAAACACTCAAACTCAAAGACCTTTTCACTTTATTACCCAAAAACGCGCCCCGACCAAAACCGCTACACCATCGTTGCTTCAATGAACAGCCGTTTTGAAGACTGGGCGCACCTTGAAGAAACAAACTATCAGAAGGAAAAACAGTTCCTGATTGACAGAACCCTCACAGATCTTGAACGATATCTTCCTGGGGTCAAAGAAAAAATTGATTGGATGGAAGCGGCAACGCCAAGAACCTTTAACAGCTACACTCTCCACACCAAAGGTACATCCTTTGGCACAAAATTTGAGGGCTTGAATGTTTCTCGATCAATTTTTAAAGAAGTCGCTGGGTTATTTCATGTGGGATCTGTGGGAATTATCATGTCCGGCTGGCTTGGGGCTATCAACTATGGGGTTATTGTATCCAATGATGTCGATAGCTTTCTGCGGTCCTAGAGGTTTGCAATGACTGAGTTCCTTGGCAGAACAGTGGTGATCAGTGGAGCAACACGGGGAATAGGAAAGGCAATTGCCAGACATTTTCTTGAAGCAGGGGCACGTATTGTCGGTGTGTATGCCGGCAACAATGATGCGGCCCAAGTCTTTGCCGATGAAAACAGCCAGTTTGCCAATCGATTTGAACTTCTGCAGTGTGATGTGTCCGACGAACAACAAGTTGCCTCGCTGTTTGCATGGATTGATAAAAAATTTCAATGTCTTGATATCCTTGTGAATAATGCCGGTATTCGAAGAGATGCCGTACTTGCGATGATGAGTTACAATCAATGGCAAGATGTCCTGAACACCAACCTCACCGGCACCTACCTTATGGCTAAGCAGGCTGTTTTGCTGATGATGCAGCACAAATATGGAAGAATAATCAATATAACATCACCCGTTGCCCATCTTGGTTTCTCAGGTCAAGCTAATTATGCCGCATCAAAAGCTGGCCAGGTCGCACTCACCAAGACCCTTGCCAAAGAAGTTGCTAGAAAAAAAATCACTGTCAATTGTGTTTCTCCAGGCTTTATTTCAACTGATTTTATAGCAAGTCTTGACGAAGGTCTGCTCGCCGAATATAAAAAAATGGTTCCCATGCGAAGATTTGGAACCCCGGATGAAGTGGCAAACGCCGTACTTTTTCTCGCGAGCGACAAGGCAACCTATATCAGCGGAACAGTTCTTGAAGTAAGCGGTGGACTCTAATCATGCAGCAGCTGAAAGAAATATTTGCCCTTATTCCTCACCGCCCGCCCTTTCTTTGGGTCGACCGAATCATGTCATATGCAGAAAATTCGATAATAACTGAAAAGGATATTTCGCAAGACCTTGAAATTTTTCATGGTCACTACCCTGGAAATCCAATCATGCCTGGTGTAATCCTCTGCGAAGCAATTTTTCAGAGCGGTGCTCTCCTCATGGCAAAACGAAATCTTACCCTTCTCCAAGAAGAATCGCAAATCCCTGTTTTGACAAAAATTGGCGGTGCTAAATTCAAAAAGCCTGTTTTTCCAGGTGATACCGTTCAAATTAAAGTTACATTAACTGAGACTCTCGCGAACGCCTGTTTTTTTCAGGGTACTCTGAAGGTTTCAGAAAAAATTGCAGTCGTCGTCGATTTTGTCTGTGCCATGGTGAAGTCACCTCCCTGATCTCATCTCCCTGGACAATAGAAACCCTGTCCGGCAAATCTTCAAGATGTTCTCATTGTCCGGTTGAATTTTTAAGAAAAGCAGGTAAGATACCTAGTTTGTAAAATGTTTAATCAGGAACAACTATTTAATTCACCAAATAACCGAGTTAAATCGGGTCATGAGCGACCGCTTTCAGTGGCGCGGTTGCATTGATTAAAGAAGGATCTCTCCGTGCAGTTATCAATTCTCGATATGGTTACCCATGCCGGCCCGGTCGGCCAGCTGGTCATGCTTACACTTCTCATTTTTTCACTTACTTCGTGGACTATTGTCATTATGAAGGCACGCCTTTTCAAGAAGGTTCGCCTCGACTCTGAAGATTTCCTGGAGTCGTTTTGGAATTCATCTAACCTCAATGAAGCCAATACCGCTGCAGCAGAATATGAATACAGCCCTCAGGCCTCAGTTTTTATAGCTGGATTCAGTGAACTGCAAAAAATTAATAAAATCCGTAATCGGAAAGATGACAGCCGAGGCAACGAGACGCTGGAAATGCAACTTGCCACTATGGATAATTTGAAACGTGCGGTTAGAAAGGCAGAATCGCAAAAATTGAGCCAACTCGGCAGCAGTCTGCCCTTTCTCGCAACAACGGGAAGCGCCACACCATTCATAGGTCTTTTTGGCACTGTCTGGGGTATTATGGCCTCATTCCATGATATTGGACAGCGCGGTTCGGCCTCCCTAGCCGTTGTTGCTCCGGGTATCTCGGAGGCCTTAGTTGCCACCGCAGCCGGTCTTGCCGTGGCTATCCCTGCCGTTATTTTTTACAACTATTTTTCTAATAAGCTCGATCTTGTTGATGGCCAAGTATCCAATTTCTCTACAGACTTCCTGAATCTGGTGGAAAGAGACCTGCTGAGCAGGGTATAAATAGTCATGGGACCAGCAAACGGAAACGGCAGGAAAAAATTGGTAGCGGATATTAATGTCACACCTCTTGTGGATGTTATGTTGGTGCTGCTAATTATCTTCATGATCACAGCACCAATGATGACTCAGGGATTAAATGTCGATCTCCCTGAAACTACTGCAAAAGCTTTACGGCAAGAAGACAATCCGATCATTGTAACCATAGAAAAAAGTGGTGCAATAAGTATCAATAAGGTTCCCCAGGCTCAGGGCTCTCATGGTCCAGGAACTGAAAAAGCACTATTCTGTGAGCAAGGATCAGCTCATATTTTTAAATGCCGATAAAAATGTTCCATACGGGGAAGTTGCTCAGGTGATGGCCGACATAAAGTCAGCCGGTTTTGATAAATTAGGTATGATCACCAAGCCTCCTGAGAAAGAGTAGAAGAGTGGGCGACAGTTACCAAGAAGTTTCAATGCTGCCGAACGAATGGAAACTTCCATTAAATTTGGCTATTGGAATACACGTCATGATCGTCTTGGCGGCTTTGTATCTTCCTGGTTTTTTTAAGGCAAAACCTAAGTTTGCAGACATATACACGGTGAGTCTCGTGAATATAGCCGAACCGGTAGCGGCCCCATCCTTCGGCTAAACCCCAGGCGCCTGCTCCTTCTCCGACAAAGAAATTACAAGAATCTGCCCCTCCGACTCCAGCGCCAACACCACCGAAAGCCAAAAAGGAAGCGCCGATTGCCGAGATTCCTGCCAAAAATTGAATCTGCGCCTGTGCCGACACCGCTGAAGGCTATCTCGCTCAAGCCACTCAAGCAGAAGATCATCAAAGAGGTTAAAGAACAGGAAGTTCCACCAAAGAAAAATGACCAAGATCTGAAAAAAGTTCAAAAGCTTGCGGAGGCACTCAGAGAAGAATCCGTATTAACTGAGAGAGCTCGAATAGCGCAGGAAGCCGTGGAACAGGAACGGCGCGTTCTTACTCAGAGCAATAAAGGCCGAATGACGCAAAGCGCTGAATCAGCGGTGGGACCGCAAACCAACGCACCGTCCCAGACCGTCGGCGGAAGCAACACGCTACTTGAAAATCAATATAATGCAGCTATTGCCAATCGACTTCAACAATTCTGGGCAATTCCCGAGAATTTGCAGAAGGATCCTAACCTAACATCGATTGTGGTAATTTCGATCAAAATTGATGGAGATATTGCCAACATGGTTTTTGAAAGCAAATCAGGAGATCCGCTGTTTGATCAGTATGTCGGCAAAACAATTGAAAAAGCCAATCCCCTGCCACCCATTCCACCGGCTTTGAAAAAACAACGGTATGAGGTAGGAGTTCGTTTCAAACCGGGAAGCATTCAATAACAACATCCAACAATCCTATAATCTTTATGATAAACCTCATGTCTAAAAAAATATCGTTAATTTCTTCAATCGCTCTTTCTCTATTTCTATGTTTTTACTTGATCCACAACGCGATCGCGGCAGACCGGGTATATCTCGACATCACTGCTCCCGAGATTCGCAAGATCAATATTGCCGTACCTTCGTTTCAAAACAAAAGTCTCAATGACCAAAAACAAAACCTCAATAAGGATATGGCAGATATTGTCGGCCAAGCTTTACAATTTCACGGCATCATTGCCATACTCCCTTCCGAGAAATATGGTGACAGCCAATCGGCAGATTGGAAAAGGCTTGGTGCCGACTACACAGTTTTAGGACAATTTGCTATTTCCGGAGAAGTCCTTAAGCTGGAGATGAGGTTGCAGGATGCTACCGGAGATGAAGTCGTAATGGGAAAAACTTTCTCCGGCAGCATGGATCAAAAGAACCAAATGTTGTTTAAATTCTGTGACAGTGTTATAGAATCATTAACTGGTAAACCGGGAATAGCAGCCACCCAAATAGCGTTTGTTAATAGAGATAATACTATAAAGGAAGTATTTCTTACTGACATTTTAGGAAAAAGTCTCAGACAGATAACACGTCACAAACATCTCACCGTCTCCCCAAGATTTCTACCCGGCGGACTTTTTTTGTCGTATACTTCATACCACAGTGGCAACCAAAACCTGTATATTACCGACCTCCGCCAAGATAAGACAACCCAGGCGCTTTCCCGGAGAAAAGGCTTAAATCTTGCTCCTTCCTGGTCAGCCGACGGCGAAAGAATGATTCTGACACTCTCGAAGGATGGTAATCCCGATCTTTATCTTCTTGATAGAAAGGGTGAAATAATTGAACAATTGACTAATCGTTCGGGCATTAATGTTTCACCCGCATGGTCTCCCGACGGAGCCACTGTTGTCTTTGTCTCAGATCGAACTGGAAAACCACAGTTGTTTTCTTTAGATATGCGAACGAGAAATGTTCGGCGGTTAACATTTGAAGGCACTGAGAATGCCGAACCGAGCTGGTCCCCAACAGAAAACCTCATTGTATATTCAAGTCTTCGCGAAGGTGTTTACCAGTTGTTTACCATGAACCCACAAACCGGGGCGTCTCCCAAACAGCTGACCCAAGACCTGAGCCACCATGAAGCACCCAGCTGGTCGCCGGACGGTAATCAAGTTATCTTTGCAAAACGTGATGGCAATAAACAGGCTATTTACGGTATAATGAAAAACGGTTCCTTTGAACGGAAACTTTTCAACTTCCCCGGCAGCCAAACGTATCCTCAATGGTCACGATAAGACCCCTCCGACATCATTTTTTTAAACAGGCTATAAGCTATGAAGAAATTTTTTATTAACATCCTTTTTATTGCAGCGATCGGTCCATTTCTGGTGCAATGCGCATCGCAAAACGATGTGGAAGAGCTTCGCTATCAATTGCGCATCGTCAATAAAAAGCTCGAAGACATGAAATCAACAACAGTCCCGTTGCAGAAGAAACAGGCAGCTGCTTCCGGACAAATGGATCAATTTGAAAAAGAGATTCTTGAGCTCAAGGGGCAACTCGATGAAACCCACCACCTCAATCAGAAACTTAAAGAACAAAACAAAGAATTGGAAACATCGATTTCCAATGTAGCCCAAACGGAAGCAGCAAAACGAGAGGAGGCAATGCGCCGATTCGAGGAGGCTCAACGCGAAAAAGAAGCAAAGCTTGCAGAGAAAATGAATCAACAGCAAGAAAGCGTAAAAGCAATCCAGGAAGCACGCCTTAAAGAAGCAGAACGCAAGGCAAAAGAGGCGGCGCTCATGGCTGAGCTCGCTAAGAAAAAAACGCAAACCACGAGTCCTGCCGCTACACCTGATGGCAACAATAGCAAGCAAGCTCCGGTTGACAAGAAAAAGGAAAAAAAGGAGGGTGCAACCAATGGAACTCCTGAAGCTGCAGATACTGTAACAAAACAGTCTGTACCAACCACAGCTAAAGATAAAGCCGCGCAACCGGCTGCCGCCGCCAAAGAAAAGTCGGGTCAAGCGCCACCACCCGCCTCCGCCCCCGCAGCAACGGGAGAGGCAGCGGACAATAACATGAAAAAAGCACAAAAGTTGTTTGAAAAGACCAGCTACGCCGAGGCACTGCCAATATTTGAACAAATCGCCGGAAATTCATCTTCAAGCGATGCCGTGGAAGCTAGATATATGATGGGGGAATGCCTCTTCAACCAAAAAGAATATGATAAGGCCATTATGCAGTACCAGAAAATAATCTCCCAATCGTCCGGGCATGATAAAGCACCTGCGGCCATGCTTAAACAGGGCATGGCGTTTGAAAAACTTGCAGACAAAGAAACCGCTAAGGTTATTTACAAGAAGCTCTTGAAAAAACATGGTTCTTCTCGGGAAGCAAGTACAGCCCAAGAACGTCTTGGCAAACTTTAGTTTCTTATCAAAGATGAAATCTTGAAGGTCCGTCTCGACCAGCTTTTGTGCGATAGCAAGCTCACACCAAATCTTGAAACTGCCCGAGCGATGATTGGTGCCGGTCAGGTGTATGTGAATGATCGAATAGCCGACAAGCCCGGGTATTTATATCGCAACACAGTTGCCATCCGTTTAAAAGAACGTTGCCAATATGTTTCCCGAGGTGGCCTGAAATTGGCTATGGGCCTAGCTCATTTCGGCATCGATCCTGAGAATTGGAGATGCATAGATGTTGGTGCATCGACAGGAGGATTTACTGACTGCCTTCTGCAACATAACGCACTTAAAGTTTATGCTATAGATGTTGCCTACGGACAATTATCTTGGAAAATCCGACAAAACCCAAAAGTTGTTGTTTTAGAACGCTTTAACGCACGAAACATATCAAGTCAGGATATCGATCAAAACGAGATCGACCTGGTGGTTATGGATGTATCATTCATATCAATCACCACTCTGCTACCCCCTCTGATACGCCTCTTCAACCAGAAGGTAAAGATTCTTGCCTTAATCAAACCACAATTCGAACTCCCCTGGGTCGATGTGGGTGTCGGTGGGGTAGTGACTGACACTGCCTTGCATCAAAAAGCCATAAAAAAAATTCTCCAATTTGTCGAAGAATTAGGCTTGGCCAGCATGGGGGTTGTCCCTTCGCCTGTTCTCGGCCCTAAAGGCAATCGAGAGTTCCTGGTCTTGATTACCTCTCCGCCAGGCCACGTGCCATGTTAACCCTCTATCGACAAAAGCAGGTTTTCTCCTCATCCGTATCAACGATCGGCTAATCGAATCAGCACACATGAGATTTTTTACAAAAAAAGAGGGCGTTACTTAACAATGTAACCGCCCTCCTTAATCATTTGTGACAGTGCTTAGGTGTTATTACGAGAAACGTAAGTCCGTTAACAACCGAAAGCCTTTTGTAAATTAGGAATGGTTTGCTTCTTACGACTCATCATTCCGGGAATCCACATAGAATTGCCTGCAAGCTTGGTACCGAATGCTTTTTCGATCAATGCAGGGTCGTCGGAGAGAACAACTAACTCGGTTCCTTCTTTCACTACATCAGTAAGCATGAGCAGTACGGAATGTCGCCCATCGATTTTGACTGCTTCCATTGCCTTCAACAGGTCAGCACGAACTTCGGCAACTTGATCAAGAGTTGCGAGCTCCAACTGACCGACACCTACCTTGCTGCCCTTCATATCAAAATCTTTATAGTCTCGGAACAACAAATCTTTTGCTGGAATACCGGCAACCGCTGATTTAGCTTTGAGCATTTCCATGAAAAGCTCATCGGTATCGCTGACACCTGCGACTACTTTCAGATCTTTTACTGCTGCTTTATCATCATCGGTGCAGGTGGGGGATTTGAAGTTAACGGTATCGCTGAGGATTGCTGCCAGCATGCCACCAGCAATATTTTTAGGAATGGCAACACCCGCCTCCTTAAACATTTTGTTCAATACAGTCCCAGTACATCCAACCGGCTCGGCGCGAAACAAAATAGGACTATTGGTGGTTACATCACCAATTTTATGATGATCAACAACAGCAACCAAAGTTGCTGCAGTCAAATTAGTGGGGCCTTGTGCAATATCACTGAAATCAACCAAAGCAATTTCTTTTCCAGAGGCATCGGTCAGCAATTCGGGAGCGGCAAGACCAAAACGTTTGAGAACTGTGGTGGATTCAGGATTAAGATCTTTAGCAGCTATCTGCATACAGGCTTTTGCTTCCATCCCCTGGGCAGTCAGCAGGGCAGCAAATGCGATTGCAGAAGTTACGGAATCGGTATCGGGATTTGCATGTCCAACAACAGAAATAGCCATTAGTGTTCCTCCTTGTGGGTTTTAATTTTGATTTTTACAAACTATAAAATATTGACTTAAATATGATGTTCCCAAGCAAATATAGACTTATCAAAGTAGTGTTTTCGGCGATATGAGTCAAGTAATAAAAACAATTATGCTATCTTCTTCTGCCAATAATGAGCCATAAATATTCTCTCCCGTGACTTTAGCTGAGCTATGGAGTATCCTTTAGCTGAAGCCTGTCGTTTTTTTTTAAGTTTTATTTTATTGCAATGTCAACATGAAAGATCCAAATCGTCCCAATCAATTGCGATCTCGCGTAAAGGCCAGCTCAAAACACACTTTGCTTTATATGATAGCTCTGATCGTTGTTTTGCTCAGCAGCTTTTTTCTTTTTATGCGATACAAAAACTCAGAAATTATTCATGTGCTTGATGAAAATCATAAGTCCGTAACAACCGAACAATCACCGGGCATTTTAAACAACACACCAGATCCTTTTCGTGATCGCGCCTCAGTCCCTGGTGCTGGCGACATCTCCTCAAAATCCGTGCTACCACCGCAGAGCAACAATATAAATAATCAATCAGATACTCGAAAAAATGAAGCTCCGATATCACTTGCGGCACCAGAACAGCAGATGAAGGGTGAACAATATCAAAATTTTGCAGATGTTTTAAATGCCTTTTATTCCCACCTTGATCAACAATCCTACATGCAGGCATTTCATTTAAAGGAACCAAGCAAAAAACATTTCTCCAAACTGTTACAGAATCTTATCGATAACCCACCCGCTATTACCAGAGAAACAGACGATTATTTTACCTTGTTGAAAAATACTGCTCATTTTTTTCGAATTTTGGGAAAAGATAACATAATGATACTTAAAGGTATTCTTGACCGAGAAAAAGACTCATTCGAAAATATCCTCAAAACATTTTATGCTCTTACCGATCATCCTGAGTATCTAAAAAAGGAATACTCCTTGGTCATCCCAAAAGATAATCTTTATGATTATGCAGGCTTTTTCCTAAATACCATTGGCGGGCGCCTCTATCTCTTTCGACGCGACTCTGCTTCGCGCATGACGATAAGCTACTATGCTGTATTGATCATTGACAAAGCAAATAAACAAGGCAACAGCCGACTCGGTATCGATCTTCGCCCCGCCATCGATTCGCTCATTGAAGAAATGGAAAATGCAGGGAGTAATCTCAAATTCAAAGAGGAGTATTTGGACACCCTCTATGATTTAAAAGAAAACTACGGCAATCGAGGTTAGGCCTTGGATACCCAGGAAATTCAGCAATTGCCGGCAATTTATCTAAAATCACTCAAAAAAAGGTCACATATTTCTTTCTCCATGCCCATGTGAGATAATTTCTTCCCCTCTTATACTAATGAATTTTACGAGTTATAATACTAATCTCTTTCCATTTCTTTTTTCGTCTCCTACTCCTTTCCATGCTGTTGCGAACATTGAAATGCATCTCATCCAACAGGGATTTATTCACCTGCGGGAAAATGAACACTGGCACCTTTTAAAAGGCCATGCCTATTACCTTACCCGAGACAGCGGAGCTATCGTTGCCTTCGTTCTGGGAAGAGATGAGTTATATGAACAGGGCTTCAGGATGTTGGCAGCGCATACCGACAGCCCATGCCTGCAGATCAAACCACATGCAGCGATCAAAACTGGTTCTTACCTGCAGTTGGGAGTTGAGGTTTATGGAGGCAGTCTGTTGGCCCCCTGGTTTGATCGGGATCTTTCTCTGGCCGGCCGTGTGTGTTGTAGAATGAGCGATGGAAACCTTGCATTGTTTCTGATTAACTTTCGCCGCCCTATGCTCACCATCCCCAGTATTGCTATCCATTTAGATCGTGAAGCAAATAAAAACTGCAGTATAAATGAGCAAAGGCATCTTCCACCGATCCTGTCTCAGGCGATCGATCAACAACTTCCTGACTTCAATGCTCTCCTCGTTGATCAAATTTGCCAAGAACATTCTGAAGCGGTAGTTGACGAGGTCCTTTCCTTTGATATTTTTTGTTATGATTTTCAAGAACCTACATATACCGGGGCAAGAAATGATTTTGTCAGTTCGGCGCGTCTCGACAATCTGTTAAGCTGTTATGCCGGCATGACAGCTCTAGGAAAGGCTGAACGAACGAAAAATGTCCTTTTGTTCTGTGCCAATCACGAAGAAAACGGCTCGACTTCGACTTCCGGAGCGCAAGGTTCCTTTCTCGAATCTACATTGGAATGTATTATCTCAGACCCCAGTTCTCGACGTATTGCCCTCAGCAACTCTTTTCTAATTTCCATGGACAACGCCCATGCGGCGCACCCGAACTTTATGGAAAAAATCGATTCATGCCCATGAAATTCACCTCAACAAAGGCCCGGTAATCAAGCTCAATGCCAATCAGCGGTACGCCACAAATAGCCTGAGTTCCGCCATCTACAAACAAATTTGCAAAGAGGCGAATGTTGTTCCCCAGGAGTTTGTTATGCGAAGCGACCTGCCGTGCGGCAGTACAATAGGTCCTATTACCGCTGCCCGACTCGGGGTAAGAACAGTCGACATAGGGGCAGCGAGCCTGGCGATGCACTCCATCCGTGAACATACAGGATCATTGGATCCTTTTTTGCTTTACAGAACGATCGAACAGTTTCTTCGAAGCGACGCCCATAAGAAATTCTTGAATTAGATGATCCCTCACTGTTTCCAAACAAAATTATTGTGGTTGTTGATTTTTGTTTTAATTTCAATAGCATCGACAAGCCATGGCAGTTTAAATACTTCCGTTGTGAAGTATCAAAACAGCGAAATTGTTCGGCAGGATATTGATAAATTAGCACAATTTGACGAATACATTCGATATTTTTCCGGTTTCAGCTATTTTCTGCCGAAACACAAGGTAAGTGCCGATTTTGTAAGGGCACTCATCCTGGCAGAATCCGGGGCCAACCCCAAGGCTGTTTCTGGAAAAAATGCTCTCGGTCTTGGCCAAATTCTTTTCCCCACAGGTTTGCAGGCCGGCAAAGAGTTGGCAAATTCCCTAACATTTTTCCACCATGTTTCAAGAAATAAGCTGAGTAGTCTCAGAGAAGAAGACCTTTTCGACCCAGCCGTCAATATTCTCCTCACCTGTTATCTGATTGCCAAGTATAATAATAAATTCAACGGCCGCCTCGATCTTGTTGTATCTGCCTGGAATGCAGGTGAAAACACTGAGTCACTCAGCTTCGGTCAACATGCCCCCTACCAGGAAACTGAAGATCTCATAGGGAAAATTAATGCATATTATGTATATCTGTTAAAAACCAGAAAGTTTCCAAAATAACAGCTTGCACTGTCTGTCTGCCCTTGCAGCGGACAGGCCCCCTCCACCTTCGAATAATTGAAAACCGATAATCTGTAATTTGATTATTACGGCACTTTTGTGTATTATCCCCAAAAAATTGAGTAAACTGCGTATATCACCGTTCTGGTTTTCTCCCTAAAAAAAACAAAGGAATGCAAATGAGTACTGACGATAAGAAAATTATCTATTCAATGATTAGAGTCAGCAAATATTACGACAACAAGCCAATTTTAAAGGATATTTCACTCTCTTATTTTTATGGTGCCAAGATCGGCGTTCTCGGTCTCAATGGATCAGGTAAAAGTACCCTCCTGAAAATTCTCGCCGGAATTGACAAAGAGTTTAATGGAGAAACCCATCTCGCCCCTGGTCATAAGGTTGATTATCTCGAACAGGAACCACAACTTGATGCCGACAAAACGGTCAAAGACATTGTCGAAGAAGGCGTCCAGGACACAGTAGATCTTCTTAAAGAATTTAATCAAATCAATGAAAAGTTTGCTGATCCGATGTCAGATGATGAAATGCAAACCTTGATTGAGAGACAGGGAATTGTTCAGGAAAAACTCGATCATCTCAATGCCTGGGATCTTGATAGTCGACTGGAAATGGCCATGGATGCCCTGCGTTGCCCGCCATCTGACAGCAAATGTGGAGTTCTTTCTGGTGGCGAAAAACGCCGAGTAGCCTTGTGTAGAATCCTCCTCAAACAGCCCGATATTCTTCTCCTTGATGAACCGACAAATCATCTGGATGCTGAATCGGTAGCCTGGCTGGAACAGCATCTTCAGTCATATCCGGGAACCATTATTGCCGTGACCCATGATCGATATTTTCTCGATAACGTTGCTGGATGGATTCTTGAACTCGACCGCGGTGTGGGCATTCCCTGGAAAGGTAACTATTCTTCCTGGCTCGAACAAAAAGAAAAGCGCTTGGCCATTGAGGAGAAAAAAGAAACCGAACGTCAACGAACTCTCCGCCGGGAACTTGAATGGATAAAAATGTCGCCAAAAGGGCGACGGAGCAAGTCAAAGGCCCGTATCAGCTCCTATGAGAAATTATTCTCCCAGGAAACGGAACAACTGGCAAAAGAACTGGAGATCTATATTCCTCCAGGGCCACGCCTTGGCAAGGTAGTCATTGAAGCTGAGGACGTGACTAAATGTTTTGGGGATCGAGTCCTTGTCGAACAAGATGAATTTCAGCCTCCCTCCCGGTGGAATAATTGGGGTAATTGGTCCAAACGGTGCTGGGAAGACTACCCTGTTCAAAATGATTATTGGTCAGGAAACCGCCGATAATGGGTCAATTCGCATCGGTGAAACCGTAAAACTCGCCTATGTCGATCAAAACCGTGATGAACTGGATCCGTCACAGACTATTTGGCAGGCAATTTCCGATGGGCAGGAAACTATCTGGCTCGGAAGCAAGGAAATCAACAGCCGGGCCTACGTTGGCAAATTTAATTTCTCCGGCACAGATCAACAAAAGAAAGTCGGATCTCCTGTCCGGCGGACAACGCAATCGAGTGCATCTGGCACGCACACTGAAAAAAGGAGGCAATGTCCTGCTGCTCGATGAACCTACCAATGATCTGGATGTAAATACCCTGAGGGCACTGGAGGAAGCTCTAGAAAATTTCGGAGGATGTGCAGTTGTTATCAGCCATGACCGATGGTTTCTCGACAGAATCGCCACCCATATCCTGGCATTTGAAGGAGATTCAAAGGTTGTCTGGTTCGAGGGGAATTATTCCGACTACGAAAAAGATCGAAAAGCAAGGTTAGGAAGTGCTGCCGATCAACCACATCGGATCAAATATCGGCAACTCACCAGAGTTTAAAGAGATCCCTTTTTCACTCTTGTACCATCTCCGCACAGAAGAGGAGCCGTTTGAACTGCTAGTCAACTTTTGTAAACTCTATTCGGCTCCTCCCATACCTGTGCTTGTTTTTGCTTTTTGACGTTACAGGGAGAATTCAAATCGGCTTGAGACGACGAGGCAGGCGGATCAGAGGCTTTCCAGCTCTTTTCTCATGGATTTCAAAAGGGACAGGTTTTTGTGGGCAATGGCCAATCCCCCTGCCCCGCTTTCTTCCTCAATGGCAAGGGCGACCTCGTGAATTCCCAGTATCCCTAGGCTCGCAGCTGCGCCCTTAATTGAATGGGCTGCTCTACACACTTTTGCAGCTTCTTCTTGCTCCAGGCCTTGTTCTATGAGATTGATATCGGACTGTAAGGAATCTTTAAAAATTTCGAGCAATTCCTGCAGTAACTCGGCATCGTCGGCAGCCTGCTCCAAAGCAAATTCCTTATCCCATTTAAGTACATTCATAATAAAATCCTTAAGTTTAAAAACCAAATAAGCAACCGGATTCAAGATCGTTCTTTTCCTTTTTGCAAGGATTGAATCATAATATCACAGTTCGCAGGGAGGAAGCAAATTGCTTACTCATTATTTTTCCTGAGTTTCTATAGAGTTCAAGATGCTCAAGTGGGTTAGGTGAACATTCTAGCGCCGCAGGTCGGAAGACAGATCAATCTGCCCCCGACGCAGCACAGAACATCTCCCCCCATGCCAACCTAGAACAGTCGAGCAAAGTCCTCCAGGGGTTTGTCCACCATCAACTATGTAGCTCAGTGCATTTCCAAAAATAGCCAACACCTCTGCCGACGTGCTGGCCGGAAGATAACCGGATAGGTTGGCACTCGTTGCGGTTATTGGTTTGCCGACTCGCCGGACCAGTTCAGCCGCAACAGGATGGGAAGATATCCTCGCCCCAATAGTGCCGGAGTTACCGGTAAGGTGCCGGCAGATCTCTTTTTTTGCCGGAAAAACCAAAGTCAGTGGTCCCGGCCAATATTTTTCCATCAACGGTAAAAATTCCGAGGGTATGTTGTCGGTGATCAAGGACAACTGCTCTCTGTTGGCAATAAGTAAGAGCACGGGGTTATCGGCTTGGCGTTTTTTTACCTTGAAGAGATAGGTAACCGCTGCAAAAGAATCGGGGTCAACAGCCAGTCCATAATAGGTCTCTGTTGGAAAGGCCACAATCCCCCCTCCTCTAATGCAAGCTACTGCCCGGTCAAGTGACGAACCGAGCAGGTCCTGGCTAATCGTCTCAGTCATGAATCTTTTTAGCCTTTTCCTCCACCTCTCTGACCATTTCCTCACGAAATTTTACAATTTTTTCTCCCAGCCCCGGATCAGATAAGGCAAGAATCCTTAAGGCCAGTACACCAGCATTTTTCGCCCCTGCTTTACCGATTCCCATCGTTGCCACAGGAACCCCAGGAGGCATCTGAACAGTAGCCAACAAGGCGTCTAAACCCTTAAGTGAGGAAGCATCAAGTGGCACCCCAATGACCGGAAGATCGGTGTGTGAGGCGACAACTCCTGCAAGATGGGCAGCCATGCCGGCACCAGCAATAATCACCTTCAATCCCCTCTGCTGGGCAGTTTTTGCATACACCGTTACCTTCTCTGGAGTTCGGTGGGCCGAGGCCACAGTCACTTCACAGCAGATTTCCATCGATCTCAGAAATTCCGTAGCATTATTCATTACAGGCAGATCGGAATCACTGCCCATAACGATGCCAACGAGAGGCTGCTTGAATGGCGATACCGATCGGCGTAAAGCCTTCGCACCAATGTCGCGTCGAAAATAGCAATTGGTCCATCGTATCAGATCAACTGCGCCATAAGCTCGGGAAATTGCCTCGTTCAAATCCTTTCCTATGGCGGTAACACCGAGGACTCGACCACCATTAGTCACGGACCTTCCTTGTTTTCTTACCGTTCCAGCATGAAACACCTCAACACCTCGACACTCAGCTGCTTTTGCAAGTCCTTTTATTGTCTTGCCTTTATCGTAGGTTCCAGGATAACCTCCGGCCGCCATAACAACGCAAACGGTTGGACGCGGATCAATTTTCATCTCCACTTGCCCTAAAGTCCTATCTATTACGGCTTCGAAGATGTCGACTATATCGCTTTTCAACCGCATGAGTAACGGTTGTGCTTCCGGATCGCCGAATCGACAATTAAATTCCAAGACATTAATGTCCTTTCCGGAGATCATAAGCCCTGCATACAACATACCCTTAAATGGCCGCCCTTCAGCTTCCATTCCTTTGATAGTCGGCAACATAATACGATTCATAACAAAATCGACTAGCTCGCTCGTAACCACCGGCGCCGGTGAGTAAGCTCCCATGCCCCCGGTATTGGAGCCTTGGTCATTTTCAAATATTGCCTTATGATCTTGAGATGTCGGCAAAGGTAATACGGTCTTGCCATCGGTAAAAGCAATGAAGGATGCTTCTTCACCAACAAGACATGTTTCAATGACAATTCTGTCGCCGGCGCTGCCAAAAGCCTTTGCTGCCATAATGAGGTCGACAGCCTGCTTCGCCTCCTCAATAGTTTTGGCAACAATCACTCCTTTACCGGCGGCGAGACCATCGGCCTTTATTACAAGCGGTGCGCCACAGCTATCAATATATTTTTTTGCTTTCTTTCTATCAGTAAAAACTGCAAATGAAGCTGTTGGAATATTATATTTTTTTAGAAATTCTTTGCAGTAGACTTTACTGCCCTCAAGTTCTACCGCCTTCTGGCTGGGTCCAAAAATCCGCAACCCATTGGCCTCAAAGACATCGACGATACCCGCGACGAGAGATGATTCCGGGCCAACTACGGTTAGATCAATAGCCTCCTTTTTAGCAAATTCCATGAGCGCTTCAACATCCGTCACGGAGATGTCAACACAATCAGCTATCCGGCTTATTCCAGCATTGCCTGGAGCGCAATACACCTTATCAACCTTTTTGCTTTGTTTGATTTTCCACACCAAAGCGTGTTCGCGACCACCTGACCCAACAACTAGAATCTTCATAGGTTTAACTCCAGTATTGAATTAATATTGTTACATGTATTTTAATTATTTAAACGGCTTAGAGAGAACAACCAGCAATTGTCAGTTTTATTGATCATTGACAAACAAGAAATGAAATATTAGATAAATGAATGGTCATTCATGTTTTTTCATGCTTTTATCTATTTACATTCAATCGTTCTTTTCGGAAATGAAAGCAGAAAACAAGCACTCAAAAATTATTTCTGCAGCAACAAAGGTTTTTGCAAAAAAAGGCTTCTTCACAGCTAGAATATCCGATATTGCCAAGGAAGCCAAGGTTGCTGACGGAACCATTTACCTTTATTTCAACAATAAATACGATATCCTGCTCTCGGTGTTTGAAGAAGAAGTAGGAAAAATTTTAGAGAATACAGAGAAATTATTGAGCGAAGAATGTGACCCTCGCAAACAATTGGAGATCTTTGTGTCCCAGCACCTCATGGCTATGAAAAAAAACAGATACCTTGCCGAAGTTATCCAAATAGAACTTCGGCAAACGCACAAAGTAATTAAAGAATACCGCGACAACAAATTCAGCCAATACACCGGGATCATAGCAGAAATCATAAGAAATGGGCAAAAAATGGGAGCTTACCGGCCGGACATCAAACCTGATCTTGCTAAAAGGGCCTTTTTTGGAGCACTTGATGAGATATCCCGGGTTTGGAATACATCCCTTGAAACAAACTATTCCGTTGAAGAAATCGCCGACCAAATGCTGTTAATTATTTTCACGGGCATTCAAACTGAGCCATCGAATGAGTCGGAATAGCTATATTTCCTTTCCTTAGTTTCTCGGTCTTATTGAAAGCTTGACGAATGGATGGCAATTACCTCAAACTCTCTCGTTCCGCCGGGCGTAATGGTTTGCACTTCATCTCCGACCTCTTTACCCAGCATGCTTTTCCCCAGAGGAGACAATACAGAAATAGATCCTTTTTTAACATCGGCTTCCTCCGGTCCCAAGAGTTGATAGGTGATTTCTTCTTCGGTGTCAAGATCCAGCAATTGCACGACTGTGCCGAAAACAATTGTTTTCGATTGAACTTTTGAGCAATCGATAACCTCAGCCCTTGCCAGCTTATCTTTTAATTCAATGATCCTGCCCTCGATATGTCCTTGACGATCTTTGGCCGCATGGTATTCGGCATTCTCTTTCAGGTCGCCATGTTCCCGGGCTGTTTCAATGGCCTTGACCACCACGCTTCGCTCAACCCTTTCTAAACGATTCAACTCGTCGCGCAACTTTTGATTGCCCGTTTTCGACATCGGTATTCTTGTAATCATTCACTCCTCCATAAAAAAACCTGCAATAATCCAAGAGATAAAGGATTTTCCTGCAGGAGCTAAAATCGATAAATAGTATCACCAACGATAGTGCAGAGAAAAATACAAGCCTTTCTCTTCAAAAACTTCACTCTTTGTAAATGTAACGTTGCCTTTTAATAGGAAATGCGGATTCATTTCAAGGAAAATATCAAACTTGCCGGAATACGATAGAGTTTCCAGATCTTCATAGCCGATGGAGTTATCAAGTGCATAATAACTTATCTTCCGTTTTGCACCCTGCTGATAACCAAGAAAATCGTGCTGAAAGTGCAAAGTAACAAGATTTTCCGAAAATGAGGCGGGACTCCAATAGAACAAAACGTCTTGTGTGTGGTCTTCTGTAACCGGCAGATCTGATTGATTGGTTTCGGTATTTTTTAAAAATTGATAATCGTAGCGAAGAGATAGGTTCATGGACTCGCCGAATATCCCGTAGGATGTATATACGTGAAATTTATTCTGGGAGTTTTTGTCACTATAGTTTCGATGCCGAAAGTCTCCGCCAAAGGTCAACCCTTGAGGAGTTTCACAATAAAGTCCAGCTTCAATTTCCTGTTGTGTTATCCCTTCCTCAAGAGCCATCACTGTATCATCAACCAAGGCTTTTGCCCATGCAATGTAGGTATGAAAATATTCGTCAAGTTGACCTTTTAGAGCGATTTTGTGAACCATTGACACATTACTGGTGCCGTCCATCTTCTCTGAACCTCCAGCAAAGGTTAGTTCGAAATCCTTGGCGAATTCATATATAGCGGTACCGTAGAGCAAATTGCTTGCAGTTGATGCTGATGTGTGCGCAGATTGATACCGATTGTTTGAGTATGTTAGGCGAATATCCGTATCAAGATCAGGAGTGAACCAGAACGACCCACCCAATCTTAACGTCTCCAGATCAATGTAACCACCACGACCATCCTTGGCGGAAAATGTAGAATCAAGGGTATTCTGCGGACTTAATTGCAGTGAATTCCTTTCCATGGAGGACACCAATTCAGGAGACGTGGTTCCGCTGTTCTGGAGGGCTTCGTACACCTGCGCTTCTTTGCGGTACTTGCCAATTCTGCCATAGATAGCCGCAAGATCTATCATCCCTTCCGGGGTCTCCTTTTGTTCATCAACGAGCCGTTTGTAACTCTGCTCTGCGTAAGAGTAATTTTTCTCATAAATTGCCTTTCTGGCTTGATACTCGGTGCCAATTAACTTCTGCCAGCTATAGAGTTCATAGTGTTCTGCAACAATTTTTCCTGTTTCATTCCTGAAATTCTCACCAAGAAAGGCCGGTCCCATCAATTCGGCAATTATTTCGGGCTCTGACTGCAGAAGAACAAGCATAGAATTCCAAATCGTTTTTTCCCTGGCAAGATAACGATAATTCATCTGCTTCTGGTGAAATTTAGCATTCAATAACTCAAAAATCGAAGGAGACAATAGTTTTCGATAAATCTCTAAAGATTTTTCATGTTGTTTGTCTCCCCACAACAATCTTGCCAGTATGAGCAATTCCTCAATATCAATAGAAGGGGTAGGCTCTGAAATACCATTATCAGCACGCTTCATTCCTCCATTTTTTTGTTCCAACAGTGCCAATCCCTTGCCGTAATTGCCTCTTCTGACTTCAATTTCGACGAGTTTTTTGTAAAAATAGGATTCTTCCGGAAATAAATTGCTTAATTGGATGAGTGGCGCGGCCGCCTCACTGAATCTTCCGCGCGCAAAAAGTAGTTTTGCCCAAAAGACTCTACCGACTACAGACTCAGGGTAACTTTGCATTAGATTCTGGATATGGCGCTCTGCATCATCGTACTGTTGGTGTGCAAGATCACTTTCTATAATCGCCAGCAAGTGGCTAACTCTCGGTCGTGACCTGACCGGCAGAGTGCCCATTTCAACATCTTCATCTATTGGTTGTTTGAGCTTTTTCCGGAGAAGGCTTCGCAGGGTTATAATCTCTGGGTCATAAATGCCGGTATCGGCATATTTTTCCAATTGATTCAAGGCGGCTTTATAGTCATCAAGATAAAACCTCAACCAGCAACGCTCCTTCTCAAGAGCTGCCAGTACGAGATCGAAGTCATTACTAGATTGATTTTTCGGAGCAGCAGCCAAAAAACGTTCGATCAAATTGTCGGCAATAGCATATTCCCCCTCAGCTTTTGTAATTCTGACTTTGAGGAGAAGGCGACGATACTCGTCAAGGCTATATGGCGCGTCGGTGTTGTCGGAAATGTTGTTTTTAACTAACACGCCAAACCATGCCTTGGCAGCCGTAAGGTTTTTATCGGCCAAGGCATTATCGGTAAGTATATAAAGAACTTCATTAACGGAACGCTTTTCGGTCAGTAGCTGCCGAAGAAGTTGTTCGGCTTTTCTGGTTTTCCCTTCTTGTCGGAGGGCATTGGCATTGTGCAAATCTATCCTATCAAGGGTTTTCGTGTCTCGAGTATAGCTACCTCGATATCGATTGGTTATGACTTCATATTCGCTAAACAGGCAATTACTGACTAACTGGTTTAAATAAGTAAAAAAAAGCTCTTTATCCGGAGTTCGTTTACCTTGTTTCATCCCCGCTTCAAAGAGTATTTTGAGTTTTGCAATATTACCAAGGGCACCAGCGAGTTCCATAGACGATTTTCTGGCTTCCAAATCGCCGACATCAATTTGCAAAGCGGATTCATAAGAGGATAAGGCATCTCCTTCTCGACCCACTTCAATCTCAACCTTGGCCCTTAACAGATAATAGTTTTTTGTCTTATTACGTTTCTGTACTATCCGATCCAGCACGTTCAGGGCATTCTCATACTGCTTAAAGTCTGAATATTTCTGAGCTAAGCGCATGGTGATGCTTTCGTCATAAGGTTGATGGTGATGAATAATTAAGAGAATGTCGAGACTCTCCTTAATCATCCCTTTTCCTTCCAACAAATCAGCCATTTGTAGATAGATTGCCATTCGATTCGGTGTCACTTTGGCAAGATCGCGCCACAACAGCCTCGCACCATCATTCTCAACGATAGAAAGAAAATCGTTGGCAAGAATGTATTGAATATTCGCTATTATTTGCTTGATGTCTTGTGAGTCGGGATGCTTTTGAAAGAATTTTTCATAATACATCAATGCCTTATCCGGTCTGCCCAATTGATATAGATTAACAGCGCCGGCTTTCATGAGGAGGGCATCATTATCTTGCAGGTGATCAATGAGATATATAAGATGTTCTAAGGCGGCATCATACTGGTTGTTGGCCAGGTAATAATCAACAAGTTTATGTCGAAAGGGCAGATATTCGGGATGTCGTTTGGTGTATTTTTCTAAAAGAATGCTACTTTCCTTCTCATTCCCTGGGATATTAAACAACTTGGCAGCCTGTAAAAGAACCCTATCATCAACATCTTGTATTTCGAGTAATTTTTTGTATAGCTGTCGAGCCTTCTCATTTTGTCCGATATTAATGGCATCCTGAGCCATTTCTTGAAGCAATTTGAGATTTTCTGGTTGTCGACAAAGAAGATTCTCGGCAAGGGGTAAAGCCAATTCTTTTCTCCCCATATTTCTGAGACTACCAACAATCCCTTCTAAGGCAACATCGGCCAGTTCCCCCATTGGATCTTTTTCAAGGACCCGCCCGTAATACTTAGTTGCCATTTCCCAATCTTTGCTTTGGGCCGCAGCCTGTCCTCCAGCGAGGAGATATTCAAGTTTATGAGAATTTTTTTGCAGCAGAGTGGAAATAATTCTTGCAGCAGTTTTAAAATCGCCAATTTTCATGAGGAGTTGAGAATATTCCCAATTGGCCTGCTCGATATTAGGCTTCTGTTTGATGAGCTCAGCGTAACCGGCTGCTGCCTGGGGAATTTTCTCTGCCCCGAAGTCCGTCCTTGCCTTATCCCAAAGAAGTTTCCATTGAGGAACTTCTTGTTCAACGCCGACCACTGAGATGTTCTTCGCTGGTACAATCCCCTCTCGGGCCATGCTGGGGAAGGGACCCCCGGAGAGGATTAGACAAATCAACAAGAGGTGACTCATTATGACTGTTTTCAGTCCAATAAAAGTCATGTTAGTCAAACAATGTGTCAAAAGAGATACTCTTCTCATCCAAACAGGAGGCAACCTGTCGTTCAAAGTGAGTTAGTGGTGTTTTCCTTCTCCACGACAAAAACTATGCCTATACAGATCAGTGGCAGCAGAAAAGAAAAAATTGATGCGCTGTATACCTCTACCATCGCTCATGCCAACCATTTAGGAGCCGTTACAAAATAACCTGGCAATTTTCAACGCATTTTGTTACGGCTCCTTATGCCGTTCCAGGCATTGCTTTGGCCATGTTATTTTTTTACAACGGCTTAATTGTAAAAATCAGCTATTTTCTCAACAATATATGATTGCATGTTGGTGGTAAGCTCCGGATAGATCGGTAAGGCAAGAGTTTCCTCTGCCGCTTTTTCCGCCTCCGGACAATATGTCTTTATCGCCAATGAACCTAAACATTCCTGCTTGTGCAAAGGTACCGGATAATAGATTTCACACCCGATGTCGTTTTTTGTTAACCAGTGGATTAATTCATCACGCCTCTCAACTCGTAGTACATATTGGTTATAAATATGTACATTCCGTGCCGTATTGCCTCTTTGAGAACTGTTAGAGAAGACGCTGGTTGGAATTTGCACTTTTTGTTTGGCAATTAGGCCAGCTTCAGTGAAGAGACGGTTGTAATACTCCGCATTCTCTGCCCGCTGCTTGTGCCATCTTTGAAGATAAGGGAGTTTGACTCGCAACGCGGCGGCTTGAATAGGATCGAGTCGAAAATTTCCACCAACTAATTTATGGTAATATTTGGGATGAGCCCCATGGTTGCGCAAAAGCATCAGTTTCTCGGCGATGGCTTTTTCCTGGGTAATTACCATCCCGCCATCTCCTATTCCCCCAAGGTTTTTACTCGGAAAAAAAGAAAAACAACCGGCTGTTCCCATAGAACCGGCCCTTTTAAATTCAATTTTTCCGTTTTGCAGCATCGGATATTCTGCGCCGATTGCCTGTGCCGCATCCTCAATGACCGGCAGCTGGTATTGCTTCGCCAATTTCATTATTGCTGCCATGTCGGCACATTGCCCATAGAGATGTACAGGAATAATCACTTTGATTTTTCGTTCCTTATCAGCCTCCAAAAGTTCACCTATTTTTACAGGATCGATATTGAAACTGACCGGGTCTATATCAGCAAAAACAGGTGTTGCGCCGACCCGCAAAATTACCCCCATGGTAGCGAAAAATGAGTAGGGTGAAGTTATAACTTTATCTCCAGGGCCAATCCCCAGTCCCATTAAACATACCAATAACGCATCCGTACCGCTGGTAACTCCTATCCCATAAGGCCGCATCAGAATATTCGGCAATTTCCTTCTCGAGATTTTCGACTTCCGGGCCCTGAATATATCGGGTTGACTTGATGACACGGGTAACTGCAGCAAGAAGATCATTTTCCAGGTAGCTCAGTTGAGCCTGTAGATCAAGCAAAGGGACTTTCATGATGTCTGTAGGATTAAAGTTGATGCAGGTTTGCCCTGTAGAAAACCGCGCTCAGTTGGCACCGGGCAAGGATCGGTTATTATTTTGAATTTATAACAATTTTTTCACCGTCAAAATAATCTATAATATCGGGCATTTCTGCTTCAAGATATTTCTTCATCTTTTTCAAAAGATTGACCTCTATCTGTCGAACTCGCTCTCGGGATATCTCAAATCGATCGGCAATATTCTGTAGAGTTAGTGGTTCATCGGTCAGCAAGCGTTTTTCAAGGATCATTTTTTCTTTATCGTTGAGCTTGTCTTTAAGTATTTCGATAAGCTCTCCAAGTTTTACCTTGATTTCTTTGCCGGCCACCATCGATTCAATGCCGGGACCTTCGCTCGGCAGGAAATTCTTCTGCTCATCCTCTGAATCGGATCGCACTGGACTCTCCAGGGAAACATCCCAGTTATCCATGCGCTGGCCCATCTCAACCACCTCTCGCTCCTTGACATTCAATCGTTCCGCCAATAATTTCGGTTCAGGGTTAAACCCTTGGCCCTCAAGGAGTTTTCGTTCTTTATTCAGGCTGAAAAACAATTTCCGCTGCGCTTGGGTAGTGCCGATTTTCACCAGTCGCCAGTTGTCCATAATGAATTTCAGGACATATGCCCGTATCCAGTATGCGGCGTAATAAGAAAACTTAACCCCTCGATAGGGATCAAATTTCTTTGTTGCCTGTACCAATCCAACATTGCCTTCCTGGATAAGATCCATAAAGTTTTGCATCCAATACTTTTGGAAATCCATGGCAACTTTTACCACCAATCGCAAATTGGAACTGACCAGTCGATATGCCGCATCCTGATCGCCCTGCTCTCTAAACCTGACTGCCAGTTCATCAGTTTCTTCCCGAGTCAGCAATTCATATTGGCTGATTTCCTGTAGATAGCGATGCAATGCCGGATTGCTGAGTGCCGGCAGATTTTCTTCGTCCGATACCGCAACCAGCGGATTGTCGTACGCTTCATCTATGCCGTCAAGTTCGGTTTCCAGCTCTGGATCATCCAGGGGGTCTATGTCTATTTCAGGGTCCATAGGGTTATTTTTATTCATAAACTGGTTTCTCCGGAAAAGATGCCCAGAAAATTTTAGAAAGATTGTAATATTACCTTACATGGATGAAAGTGCAATCATATTATCAATGAGTAAAACCAACCACCTTTGCGTATCTTTATTTAATTGCAATTTTGTCAAAGGCTATATCGATTTGAGAATTATATTTTAACAATTGAGCATATATGCTAAGTATTTAAAGGTTTTGCCCACGTACGTCAAAACAGGCGACAATCTTTCTTGATACCCGTTCAATAATCCTCCAAAATAATGAAAAATATTAGAAATTTCAGCATAATTGCGCATATCGACCACGGCAAATCCACCCTCGCAGATAGAATGATTCAATTCTGCGACCTCGTTTCCGATCGGGAATTCAAGGACCAACTTCTCGACAACATGGAAATTGAGCGTGAACGAGGCATTACTATCAAGAGCCAAACCATCTGTCTGCCCTACACCGCCCAAGACGGCCAAAAATACTTTCTCAATCTCGTTGATACGCCCGGACATGTAGATTTCAGCTATGAAGTCTCGCGAGCTCTCAGTTCCTGCGAAGGTGCTCTACTTCTCATTGATGCGGCTCAAGGTGTTGAAGCACAGACCCTTGCCAACCTTTATCTGGCCATGGAAAATGACCTTGAGATAATTCCGGTAATTAACAAAATTGACCTGCCTTCGGCAGAACCTGAAAAAATCGCATTACAAATTGAAGAAGATCTTGGTCTTGACAGCGAACTCGTACAATTCTGTTCCGCCAAACTTGGTACCGGGATACCGCAGCTCTTCGAAACCATAGTTAAAAAACTACCTCCTCCCAAAGGTGACCCAGCCAGTCCATTGCAAGCTCTTATTTTTGATGCCAATTATGATTCTTTCCGAGGAACTCTCATTTCCGTCCGTATCATCAACGGGACGGTAAAAGCAGGGGATGTTATTCGTTTCATGGCGAATGGACGGGAATACCGTGTCGATGAAGTGGGATTCTTTAAATTGCATAAGGAACCAGCGAAACAGTTATCCGCAGGTCAAGTCGGATATATTCTTGCCGGCATAAAAACCGTTCAGGACACTCGGCCGGGTGATACCATCACTTTACGAGACAACCCTGCTACCAATCCTTTACCGGGATTTAAAGAAGTGCAGCAAGTAGTCTTCTCTTCGATTTATCCCATCAGCACCGACGAATATGAGGATCTCGCGACTGCCCTTGAAAAACTCAAACTGAATGATGCCGCCCTCACTTTTGAAAAGGACTCTTCGGTTGCTCTTGGCTTTGGCTTTCGTTGCGGCTTTCTCGGTCTCCTGCATCTCGAGGTCATTCAGGAACGTCTTGAACGTGAATTTGACGTCTCGTTAATTCTCACCGTGCCCTCAGTACAATATATCTTTCATCTTTCCGATGGAACCAGCAAACACGTTGATAACCCCGCCCACTTCCCCGACCCGACCCATATTGCCAAGGTTGAAGAACCGTTTATTAAGGCAACCATTCTCATACCGGAAAAATACATGGGTGTTGTGATGACGCTTTGCATGGAGCGGCGTGGGGAAAACACCAGTTTCCACTACCCGACGCCGGGAAGGATCGAATTACAGTGTGAACTGCCTTTGGCTGAAGTCATTTATGATTTTTATGACCGATTGAAGTCGCTCTCCCAAGGTTATGGTTCTTTCAATTATGAGATGCTGGATTATCGTAAAAGCGACCTGGTCAAAGTCGACATCCTTGTCAATGGCGAGATTGTTGATGCCCTGTCGCAACTGGTTCATCGTGACAATGCCAGGGCAAGAGGCCTGCACGCCTGTGAAATGCTCAAAGAAGAGATTCCACGACAGATGTTCAAAATTGCCGTCCAGGCGGCGATCGGTGGCAATATTATTGCCAGAACAACCATTTCTGCACTCCGCAAGGATGTCACAGCCAAATGCTACGGCGGTGATATCTCAAGAAAACGTAAACTCCTGGAGAAACAAAAGGCAGGAAAAAAACGCATGAAAACCGTCGGCAACGTCGATATTCCGCAGACCGCCTTCCTTGCCGTCCTGAAATCGGAGCAAAAATAGCTAGCTCTACAATCACCCGGAGCACAACAACCGAATAACCTATCTTACCCATGCTCTGCTTTTTCGAGAAAACTCTTTAACACCAAGAATGCAATATGATATGATATGATATAAGGTAACCAGCCATTTTCGTGTTGTTAATCTCTCTTCTGATATGGAGATGACATGAATGAACAATCAGTATCTGATGGTAATGAAAAAAAGAAACTTTTAGAGCCGACATTCCACTTTATAACCAACTTCCTGAAAATTGGTGACGACTATACCTCCGACAAAATTGCGGTTACAGAACTGGTAAAAGAGGGACAACTTCTCGCCGACTTTCCCAATTTCCATAGATTTGCTGCAAAGGGCTTCGATAAAACGCCACTTGAGCCAGGAGATTTTGCTCAACTGTCCGAAGATAAAAGTGCTATTGTGGCAACCATTGTTGGTTATCCGAAAGTAAAAAGCATCCGTCGCAGCGATCTGCCTGAACCCATTACTGTCGTCTCTGTAGAGCCCTTATTGAAATTTTCGTCCGATAACATGGTTGTCACACTGGTCATTCACCCACCATTGGATAAGGGCCATTCTTTGTTGCAAGAAAATTTACAGGAACTCATAGCCGAGCACAAAATCATTTTCGGTATCGATCAGGAGGCCATTGGGCAAGCGAATCTGTTTCTGCGAGGAGGCGAAAAAGAATTTAAAAGCTTCATCATCGCACGTGGCCAGGCCGCTGGTCAGAGTGTTAATGCCTATCTGAGATACGACATGGAAATTGGTCCGATTGCCGGGACTATCCTCGAAAACGGATCAATCGATTTCCGGGAAAGACGAATCATGGTTGGAGTCAGCACCGGCCAGTGTATTGCCACCAAAATCCCTGCCGTCCAGGGAACTCCGGGCATTAACGTCTATGGTGAAGAAACACCGGCAAAAGAGGGAAAGGACGTTAAAATTAACATGCTTAATGATGTAAAATTCTCTAAAGAAACCCTTCAGATCACCGCAACCAAAGATGGCGTACTTTCCATCGTCAATAACAATGTCATCAAGGTATGTTCACACCAGGTACTAGTCGGTGACATCGACTTCGAGACCGGTAACGTTGAAAGCATGAGTTGCCTAACTATTCGTGGCTCTGTAAAACCAGGATTTGCAGTTACGGTTGCCGGCGATGTCGAAATCTCCGGAGCAGTCATGTCCTCCAAGGTTGTCAGCCATGGCAACATTGTTGTAAAGGGTGGTGTTACAGGGAAAAGTAGCCTGATCGAAGCAAATGGAGACGCCGATATTAATTTTATTGAACAGGGCACTCTCAAATGCGGCGGTATTGCCGTCATCCGCAAGCAAGCGTATTACAGTGACATTCGTGCCGGTTCCGACATCCGTTGTCACCAGTCAAGCAAAATCATTGGCGGCAGACTTGTTGCAGAAGGAAATATCACTATCGGCGATGTCGGATCGGTGAACTGTACGCCGGCATTCATCGGTGCCGGGGTAATTGCCGAACGTCTGCTCCATTTCAATGGCCTCAAGGCCAGTATAGTGGAACAACAGGATGCAATAATTCAATGGCTGCAAAGGTACCAAGGGAGTTCGACCTCAAAAAAGGTCAAGACCATGGAGAAGGAACTTGCCACCAGCAAACTCCTTCTCCTGCGATTGAACATGATTCCCGGCACAGGGCTCTATTCCAAAGCGGGTAGTCCAGAGGACGAAAAAGCCGCGTCAAGCGAGGAATACCGCAGTGCCGGCAGCATAGAAATAGAAAAAATCAAGATTGATGTCTTCGGCACCATCTTTGCCGACACCACAATCCAGATCGGTAACTGCACAATGGTTGTTGAAAAAACCGTATCATACCGCCAATTCAAACTTCATCCCAACCAAAAGACTATTCTGGCAATCGCCATCAAAAAATAATCGAACAGCTTGAAAGCGTAACACCTAGGCTCTGAGTTTTGTGGCTATCCTTCGGAGAAGATGCAGACGATGGCCATAGCGAGCCAACAACTGATACATCGGATATCCGCAATAGTGGAGAAGGATCAGAACAGTGAGACACCGCCCCCCTGGGCCACTGTGAAAATTGCCCATCGGCACAAATTTACTCCACAATGCTAATTTCGCCAGTCTTGATATTTCTAAGCCTTGAAGATCATAGCGTTTGTTCAATACACTGTTCATTCGTTAATTCTCCCCCGTAAATGGCTGAAAAAACATCGCATTCGCAGAAACGGATTGAATTTTAGTTGTAGGTGAGACTGACTCCAAAGCGGTGCGAGGCCTTTACCAAAGTCCGGCTTAGGCTTCTTATTGCCGTGAAAATCGTCGAGATGGTGCCGGTGTCTGATGTTAACGACTTCTTTGGCCCGGGGGAAAGCAAGTTTTGTTACGAGAAGATAATTAACCCAGGGCTTCCAATCTTCAAAACAATGCCCTAAAAGGGCAGCGGCGGCAGCGAACTTCTCTGCCGAATCCAGTATTCCCTTCTGCAGAGGAACAAAATATCCGTCCTGCTCCAGTTCCGCCTTGCCGATGGCATCATCTGTTTGTCTGAACTGCAGCTCGAAACCCTCCTCGGTCAGCATGTACCCGTTGAGCGTTGGGTGCGGGGCACGACACGCTTCCTCGAAAATGTCTTGGGCATAAAAAAGTGTACTGGCTGCTAAATCGAATCGCTTGCGATCATACATGACCCCTTCAAGGATATTTTTACCACTTTCAGGATAGGGAATTCCCCGAGTGGCACCGAAGAGCAATCCGAAACAGGTTGGACAATCAGACCTGTGAGCTATCGCTTCATAGAGAAAGCGTTGGATAGTTCCCAACCAGCCGATATCGACCAATGCGACATTTTCATGATCAAACAAGCCTGCCTGGGTAAAATACCGTTGCATGGCCAAGTTCGGCTCCCGTGTCTGACGTTTCACCTCCTCTTGAAAGGCCCGATCATCAAGCAATACATCAAATTTTTTTCGATTCTCCGGATCATACCCTTCATGCACAGGACTGAGACAGGTATCGGTCTTCAGTCCGAACATGGCCAAATGGCAGGTGAAGGCCTCAGGTTCAAGGCTGAAAATCCGGCAAACGTCACGGAAATCACGATTTCCGGAAGGCAGGAAGGTGATATCGGCGTTGGTCTTGGTGAGCCCCTGATGGGCGCATGAGGCGCCTGCCAAGGCCATCCTGCTGACGTAAAGATACTCTATTTCCGGAAGGCCTCCGGCGGGGTGGAGGAGTGGTATCGCCTTTTCCCAGTAGCGTTTGAACGTCCAGCCTTCCCGGGACAAAAAAAACACCTTGGTGATTGATTTTTCCCTACAGAATCTTGCGACCTGTTGAAGGAATATCCCAATGAGTGGTCCGAGGAAATTATAACCCTCTGAGTACAATACTGACTGTTGGCCGTTCTCTGCCTCCAGAGGTGCCATAAGTTGCTGCAATATTCTGCCCCGCCAAAAGGGCTTTCCAGCACTGTAGTTATAGTAACGTTTGACTATCGACTTGCGTTGGTCCTCACCCGGGTCATGAATAATCATGGCATCGATTCCGTTTTCTCCGGCCCGCAGACCATCAGAAACAGGATTATCGCCGACATGTAACCAGGTGCTGGGTGCAAGAGCATATTTTTCGATTATCATCGTGTAGGCTTTACCGGAGGCCTTAGCCAAAAATGTATCGGCGGATGATACTACCTCCTCAATATATTGATCCAGCCCCGCATGTTTGATCAATTGTCGCAGATGGGTCGCAGGAAGGTACATGTCGGAAATAATGAATATTCTCTTTCCTGCAGCAGCAAGCTCCTTTATCCAATCGACGAGGATTTGGCGTGGAACCAACATGGCGTTTTCCATAACAAATTCATAGGCTGTTACTTTTTCCAACAATGCTTCATCATATGAATTGTCAAATATGTTCTTCAAAAGTTCGCGCATAAAACGCGGATAACAGGCTTCGTGGTCGACAAAGTTCGTTCCGGTCTCCGCCCTGTGTCTTCCTTCGATGGTATCTCTTTGCTGTTGAACCTTATGCCAGTGCCAATGTCGGCCTTGCTGTTCGGCAAGCTCGGCGATATATCTGGCTACCGGCAATTTCACCAGGTCGGGATTGTGAATCCGGCGAATGAAAAGTGTATCAAAGAGATCAAAAGAGACGACCACCTTGTCTCTAACCTTTCGTCGGCCGGCATCAACCATCGAGTTCAATGAATAGTATGTTGTGAAATTCATAGCTATTTATTCGATCTTTTCGTAATCCAGGTCTTTAGGCTTAACACTAGCTCCCTGAAAGCAGGACGCACCCCCTGCGGTTTTTGAGGTTCCATTATCTTCTTGACTTCATGCAGTTCCTGGCCAAGTTCAATCAAGCGTTCCGCCCCGGCAAGAACGTATTTGTCATATGTTTCAGGAAGTTTCGCTGCCAAATATTTCTTGATCAGATCCTGATCCTGCAACCTGCCGGTTATGGCCGCTTCGCCGAGGGTGTTACCGGAATGAATACGGTAATATAATAGTTTTTCCTGATCCAGATAGTGCACCCCATCCGGAAAGGCGAGCATCATCCGGAAAATATAATCGTAGTCATGCAGATATCGCAAAGAGCAAAAATCGCCAACCGTCCGCATTGCCTGTGCCGTCATGAAAAGGTTCGAGGTAGTGACCATAAAATTGCCTTTTAAAAAGGCGGCATAGATGTCCCGACAGGTGAGGTACCAGGTCCTGTTTTTCAAATGCCAGAGATTCCATCCAAAATTTGGGTCGCTGTACTCCTGTCCGTTATCGGAGATCGGTATGACGTCGGAGAAAATGCACTCCGCTTTGCGCTCTTCGCACTCCTTGATAAGCCGGTCAAAACGATTCAGGGTATAAACGTCATCGGAGTTAAGAATGGAAATATATAGTCCTTTTGCCAGAGAAAGGCCCCGGTTGATGGTGTTATAGGCGTCTCTGTTCTCCTGGTGCAAATAGGTCAACCGCGGATCGCTATAGCCTTTGACAATTTCACCGGTATTATCAGTAGAACCGTCATCTATGACAATCAATTCGAAATCGGATACGGTTTGCTGCAGAACGCTGTCAATTGCTGCGCCAATGAACCGTTGATGATTGTAGGCGGGAATAATGACAGAGATCAACGGCCGTTGACCTTTCACTTTTAGCATTACACTCTCCAAACTATTCGCATGTCTTTAATGATTAGGGCCCGGAGGAAAAATAATTTCTCATTCTGGTAGCGCCACCTTGGTGGGATGACCAAGGCATCAGAGAGCCCTTACGTAATGAAATACAGCTTCCAAGTCAAGCCTTAGTTCAATTCCGACAAGCGGAGACATTCATTATTTTTGATCCTTATCTTCTCAATGTGAATTACTTGCCGTTTCAGCTGTTATTCTTTCTCACTCAGGGCCTCTTTATCAAGGAGACTAATTTTGCGCCCGTTCACCCTTATCAATCCCTCTTCACTCATTTTGGCAAATATCCTTGACAGAGTTTCCGGAATAGTTCCCAAAAGACTAGCAAGTTGCCCTTTGGATATATCAAGCTCGACGACATCGATGTTTCCCTGTTCCTTGCTTAAATAGATAAGGTAATTGGCTAATCGAACGGGCACTTCTTTCAAGGAAAGGCTTTCTATCTGGCTGGCAAATTTCCGCAGTCGCATGGAAAGAACCGCCAACATATTCAAGGCGATCGAGGGATTGGCTTCAACCAGAAGAATAAAGCGGTCTCGAGGGAAAAAAATGGTACGGGTTTTCGCCAGGGCCTCGGCGCTTGCCGGAAAAGGCTGACCATAAAAAACCGGGACCTCACCAAAGGGCTCCCCTTCTCCAAAAATGTGCAAGATATGCTCCTTGCCGGCTGGTGATACTTTGAAAATCTTTACTTGCCCTTCACCGACCATATAAAAGCCGATACCTTTGTCGCCCTCAAAAAAGATACTCTCTCCTCGCTGGAAGGTTTTCTCGACAGCAATTCCTGCGATGTCTTCAAGTTGTCGAGCCGGAAGTCCGCCAAAAAGCACACTGTCTTCAATGATCTGTTTTTTATTCATGATAATCCGTTACATCAAAAAGAATGTTTTGAAATTGACTGAAGTATGCCATAATAGTGTACATGTTGTTCCGCTATTTTTCTGCCATAAGTCTACCAATAATTGCAACTTATTACACTCTTTGATGGTTTGCAGTAAACAGATTTCCGAGGATGTGCAAGGACGCGAAAAATCATTCATATTGACATGGACGCGTTTTTTGCTTCAATCGAGCAAAAAGATCACACTTGCCTCCGATGAAAGCCCTTGATTGTCGGCGGCAGTCGGCAAAGGAGAGGTGTTGTGGTTGCTTGTTCTTGCGAAGCGCGTAAATTTGCTATTCACTCCGCCATGTCATGTTCAAAAGCGGCGAGACTCTGTCCGGAAGCGAACTTCACCCCTCCGCGCAAACCCGTGCTGGGTCCGTGAAAATCCGACTCCTCGGTCTCTCAGTATCGAAGCTTGTCGAAGAGAGACATCTGCCCCGTCAACAAAAACTCCCGTTTATGAATAGATGATATTGATCTGTTGTACTTGCAAGCATTATGGTTATCATTGTTCTGGATATCCATTTCTTGACTTTGTTTCTCCATGATTGACGGCAGCACCTGGGCTGTTGAAAACCGCAGAATTCAAGCAAGATGCAAAAATCATCCAGCCATATCGAGAAAGGCAAATTTGTAACCTTTCAATTACCGAAATCTCAGAAACTCATCCTATGAAAGATCTCATCCATGCAATTCTTAATATTTTCAAGTATGTCGGAAATATTTTCACATTTATTAGAAATTTCATTTTTAACGTGGTGTTGTTGACAATTTTAGTCCTTCTTCTTTTTATTTTTATTCCGAAAGAGGTATCACATATTCCTTCCCAAAGTATTCTCAGACTCGACATTTTTGGAGATATTGTTGAAGAAAAAAGGGTTCTTAGTTCTGTTGAAAAATTGTTCGGTGACTCAGTTGACCCTGATGCTTCAGAACCGGAAACTCCCCTCCAGGACATTCTTGATATCATCGACAACGCAGCGGGAGATGATCGGATCGTTGCTTTGCTTCTCAATCTCAAACATATGGAACATGCTGGACTGAACCAGTTACAAACTATCGGCCAGGCCCTTGTCAATTTTAAGAAAACGGGAAAAACCATTACTGCGGCAGAGGACTATTACAGCCAATCGCAATACTATCTCGCATCGTATGCCGATAAAATTTTCCTCAATCCCATGGGCGGAGTGGATATCCACGGTTTTGGCGTGTATCACCTCTACTTTCGAGAGGCCATGGAAAAATTGGCTATCAACTACAACATCTTCAAAGTTGGGACATATAAATCGGCCCTTGAACCGTTCACTAGAGACAATATGTCACCGGACGATCGCAGGCAGAATGAAGCATGGCTATCAGCGCTTTGGCAAGGATTTAAAGACAACATCCAGCAACAACGCAAAATATCTAAAGAGACCATAGAAAACTACACAGCAAACATCTCTGAGGCTTTGCAAAGTACTGAAGGTGACACAGCAAAACTCGCCCTGAAAACAGGACTTGTCGATCAACTGGCGAACAGATCGGATATCACCGCTTACCTTGCCGCTTTGACGAAAAGTACCGATACGAAACCAGCCATGGTTGGATCCGCAGACTATCGCAACTCCATACTGCCCTCCTATAGCAAAACCGATTGGCAGGGGGATAAGGTCGGTCTCATCATAGCCGAAGGCAACATTCTTCCCGGCAAACAGCCTGCCGGTCTAATAGGCGGGGATTCCCTAGCGGCACTCATTATAAAGGCAAGAGAAGATAAACAGATCAAAGCCGTTGTACTGCGTATCAATTCGGGTGGAGGATCAGCATTTGCGTCGGAAATTATTCGCCAGGAGTTGCTGCTCCTGCAAAAAAAAGGTAAACCAGTAGTCGTTTCCATGGGAGCTGTCGCCGCATCGGGTGGCTACTGGATAGCCGCTGACGCAGATGAAATATGGGCATCCGAGGCAACCATCACTGGCTCGATCGGCATTTTTGGAGCAATTCCTACCTTTGAAAAAACCTTATCTTCGATGGGAATTTATAGTGATGGCACTGGAACTACCCCCCTGGCGGCAGGGCTCGACCTCACTCAACCGCTGCCGGAACCCTTGAAAGGTGCCATTCAACAGGCAATAGCTTACAATTATGACCAATTTCTACAAATCGTCGCTATCGGCAGGGAATTGGAAAAATCTCGTGTCGGAGAACTCGCCGAGGGCCGAGTGTACGATGGCAAGGCGGCATTGGCAAATGGTCTGGTAGACAAAATCGGATCTCTTGACGAAGCCATTGATGCGGCAGCAAATCTCGCCGGCATTGCCGACTATAATGCTGAATTAATTCGCCCAACTACCTCCATCAAGGAGCAGTTACTGCAATTCTTTGCGGCCCATGCAGCTTCACTGGCCACCATGCTGAGTAGTGCGGACCATCCTTTGATGAGCAAAATAAAAAAGATTGTCGAGAGTCAATTTTCCGAGTTCATCCTCCTTGACGATCCGCGAGGTATATACGCCCATTGTCCCATCAAGCTAACTTTCTAAAAATTCACAATCTTTATTCATTAAGCTTGAAAACCGAAGGAGTCTTCATAGTCGAATTCAGGAATTTCGTTCATCGTGAACGCCACCCACTCCCAAGGGGCATCGAGAATTTTAAAACCAATATCTACATTGCCTTTCCCTGACCCCTGTCTTTTCCAGCATGGCTTTGCAAGCAACCGATAATGTTTCCCTCCACCCGACAAAATAGCCGTGTAGGTGTGTTTTTCCGCACCAAACAAGTTGGGAATATCCATAATCTTAAAACCGCCGGTGGAAATATCGTTGATGTTACCAGCAAAAACCAACTTTCCGTCAGCGAGGTCACCTACAAATCCGGACAAACCTGCTCTCCGATGTTTTCTCTTCAGCTGACCAAAACGAACACCGCGAGACAATTGGAAGTCTTCTTTTAACCGATTCATGCCCAAGTCCTTTTCCGAATGACATAACTGCACGCCTCTGCAGAGCAACTTCACGAAAACTATAGCATGTTCATCGAACAATAAACATAGAAAATGAATGAACCGATTGGTACCTGAGAAGCTGGTCATTTAACCGCTTTCAGGTTGGCTTCTCCACCATGTTTTTCAATGACCGCAGACTGTATGGACGCTTGTGTCGATGACTCATTCGGCACTGCGCTGGCAATCGCTGCCTGTCTAGTGACTAGATATTGTCGTGCCAGTTGGGTCAGATCCTTTTCATTGATCGCCGAAAAATCACTGAGAATTGTTTTCGGCCACTCTAATTGCTGAGGATGTCTGCTTGACAGTGCAAGGACTGAAGACAGCCAATATTGATTGGTTCTGATAGTGTCAGTGATTGACGTTACCATTGGTCGTTTGGCGCGCAGGAGTTCATCGCTGCTTATCCCATTTTCTTTCAATTCATCGGTTATCCTGAATATTTCCCTAATGATCTCTTCTTCCCGCCCCGGTTTGACAATGACTTGGGCAATCAAGTAACCATATCCATGGTAGACTCGACTGTTGAAATTTGACACAGAGGGGGAATACGCCGCGCCCAGGGTTTCCCTAATCACTTTTCTTACTCGGTCTTCAAGCACACTAGCCAACATATGCAATCTTCTTGTCCGCTGAATGTCCCAGAAGTCATTGGTAGGCCAGGCTACCACAACGAGCGATTTTTCCATCGAGGTAGCGACATCAATCTTCAGTGTTTCTCCTGTCGGGAAATGGATTGCCGGTGCATCAAAAACTTGCGTATTTTGCGTTGATATTCCACCGAAATATTTTCCCAGGATTTTTTCCACTTCATCTGTGTCGAAATCACCGACAACGGAAAGCTCTAAATTCTCTGGCTGAGAGAAGGACCGGACCCACTTTTCCACCGCAGAATAATCAAGCTTAACAATGTCCTTCCAAGGGGGTAGGCCAAAATGTGAGTTGCCACCAGCTAAAAAGGGTTGCACATTTAAAGCCATTGCCCCATCAATATCGCGGCTGATTTTTTTATACATCATTTCGATTTTATGCACAGCATTTGCGAACTGGTTTTCTCGGAAACCTTGATCATAAAGCATGGTTTGCAGCAATTGCACCAAAAGTTCTAAATCTTTTACAAGTGCACTTCCTGTCCAGGTGAAGGCGGCTTCACCTATATGAAATTGCAATTCGACAGAACTCCCGGCCACGAGCGCATCAATACTCGATTGCGGGAGCTTTCCGGAGCCGGAGATATTAATGGTATCTTCAGCAAGTAAGGCCATCCCTGAAGCTGTTTCGCTTTGTTTCCCTGCTCCAAAACTCGCCGTCACCTGTATGCTGTTTTTCTTGTAATCGGTTTTTTTTAGATTGACGGTAAGACCGTTTGCGTATACCAACCTTTCAACATCAATTTCTTTTAAATATGTGCGTTGCGGAATCCTGTCAAACGATGGAGAGACCGGCAAATACGGGAAGAGGTCTTTTTGCCCACGAAGCGGTCTTGCGACTTCCTCCTGAACGGTTCGCCGATAATGATCAGCAATAATCTGCTGGCCATTGTCTCCCAACTGAGCATCACCGGTTACCGATACCAATCTGCTGTCATGGCTCCATACCTCCCGAAATTTTTCATTGACCTGTTCAGTTGTAATTTTTTTGACAATCGGATCATACAAGATTTTTTCCTGTTCGGCCGACTGATACACACGATTACTCCCCAGATGTCTAAGTATTTTATTGGCGATCTTGCGCGAATCTTCGGATTTGACGGTGAGGACATTAGCATCGAGGTCGGCCAATATTTCATTTTTACTTCGCGCCACTTCCTGCTCGGAAAAGCCATGTTGTATTGCCTGCCGTAGGGTCCTGTCGAGAAACGTCAGACTTTCATACCATTTTCCGCTCTCGGTTTGGGTAGCAATAGTGCCATGGCCAATACGCTCAATAATATCTCCGGAACTGTAGGAGGCGCGAGTAAAGGGGGCTTCTTTTTCTTCCTGCAACTGTTGCAATCGATAGCCCATAATCATCGTCCCCATCGACCGTAAGATTTCTTCCGTTTCCAGTTCTAGCGAATCATTCACCAATGGCAAATCCCAAAAAGATTCTATGGACACATGAGTTTTGCCCAATTCCGGCTCAAAATGATAAAAAGTCTCGGTCCCCTTGTGTGTCAATGTTCCAAAACCAGGACATTCAGGCTGGATGCCAAGTGGAGAGAGGGGTGAAAAATGTTTCATAATAAGCTGTTCTGCAGTCTTAACCTCCAAATCTCCGACGACAATAAGGATCATGTTTGCCGGGCGATACCAGCTATCATAAAAGGTCTTAAGAGTTGTTCGATCTGCTTGTTGCAAAACACTGTCAAGCCCAATAACCATTCTTTCCGCCAATCTCGTCCCGCGAAACGCAAACTCCATACTGGCCACCTGCGTTCTATAGGATGCCGAATCCCTAGCTCGCTTTTCTGCGAGAACCACTTCACGCTCCATATTGATTTGTTCATCGTCAAGCAGTGCGCGGCGGGCATAATCGGCCATCACGGAAAAACCAGTATTTAATTCCTTTTCAGAGCCGCTCGGCAAAATAAGTTTATAGACCGTTTGATCAAAGGCAGTGTGGGCATTGGCATCATTTCCAAAACCCATACCGATGGATTGAAAATACTCAACCAAACTCCCCGCCGGATAATTTTCTGTCCCTTTAAACATCATATGTTCAAGGAAATGCGCCACCCCCCGCTGAGAATCCGCCTCATTCAAGGAACCTGCTTTAATATAAAGATATACTGCCACTCGATTTTTTGGTTCCTGATTCTGCTTTATAGTGTAGTGAAAACCATTTACCAATTCCCCTTGGTGTAACTCCGGGTCGATTTCAAGTCCACTGACTGCTGATGGCCAGGCGGCAGGCAAACAAACCTTGTCGCCGAAAATTACCTCAGCACAGCTCGAATTAACCGAGACAATATTACCGAACGCCAACACTAAGAAAATGGTGCTCGCGATAATTTTGAATACAATTTGCGTTCCTTTTGTAATCATCTTCTATCCTGAACCCCGGTTCGGTAAAAATTCGCGAAATAAAAAATACCCGTATTTGAAAATACTAAAGCAATGGTTTAACAATAACAATCTATCTCGACAAAGAAACCTTTGGACATGCTGTCATGTGCACTCTTTTTTTGCCTTTTTCCATTTTGCCGGTCAATATCTTGTTATACGTCCGATTATCATTTGTTTTCAGGAGAGTATATATCTCGAAGTCTTTTCTGTTTGATATATTTCCGAAAGCAATGTAAAAACAGCTTCTTTTCAGAATGAGGGTAGTGTAGTAATATTTTCCCTTTCAGGTCCTTTCTTGTCCCTCTTGCAAACCATCTTTATTTTATTTTCCAACCAGCTATGAGCATCAAGCATAAAATTGAGTACTCCCTATTGAGGTCCTGCATTTTTTTCATAAACCTCCTCCCTGTCCCGATGATTCTCACCCTATGCACCGTGATTGGTTACTTGGCCTGGGTGATTTTTCCATTCCGTATCAAGGTCGCGTATAACAATCTCTCGACGGTCTTTCCAGAACGTAGCCACGAGGAGAAATTGCATCTTTTGCGTAAAGTATATCTCCAGTTTACCAGAACATTTGGCCTGGTGTTTATACTTCACCGAAAAAGTCTCACCAAGCTGGTAAAAAATACCCGAATATCAGGGAGAGACAAAATTGATCATGCACTCCTGGGCGGAAAAGGTGTAATTCTTACAACGATCCATGCCAGTTGGTTTGAAGCATATTTTGCTTGGTTTAACATTGCCAATCTGCCGACAAGCCTTATTTATCAGAAGCAAAGCAACCCCCTGTCCGACCAATTTTTCGTGCAACAGCGTAGACGCTACGGCACGAGCCTGACACATCTTAGTAGTTATGATGGGATGAAGTTGTATGAAAAAGCCTTGCAAGATAACCAGTTACTTATCGTCAGCCTAGATCAAAGTTACACGAGTCGCGGTGCAAGCGTACTGTTTTTTAACCGCCCCCTGTCCTGCGCCAAAGGTGTTGCTATCCTCCACCAAAGAACCGGTGCCCCGGTTTTCACAAGTGTCTATTACATGAAAGAGGGGGAACTTCATATCGATTTTGATGAAGTCCTGCTACCAAAGTATAATGAAATCAATGATCAAAGTATCATAGATATCTCTTCCCGCTGCATAAAACTCTACGAGCCATTTATCAGGGCATACCCAGAACAATGGTTTAGCCTTTTTCATCGTCTGTGGAGTAAAAAGGATTATCTGCCGGTGAAAAGATCACTGAGCCAGATATTTTTTTAAATATTCCTTCAGTATTGAAGATCGCTGGTGTATTACTTACTGACGTTCAGAAGAAAAACAATTCTTGGCCTTCGGCAGTAGAAAGCTTTTTTAGTTTCCCACTGCCTTTTTCATTTTTCACGATAGCCCAGTTACCCATGACCAACAAAGAAATACTTTGGCGTTTGTATAGAGTTATCGTCCCTTATCAGCACAAACTCCTGGTTGCTATGCTGGCCATGATCTGCGTAGCCGGTTTCACCGGAGCTCAGGCTTACCTGGTGAAAGATCTGCTCGACAAGATCTTTATGGAAAAAAATATCTTTTTCCTGAAGATGCTGCCCCTTGTTGTCGTCATTACCTTTTTCTTCAAAGGAGTTGCCTACTATATTTACACCTTTTTACTTGAACAAGTCGGCCAGTCGGTCATTCGCGATTTTCGCCTGAATATCTTCAACCATATCCACAAACAATCGTTGTCTTTTTTTAACAAAATGCCGACCGGAACCCTCATGTCGCGCATAATTTCCGATGTTACTCTCCTGCAGCAAGCCGTTTCCAATGCCCTAGTTGGATCGGTTCGAGACTTTTTCCAGGTAATTATTCTGCTCGGTGTCGTTTTTTTCATGAATTGGCGCTTAGCCATGATTTCCTTCATTATTTTACCGATCGCTGCCTACCCGATAGTGAAGTTCGGCCGTCTTTTCCGAAAACTGAGCACCTCCACCCAAGAGGAAGTGGCGAATGTCTCTAACATCCTCCACGAAACGATCACCGGCAACCGCATCGTCAAGGCTTTTTCCAAGGAAGAATATGAGGGAAATCGTTTTTTTCAGCAGGTAAGTAAACTTTTTCTTCTCACCATGAAAGATGCCAAATACCGTTGCATGCAGCATCCATTGATGGAGTTTATTGGTGGAGGGGCTATTGCTCTGATTATCTGGTTTGGGGGGAATGAGGTCATCAAGGGAAGTGCTACTCCTGGAACTTTTTTTGCCTTTCTTACGGCACTGATAGCCGCCTATGAACCAGTCAAGGGCGTTACCCGCATCAACTCGACGATTCAACAGGGACTCGCTGCTGCCACCAGGGTTTTTGCCATACTCGACATCGAACCTGAAATTCAGGATAAAAAAGGTGCAATCCCGCTTCCGCCTTTCACTTCAACGATTGAATTTTCAAACCTCACCTTTCGATATAATGATGAGGCAGCGGTTTTGTCGAATATCAACATCAGCGTTCCTGCCGGCGAAGCCTTGGCTATTGTTGGTCCGAGCGGAGGTGGCAAGACCACATTCACCAATCTCATCCCCCGTTTTCTCGATCTCAAGGAAGGGAGCATAACAATTGATGGTACAGATATCAGGGATGTGACGATTGCCTCTCTTCGCGGCCAAATTGCCATGGTAACGCAGCAAACAATCCTCTTTAATGATACCGTGCGCAGCAATATTGCCTATGGGGACCAAGAAGCTTCGGAGCAAAGGATTCGGGATGCAGCCCAGGCGGCCTACGCTCTTGAATTCATTGAAACTCTCCCCCATGGCTTTGACACCGTTATCGGCGAAGGAGGAGCAAGACTTTCCGGCGGTGAGCGTCAGCGCCTCTCAATTGCCCGCGCTATATTAAAGAATGCCCCTATTCTTATACTCGATGAAGCGACCTCAGCCCTCGACACCGAATCGGAACGAGAGGTCCAGAACGCGCTGGAAAACCTCATGAAAAACCGTACCACATTTGTTATTGCCCATCGTCTCTCAACAATTAAAAATGCCTCAAGAATAATCGTCATGAAAGATGGAGCTATCGTCGAGCAAGGAACCCATGACACCCTCATCGCCCAAAAAGGCGAATACGAGCTGCTGTACAACATGCAATACAAATAATGAGAAAGCTGGCACAATATCGCAATATGACAAGCACCGCAGGGATTTTCTGCACCGTTCTCTCATGCTTTTTCATACCCTTTTCCACCTCCTTGATGGGTGCAACCGCATCCCTCGCTGCTGTTTTGTGGCTGTTATCAGGCAAAGTCTCGGCCCTTCCCCAACTCATGAAAAAAAATGTGCCGGCAGGTTTGGCCACTGCTTTGTTCCTGTTGCTTATCATCGGATTGACCTACACCCCAGTACCGTTGCATGATGCCCTCGATTCTCTGAAAAAATATCGAAAACTCATTTACTTTGCCATAGTTGTCTCCCTGTTTTGGGAAAACGAAGGAGCGTCCCGGATTGCCGAGGACAGCTTTGTTACTGGCTGTATTGTCCTGCTTGGCATCTCCTATGGTATCTTTTTTTCCATCGTTCCCTCCGAGCGCTTCGGCTTCTCGATAGTGTATCATATCACTCACAGCTTCTTCATGGCGATCCTGGCCTTCTGGTGCCTGCAAAGGATGTTTGAATCCAGGCAATACGTCTATTTATGGCTTGGCCTCTTTCTTCTCACTACTATCAATCTTTTTTATATCGCACCCGGCCGTACCGGAATGCTGGTATACATTGCCCTCATCATCCTCACCCTGTTGCAGCGTCTCTCATGGAGAAAATTGTTGCCGGCAACGATTCTTGTGTCAATAATCGTTGGTATCACCTTTTTCACCTCCAACAATTTTTCTACAAGGGTTAATGAGGCGGTTGACGAAATGAGGGGTTATCAAGCAGAATCTTCCAGAACCTCTCTTGGTATGCGATTCGATTGGTGGCAAAACAGCTTCAACCTTATCAAACAGAAGCCGATTTTCGGGCACGGCACAGGGTCTTTTCAAGCAGTCCAGGAAAATTTAATCAAGGGCATTAACACCCAATCAACCGACAACCCACACAACGAATATCTCTTCCTTGCCGTTCAGACCGGTCTTGTGGGCTTATTTTTATTCGTAACCCTTCTTATCGTGCAATTTATAGCCTCTTTTAGCCTTCAACCGCCAAGGAGATATCTGTTGCAGGGTGTCGTTGTCGCGATGTCAGTCGGTTGCCTCATGAATTCATTTCTTTTTGATTCCCATTCAGGGCATTTTTATGCTATAATATCGGCTATTTTAACTATTCCGTCGATAAAACCCAGCACTCTGATCTCAAGCCATTAACTACATGCCCCCGCTTAAACCGGCAATATAATTCGAATTTCGGTATACTCCCCCAGTGTACTGAAAATCTTCATAACTCCGCCATGTTCCTCAACAATTTTTGCCGATAGAGCGAGCCCTAGTCCTGTTCCATTACTTTTTGTCGTAAAATAAGGATCGAAGACCCGATGCAAATTTTCCGGAGCAATTCCTTCCCCGCTGTCCCTTACGCTGACAACGATATTTCCACCATCGAGCTCCGTTCGTACGGTTAAGATACCGCCATTTGGCATCGCCTGTATAGCGTTGAGAAAGAGATTCAACACTACCTGATTAAGCTTATCACGGTCGACATGCACCATTGGCAGTTCAGTTGCAAGTCTTAGAACAAGAGAGATTTGATACGATTCCGCATCCACTTTCACCAGCGAGACGGTTTTTTTGATTATCTCGTCGATTGCAGTGAATTCCCGATTGAGCTGGGCCGGTCTTGCGTACTCAAGCAATTCGCCAATGCTACGATTCAACCTTTCAACCTCTTTCACTAAAACATCGGCTGTTTCTACTCCACCACCGGATGCCGATAACTGTGATTTCAAGAGCACCGCCAACCCTTTAATAGAGCTTAAGGGATTTCGCAGTTCATGGGCGACACCGGCAGCCATCTTGCCTAGAGCCGCCAAACGCTCACTGCGCTGCAGTTCTTTCTCAAGCATTTTGACTGCAGTAAGATCTCGAATCAGCAGCACCTCTCCAGCAAAACGGCCATCATCCTCCAGCACTACCATCGATGCCAACTGCAACGTCATCGGTTTTTTAGGATCTAAATGCAAATGAATTTCTTTTTGTCTTTGGGTCTTTTCCGCTCGGTTATTTGCAAAAAACATCTTGGCCAAACCGGGCGGCAAGCTGACTTCCGGATTTTTCCCTCGTATGCGACCGCTATCTATATCAAGTATCTTCCCGGCCGCATCGTTATAGACCCGGATCACGCCCTGACTGTCAGTGGCAATGAGACCTACCGGCAGAGATGAGACGAGAATATCGTTGAAGGCCCGCATCTGCCCAAGACTTTGCTGAGAGCCCTTTAAACCTCTGAGGGTCAAATAGGAAAGTGCACCGGCAACGGCAACCAGAAGGGTGACGATCGAAAGAATAATTATCTGCAGGAACTGTCGTCTCAACAATGAATTAAAGTGATGAAAATCCAGCTGAACGACATAGATGAGCTGTTTGTCGAGCAACCGTCTCATTTCTTCCTGCATGGCGGCGTATTGGGGATTGTTGGAAAATCTTCGCATCATCTGCCCCTTTCCCGCACTTCGCTCGAAAAAGTCGCGTCCATATCCGGAAACATTCGGGGGCATATGCCACGCGGCAATTTGAAACGTTTGACTTGACGTACTCCCCTGATTGTTTTTGATGATCCGAAAAACAAACGGATTTGGACTTTCGGTTTTCAAAGACCTGGTTAATGCCAGAGTCCCCGGATCCATAGTACCACTGTTGGCATTCAAGCCTGCAGCGGATACAATTGCCCCTTCCTGGTCAATGAGATGGACAGATTCGACCCCAGGCTGTTCAACTGCCTGCTCCATTGCCACCCGTAGCTGATCCTCCCAAGGAATCAAAGTTTCTGCAGAACGAAGATTGTCACGCATCGACTCCCGAGCGGAGCTGTTGATAAAACGCATGAGGGTGAGACCCTTTTGCACTAAGGCTTCCTGCATTAATTCTTTTTCCCGTTGATAGTTGCTGACAGTAAAAAAAGCCAACGACGACAACAACAGTGTGCAAGCGATTGCCAACATCCATGGCGAAAAACTCAGCAGCAGATTACTGCCCTTAAGATTCGTTGGAGAGTGTTTCATGATTGGCGATTTTTTGAAGAATTACCTTGGAAATCATGTAGGTGGGAACAATCCCATCGTCACCCATCGGCCCCGAGGCCAGTGTCTGACCGCTCACCAAGGGATTATCCGAAGCGTAGTAAGCATATCGGGTTTTCATCGCAGCCGGAATATGCTTCTGAATTATCGCTCCGCTTATCGCCCTCTGAAAGTGTCCCCCTTCCATTTCCAAACCAACTGCCTGCCAGGCAGAAGAATGGAACCTCTCGAGTACGTCACGATTTTGTAGCGACGTACCGAGCACTGTGACCATAGGACCGGTATAGACCGTCACTGTGTCATCAAAATCAGCAGCGGTAAGCTCGTTGTCGACAATGTAGTTGTCGGCAGTTCCCTCCATCACATGGGCTGTGGCAAGCATGATGTCACCTTTTTTACCCGGCAACACTCCAGCCTTGCCCATGATCGAAATAGATTGGATATTGAGGGACTTTATACCCCCATGTCGACTATCGGGATTCAGTAGTTCATCCATGATATCAAAAGCCTGTGTGCCAAATGCATAATCGATCACGATAAGCACAGGTTGGCTTTTTTTAAGAAAAACATGATTTATTTTCAGAGAGGGATGCAGATGGCGAACGTCCAGTCGCGAAAGATCGATAATATTGACATCGATCGTCGAACCTGAGGCATCTGCCTGGAATGTAAAGCCATGGTTAATAGCATACGCCTCAACATCTTTTTCTCTTTCCCGAATGGCCCGGACCATCATATATAAATCATCCGGCACCACCTCTCCACATTCGGCGAGTGTTCCTGGGCCATACAGCAGATTGCGCATGGAGTGCATATTGGCGCTTACTATATGGATAGGTCGATCCAGAAGCTGCAGACGATTGAGGGATTCCTTCAAAGCTGCAGCCCACAGTGCCGCATGTGTTTGATGATCAATCATTTCATGCAAAGATGGGGTGAAGTAAACGACCAACTCGTTTTTCTTGGAACTCTGTTCCTCTATGACGCGTTTACCAATGCCATAAATTATTGAAAAAAGACTGCTGTTGGTATTGTATTCCTGCCTGTTTTTCTCAAGGTGTTCATAGGCCTCCCATGTTTCCTTGTAAGTCCGACCGAGAATAATAGAAAGATTCCATATGGCCTGTTCTAACTCCTCACCCACCAAAGTCTCTTCTATGTTAACGATACGTTCTAATTCCGTCCACTCGGAGCTCACTCCCTCGGTTCTGTTGCAGACCTGTCTGTAAATTTTCCAGGCCTCGATATTGATAAAGGTGATATGGGTGAGGATATCGTATATTTCACTTTTTCCGGTGGTTATGACAAAACAATATTCTTTCTCCGATACAGCATACGATACCCGTCTTCTTTTCAGGGGGATAATTTGTGCGAAGGAAGTGTTATGGAAGTCCTCCTGAGCTGTAAGAATGATCCTCGTACATTTTTCAATGCCTTTGGGCATTCTATCGAAAACATATTCCAAGCCTTGCAATTCAACGACGCGGTGATCGGTCATCGATCCATAGATTTCCGGACTGAGTTGTTTCAACGCTTCCGCCAATTTTTCACCTATCCTCCCGGAAGGTTTATAAGACCCTTGGAGGGTCATGGAATCAGCGAGGATTTTGAAGGTTCGTATGGCAATCCGTGCCTTTTGTGATTTGGATAGCTCCTGCATATATTCTCCTTGGACAGATTGCCATATTCAATTATGCATCATTTCTCTAGCCGGGCACTCAGGGCGTCAAGTAACTCAGTTCGCCCCTGTCCCGTTTTTGCCGAAAAAAGGATTCTATCCCCCGTTTTGATGCTGTGCCCTGCATCAAGCAGCCTGGCATTTTTTTCGCGAATACTGCCGGAGATCTTGTCTATTTTGGTGTACACCGGAAGACAGGGAATGGCCTTTTCACCCAACCATTGAACAAGTTGCGTATCCTGTTCCTTGGGTTCATGGCGAATATCCATGATAACCACAACGCATTTGAGTGTTTTTCGGGTTTCTAGATAGGTAGTTATCAACGATTGCCAGCCGTTTTGCATTGTCTTAGGAACTTTAGCGAAACCGTAACCGGGTAAATCCACAAGAAGGAACTGATCCTCCACCCGAAAATAGTTTAGCCCTTGGGTTTTCCCGGGTCGAGCGCTTACCTTTACCAATCTTTTCCGGCCAATGAGGGTGTTGATCAGGCTGGATTTGCCGACATTAGATCTGCCGGCAAAAGCAATTTCCGGAAGATCAGGTGCAGGCAGCTGGTTGAGACGATGTGCGCTCAGGAGAAACTCGATGTTAAAAAAATCCATATGTATCTCCTGCCAAAATGTTTGTTCTGCGAAGGTCGACCAGCATAATGCAAAGACGTAAAAAGAGCCGTATCGAAACTACCAGAGATAGTCGAAAATTTCGTAACAACCGCTAAATCACCTTATTCAGCGAGTACTCAATGATGCCTTCCGCCCCAAGTTTTTTTAATCTCGGAATCAAATCCCTGACGATATCCTCAGAAACCACAGTTTCTACTGAATACCAGTTTTGGTTATAAAGACTTGCCACAGTTGGCGCGTTTATGCTTGGGAGAATGGCAACAATATCATCAATTTTGGCACTGGAAACATTCATTTTCAAACCGACAATCCGATCGGCTCGCAACGCACCTTGTAAAAGCAAGGCAATATTTTCGATTTTTTCCCGTTTCCAGGGATCATTCCAGGCATCTTTATTGGCTATGAACTGCGTGTTTGACTGCATCAATTCATGAATAATTCGCAAGCCATGGGCACGAATGGTGCTTTCCGTTTCCGTCACCTCGACAATGGCATCTGCTAGTCCTGAGACGACCTTCGCTTCGGTCGCCCCCCAGGAAAATTCTATATCCACGTCAATGCCCTTTTCCTTAAAGAAGCCTCTTGTGACATTCACCAGTTCGGTGGAGATTTTCTTTCCCTGTAAATCTTCGATCGTTTTGAAATCGGAATCTCCGGCCACAGCAATAACCCACCGGGTAGGCCGTTTGCTGACCTTGGAGTAGACCAGATCGCACACAAGAACAGTGTCGGAATTGTTTTCCATTGTCCAATCCTTTCCGGTAATTCCAGCGTCCAGCATGCCTCCTTCAACGTAGCGTGACATCTCCTGCGGCCGACAAATCGAACACTCAAGTTCAGGGTCATCTATCTTTGGAAAATAATTTCTGGCAGCCGGCTTAATCTGCCAACCTGCTTTCTCAAACAATTCAATGGTGGCGTTTTCAAGGCTTCCCTTGGGCAAACCTAGTTTCAGCTGATTCATTACTCATTATCTCCGTATTCTTTTGTTTTTTTCACCAACAACATCCATTACTTTTTTCCGTATACCATATCAGGATCGAAGAGTAGGTCACCCTCAGCCACCAGCACATCACCGGCAACCCGCCTGTAAAAGCAAGATCTATGGCCGGTATGGCACGCGGCCGCTCCCAACTGTTCGACTTGAAACACCACAGTATCGTCATCACAATCGACCAGGATATTGTGGATGATCTGCACATGGCCGGAGGTCTCGCCTTTTAACCATAATGTTTTACGCGATCTACTCCAATAGTGAGCCTTGCCTGTTTTCAGCGTCATTTGCCAGGCTGCATTGTTAATATATGCCACCATAAGAATTTCAAGAGTTTTAAAATCCTGGGCAATTGCCGGCAATAGTCCATCAACTGTTTTATTAAAATTGAGCGATATCATTTCATTTTCAAACTGTTACTGAGTATTAACCATCAACATCCCGATATTCTTGATAGTCAGTTGTGTCCTCATCATATCATTGTGAAAAAACGTTTAAATTAGACAGCTCTCATGGCTTTGTCAAGTTGCCAGATCTGTTTTGATACTTTTCTTGTTCAATGCTTGCATTAATTTGATCATCTCCTATAGTATGTCACGCATTTTTCACAAATTGAATCAAATTATTGATTTTTCCTAACCCTTTTTATTAAACAGGAGTTTACATATGGCACCTCCGAAAACAACCGATATGGTAATATTCACCTTCACCGGAATGCTGGACAATGGTGAAGTCTTTATCGCCTCTGAAAAAGATAAGCCTACACAGGCAGTCATCGGCAATTCCGACCTTCCCCCGAGTCTGGAATCGGAAATTATTACAATGCAGGTTGGTGAAACCCGCAAAATCCGAGTTCCACCAGAGGAAGGTTACGGCCAAAGACTTAATGATTTAGTACAAACCATTGACAATCGGAAATTGGTCGAAACTCTTCATCCGAAGCCCGGAATGATTGTCTTTCTTAAAGTTAACAAGGACGGTGCCGAACAAAAAGTGCCGGCGACAGTAATGACAGTCGAAGGCTCGCAGATAACAGTTGACTATAATCACCCCCTCGCTGGTCACCATCTTACCTATCAAATCACCCTTGTCGCAATTGTCGAGAAACCACTCGCTGATTCCTGATATCATTTCTCCAGATGCCCGCCTCACCTCTGCCTGGTATACTCACCTCTGCCTGGTATATTGAGGGTCGGCGGGTTTGCTATGTCTCTGTTTTTTTCAAAAACTCCTGTACATACCTTTTTCCGTATGTATAACCTTGTATAGTTTCAATCTGATATTTAATCATATGTGGGGAGTAGAGCATGGACACCGAAGACGACGAAATATTGCAAGGATTTATTGAGGAATCTCTTGAGCATCTGGCGGACATTGAAAATGACCTTTTGGCAATCGAAGAAGGTGGTGCCAATATCGACGAAGATCTCGTCAACAAGGTCTTTCGCGCTGCCCACTCCATCAAGGGAGGCGCCGGATTTATGGGCCTTACCACCATCCAAGAACTTTCCCATGCGGCGGAAAATGTTCTTGGCATGATTCGCAGCAAAAAGCTGATCCCGACCCCGGAAATCATTAATGTACTGCTGATCGCCTCGGATCAACTGCAAAGCATGATTGAGGATGTCCACAACAGCAACGAGGTGGACATTTCATCGCACCTTCTACCTTTGAATGCTATCGCTGATGGTTCATTCTCCCAGCCACCACCTCAGGAACCACCAGCGAAAGAGGTGAAAGCAAAAACCAAACACGCTGTTGAGAAAAATGAACCACCACCTACCGAGATGGTTGAGGTCGTTGTGGAAAAACCAGCTCCTGTTTCTGCAAAACCAAAGCCTAAAGCCAACCTTCAACCTGAACCTGAACCTGAATTTGAACACATTTCTTTTTCCTCGTCCGAAGAAGATGAAGATGAGCAATCATTTTCCTCCGACATACATTCTACCATCAAGCATTCAGACATGGCAGAATCAGCAGCTGACAAAAACAAATCTGCCGGCCCTCCAGCTAAGGCAGAGACAACGTTGCGAGTTCATGTCAGCCTCCTTGATTCGCTGATGAACCTGGCAGGAGAACTGGTCCTCAGCCGCAACCAGCTTTTGCAAACAATCGGTTCAGATGATCTACGCAACGCCGAGGCAGTAGGCCAGCGTATCGATTTGATCACCTCCGAACTGCAGGAAGCGATCATGTTGACCCGCATGCAGCCGATCGGTAACGTTTTCAGCAAATTTCCCCGGGTTGTTCGAGATCTCTCAAAAAAACTTAATAAAACTATTGATCTGAATATTGTCGGCAAAGATGTTGAACTGGATAAGACGATTATCGAGGCGATCAACGACCCTCTTACCCACCTTGTCCGAAACTCAGTTGATCACGGTATCGAAAAGCCGGCAGATCGAAAAAAACTCGGCAAATCGGAAATCGGCCTGGTAGTTCTCAAGGCCTACCATGAGGCCGGGCAAGTTGTCATCGAGATCAGCGACGATGGCAAAGGCCTCGACGGTGAAGCTCTTGCGGCAAGCGCCATTCTTAAGGGCCTACTCACACCCGAACAGGCACAGGCCATGTCCGACAAGGAAAAAATCAACCTTATTTTTCTGCCCGGCTTCTCAACCGCCAAGGAAGTCACCGACGTATCCGGCAGAGGTGTCGGTATGGATGTCGTCAAAACCAACCTTGATCAACTTGGCGGCCATGTTGATATTATTTCCGCTAAAGGCTCCGGCACAACCATCTCCATCAAGCTGCCCTTGACTCTGGCAATTATTCCTTGTCAGATTATCGAGACAGGAGGTGAAAGGTATGCCATACCGCAGGTCAATCTTGAAGAACTTCTTCGCATTCCGGCCAATCAGGTGAAAGATCGAGTTGAAAGAGTTGGTGATGCCGAGGTCGTTCGACTGCGAGGAACCTTATTGCCCCTCATTCGCCTAGCCGACGTAATCGGTATAGAACGAACCTATTTTGATCACGGTGAGGAGGAAACCAAACCGGACCGTAGAGAGCATGCTGCCGATCGACGGGGAAAAGAATCACCGCTCTTTCGAAGCCCCAATGAATTGGAGAAAAAACCACCGGCCAAAGATGAAACATATCCCAGGTCAATAATCGATCGCCGCTCTTCAGCCTCCAGCGCCCTCAATATAGTTGTAGTTTCAACCGGCGCCATGAAATACGGTTTGATTGTTGACCGTCTTCAAGACTCGGAGGAAATCGTCATAAAACCGCTCGGTCGACACCTGCAACAGTGTAAGGGGTATGCCGGCGCCACCATTATGGGGGATGGCCGCATCGCCCTCATTCTCGACGTCGGCAATCTGGCGAGAATGGCGCGACTGAACTCAATTGACGGATCGGACCGGGCAGCTGAAGTATCTAAGGCTGCCGCCGATGCATTGAGAGCACAAAAAGATCGTCAGTCTTTACTTATTTTTAAAAGCTCCGAAACTGAGAATTTTGCCGTTCCTCTTAACCAAGTTGAAAGAATAGAAAAAATCAAACGGTCGGACATTGAAGAACTAGGTGGCAAACGTGTCATGAAATATCGTGGCGGCAGCCTCAGTCTCATTTGTGTCGATGATCTGGCTGCAGTTAAACCTCTGGCCGATTATGAAAATCTCCTGGTCATCGTTTTTAATATTGCCAAGAAGGCCATTGGTTTATTAGCCATAGGCCCGATAGATGCTATTGAAATCAGCGCCGATATCGACGACACCACCCTCAGTCAACCAGGAATAATGGGGTCAATAATCATCGATCAACATACCACCATGCTGGTTAATGTTTTTGAGATGGCACAGACCCTCTTCCCACAGTGGTTTATTGAGAGGGAGCACATAGTCATTGAAACGACTAATGACAGTGGACCACCGACTATTCTCATCGCCGAAGACTCAAAATTCTTCCGTAACCAGGTCAAAGGATATATGACGGAAGTCGGCTACAAAGTCATTGAGGCTGAAGACGGGGTTGAAGCATGGAATAAACTCCATGAGCATGGTGATATAATTGCCATGTTGGTAACCGATATTGAGATGCCGAACATGAATGGTTTTGAACTCACAGAAAAAATACGTCGAGACGATAAATACTCTAAGCTGCCGATCATTGCCTTAACAACCCTTGCGTCAGCCGAAGATATGGCTAAAGGACAAGCTGTCGGGGTCAATGAATATCACATCAAACTCGACAAGGAACGCCTGATGGTTTCGGTGCACGATTATATGAAGAGACGGTACTAATCAATGTTTTGATAATTAGCCACCGAATGAATCATAACAACAGAATGGTATGAACATGGCAGATGACAGAGCAAAAATAGAAAGCAAAAGAATAGTGGAACTTGCCACTTTTTATGTCGGTGACGCACTGTGCGGCATGGATATTCTTAAAGTGCAGGAAATAAACAAACTTATGCAAATGACCAAGGTTCCCCAGGCACCCGATTATGTAGTGGGCATACTTAATCTGCGAGGACAGATCGTTACTATTATTGACTTGGGCCTGAAACTGGGTCTGGGTGCCACCGATCTTTCCCAGGACCCGCGCAATATCATCGTCAACTCAGCCGGGGCCCATGTCGGGCTTTTGGTCAGGAAGATCAGTGATGTCGTCTCAGCCGATATGGAGAGAAGTGAATTAGCGCCGGCAAACATGCGGGGCATCCAGGGGGAATATTTCACCGGGGTCTATAAAACTGATACTAACCTCATTGGAATACTGAATGTCGATAAAGTTCTAAGCCTTGAGGATTGAAATTTCGCATGATAAGCACGAAAAATCTCCGTATCCTGGTTGTTGACGACACCATTGTTTACCGCAAGGTTATATCCGATATTATTGAAGAAATTCCTGGTGTGGAACTAGCCGGCGTTGCCCATAACGGAAAAATTGCATTGGCGAAAATCCAGGCCCTCAAACCTGACATTCTTACCCTTGATATCGAAATGCCTGAGATGAATGGCATTGAGGTCCTTGTGGAATTACAGAAAAGCCATCCGGGGATCGGTGTCATCATGCTGTCGACATTGACCTCCGAAGGCAGTGATATGACCATGCGGGCCCTTGAACTCGGGGCTTTTGACTTTATTCTTAAACCCCAGAGCAAAAACCAGACCGAAGGCAAAAAAGAGATACGAGCGGCGCTTGAGCCTATCCTCAAGGCATTTGCTAAATCGAGATATGCTTCTTCACTTATCAGCAGCAGAGGAAGGATATCCGGACAAATTTTGTTGCCGTCCAGCAGTGTTTCAAGCAAGCCTGCCGTAGGAACCCGTATTTTTAAACCCTTAAGCGCAAAACCAGCCGTTGTACGACGAGGTAAATCGGAAATTGTCGCCATCGGGATCTCCACCGGCGGGCCCAATGCTCTCAACCAGATGTTGCCGCAACTTCCCGGAAATCTTGGAGTACCGGTTCTCATTGTCCAGCATATGCCACCGGTCTTCACTAAATCATTGGCGGCCAGCCTCGACAAGAAATGTGCACTGACTGTGAAAGAGGCTATAAACGGCGAAAACATCCTGCCCAATGTGGTGTATATCGCCCCGGGAGGTAAGCAGATGAAATTGATGGCCGGAACAGATGGTCAGAATCGGCGGATAAAAATAACCGACGACCCACCGGAAAATTCCTGCAAACCTTCAGTTGATTACCTTTTTCGCTCGGTGGCTGATTACTATGTGGGCAGAACCACCGCAGTCATTATGACTGGAATGGGTTCAGACGGAACTCTCGGTCTAGGTGTGTTGAAACAGAAATCGGCTTTTATTATCGGCCAGGATGAATCCTCCTGCATTGTTTATGGGATGCCAAAGGCGCCAGCAGAGCTCGGCTATCTGGATATTGTTGCACCCCTTGGCAGAATTGCAGAAGAAATAGTCAACAGCGTAAAATAAGACAGATCTCTTTTTGTCGTTTTCCACAATCGACTTTCAAAATCGCAATGATCAAGATTAACCCCGCAGAACTGAAGCTCGTGGCACAATATATTCAGGAGATTACCGGGATATACTTGGACCAGAGTAAATCATATCTGTTTGAAACTCGATTAAGCTCAGTTGCTGAGACGCATAGCTGCAAATCGTATCAGGAACTACAGGCAAAAGCGAAAAAAGACCCGACCAAAACCATCGAAAAATCTATTATTGACGCAATCACCACCAATGAAACCCTCTTTTTTCGTGACAAAGGGCCATTTGAATTGCTGCAGCACAAAATCCTGCCGGAGATAATTGACGCCAGGTCTTCGAAATCTTCTTTGAAAACGCATATTAAGGTTTGGAGTGCGGCATCTTCTACGGGCCAGGAACTCTACTCCATTGCCATAGTTATCAAAGAACTTCTCAGAGACGCACCCAGATATGCATTCACCCTCCTAGGCACCGATATCTCGGATGCTGCCATCGCCCAAGCGAGTTATGGAAAATACAACCGGTTTGAAATAGAACGTGGATTAGACAAAAAATATCTGGAAAAGTTCTTCACACTTTTCGGCGACTCATGGAAGATTAAAGATGAAATCAGGGCAATGGTTAACTTTCGAAAACTCAACCTTGTCCAGCCCTTCACCGGCCTAGGAAAATTTGATATCATTTTCTGCCGGAACGTAGCTATCTACTTCACCCTTGAGGATCGAAAGAAGCTTTTTAATAAACTCGCCGACAGCCTGGCTGATGATGGCTATCTTGTTATCGGATCGACAGAGTCTCTTACCGGTGTTTGTCCAAGGTTTGTGCCCAAGCGACATCTGAGATCAATTTTTTACCAAAAGCAATAAAGAGGCACTCCCATGAAAAATCTCTCTATTCTGGTTGTCGACGACGACCCGGTAGTCAGGCGACTGCTTGAGCAGCGATTGAAAAAAGAAAATTACCAGGTACAGGTGGCCGGAGATGGTTATGTTGCGGAAAAAATACTCAGGCAGCAGTTTTTTGATGTAGTTCTCACCGACCTGATGATGCCGGGCGCCATAGGTGGAATTGAAGTACTCGAGATAGCAAAAGATATTAACAGCAGAACAGAAGTTGTTCTGATCACTGCTCATTCCTCGGTGAATACTGCTGTTGAAGCAATGAAAAAAGGCGCAATCGACTATCTGGAAAAACCCATAAATTTTGATGAGCTCTTCCTGCGCTTAGATAAAATAGCCAATATGCAAACCATCCTGCGCAGCGCCCAAGACCTGCAAGTTGCCATGGACACAACCGCAAATGCCGCCTCGGAAACAATCCAAAACCTGGAAATGCAGGTTGCAAAAGCGCGTCAAGCACTTGACGAAATTGAATACATCCTGCGAGACGACGGTCTTGTCGATTACGACAAGATTACCAAGGCGTTGGTTATTGTCACTCAGTCGTAAATCGTTGGGGTTTTACTTAGCAGTGGCCTCAATTGCTTCCTTCAAGCCCACGGCAGATGCGGTTTGAGCACTATCAAACATTGCCCCCTGTACATTTGCCCCCGTCAAATCAGCTCCCGTCAAATCAGCTTTATAGAGATCGGCATTTTTTAACCTTGCCTGGCGCAAGTTGGCTCTCAATAGTAACGCACCCTTAAGATTGGCCTTGTCCAGATCAGCCTTTTCAAGATTACAGCCGGTTAAATCAGCCTTTTCCAGATCTGCACTGTCCAGATTCTTTCCAGCCAGGTCGAGGCCTGAGAGATCACAGCCAACACATTTCTTTTTATCAAGAAGGATTTTCAAATTGTCTTCCTTTGTCCTGACCACAATAGGCTTTTGATTCACCGTTCCGGCTCTGCTTTCCAATGCCTTTTTTTCTTCAGGCAGATTCATAGTTTTAGGCGCTTTGATTGGTGTTTTCTGAGATATTTGTTGTGACTCCTTGTCTACTTCCACCTGTGCCTCTTTTGGTGGTTTGACAGGACTTGTCACCGTCCCACTTTGTTGATCATTTTTTTTTGCGGGTTCTGTTCTTGCGAGTTCGATTGTTGGTTCTTTTATTGTTTCTTCTTTAGGGGGAACCACCGATCCTCCAGAAATTGCGGGTATTTTCTCTTCCTGCACTGGGATATCGACTATTGCTTGTTGCACCGGACTGACTTTTTTAACTAAAGGTGCGGGAGAAAGAGAGGCAGCAGGAGAGTTTTGGTCCTTTTTTTTCGATTTTTGCAATTTTTCCGCCAAGTCTTCCGACTTGATCTTACTTGATGTAGGAGCGGATTCACCAAAATCCTGCCGCTTGCCAACACTGGCCACCCTCGTTTCGGGGGTTGCTTTAGGTTTCACAGAATCGGCGACAAAAATTTCCTTTTCCACCTCAATTCCAGCAACATCATCATGAGACTTAGCGGCAATGAATTGCCCGTCAAATTGAGCCCCTTGATGATAAGAACTAGCCAACGACGTCCCGCGCAGGTCAGCTCCTCGCAAGTCGGCATCGCTCAGATCTGTACCACCGAAGACCGCACCACGCAGATTGGCATTGCGCAAATTGGCTCTTGATAAATTGGTCAAAGAAAGCTTTGCTAAAGAAAGATCGGCACCCTCCAAATCAGCATCAGTCAAATCGAGCCTATTCAAGGAGAGGCCGGAAAGATCACACCCTTTACAACTCTTTGTTTTCACAAGTTTTTCTAAGTTTTCCAGAGTGGTGGCACTTTCATTTGCACCTACCATACCAACCGCACACCCAGAAATTAATAAAGTACAGGCAAAATTCCGCATTTTTCTTTGTAGATATTTTTTCATAATAGATCCATTTCCCATGCATCTCTCAATAAATAATGTCAATAATTGTGCCGCGGATTCAAAATCGTGCCAAATCAAAGAATGAAACCATACAGTATTTGATAAAATTGTGTCAATATAAGGATGCTGACCTCTTGATAAAGAGCCTATATGTTCATGTTCACACCCAATCGCTTGTCATACCAATCAGAAAACACTCTTGTTTTATGTCCTTTTGATGTGATATGCTAAAAGCTTAGGAGCCGTTACAAAATAACCTGGCCATTTTTAACCCATTTTGTTACGGCTCCTTATGCCGTTCTGGGCATTCCTTTGGCCATGTTATTTTTTTACAACGGCTTAGTACAGTTTTAGTGATCTTTGTGGATTCTCCCGAGAAATGGGGAATTTTCTTGAGTACATTGTTTGCAGGAAGACACAAAAAATGGTTACCCTGCTCCCTGAAGATAAACGACATTTTTCCCATAGACTGCTGTTATGCCCCTGAAAGCGATGAGAAAAAGTGAGGAGCAGACCAGGTCTTTCATTGAAAACCTGCCAATCTTCTCCAGCCTGAATGTTGACGAGCTCTCCATTCTCGCCCGACATATGAGTTTTATACAATTGCAAAGAGGTGAACACCTCTTCGTTGAAGGCGATCAGGGAACTTTCATGGGATTTGTTGTCAATGGCATACTCGAAGTCCAAAAGCGAAGCGAAACCGGTGAAAACATTACCTTGGCACGGCTCACAAAAGGCAGTTCCATAGGGGAAATGGCCCTCATTGACAAGTCAACCAGGTCAGCAACAGTCATCGCCAAACAGGCGACGATAATGGTGACCCTTACCGATCGCGGTTTTGATCTGCTTGCCGACAAATATCCAGCCCTTGGCATTAAAGTGATAAGAAAGATTGCCAGGCTCCTAAGCCTCAATATGCGGCGAACTTCGAGCAAACTCGCAGACCTCATACAATCGCCACTGTAATAATATGATCTCAACCTCTTTGTTCGATATTATCGGCAGAAATTGACATGGCTGTAATACCCACAATACTCATTGCCGACAGGGATATCGACGGGATGTCGGCGCATTCCAAAACCCTTGATCTACAACATGCATGCATGGTATCGCACGTCTTCTCTGAAGACGAACTCCATGCATCTCTCGAACAAAATTCGATTGCAATATTGATCATTGACCTCAATTTTTCCACCAGAATGGAAGGTGTCAACCTCCTTGCAACTCTGCACCGCAAGTTTCCAAAGACCGCCATCTTGCCAATTATTCCGGCTGGCCAACCACACCTCATCAAAGAGTTACTGGCCTTTGACATGTTTTACTTCATCCACAAGCCGATAGAGCCGCTTGAAAGTCAGATTGCTTTGAAAAGGGTATTTGAAACCCTGGATTTCCCAGATCCACCGACAATCGTCATAGAAGAGCCGAACAGTGCCTCCTTTCACGGCATGATCGGTTCCACCGCTTTAATGCAACAGCTCTTCGACATGATCATTCGGATCGCTGACGATGATGTTTCCACCGTCCTTATTCGCGGGGAATCCGGTACCGGCAAAGAGATGGTCGCGAAAGCCATACACGCCGAAAGCAGGCGGAGAGAAAAAAAATTTGTGCCCGTCAATTGTGCAGCCATCCCGGATGACCTTTTGGAAAGCGAATTATTTGGATACACCAAGGGCGCTTTTACCGGGGCAACCACGAATAAAATCGGGCGCATTCAGTATGCCGATCATGGTACCCTTTTTCTTGATGAAATCGGTGACATGAAGGCATCTCTGCAGGCCAAATTATTACGGGTCTTACAGGAAAAAGAATTCGAACCAGTTGGCTCCTTGAAATCGATTCCGGTTAACACCCGAATACTGGCGGCAACGCATTGTGATCTGGAAAAACTGGTCAGCGAAGGAAGATTTCGCGAGGATCTTTATTACCGTCTCAGTGTTATTCCACTCAACATTCCGGCGTTGAAAAGAAAGAGTCCCCGACATACCTCTTCTCATTGATGCTTTTCTGGAAAAATACGCCCAACGGAGGGGGCGAGAACCATTTACATTTTCGCCGCGGGCAATGATGGCCATCTACGCACTACGAATGGCGGGGCAATGTAAGGGAACTGGAAAACCTCATCCAACACATGAGCATTCTCTACAGCGGCAGCATTATTCAGTTAGACGATCTTCCGGACAAATTTCAGAACATAGCACTCCCTATTGAAGAAAAATCGGAAAATGTGCACTCTATCCTGCCCGCTCCGTCATCGGCGAACCTACAGACATCTCCTCCGCCACTCGTTTGGCAGAATGGTCAGATTGATTTTAATGAGTTGATCAATGATTTTGAAACCCAGCTGATTGTCCAGGCGATGAAACTGACGGAAGGTAATAAAAAGGAGGCTGCCCGCCTCCTGAAACTGAAGCGAACGACCCTTCTTGAAAAAATTAAAAAAAAGGATATCGAGGGGTTATGGCAAAAATAATGGGTGCGCCCAAACATCCTGCATTTACCGTCAGGCCGCGAGTTTCAAGAGATTGTTGGTTACATTTTCTTCAATATCGGCCTTTGAGGCCGGCGTAAGGAGGATATCCCTTATTCCGTATTTCACCGCCTTGATTACTTTTGTTTTCGTCCAACCCGACCCGGCAGCAATAAGTGGTAAAGAACAAGAAGCACTAATTTTTATCGCTGCGCCAAAGGCCTGTTCATTAACATCTTGCATCACCAGATAAATCGCCTTCACTACTCCGGGTATATAGTTATGCACATTATCTTTAAATGACAATGATTTTACTGAAAAATCCATCCCAGCAAGAACAGAGGCAATTTTCGCCGCTTCAGATTCATCGTCACCTATGAGCAGGAAATCGAGGGTTGTATTTGCAGCATCCAACCTTTCCGGTTGCCGAGCTGCCGATTTCTCGATTTCCACAGCCTGAGAGATCTCTTCCTCTGTTGCCATGAGACCTTCCAGCTCAAGAAGGCCTAAAGGAAAAGAAATATTCACCTTGCCGAGGGCTCTGTCCCCAATGGTCAGATCGAAACTGCTTAAATAATAGTAGCCGTTCGGAAGAGGATCTGCCGAATCAATTTCAACCTTCATTGGTACAATCTGCTGCAGATCGTTTTTTACGAAACGAATCCTTCTTGTGTATTGTTCTTCGAAAATTGCCGTGTAAACACCGGCGACAATATTGGCGACCTCGCTATAGGCGTCTTTGGTGTCCTCGCCGAAAACTTCATCACTTACAACCGATTCAAGCTCCTGGGAGGGGAGCATAATCAGCACCCCGCCAATGCGTATCGCATCACAGAGATTAACCATCAGATAACTTTTCCCCGCCACCTCACCCACGACATCCATATGGGCGATTACCTGTTTTCCTGAAACCTCCTCAAGAAACAATCCCTCCTTGCCGACAACTCTATTGTTCTGATTGTTAAGCTGCACTTCGACACCAAGAAGTGCGCTGATCTCATCCGCCATTTTGGCTCGACAAGAAGAGAGAAGCTTATCCACCAGTTTTTTCTGTTTTTCTGCAGCCTCCTTGGTTTTGGAAGGTAATATCTGTTTGTTATTCCGTAGCGATACCGCTTGGTCAAGTCCCCTCTCTGCTTCCGTTGGCACTTGTCGCACCACTACCGGTTCAACTGGTGTCCGCACGCCGCTCGCCTGAGCCACCACTTCCTCCGGTTTACTGTCTAGGTGCAGGAGTTCCGCGGGGAAAAGCATATGAGCAGAACCCAACTGTTTTCCTGCGATCTGTAACTGCATGCTGTGACAATAATAGGCTTTGTTTGGAATCGGTTCATCCGAGTCTGCGATCACCTTTAAAGGCACAACCTCGTGAAGTGTCTTCTTAATGAACCTGAGTTTTTCTTGGTACTGTTCCTCAAAGACTTTTGTGTATACTCCGGAAACAATATTGGCAACTTCGCCGTAAGCATCGCGTCCATCATCACTGAAGTCTTCTTCATTAATAACGTTGACCAATTCTGTCGGCGGAAGCATGATAAGTATGCCACCAAGATTAATAGCGTCTTTTATGCTCAGCGCAAAATAGCAGGTAGTCTGGAGATCTCCCACCACCTCCATTTCCGTTACGATCTGTTTGCCAACTGTCAATTCGGAAAAAAAATCTTCCTTGCTAACTATCTGATTTTCAATGCCATCAAGAATGATGTCAACGCCTATAAGAGCACTGACTTCTCCGGCAAGCCTTTTTTGGCATTCAGCAAGAAGGCGATCAACCTTTTTTTTCTGTTGTTCCGTATCAACCTTCGACTTTTGTTCTGTTTTTTGTTCCTGAATGGCTTCCGCCCTTTGGCTTGATACTGAAACCGCTTGCGGCTCAACCTTTGTGCCACTCGGTTGCTGTGTGTTTTTTAAAGTTTCGAATTGTTGTGTCGGCGCTTCAGGTTGTGGGGATACGGCAACAGCTTCTTGTTCCAGCTCAAAGGTCAGTGCGGGAAAGAGAATAACCAGATCTCCCATGATCCGACCATCCATGAGCATGGAACTCGACATCAAATAGAATGTCTCATTGGTGACGGGACTATCAGCTTCGATGACCACTTTTGCGGGAACAACAATTTCCTGTTCTTTACGGACAAAGCGGCAGGCTTTTGGGTACATTTCCTCAAATGCCTTGGCGATGGAGCCCGTTATAATGTTGGCTATTTCGCCATACGAATCCTCGACTTCCTCCCGGTACTCCTCCCTCCCAACAACTTCTTGCAATTCCTGATCCGGCAACATGATAAGGGTACCGCCCAAACGAATAGCATCCTTGATGCCAATCAGCAGGCAACCATTGCCGGTTATATCACCGGTAATGTCAAAGCGAGCACAAACCTGTTTGCCAGATAGCCGCTCAAAAGCCTCTGCCTTGCTGACAAGGTCCCTGCTACCCTTGCTAACAGAGAAATCGCTTCCCAGAAGGGTTGCGACCTCATCTTGAATTCTGGTCTCAACGGCTTCCAGTATTTTGTCAAATCGTTTTCGCTGGTCCATGCGGAAAAGTTTAGAATAAGGGGCGAGATGTGCACCGAGTTAATAAATCGGCAGTATTTTTCTGTATCGGCAGAGAGGACCGATTACTTAACAGGCGAGTCGACGTTCATCAATTTGCAACATACATTAATTCTATCCAAAACCTTTCTCCAGCCATCTTCAACGGAACGATTACCCTCTGCGCCTTAGGTGCTCCACACACATTAAAAGATTCCCCGACGATTGAAGTAGGAATGGCGAGTTCAATATCGACGGCAATGGTCGCATATGCAACCTTGAGGTTACCGGCAACCATATTGGCTATTTCTCCGATGGCGTCCTTGACATCATCGTCCAAATCCTCAACCGCCATACCAAGAAAACCACTGGTAATCGCTTTGGCCACAGTTGCCGGACAATGAATAGCCAAAACGCCACGAATCCCCCCTCCCAAGCCAATCATTGAAGTAAGATTCGACCGGATTTCAACTCGTTGATTCAAAATAAAATCCTCACCCTCGAGTTCGACCATCAGCATGGTTGAAAAAACATCTTGGGCACCTTTCAGGATTTCGCTCCCAACGTCTAATTGATCTGCCATAATACATTCCTCGGTGCTGAAAAAGTAGAAGGCAGAACCCGAATGATCGTTGCCGCCTTTCCGTAATTATCCATGAAAGGTGAACTATTTTTCCAATTGCAACTCAATTGTGAATTGCCCGGTTTCACACCTGAACATGATAAAGATTCTCTCGGCTTCCTTATTCGACTGATAGTCGTAGTCGTGACCAGATATGGTTGTCGGCATCGAAAGGTTGATATCTCGCCCGTTCTCCGACAGTATTGATTTAACATTGCCGCCAAGCATATTGGCCAATTCTCCGACTGCATCCTCGACATCAGAATTCATTTCCTCAACATCCATGCCGAGAAAGCCACTGGTGATGGCAATTGCCACCCGATGAGGTAGATGGATTGCCAAAGCACCTTTGTGGGTACCGGCCAGGCCTATCACCCCTGATATGCTGTCTACAAGGTGATGTGTCTCGGCTTTCGTTTCCTCTAATGCCGAAATTTCCATCATCAGCATTGAGGAAAAGATCTCTTTGGCAGATTCAATTATTCTTTCGCGCACTTCAATTACCTCCCGTTGCTGTCCGGAAAAACACTTCTCTCGATGATAAAATTCGTAGAGATGTACTGAAAATTAAAAACCGGTTCCATGTTTTTGAATAAAGAGACTAAAGAAGTGGGCTAAGTATTTCATTTACCTTGTCTGGAGTAAAGGGTTTCTTTATCGCTCCAAGAGCTCCGAGAGACCTGGCTTCACCGATAATATCATCCCCTGTTTCCGTGGAAATCATCAATACCGGGATATCCTTAATAGCCGGACGACTCGCCTTCTCCCTGAGAAAAGCAATGCCATCCATGTTGGGCATATTGATATCACTGAGGACGATGTCTACTTTTTTGCTCTCGAGAATTTCCAAGGCTTCCAAGCCATCGGCAGCCTCATAAATATTTTCGAAATCGATCCCGGCCTGGCGTAGGGATCGACCGATGATTTTTCTCATGGTGCTTGAATCGTCAACGAGCAGAACGTTTTTTCCCATTATTTTCTCCTGTATGTTAGGTGCCGGCGTTGCCCTTAAGCTACACCTGAAGTAGTGTGAGGAAACACCTCTATGACAATAACCTTATTAAAATTATCGCCGCGAACCTGATGAAACTGTGACAGTTAATCTTACCAAGAAGCAATCGAAAAAATCAAACAGGTAATGCAAAAAAATGGAAGACTTGCCCATCATCACTACTTTCTGATTGGCATTTATATTGCAAAGAAACTTACATGAAGCATTCATTACTCGTTATAATTCTGTTGACCTGCATTTTCCAGATAGAAGCCGGAGCCTCTCAGCTCACCAAGGTGACGCGCTTGGACTCAAAGGATCTGATGCAGATTTATTTCAGTTTTGATAAGGTCCCTGCTTTTAAAACGATAAGCAACAATCGCCGTATCGACTTGATATTTACAGACTCGACAATTTCGCCTGCAGCCACCTTTTTCCCTCCCGACCAAGACATTGTCAAAATATTGCCACGGGTAGAAAAAAACGATCTTATTGTAACCCTGTTCTTTCGCTATCAACCGCAAAACTTTAAGCTGAGCAAAAGCCCCGACGGCAAAATAGTTTTTGAGACCCTTTTCGGCAACGAATACAGTAAAACGTATCATAACCTTGCTGAACGACTCAAGGGTATCAGTGAAATCAACAAAATAGCTGTGGATTTTACCAACCCTTCCGTCCAATCACCGTATAGAAGAGATTGGATGTCTTTTTTTGCAAACTATGAATCACCTGTAGAAATTAATGTTTCGGTAAAATTCACACCACCGCCTTTTCCCATCATTCGTTTTCTCCCTCCCGGACGAGAAATGAATCTGCAATTCCTCTTTTCCGACACCTTCGAACTGGCCGAAGAAGGCGCCTGGGTGCAGCTTAGCGATAAAGTCCTTGAGAAATTACGACTGACACCGGACTTAGAGACGCAAAAAATGTTGGCTCTTACTTGGGGCGAAACCCTGTTACACCAAGGCGACTTTGAAGGAGCGTACAAACAGCTTTATCTGCTCAAAGAGAAATACCCTGAAGAGTTACTTGGCACCTATGCTGATTTTCTTCTCATTTATCTCAAGGCAAAATACCAAGACCCGAATATTGCCGAATATGAATTGCAAACCCTCGAATCAACCCTTGGCCGCAACAGCCCCCTCTCGCCGTACCTTTTTCTCGCCCAGATTGAGGCTGCCCTGGCTTCGGCAAAATTCAGCCAATTGAATAAATTCCTGCAACGGGATGATGTTGCTTTACCTGGAGATTTGCAGGAAATAGTGCAAATTCGTCAGGCTGATTACTGGTATGCCATAAAAAAACCGATCAAGGCTTTTGCTGCTTACCAGTTACGTGCCGATTCAGAAATGCTCCATTCTCAGCCCTATTCTTTGAACGGCTACTGCGCTTCATCCTATCAGCAGAAAAAATTCCGTGAAGCAGCAGCATGTTACGAACACCTCGGTGCCGTGGTGACGGACAAACCGCTCCTTGGCCTGATTGCCTATAGAAAAAATATGGCGAAGATGAAAACCCAGGAGGGAACATCTCTCCTCAACGACTTTGCCCAAATTGAAAATGCATATTCCGGCAGCGAAGCCGGTTTTCGAGCAGCAATAAAAAGAAATGATCTGTTGTACCGCCAAAACAAAAATTTTGCGAAACAAGCTCTTGAGAAATACGTCGAAATTGCCGACAATTCTCCTGACCGAATCGTCCGGGAAGAAGCCTTTTTCAAACAGGCACTGATATACTCACAACTTGGTGAAGCGGCAAAGAGTGTCGAGCTCCTGGAGCAATTTCTCCGCGAATTTCAAACCGGAGATGTCAGAATTTCGGCACAGGCCTTGCTCATTGATATTTTGCCTGGTGAAATCAAAAGACTGGTAGACCTTAAAGAGTATGTGAAAGCCCTTGTTTTGGCAAAAAAGAACAAAGATCTTTTTCAAAACAACTGGATAAACAGCAAATTTCTGGCAGACATTGCCGAGGCCTACCACCGCGTTGGTCTTTTTGACGAGGCCCAGAAACTCTACCTTTATCTCATCGAGATCATGCCGGTCGATCAACGGGAACGTTTTTATCTGCCGATGATACAATCAACCTTCGATCAGGGCAATTACAGCCTGGTTGAAGATTACTCCGCCCAATACTTCTACAATTACCCGCAAGGGGAGAATGTTGGTGAGATACTGGCCATCCGACTCAACTCCCTGATAGCTGACGAACGTTTGGATGAAGCGCAGCAGCTTCTGCCCTCACCTCTTCCGGAAAGTAAAGAACTGTATGGTATCGCCAGCACACTTTATTTTCGAATCGATGAATATACAAAATGCCTGGCCGTTTTGAAAAAACTGGCGGTTCTTCAGACACCACTGCCACCAAAGGAGCAATTTATGTTGGCGGAATGCCTGTTCCAGACAGGTGCATTGGTTGAAGCTGAAGCGATTTTCCAAACCATCACAGAGGAACACACATTCTATGAGCAATCACTCTTCCGCCTTGCCGGTTTTGAACGAAATAGAGGAAATGAGCAATTGGCCCTAAGCCTCTTTCAAAAAATTGTCGAAACAGGAAAAAACCCTCAATGGAAGAAATATGCGGAACGGGAATTGCAATTTGCAAAAGCATCCTCCCGCCGGTAACTGGGTTGGAAACAAAGGATCTGGTTACGCCAGGGATTGGAGGTAAAAATTATGGATCCGTTAAAACCTTTTGATACAAACATGCAGTTGCTGAGCAAGGTCCTTGATCTTCGCGCTCAGAAGGCACAGGTAATTTCAGCCAATATCGCCAATGCCGAAACCCCCGGATATTCGGCCAACCGCTTTGATTTTGAAGATGATCTGGCACAGGCAATCAATACCGGCAAAGGTTTTAAACTTACCACATCGAACGCCGCCCACATGCCATTGGGTCCGACCAATTTCAATTCCGTCACCGGCAAGATAGTTGCTGTTAAAGATGATACTGGGATAGGTGACAAAAACAATGTCAAAGTGGACCAGGAAATGATGGATCTATCGGAAAACGAACTGCTTTATGAAACTGCCGCCCAGTTGCTGAAAAAGAAAATCACCCAACTCAGTTACGTAATCTCTGGTGGACAATAACGATATGTCGCACATGCAAATTACAACCAGAGAGGAATTCGTATGGATATTCTCAACACCTTTAAGATAAGCGGTTCGGCCATGCGTGCGCATAGTCAAAGACTTGACACCATCAGCTCGAACCTGGCCAACGTCGAAACCACTTCAACTCCTGAGGGTGGTCCCTATAAAAAGAAATCAGTGTATTTCCAAAGTACCCCTTTGAGCTTCCAAGAACAGCTTGACGGCAATCTTCGCAACTCGACGCAAGGTGTAAAGATCACAAAAATCATCGAAGACCAAACCGCACCCAGGAAGATCTACAACCCTTCGCATCCGGATGCCAATACTGATGGTTATGTGGAGATGCCAAACATCAACGTCATGGAAGAGATGGTAGATATGATGTCCGCCACCAGATCATACCAAGCAAATGCAACAGCCATCAAAAGTGCCAAAAGAATGGCTCTCAAGGCTCTGGAAATAGGAAGGTAAGATATTATGAATACAATCAACAGCATCAGCAGTGTTTTGTCACAGACCATTAAACCGGCAGATACCGGTGCAGTTGGACAAGCAACTGCCGGCTTTGGCGATGTATTGAAAACCATGCTCGAACAAAGTCAACGAGACGCAGATGGCCGGAGATGCAGGCAACCAAAAACCTGCAAAGCGGCGATGCCAAACATCTGCATGAGGTGATGATTGCCGTCGAAGAAGCTGATATTTCCTTGCGTATGCTGGTGCAAATGCGCAACAAGGCGTTAACCGCCTATGAAGAAATTATGCGCATGCAGATTTGATTATGGGTCACTCTAAAAAAAGCATTTTAATTGTCCAGATTATCTGAGTTACGTCACTCAAAGGATACAATAATGGCAGTGGAAAATCAAAGCATCCCAGTTCCAGCAACGGGCATCGCCCCTGAAGCTGTTCGTCCGGAACGGAAAAATCTGATGATGCTGGTGCAAGGAGTGGCCGCTGTCGAGGAAAATTGCCACCGCTGCGGTGTTGCTTATTGCGCTGGTACTCTCGGTCATTCTTGTTATTCAGGCGAGAACGGTGGATCAGCAACTCCTCTACGCTAACCTTTCAATGAATGATGCCGGGTCTGTTGTTAATTGGCTGAAAGATCAGAAAATCGAATACAGTCTGCGGCACGACGGGAAAGATATTTGGGTGTCGGCCGACAAGCTTTACCAGACTCGTCTTGAATTGGCGGCAAACGGCCTTCCCGCCGGCGGTGGAATCGGTTTTGAGATCTTTGACAAACAGAGTTTTGCTCTTTCCGATTATGTGCAAAAAGTTAATTATACCAGAGCACTACAGGGTGAATTGGCAAGGACAATAACTTCTCTTGCCCCGGTTGAGTCGACTCGAGTCCATCTCGCTCTGCCGGAAAAACGGCTTCTAAAAAGCCAACAAAAAAATGCCACCGCATCGGTCATCGTCACCCTGGTGCCGGGAAAAACCCTTGATAAACAGCAGGTTCAGGGAATCATCCATCTCGTAGCCGGCTCCGTCGCCGATCTCGAGCCGGCAAATGTCAAGGTCATCGATGCTAATGGCGTTGTCCTTGATGGCCAAAAACAAGGCTCTGAAGAGGGTATGGTTTCCCTCGATACCCTTACCTACCAGCGTGAGGTGGAACATAGCCTGGAAATGCGCGCCCAGGATTTGCTTGATAAAACCATGGGCAAAGACAATGCAATGGTGCAGAGTTTCAGCCACCCTTGATTTTTCCAAGGTGGAAAAAACACAAGAACTCTTCAATGCCGATGATCCGGTTGTCAGAAGCGAACAGGTAAACCAGGAATCGAGCGGTGCCGATACCACCGGCGGTGTTCCCGGTGTGCAATCGAACCTGCAGGGTAATGAATTGGCCCAAGGTACGGCAACTCCTCCTTCCAGTAAAAATTCCCGAACCACCAATTACGAAATAAGCAAAACGATAAGCAAAGTCATTAATCCATTGGGAACCATTAATAAACTCTCGGTTTCGGTGCTCGTTGCCGATAAGATTACCGACAAGGTTAAAGAGGACGACAACGGCACACCCGCCGCAACGATTCCTCGAAGCCCCGAGGAACTGAAGTCCATTGAAAATATGGTAGCATCGGCAATCGGCCTGGTAACTGATCGTGGCGATTTGATCAACATCACCTCCATGCCTTTTATCGACCCAGGCCAACCTCAAAGCGTCGCAGGAGAACAGGCTCCAGCCAATTCTCTCTATCAGTATCTCCCCTTGGTCAAATATGGCCTGATCGGTCTTGGGATGCTGCTTCTTTACTTACTCTTGGTACGGCCTGTTATTAAAACTATGAAAGGTGAAGTCAAACAGCACAACAAAACAGTTCAGCAACTAGAGCAGGAACAACAGCAAAAGCAGATTGCAGCGGAACCGGAAGAACCGCCGCTTCCTGTCGATGAAGCTATTATCGCTTTGCGCCGGGAAGTGATTCAAAATCAGGTACCGACTGCCTTTATTCTCAAAAATTGGATTCAGGAAGGTTGACAGGGCATGGGCATCGAAACACTTACCGGACTCAACCGGGTGGCAGTGCTCTTGATCTGCATCGGGCAAGAAGCAACCTCGAAGATTTTTGAGGAATTGTCCGACGACGAAATCCGCCAGGTCACCGAACCATGGCCACCATTGAACATATCCCTGCGGATGTCAAAGAGAAGGTATTTGCCAATTTTCGTGACTCTCAGAAGCGCTATGCCGGCCTTTTCGTCAAAGGGGGAGAATTCGCCCAAAAAGCCATTGCCGCGACCCCTGGTGAACAGCGCGCAAATTTTCTCCTTGATCAATTCATTTCCGGGACGGAGTCAAAATCCCTCGAGACCATCGCCCTGATGGCCCCGCGAATGGTCGCCGGACTCCTGGAACATGAGCATCCGCAAACGGTTGCCCTGGTCCTTTCCACCCAGCATATCGAACACGCCGCTGAAATCCTCACCAACCTGCCGGAATCGATGCGTGCCGATGTTGTGTATAGAATTTCCAAGATTGAAAAGGTGTCGCCGGAAGTAATCAGCCGCATAGAAGACGCCTTGCACCGAGAAATCGGCCTGGTTTCCGGTAAAACCCATAAAAAAGTCGGTGGTCTTGATGCGGTTGTAGGTATCCTCAATCACATGAAAAACAACCTGGAAACAGAAATCCTCGACGAGATGGAACAGACCGATGCTCGAGATGGCCGAAGAAATCCGCAAAAAGATGTTCACCTTTGAGCATCTTATTGCTCTTGATGGCCGGTCGCTGCAGATGATTCTCCGGGAAGTCAATAACGATTCCCTGACCCTTGCCCTGAAGACCGCTTCCGAACAGATGAAAGAAAAGATTTACGCCAACATGTCATCACGAGCGGCCGATATGATCAAGGACGACCTGGAAGCAATGGGGCCGGTTCGCCTGTCCGAGGTCGAACTCATGCAGCAGTCCATCGTCAAGATAGCCATGAAACTTGAGGAAGAAGGCAAACTCGTACTGGGATCTGGAGGAGGTGGGGATGAGCTTGTCTAGATATTTTAAAAACGCCCCATCTTTCCAGGCGGAGGAACTTGTCAAGCAAGCAGACAAGACAACGCCAGGTTGGACTCCGGACCCAAGAAAGGACCAGCACCCTTCCAGACACAGCAGATGCCTCCTCCGGTAACAGGACAAAACACCATCAAGGTCAGTGAATCTCTGCTCCGCACAACACCTTCCCCTGGAAAATCCAGGTGAAGGCTACGTGCCCCCGGTAAATCCCACCGCACCAGACTCGGTAAAAGACCACAATACCACACCTCCTCAGCAAGAAAGTGTCGATCTCAGTAGCAGTAATCTGCACCGAATCGAAGCCGAAAAACAAGCCTCTGAAGCATACCAGCAAGGCTTCATAGCCGGCATGGATAAAGCTGAAGAAGATTATGGCCGCGCAGCAAAGGCGTTGCTCCTTGCCTGTCAACAACTGGATACTCTGCGGGCAACGATCATCGGCAACAGCAGCAAGGAATTGCTTGATTTTTCCCTGGCGATTGCCGAGCGGATTCTTCGCCTTTCGGTGCGGGAACAGGATCATACCATAGTTGCCACCATTGAGGAGGCTCTGCGACGAGCCGTCAAGTCGGATGAGTTCACCATCCATATACATCCCGACGATTATGAAACCCTTATTGCAAAATCTGTCGGAGATCGTCGCCGGACTGAGTGGCCTGAACAACATAGTGGTGCGAAAAGACCAGACTGTCGAGCGCGGCGGCGCCCTCATAGAATCCGACAACTGTACTTTAGACGCAACAATTGCCGGCCAATTTGAGGTGATAAGAGAAGAAGTAAAGACTAAAAATCCATGATGCTGAATACTCAATATATCAGAGATCTCAATGTCATCAAGGTTTGGGGCAAAGTCACCCGAATCGTTGGACTGGTAATTGAAGGCTACTGCCCTTATGCCAGTGTCGGTTCTCTCTGCGAAATCACGCAAATAACCGGAAAAGAACGGTATTTTTGCTGAGATAGTCGGTTTCAAAGACAATAAGGCACTGCTCATGCCGCTGGGGGAGATCCGCGGGCTCGGTCCCGGCAGCCTTATCCGGGTGGTGCGTGACAGCGCCACAATCGGGGTCGGCAACAACCTTCTCGGCCGCGTCGTCGACGCCATGGAGATGCCTCAGGACGGTCTGCCTCGACCTATTCTCACTGAAGAACAAGCGCTTTATGCACTTCCTCCCGGCCCGATGGAAAGGCAGAACATTACCGACTCGCTTGATCTTGGCATCCGCGCCATAAACAGTATGATTACCTGCGGCATGGGACAAAGAATGGGCATTATGGCAGGGTCAGGTATCGGCAAGAGTGTTCTCCTCGGGATGATGTCAAAATATGCCAAAGCGGATATCAACGTCATCGCCCTCATCGGCGAACGGGGGAGAGAGGTAAGGGAATTTATTGAAAGAGACCTGGGAACGGAAGGCCTGTCCAGGTCGGTTATTGTTGTCGTCACCTCCGATCAGTCACCCCTTCTCCGAATGCGGGGTGCCTTCGTTGCGACGGCTATTGCCGAATATTTTTGCAACCAGGGAAAAAATGTTCTGCTCATGATGGATTCAGTGACCCGCTTTGCCATGGCCATGCGCGAAATCGGCCTGGCTATCGGCGAACCACCGACCACCAAAGGCTACACTCCATCGGTATTTGCCACCCTGCCCAAGCTTCTTGAAAGAGCTGGAAGATTTCGTGATAAGGGCTCTATTACCGGTCTTTATACCGTCCTGGTTGATGGCGACGACATGACCGAACCGGTAGCCGATTCGGTACGGTCTATCCTCGACGGCCATATCGTACTCTCCAGAGCGATTGCCGCAAGAAATCATTTTCCGGCCATCGACATCCTCAATTCCACCAGCCGGGTTATGCGCGACATCGTCTCGCCAAGGCACCTGGAACTGGCCGGCAAAGCCCGAGAGGTCCTCGCCAGATATGCGGAAGCGGAGGATCTCATCAATATTGGTGCGTACGCCAAAGGTTCAAATCCAAAAATTGATTATGCCATCGGTAAAATTGATGCAATGAACAACTTTCTGCGACAAAATTTTACCGAGACCAATAACTTACAGCAGTCAATAGAACAATTAGGCAGCCTTCTCAGCGAGCGTAAGGACGAAGAACCGGCCCAAAAAAATCGTCGTCAGTCAGACAAACTCTAGCAATGAGGCATACTCTGTACCATGAAACCATTCACCTTGGATAATGTGCTCGCCTATCGAAGACGACTGGAAGACATCGCCCATCATCGTTTTCTTGAGTCCCAAAAGGTGCACCGGCAGGTGGAGGAAAAACTTACCAAAGAGAACAGCGTCCTCACCGAACTCGCTGGCCGCAGTGCTCATCTACAAGCTGAAGGCATTGATATTACAGAATTAATTCGTTATGAAGAACGCATTCTTCAGCTCCAGGCCAATGTCCGAGCAATTGCCAAGACCCTCGCCGAAAAAGCCGAAATGGTTTTACGGGAACGGCAGAATCTCATCAACCGTGCCAACGAAAGGCAAATTATGGAACGCCTGAAAGAACGACAAAACAAGGCCTGGGCAGCTTTTCTCGAGAAAAAAGAAACGGCAATGCTTGATGAAATCGCCATACTCCACCATGATTCAGATGAATTCATAGTTCGTAGCGGCTCCTAAAACCCTCCACTGAACCAATATAGCTAACAATGACAACCTTGACCAGAGCTCTGCTGACCATAACTGCTGCTTTAATCTTGTCACAAAATACTCAAGCTGTCGCTGAGGATGTTGATAAAGACACCTTTACTTCTGTGGAGGAGAGGAGAATAAACAACACGATTCTACAAGAACGTGCCAATATCCGCAAAGAGCGAGAAGATATTGATCTGCACAAAAAGGAGCTAAAGTCCCTTGAAGAGGGTGTCGATAAGAAACTTGCCGACATAGACCGCAAACTGGAAGAGCTCAAGAATCTGCAGAAAAAAATCGAGACTGCGCTTGCGGCAAAGACCGCAGCGGAAAAGAAGCGGATTGAAAATCTGGCCGTGATATACGAAAAAATGGCCCCGGCAAAAGCCGCACTTGCCATGTCCGGTTTGGAACAAAAGCTGGCCGCTGATCTGCTGGCAGCTATGAAAGCCAAATCAGCTGCGAAAATTTTGGATCAAATTGCCAAACAAAAAGCCACCGACTTAAGCACAACTTTTTCAACTTTGCAACTTGAATGACACTATGCCCCAGATAGCAATAGCAATGGTCCAACCTGCCGCCCCTCAAGCACCAGCACCTGGGGCCCCGGCAAATAATAATGTGCAGAGTTTTTCACCCCATCTCGATAAAGCTATGGCCAACAGAAAAGATCAGCCATCCAGTCGAGAAAACATAGCCAAAGCAAAAGAACAAGGTGCAAATAAAGCTGAGTCGAGGTCAGCAACTGCCGATTCGGAAGAAATTCTAAAAACCTCTCCCGAGCCCCCCCCGACTGAGGAACAAGTTGCAAGGCTCATTAACATCATGAATTATGCCACCCCCGACAACCAAACTGACATGCCAGAGCAACCAGTGCTTGAACAGCCTCTTGCCAACACCTCATTTGTTTTTCAATTTTTAACCAACAATTTCAACAACAACCTTGAAGATACCGGTGGCAAACAGATGGCCTCGACGCAACAGGCCATGCCCAATGTTTCAGCAGGTGTTCTTTTACCTCTGCCCCTTGCTGAAACGATGAACTTAGCCACAGCTGATCCCAACATCTCGGCACTTTCCAAATCTTTGCCGGGGGAAAAAGCGGAGAGCAACGCTTTTTTACTGGAACTGCAGAAAATTATTGAAAACAGTAATGAATCCGGGACAGTGACTATCAGTGTTAGCGATAAAGCCGGTAAAACCGCATCAGATAAAAGCTCCCTTCAAACAACAACGGCAACAGCTGTGAACGAACCATTATCCATGGTTCAAACGTCAGGGGCAACGGCAGGGAACGAACATTTATCCATGGCAGGCTGCAAACGGCAACGAGGGCAACGGCAGGGAACGAACCATTACCCATAACAATCACTTTCTCCGATCTTGCTGAATCTAAAGTCGATGAGCAGATGGTTGTCTTGCCTGCTGATTATGAGATCCCTGCCGATAGAGTCAATCAGAACCTGTCCTCAACACGACACAGCATCCGACAGCAGTACTACGATGGAAAAATTTTTCCTGAAAATACACAAGAATCACAAACATCCTCAGAAGAAAGCCCGCAAGAAAACACCTTCTCGTCAAAAACCACACAAACTGCAAAAGAAAATACCACCACTGCCCTAACCTTGGATCAAACGAGCACCTTCACTCAGCCCTTGACCTCAGGGCAAGAAGGACAAAAGTCACCAACCGTTGAAAATTTATCGCCGGTAACGCTGCCATCGGGCATTGTTGTCCAGCAAGAAGACGTTATCAGGCAGATTATGGAACGTTTTCAGATAGCAAGAAGGGATAATGATACTCGGATCAATATCCAACTCCATCCGGCGGAACTAGGTGAATTGAAAATCAGTCTTTCCGTAAAAGAAGGTTCGGTACGCGCCAACGTCGTGGCGAGCAGTCAATATGCCCAAGAAATAATTGAAAAAAACATGACAAAATTGCGAACGGTCCTGGAAAACCAAGGGTTTACCGTTGGCGAGATGTCGATCACCTGCAAATCCGATACATCTGGAGATTTTAATCTCTTTGACAGGCAACTCTTCAGCCAAAATGATTACACACCACCTTCGGCCAAGAATACTCGACCACCGGGAGCTTTCTTTATTATGGAAGATCCTAACGCCGGCGAGCAAATTGCCGAGATCGGTGTAAATGTAAAAATCTAGTCACCGAGAGAATATACTTCTTGTCGGTTAACTAGAACTCAGCGTTTTAAAAGGATACCAGATGAGCAGCTACATTGAATCGTTAAACCAGGCAACCACAGCGGCCACCGGCAAAGGCACAGCGAAAACCACGAAAGACGCGGTCATGGGCAAGGATGATTTTCTCAAACTGCTGGTCGCTCAACTCCAGAATCAGGACCCTTTAAGTCCGGAAGACCCAACGGCGTTCACCGCACAACTGGCCCAATTCAGTTCTCTCGAACAGTTGACCACCCTCAATGCCAGCATGGATAAACTCGTATCTTCAAATACCAGTTCCCAAGGCCTTTCGACCCTCAGCACCATTGGCAAAGACGTGGCCTACAGCGGAAGCAGTTTTAATTTCACCGGAGATTCGATACAACTGGGGTATAAACTTGATAATGCGGCCTCGGCAGTTTCTCTTGACCTGCAACTCGATGGTGCCACAGTCGCGACCCTCGAGGGAAAGGAACTCGGTGCCGGCAACCACTATATGACGTGGGACGGCTTGACCCAGGATGGCCTTAAAGCGGCATCAGGCAATTATACAATCGTCCTCCAGGCAAAAGCCGCAGACGGGAAAAGTGTTGCGGCGTCGCCATTGATCAGGTCCGAAGTCACAGGCGTCGATCTGAGCGGGCAATCGGGTGGCACTATTATCACCAAGGCCGGGGCAATACCCTTCACTTCGATTCTCGGGATTTATGATCCGATCTCACGCTCCGCTGCAACCACAAGTGCGGCCGTGACGAAAAAAGACACAGTGGCGGAAGCCCAAGCAGTCGTTGATGGCGCAGGCCAAGTTGCTGAGACCACCAAGGATATATTGCTCTAAGAATAAAAGGAGAAAAAATATGGGTATGTCAAGTGCTTTGTACAGTGGAGTCAGCGGGCTAAACACCAACTCCCAGGCTATGAGTGTTATCGGCAACAATCTGGCAAATAGCAACACCATTGGTTTCAAAAGTTCGCGAAGTGTCTTTGCCGACCTTCTGTCCTCATCGATCAACGGTGCAGGCGGTACCTCTCAGGTCGGCCGCGGTGTCGGTCTTTCAAAGGTAGACCAAATTTTCAGTCAAGGCACTTTTGAATCAACGGAGTCTGGTCTTGATGTGGCGATCGAAGGCGATGGGTTTTTTATTGTCAAAGAAGCAGGAGACGCTACGCCCTACTATACACGTGCAGGTGCCTTCAGATTTGACGACAATGGCTATCTCATCAACCCTGAAGGATATCGAGTGCAAGGTAAAGCGTTTGATCCCATCACCGATCTCTTAAGTCCAGGAGACCCAACAGATATTAAGGTACCCAGTTCCGGGTTGATAGCAGGAAAAGCCACATCTACTACGCAGGTCACCACCAATCTCAATGCTTCGGAACCCATAATTGCAGCTGCCTTTGACCCGGCAGTTCCTGACACCTATTCTTTCTCTTCTTCTGCACAGATCTTTGACTCGCTTGGCAATGGACATTTACTGACCACATATTTTGTTAAAACTGCTGATAATACCTGGGCGGCGCATTGGAGTGCCGAGGATGCAGCGGTTCCTCCTGTCGTCTTAACAGGTGATTTCCCTGATCTGGTCTTCACTTCTGACGGCATTTTGACAGGTGCCGCAGCAATTCCGCCCGTTGCAACAATTGGCAACATACCTGCCGCCTCTTTGAACTGGGCCAACGGCACGACCAACACAGCAATAGACATCACCTTCGATTGCACCCAGTTCAACAGTCAATCTGTGGTTATCTCACAGAGCCAGAACGGCTTCAGTGCTGGTAACCTTACTGGGGTTGATATCGACCCGGATGGCATAGTCATCTCCTCATACTCCAATGGCCAACAGACAAAAGTTGCCCAGTTGGTGCTGGGTAAATTTATCAATCCCGGCGGATTGCAGTTGTTCGGCAGCAACCTGTTTAATGAAACTACTTCTTCAGGCGCCGCTCGTACAGGGATTCCGGGACCAGAACTTGGCAAGATCTTCTCCAGTTCCCTTGAACAGTCCAATGTCGACATGAGTTTGGAGTTTGTTAAAATGATAACTGTGCAACGCGGTTTCCAGGCAAACTCAAAGATTATAACAACTGTGGACGAGCTGCTTGGTGAACTGATTAATCTCAAGCGTTAATAGTCAACTTATTGACACCAACGTACAGCCTTGGGAAGTTGTTTGCAGATACCTGCCTCAATTGTCGTGGGGTTTTGAAGCTCCTCATGGCAATCCCACTATTTTAATAGACACATTAAGGGGACTGATTTATGATCAGTCTCCTTTTTTTGTCACTTCCAACCTTTTTCCCGATATTTCATAACAGCTCCACTTGAGATGGTGTTTTTTCGCCTGGAATAGTTTTTGCAAGCTTATGGTTTAAGAATTCACAGACGTATGATAAGAAAATGAAGTTTCGAGTAATTGAGGCATACATACATGGCTGAAAAGAAAAAAGAAATTGCGAGTGCAGAAGGTGGCAGCAAAAAGAAACTGTTTTTGATTATCGGCCTAGTTGCTTTTGTTCTCCTTGCAGGAGGCGGCACGGCAGCCTTTTTCATGATGAAAAAGGCTCCAGAGCCAAAAGAAACAAAAGATCCAGCAAAACATGTACCGGTACCGGACCTGAATCAACAGGCAGACATCGGTCCGCAGGTTAATATTGAAGAGTTCATTGTCAACATCATCAGCGGAGATTCGGCGCATTATGTCAAGGCATCGCTGACCGTAGAATTGACGAATCCCGAAGTAAAGGCAGAGGTTGAGAAGAGAATGCCGCAGATGCGTGATGCCATCCTGCTGTTGATCGGCAACAAAACCTTCGAGGAGTTACAAGATCTTCAAGGCAAGAAACAACTCAAGGCGGAACTCACCAGCAAGATAAACTCTTTTCTTAAAACCGGCAAAGTGAAAGCAGTCTATTTTACCAACTTCGTGGTGCAATAGGACGACTGGAGAGGCATGGAACCGATTCTCAACAAAGTCGAAATTTCCGACCTCTTGAAGGCCATCCGCGATGGCAGGGTGTCCCTCGATTTCGATGAACAACAGCAGACTCAATTTCTGCAATGCACTCCGACCAATCTCTTTCAGCTCACTCGACCGGACAACAAACAATTCCGAATCCCCAACTTTGATATCATCCTTGACACCTTCTGCCGGTCCTATGCAACCTCACTCAGCAATCAACTCCAGCGTTCCTTATCCATAACTCGCACGAAACTCGAGAGTTTTGAGTTTCAAAAATTTATGGCCGACAAAACCAACCCCGGAGCCATCGGCATCCTCGACATGCATCCATTGAAATATGGTGCCATGATCATTATCGATCCGGTTGTGTCGTTCACGGTATTAGAAATCATGCTCGGTGCCTCGGCTGAATTGCAATCCCAGCATCTCGACAGAAATCTGACCACTCTTGAGCTGACTATTCTTAAAGCCATCCTCTCCGATGCCTGCATCGATCTCAACAAGGCTTTCGCCCAATTGCTTGAGATGCAGTCCGCCCTTATCAAGACTGGAAAGCAATGCCCGACTGGTAACAATTGTCGAACCCGAGGCCGAGGTTATTGTCGGCACCTTTACGGTCAAGGTGGGCGATCATTCCGGAGAGATTCATTTGATTTTCCCCTTCGCCACCCTGGAACCACTCAGAGATTCCTTGCGAGAACTCCTCAATATTCCGACAATCACCAAGAGCAGCTGGCAGAATGTGTTGGAAGATGAGGTCCAGGAGGTCCCGGCAATGATCACTGCCCTCTCCGGCGACATAACCCTCTCCATCAACGAGATACTGCATCTCCGGGAAGGCGATATTCTTAATCTTGACTATGATCCCAATACACCATTGAAGGTTCTGGTTGAAGGCAAAATTAAATTTTTAGCGATACCCGGAACACATAATGGCAAAAAGGCCATCAGTCTCACCGGCGTTTACCAATGACAAAGGAACATGTATATGGCAACACCAGGAAATACCCGTCCGGCCCCGGAAGAAATCAAAGAACTTCTCCAGAATGATTCAGCGAGTGGCGCAAAGAAGGCAGCATCCTCGGATCAGCGAGAAGGTCGCGGGCTTGATTTCCTTTACGATATCCCCCTGCAGATATCCGTAGAGGTAGGCAGAAGCAAAATTCTTCTCCGGGATCTTCTGAAAATGACCGAAGGATATGTCATCGAACTCGACAAACTCGCCGGCGAACCCTTAGATCTTTATGTCAATTCTCGGCTTATCGCCAAGGGTGAAGCAGTCATGGTCGGGGATAAATTCGGCATCCGTCTCACCGATGTGGTGAGCACCTCAGATCGAATCGAAAACCTCGGCTAAGTGGAGAAAGCAATGAGCCCTGCCGAACGAATAACCAAGATATTCATCCTGGCATGTTCAATGTGCCTTTACCGGACATCGGAGGCAGCCAATGCCGCTTCGTTGCCGATGGTCGAGATGGAGAGCTATTTCAAGGTGATCTGGGGACTGCTTGTTGTACTTGCGGTAATTCTCACCTTATACGCCTTGCTGAGGAAACGTTTTTCTCTTCTTGGCAGCCGCCCGGAACAACATATCAAGATTCTTGAAATCAAATCACTTATGGGCAGAAAAGCCCTTTGCCTGATCACCGTCAAGGGCAACGAATATCTGCTCGGCATCAGCGGTGACCGGATCAATCATCTCGCTACGCTGCCGAACACTACGGATCTATCATTTGCCGCAACTCTGCGGGCAACTGAAGCGGACCGGCAACCATGATGCGACCCTTTTCATCCATCTCCACCGGCATGGTGCTTTTTACTGCAACACTCGGTGTTCTGCTTCTGGTTGACAGTGCCTGGGCAATCGGTCTGCCCACCGTCACCTTTGGTGTCGAGGACGCCCAGACCCCCAAACAGATTTCCACCGCTCTCCAGGTGCTGTTACTCTTGACCGTGCTGTCGATGGCCCCGGCGATTCTTTTAATGACTACCTGCTTCACCAGGATTGTCATCGTTTTGGGCTTTATCCGGCAGGCGATGGGTACGCAAAATATGCCCCCTACGCAGATTATTCTCGGTTTATCTCTGTTCCTCTCCTTCTTTATCATGTCACCGACCCTCAATAAAATGAATGAGGAGGCATTGCAACCGTATCTCAAGGAACAAATAGGTCAGGCCGATGCATTGGAGAAAGGTTTAGCCCCATTGCGAGAGTTCATGTTCAGCCAGGTTCGTGAGGAGGAACTGACCCTCTTGACCGAAATCACCATGAAGAACGAGCCGTTTCGCCAGGAAGATATTCCGACGATGACCCTCGTCCCCGCCTTTATGATGTCCGAGCTCAAAAGGGCCTTCATGATGGGATTTCATGATCTATATCCCCTTTCTGGTCATTGACATGATTGTTGCATCTGTCCTTATGTCCATGGGTATGATGATGCTTCCACCGGTCATTATCTCCATGCCGTTCAAGCTGTTACTTTTCGTCCTTGTCGATGGCTGGAGCCTTGTCGTCGGATCATTGATCAAAAGTTTTAACTGAGCAGTCGGTAAAACCTAGGTGCTTACCCAGTTGTTCTTCATTCTGTCAAACCCTGTATTTCCCGAGGAAGGATTCCATGACTCCTGAAGTGGCTGTTGATGTCTGTCGCAAGGCTATCCAGACCATATTGCTGGGTTCGGCACCAATGCTGATAATTGGCCTGGTCATCGGTCTGCTGGTTTCCATCTTTCAGGCGGCTACCCAGATCAATGAACAAACACTTTCCTTTGTGCCGAAAATTGTCGCCGTCTTTCTTACCATGTTGCTTTTTGGTCCGTGGCTCATCAAGCTTCTCACCCTTTTTACCATCGGTATTTTCGAAACCATGATTACCCTGTAAAACCAGCCGTGGAAATTCCCCTTCTCCCCATAGACCAGTTCCAAACCTTTCTTGTCGTAACCGCCAGGGTTGCCGGCTTCATGGCTGCCATTCCGGTTTTCATCTCTGCCCAGACCCCTGGACGAGTGAAAACCGCCCTGGTTTTTGTCAGCTCCCTGATGCTCTTCCCGGTCATGGCCGATGCTGTTCCTCAGTTGAGTTTTTCTCCACTTCCTTTCTTTTTGCTCATTCTCTCCGAAGTTCTGCTTGGTCTCCTTCTTGCCCTTGTTACCAGACTGATCTTCACCGCCGTCGAATTCGGCGCAACGGTTATCGGTTTTCAGATGGGCTTTGCCTCGGCTAATGTCTACGATCCCCAGAATCAGCGGCAGGTAGAGCTTATTTCCCAGTTTCAGAATGTCTTTGCCATTATGATTTTTCTCGCCATTAACGGCCATCATATCTTTCTACGTGCCGTCGTATTGTCGTATGAGCTTCTGCCTCCCGGTCGGTTCGATGTTTCCGGTGAGGCCATCCCCTATCTCATGCGACTGGCATCGCATATGTTTACCATCGGCGTGCAGTTCAGTGCGCCGGTCCTTGCAGTCCTCCTTTTCTCCGGTCTCATTCTCGGTATTCTGGCCCGGGTGTTTCCCCAATTGAATGTTTTTTTGCTCTCCTTCCCCCTCAACATCGGCATCGGATTTATTGTCATCAGTTTGACACTCAATATGGTTTCGATTCTTGTCAGACGGGAATTTGACACTCTGGCGGAGCGTATTTTCACCCTTCTCAACTATCTCAATCCTTAGATAACCCATGGCCGATGAAAGCCCCACCGGGGGAGAACGAACGGAAGAACCGTCGTCAAAACGGCGAGAGGATTTTCGAAAAAAGGGTCAGGTCGCCCAAAGCAAAGAGGTACAGACCGCAGCCCTCTTCACAATTGTTCTGCTTTTTTGGCTGATGTATCTGCCGATCTTCTGGAAGTCCTTCACTGAACTTATTTTTTCTCTCTGGCAAGCGAGCGGCCAATATGACATAACCCCAACCTCGACCATCGCCCTGGCTACCTTCCTGCTGCAAAAAACCGGTCTGCTTCTCGCGCCTCTCTTTCTTCTGGTTATTCTTGTTTCTTTCTTCTCAAGCTTTTTCCAGTTCGGCTGGCTGCTTACCAGCAACCCGCTTATCCCTGATTTTTCGAAACTCGATCCAATAGCCGGAATGGCACGGTTCTTTTCGAAAAAATCCCTGATCGAAGTGATCAAGTCCCTCCTCAAGGTGATCCTCATCGGCTGGATATCCTTTTCCACCGTTCTCGACCATTTTAATGAGGCCCTCATCCTCATCGACACCGACATCGGCAACACCCTCAGTTATCTCGCTAAAGTTTCAGCTCTGATCATGGCGAAAATCTGCGCCATTCTCGTTCTTTTGGCATTTCTCGATTTTCTCTTCATCCGATGGGAAATGGAGGAAAAAATGAAAATGACCAAACAGGAACAGAAAGAAGAATTCAAAGAGAGTGAAGGAGATCCCCACATCAAGGCGCAAATTCGTTCAATCCAGCAGGAAATGGCCCGTAAGAGAATGATGGCTGAGGTACCGAAGGCCGATGTGGTGGTTACCAACCCTACGCATCTGGCAGTTGCCATCCGTTACAATGCACAGGAGATGAATGCCCCCTTAGTGGTCGCCAAAGGAGCAGATTTGCTCGCTTTGAAAATCCGTGAAATTGCTCTTGCCCACAAGGTTCCGATTATCGAAAATCCACCCGTGGCTCGAATTTTGCATAAATTGGACTTAGGAGAACACATTCCCGAGAATCTCTTTAAAGCAATAGCTGAGATTCTCGCCCATGTTTATTCACTTAAAGGCAAGATGCATTGATGGAACTGACCAACGTTGAAAATTATTGGGCAAACTTTGATTATAAGCAACTGCTTGGACGAAGTGATATAATCGCTGCCTTGGGTCTTGTCGCCATCCTGATGATGATGATCATCCCTCTGCCGGCGATCGTCCTGGACCTGTTTCTTACCATGAGCATCACCATCGCTCTGCTCATTCTTATTCTTAGCCTCTATACGCAAAAGGCCACCGACTTCTCGGTCTTTCCCTCTATCCTGCTCGTTACCACCCTGTTCAGACTGTCCTTGAATGTCGCCTCCACCCGTCTCATTCTTTTACATGGTGACGAAGGCCCGGGAGCCGCAGGCACGGTCATTCAAGCCTTCGGCCAGTTTGTGGTCGGCGGCAATTATTTCGTTGGCGTGGTTATCTTTGTCATTCTCGTCCTCATTAATTTCATGGTTATCACCAAGGGTGCCGGTCGGGTTGCCGAGGTTGCGGCCCGTTTTACCCTCGATGCCATGCCCGGCAAACAGATGGCCATCGACGCCGACCTCAATGCCGGCCTTATCAACGAGGATGAAGCACGGAGTCGACGGGAAAATATAAGCAAGGAAGCCAACTTCCACGGGGCGATGGACGGTGCCTCGAAGTTTGTCAAAGGCGATGCCATTGCCGGCATCATCATCACTTTGATCAATATCGGTGCCGGCTTTGTCATTGGCGTGGTGCAAAAAGATATGCCCATGGCCAACGCCGCTGCCAATTATACCATTCTGACGGTGGGCGATGGACTTGTCGGCCAAATTCCTGCGCTTATTATTTCCACCGCCGCCGGCCTCTTGGTGACACGCACCACGGGTGAAAAAGATTTCGGCACTGATCTCAAAAAGCAGTTTTCAACCAGTCCGATCGCCCTCTGGGTGGTAGCGGGAATTCTCATTGTCTTTGCCATCATTCCCGGCATGCCCTTCATTCCTTTTCTCCTCCTCGCCTTCTCTATGGCAGCACTTGCTTTCCAACTTGATAAATCAAAAAAAGCCTTGGTAGAGGAGGTTGTCGAAAAACCCTCGCAGGCACCAACACGTCGAGAAGAGAACTACGAAGAGATGCTCAATGTCGATTTGTTACAGCTTGAAGTCGGCTACGGTCTCATCCCCTTTGTCGATTCAGCGCAGGACGGTGAGCTCCTCAACCGTATCCAGTCGATTCGCAAACAATTTGCCATGAACAACGGCTTTATCGTCCCGCCGGTACACATCAGGGATAACCTGCAACTGAATCCCAATCAATACACCTTCGCCCTTAAAGGCGTACGAGTCGCCGATGCGGAAATGCTGCCCGGCCATTACATGGCCATGGATCCCGGCATGGTGACCGAGACCATGCGGGGCATAGCCACCACGGAACCCGCCTTCGGACTACCGGCCATCTGGATTTCTTCAGAGAAGAAAGATCGGGCCCAGATTGCCGGATACACGGTGGTAGACTGCACCACGGTCATGGCCACCCATATCAGCGAAATTATAAAACAACATGCCTACGAACTGATCGGCCGCCAGGAAGTACAGGGTCTCCTTGATAACTTAAGCAAAACATACCCGAAACTTGTGGAAGATCTTGTCCCGACCGTTCTGTCACTGGGAACCATCATGCGGGTTCTCCAGAACCTCTTGAAAGAAGGCGTGTCCATCCGGGATCTGCGGACTATCCTGGAAACCTTGGCCGATTGGGCCCAGGCAACACAAGACACCGATGTCCTCACCGAATACGTCCGCCATGCCTTGTCCAGGACCATCAGCAGCGAGCTGGCGGTCAACGGTGTCATTCCGGTCATCACCCTGGCACGTCCCGCCGAAGATGCCATCCGCAACTCCATCCAGCACAAAGAAACCGGCAGCTATCTGGCGATTGATCCGATAATAGCCCAGCGAATTCTCGATTCCATCGGTAAAGGTATTTCCCTCTTTGAGGGCGGCAGCAGGCCAGTGCTGCTGTCGGCACCACAGATACGTCCCTATGTGCGAAGCCTGACGGAACGATACTACCCGGCACTGGCGATCATTTCCCACAATGAAGTCACTCCTAACCTCAAAGTCAAATCTCTCGGCACGGTGACCCTTGATGCAAGTTAGAGTCTTTGAAGCAGCGGATATGGCGTCCGGACTGAAAATGATCAAAAAGGAGCTTGGCCCCGATGCCCTGATACTTTCGACCAGGACCATCCGCAACGGCAAATTTGGTCTTGTCGGCAAACCGGTACTGGAGATTACCGCCGCCATAGACTCCGATGATCCAAACAGAAACATCGCATCAGACCAGGCCAAAGCCGTCCGCCAACGGAAAGCAATACCTGCCAAGAGCAAGGTAACGAGTGGCTTCAGCCATGTGGTCGATGATTCAGTCGAGGATCTCCTGTCTCAGCCAATCACCTTCAGATATGCGGATGATAATTGCCCTGAAAATGCCCCCTTCCCGCAATCCGCTGCTGCCGATTATCAAGATTCATCAGAGCAAAACAAGGCCGATCGTACCGAGCAGATTGAGAAAAAACAGCCACCCGACCTCCAGAATGAGGTCAACGAGCTTAAGGACTTGATAAGAAATTTGTCAGGAAAAATAGACCAGATCACGGAAAAAGAGCACCCACCAAAGCAAACGCGACATTTAAATATTAATAATAGCGATTTTCGCGATCGGTTCAATTCGACAGCTGTTCATGGTGATCATATTCTCTCTCTGCTCATAGAACGTGGAGTAAACGTCGAAACTTCGCGGGCAATAGCCGCATGCCTCAGGGAAAGCCTTACCGAACAGGAACTTGGAACCACGGATCTGGTTCTTGCCGCAATCATGAAAACAATAGAGCATCTCATTCAGGCAGACCCTCCCTGTTTTGCAACGAAAGAAAACCAAAAGCGTATTGCCTTAGTTGGCCCCACCGGCGTCGGCAAAACTACAACCTTGGCGAAAATTGCTGCATCATATCTCGGTAAGCACTCCAATTCCGTCGCCCTTATCACCATCGATACCTATCGTATTGCCGCAGTTGAACAACTGAAGGTATACGGAGAAATCATGCACCTCCCTGTGGACGTGGTCATCACCCCGGAACAACTGGAAAAGGCCATCGATCGGCACCGCGACAAAGAACTCATCCTCATCGATACCGCCGGCCGAAGCCCGCGAGACGGTTTTTGCATAAATGAACTGGCCGAATTCCTCAAGCCGGAACTCAATATCGAAAAGCATCTGGTGTTGTCGGCGACGACCCGGGAGCATGAACTCCTTGATGCCATAGGGCGTTTCCAGGGCCTCGGAATTACCCATACGATTTTCACCAAGATTGACGAGTGTGTCAACCTCGGGATACTGCTCAACGTACAGATTCAGAATGCCAACCCTCTGTCATATTTTGCCAACGGACAAAGAGTTCCAGAAGATTTACTCGAAGCCAGCTCGAAAATAGCCGCAGAACTGATCATGGCGCACAAGGAAGGATCAATGCATGACTAATATTGCCCGCATGGCAGCCGATCAGGCCAAAACCCTCCGGGATCTCAATTCACATCATCCCGTTTCACTGCCGCAGGAAACTGAGCAGCCGACCAGTGTCTATGCGATAACCAGCGGCAAAGGCGGTGTCGGGAAAACTGCGGTGGCCGCCAACCTCGCTTATGTCCTCGGTTCCATGGGCAAACGGGTGCTCATCCTCGATGCCGACCTCGGTCTGGCGAATATCGACGTCGTCTTTGGTATTTCCCCGACCTTCAATCTCAATCATTTCTTTGCCGGCGAGCAGGATCTCCAGGAAATTATGTGCGACGGGCCGATGGGCATCAAAATTTTGCCTGCCGGGTCAGGCATCCAAAATTTCACCAACCTTGATTCGCACCAAAAGATGCGTCTTCTCGACGGCCTTGACGCCATGCAGAATCATTTCGACTTTGTCCTTATTGACACCGAAGCGGGCATCTCTGAAAATGTCACCTATTTTAATACTGCGGCACAGGAGATACTGGTTATAACCACTCCCGAACCAACGGCAATGACCGATGCCTACGCCTTGATGAAGCTGCTTTCCACCCAGTATCACGAGAAACACTTTAACCTGGTTGTCAACCAGATCCAGAGTGAAGACGATGCCCTCGACGTGTATCGAAAATTGACCATGGTTGCCAACAGATATCTCGATATTTCCATTGATTACCTCGGCTCTATCCCGGACGATCGGCAAATGGTCGAGTCAATCCGTAAACAAAAAGTCATCAGCGAACTTTATCCGGGATCAAAAATTACCCTGGCTTTCCGGCAGCTGGCCGGCAGGATCTGTTCCGAACCGACACAGGCCTCGCCGAAGGGCAATCTCCAGTTTTTCTGGAAGAAATTGCTGCATATAGGGGGATAGAGGATGCCTGTGCTCTACAATCAAAGTCCTCCCATGGAAAACCGAACCCAGCTCATCCATGACCATCTCTATCTTGTCGATATCCTCGCCAGAAGAATGGTCACCCAAGTACCGGCATTTATGAACAGGGACGATATAAAAAGTGCCGGAATGCTTGGACTCCTTGATGCGGCCAACAAGTTCGATGCGACCAAAAACATCCTTTTCAAGACCTTTGCCGAATATCGGATTCGTGGTGCCATCCTCGATGAAATGCGCAAACTCGACTGGTTTTCCAGATCACTGCGTGACAAGCAGAATAAAATCGGCAAAACCATCAGCGACCTGGAAATGCAGCTGGGGAGAGAGCCTGAAGACCATGAGGTCGCCCGGTCCATGGCAATATCGCTTGATGAATATCGAGCGATTCTCGTTGAAGTAAGCCACCTGGGGTGCGTCAGCCTCAACGAGACCCTCGACCATTCCGAGGAAGGTCGGTCCTTTCTCGATAGTCTCACCGATGACCGGCCGCAAAATTCTCCTGGGGCAAGAATTGAAGACCAGCAACTGACGAGCACCATCGCTCTGGTACTCGGCCAGCTTTCCGAGAAAGAACGGCTGGTGATCTCACTCTATTATTATGAAGAACTCACCCAGAAGGAAATCGCCGAAGCCATGGAACTTTCCGAAGGACGAGTGAGTCAATTGCACAGCCAGGCACTGATCAAGTTGAAGACCAGATTGGATGCTCGGTTATAGGCATCATACGTTCTCTTCAGTCTTTCGCCGTCGCCACTTAACCTCGGAGGAACCATGCCGGAATCAACTCTTTATTTCTATTTTTTTCTGCTGTTTTTGCTCATGTTCCTTGGCGCAGCCGGCAAAGCTTTCTCCTTAAAAAAGGAAAACACCCTCCTCGGAGAACAACTCGCTGAAACCACAGTGTCCCTTGAACGAACCCGGAAAAATCTCACCAAGCTCCAGGAAAAACATGGACAAAATCGTCGAGTTCCAGAACAACCTGGGCGAGGCTGAAAAGAAAACAACATTGCAGAAACCACGATACAGCGAGTTCCAGCCCCCGGAAAGACCACGTAACACTCCGGAACGATACAGTTACGTCCATTCCTTGGCGGAAAAAGGCTTGTCCCTTGAGGAGATCGCCGCAATACTGACCATCTCAACCCACGAAGCCAGGCAGTTACTGGTTTTATCAAAAATAGCCAAAGGGAATTAAGAGGCTAAGGATTTAAGATTTATCGGCGGCAAACCGATAAGAAGGGCATAGGCAGATCCACGCAACCGAAACAAAATACAGAGAAACCCATGGTATCAGGAAAATACAGCGCTTTATCCGGGGCCATTGCCAGAGAACAGGCCATCAACAATGTGAGTAATAACCTGGCAAATATCAGCACCACGGGTTACCGACGCTCACAAGTCTCTTTTGAAGCCATTCTCCGCGGCGAACGTCAGACGCAAGAAGCAAAAGGTATAAATTACAGCAGGGTACGCCAAAACTTCAGTGATTTTTCCGAAGGCCCACTGCGACAAACAGAAGATCCTCTCAACTTTGCCATCCATGGTGACGGATTTTTCAAGGTTCAAGGGGCTAACGGCCTTCTCTATACAAGGCGCGGTGATTTCATTATCAACGACGAAGGCTTACTGACTACCAGCAATAATCTGCCGGTTCTTGATGAGAGCAATGGTCGGATTTCCATTCCCGACACATCCGCCAGTCGGATCTCCGTTGGTGACGACGGTACAATCTCTCTTCTCGGGCAGCAGGGCGCCCGTACAGAAGTTGCAAAGATGGCAATTGTCGGCATAAACGATAAAAAACAATTAAAACGTGAATCCGATACAACTTTTTCCCTGGCCCCTGGGGGAGCCGAACAGCCAATCGCCAATATTCGGGTGGTTCAGGGCAGCCTTGAACTTGCCAATATCAATATGGCATCGGAATTGGCGCAAATGATGGATAATTTCCGGACGTTTGAGACCTATCACAAGGTATTGAAAGGCTATTCAACCATCGGCGAAGTCCAAGATGAGCTTGGCACCCTGGCATAATCTTCACCCGTATCAACTCATTCCACCAAAGGAAAACCAATGATCCGCTCACTTTATACCGGCACCACCGGAATGCACAGCCAGCAGTTGAATATCGATGTTATTTCCAATAACCTGGCCAACGTCAGCACCACCGGTTTCAAAAAAAGCCGAGCCGATTTTCAGGACCTCCTGTACCAAACCATGAAGGTCCCCGGAAGTCAAAGTTTCGACGACACCCAATCACCGACCGGGATTCTCATCGGCCTAGGTGTTAAACCGGCGGCCGTGTCGAAGATATTCACCCAGGGAGAACTCATCCAAACCCTGAACGAACTCGACGTTGCCATTGAAGGTGACGGTTTTCTGCAGGTCGAGGTGCCGAATGGTATCACCGCTTATACCAGGTCGGGAGCCCTGAAGCTCGACGGCAATGGCCGCTTGACCAATTCCGAAGGTTATCCGATACTTCCGGCCATAACCATCCCCGACGGTTCGCGGCAGATCACCATCAGCGCAGGCGGCATCGTCAGCGCCATTGTCGGTGATGCGACAAACAGCACGGAAATCGGCACCCTTGAACTTGCCACCTTCACCAACAAAAGCGGACTGGCGGCCATCGGCAAAAACCTCTTCACCGAGACCGCCGCTTCCGGAACCGTTCAAGTAGGCACGCCCGGCGTAAACGGCGTCGGCACACTTCTGCAGAATTACCTGGAAAGTTCCAATGTGAACATTGTCGAGGAACTGGCGAGCATGATCACCACCCAGAGGGCCTATGAAATTAATTCGAAAGTCATCCAGACTTCCGACCAAATGATGCAGACAACCAACCAGCTGATCTAATTATGACAAGATTTCTGCTCACCATAGTTTCATTTTTCACTCTCTTTACAAACTCACCAGCGCTCGAAATCACTTTCAACCAGAGCGCCCAGGTAGATGACACGATCATCAGGCTTGGCGATGTGGCAAAGTGCGATGAGCAATCCGCCGTAGCGGCAGCACTTATTACCCAACCCGTCGGCCTGGCACCGGCTCCCGGTGAAACTTTCATTCTCAGTTCGCAAAAAATCAAACAACACCTTTTGTCCACCCGTTCACTGCCTGACGATATCCTTTGGAGCGGTGCAACGGCTATCCACATAAGCCGCCAGGGCGTAACCATTACTGCCGACCGTATCCAAATGATCATCGCCGAATATCTCAGCAGCAATAAAAAGAACCAGGTAAAGGCCGATATCAAGTTTATTCCGAAATCCCTGCCTCTGCCGTTTACCGTGCCCAAGGGTGACCTTACCTGCGATGTCATTCCCTCCAATCCCGACATACTCAGCAGTTCAAGCTTTTCTATCATTTTCAAGGTTGATAACAAAGTTGTTAAAAACATGTCGGTGCGGGGCAAAATTGAGGCCCTTGCCAGGGTTGTGGTGGCCGCCGAACCTCTAAAAAAAGGACTTGTCCTTCAACCACAACATCTCAATGTTGTGGAAATGGACATCAGTGAAATATCCAGTCCAAAGCTCGACGCACAAGAACTTATAGGTATGCAACTCACCAGGGCGCTGCCTAAAGGTTCACCGGTTCTAGGATCCTACGCGGAGACTTTACCGGTAGTAATACGCGGCCAAAAGGTGAAAATGATCATTGAATCAGGATCTCTGCAACTGACGGCAAGCGGTTTCGCTCATAGTGACGGTAAGCTCGATCAAATGATCAAAGTACAAAATATCAACTCAAACAAGACTGTACATGGCCGAGTTTCAGGGCCGGGTGTCGTGGAGGTGATGCTTTAATATGAATAAATTCCTTTTCCCCCTGCTCGCTCTTAATTACTTAATACTGTCCGCATGCGCCGCTCCACAAAGTGCACCGGTAGTCGTTCACGAACCTCTCGAGGAGATTCAGTCCACTGGAGAATCAGCCAACGAGGCAGGTTCGCTGTGGCGGGAAAGTAATAATTCAATGTTCTCCGACCGTAAGGGGCGGGATGTGGGTGATATAGTCACCGTCATTATCTCCGAGAAGGCCAGCGCCAGCAAACAGGCAACTACCTCGACCAGCAGAAAGAGCAATATGTCCGCATCCATCCCCAATTTTTTTGGCTTTGAGAACGCTCCATTCTTAAAAGATCATGACATAGATCTCAACAACTTGGTAAAAGCCGATTTTGCCAATGGTTTCGACGGCAACGGCACTACCACCAGAAAAGAGGACCTCAGCGCCTTTCTCACCACCCAGGTGGTCGGTCGCTATCCCAATGGCCAACTGAAAATTCGCGGCGGCAAGGAAGTTATGGTCAACAGCGAGGTACAGATCATTTATCTGACCGGCATTGTCAGACCGGTCGACATCACCGCTGCCAATACCATCAGCTCCAACAAGATACTCAATGCCCGGATCAGCTATACCGGCAAAGGAGCGGTCACCGACAAACAGGAACCCGGCTGGGCAATGCGCTTTCTTGATAATGTCTGGCCATTTTAAATTTTAAATTCAAGATCCCCGGTGTCCGGCATGCAATCTTCACGTATTCTCCTGCTCATTGTCATCCTCTCCTCGCTCTTCGCTGTCCCCTTTGCCAATGGTGCCAGGATAAAGGATCTGGCACAATTACACGGGGTCCGCAACAACCAGCTCCTGGGTTACGGCTTGATAACCGGCCTGAACGGAACCGGCGATGACATGAAGAAATCGGTCTTCACCCTCCAGGCGGTATATAATATGATGACCCGGAACGGTATCACCATTAATCCCGACAACATCAATGACATCAAGTTGAAGAACGTCGCCGCGGTAATGGTTACAGCCATTCTGCCGCCTTTTGCCAAATCCGGAGCAACTATTGATATCCAGGTATCATCGATGGGCGACTCAAAAAGCCTCGCCGGCGGCACCCTTCTCATGACCCCGCTGGCCGGACCGGACGGCAAGGTGTATGCCGTCGCCCAAGGGTCACTGTCTACCGGTTCCTTTGCCTTCGGCGGCAAGGCTGCCCAGGTGCAAAAAAACCATCCCACCGTCGGCACTATTTCCGGAGGGGCAATCATTGAGCGGACAGTGGAAAATGAATTGGGGGCCGGCGGCAAGTTGGAATATCAAATGAGCAATGCCGATTTTACCACGGCCGCCAATATGGCCGAGGTAATTAATAAAAGATTTGGTCAGGGCACCGCTTTCCCTGATAATTCTGGAACTGTAAAAGTGGCAATTCCACCGCAATTCAAGGATGATGTAGTTGATTTCATAGCTGCAGTCGAGGTCCTCGATGTAGAAACCGATTCTACAGCCCGGGTGGTCGTCAACGAACGTACCGGGACCATTGTCATGGGAAAAGATGTCAGGCTGGCAACGGTCGCCGTCTCCCATGGCAACCTGAGTCTCATTATCCGCGAAGACACCAGTGTTTCTCAGCCCAATCCTCTGTCCGCAGGGCAAACCGTCATCGTCCCAAAAACCAAGGCAACAGTGGTTGAAGACAACGGACAGATGGTCCTTCTGGACATGAAAAAGGGCGTATCCATTGGCGAAATTGCCAACGCCCTCAACGCCATAGGAGCCACCCCCAGGGATCTCATCGCCATTTTTCAGGCCATCAAGGCGTCCGGCTCCCTGCATGGTGAGCTGATCATCATCTAATTTTCTGCACCGGGAACGTTATGGATTTGCAAATTGATCCGCGCATTGTCGCCAGTCGCGCAACCCAGCCAACCACGGACAGGAAAGCAAAAGATCTCGCCTCACTGCGTAAATCCAGCCAGGAATTTGAAGCGCTTCTGCTCATGGAAATGCTCAAGTCCATGCGTAAGTCCGTACCGGACGGGGGACTCTTTGAGAAAGACAACGCCACGGAAATTTATCGCGATATGCTCGACAGCGAGACAGCCAAGGCAATCAGTCGCGGCAAAGGCCTGGGGATCGGTGAAGCCATGTATAAACAAATGGCCAAACAGGTCGAAAAGAAAAAATAGGTCCTCCTGACCGGTTGTTTCACCCAGGCTCATTTTTTTCTAAAGCTTTTTTACCCCGCCTCCGATAATAATCGTGAAGAAAAAGTTGAATGATGGTGCAAGGAAGCACGCTTAAAGCAGCAGGGAGGCAAGAAATGTTAACAAATTCCGTTATCAGTGCGTATCAGCCGGCGGTCAATTACCCCAGTCGGCAAACCGGAAACGTTACCACATACCAGCAAAGCGGACAGGTCACCGAAAAAGAGAATTTTAGCCTTGCCACCGACAAGGTGACGCTTTCCTACAGTTCCGAATCGGTAATGACCTATGACAGTTCTATGACATTGCAGGGAAACAAGGGCGACGGGTTTGACCTGATGCGCGGACTGGTTCTCAATATGTTAAAAGAACAGGGCGTCGACTACAAGATCGCCACCGATGATACACAAATTGATATCAGTAAGATAACCCCGGAAGAAGCTCAAGCCTTAGTTGCCGATGACGGGTATTTTGGCGTAGACAAGACATCGCAACGCATTTTTGATCTCGCCGTCGGCATAGCCGGCGGTGATCCCGCAAAACTCGAAGCCGTTCGGGCGGGGGTTGAGAAAGGTTTTCAGGAAGCCTTCAAGGCAATGGGCGACTGGCTTCCGGACATTTCCTACAAAACCTATGATGCGGTTATGCAAAAACTGGATGACTGGGCAGGCGTTGCCGGCAGTCAACAATCGAACAATTAGGTGAAGTCATGAGTGTAGAATTCTTTGGGGTCGGCGGTCCGGGACAGATCGGCAGTCTGAAAAAGTCGCAGAAGATACAGGGCGACAAAAAGATTGAAGGTGCGGGAGAAGACAAAGTGCAGTTTTCCTCAGTACTCCAGGATGTCAACCGGGCGAAAGCGGCAACGGCAAGCGGCGATGCGGAACGCGCTGCACGGGTTAAGGAACTGCAGGCGCAGATCAAGGAAGGTTCCTACCAGCCTGACCTGCAGAAAGTATCCGCCTCCTTGTTACAATTCTTAGTAGAGAACCGATAATATGGATACCGCAACCACCCACGACTATCTCGTCCGCCTGCGTGACGTCATCCTGCACGAGCGAGAATGTGCCAAAAATCTTGACATGCCGGGCATGATAAATGCCATGAACACCAAGGAAGAAATAGTCAAGGTGCTGGCCCATATCAAGGTTATCGACGAACAGGATAAGCCGATCGCCGCCCAGATTCGTTCCGAGAATCGCCGCAACGCCTTTCTCTTCAAATCGACTCTCGGCTGGATCAGACAAACCATGGAATTTTTCGGCCAAAAAACCGTAACGTCGACCTACTCAGCACATGGCTATACGGTTGCCTCCCAGGTAAATGGCCGCCTCCTCTCAGGAAGGATTTGATATGGCCGGTCTCCTCAATGCCCTCAACTCTGCCCGTACCTCTCTTGAAGTCAATCAAAAATCAATAGAGATCACCGGCAACAATATCTCCAATGTCAATACCGCCGGGTATTCCCGGCAAAATGCCGATTTCGAAACCTATCCGGCGATGAATTTTGGTGATTTTTTTATCGGCCAGGGTGTGAAAATTTCCAACGTCAGCCGCGAACACGATGTATTCATTGAAAAGCAGCTGCAGCTGAAAGCCGTTGACCTGGGCCTTCAGGACGCCCTGACCCGGCCCCTCTCCGAACTGGAGGCCGTTGTCAACATCACCGACGATAATATCTCCACAGATATCAATAATTTTTTTGACTCACTGCAGGAACTGACCACCGACCCAAGCGACCTCGTACAGCGAAACAACGTCATTCTCCAAGGTGATGTCCTGGCCACCAGCCTCAATAATGCCGTGACTCAACTCGACTCGATAAAACAAAACATCAATGATACCATCGTTTCCAAGCTCGATGCCGTCAACTCGCAGATCAAGCAAATAGCCGACCTCAACGATCGAATTTATTCCATCGAAATCAGCGGCCAAATGGCCAATAGTGCCAGAGATCAGCGCGAAATGGTGGCCAAGGACCTTGCCAAGACCCTGGGTGCACAAACCTATGAAGATCAGAACGGCATGTTGTCGGTGCAACTCCCCGGCGGCTTGCCCTTGGTTCAAGGCGTTCTGGCCATGTCCATCAGCGCCAACACCTCCGGCTCCACTATGACCCTGCAGCTTCACGCCGGCGGGGTTACCAGAAATCTGAACAAGAACAATCTGGGTGGGGCCTTCCAGGGCTTGATTGATGTCCGCGACAACCTGATTCCGGAGATGAATGGCGATCTTGACAAACTTGCCTATGAGCTGAGCGTGCAGGTCAATCTCCAGCATCAGGCCGGCGGGGCGCTCGACTCGAGCACCGGCAATCTACTTTTTCAACATGCCGCCCAACTATGTCGCCTCCCCTCCCGGACCCGCTCCGACGGCCACGCAATATGCCGGTGCTGCTCGAGGCATCCACGTCGTTATAACCGATCCGACAAAGATAGCCGCCGGAGCCGCTGCCGATCCCGGTCCACCGCCGGGCACAGTTGCCACGGGTGACAACAGTAACGCCCTCATTCTCTCAAACATCGGCGATAATTATCTGATCGGCGGCACCGACAGCTTCACTTCTCTTTACGGCAAGATCGCTGCAAGAATCGGTGTCGAGAGCAATCAAAATCAGCTGTCCCTCAAAGGTGCGCAGGACAGCATGGATCAGCTGGAAAATTTCCGAAACGGCCTGGTCGGAGTATCGCTTGAGGAAGAAATGATCAGCCTTATTCAATACCAGCGCGGCTTTGAATCATCCGCCAAATTCCTCACAACCATCGATGATATGATGTCGACCGTAATGAACATCAAACAATAGTCTTTTCTTAAGGACGGGGCATTATGAAAGTCACCGACAATTCAACCTACCGGTTGATGCAGACCAACCTTGACCGAATCACCAACGACCTGCTGGTGCTCCGCAACCAGGGGGCTACCGGCCTGAAACTGAATAAACCTTCAGACGATCCCGGCGCCATTCGCCCGGTTCTTACCACCAGATCGCAACTTCAACAGAACGACCGTTATCTCGAGACCATGGGACAGGCCGGGGATAAGATGGCGGCAACCGACGGTCATCTTGCCCAGGTTGAAAATGTCCTGGTGCGGGCCAAGGAAATTGCCCTTAATGCGGTGAACGGCGCCTTAAGTACAACCGATCTGGCAACGCTTGCCGATGAAGTTGCCCAACTGCGCAATCAACTGCTCGACACCGCCAATGCGGTTATAGACGGCAAATATATTTTTGCCGGCTATCAGGAAAAAACCAAACCATTTACCGAAAACCCTGCCTACGATCCAGCTCTCTATGATGTAAACGATGTAACCACCTGGCCCTACCTGTATCATGGCGACAACAATCCGACGCAACTGGAAATCACCTCCGGCGAGTTCCTCAGCACAAATCTCACCGGCAATGAGCTCTTTATGGGTATTACCAATGACATAGCTGCGGCCGGCTATGCCAACCCCTATCAGGGTGAATCAATGACCTCCGGGCCGATCGGCGTCGGCACTCCCGGTAACGATATCACCATCACCACCGGCGCCACACCGCCGGTGGTCACCACCATTCCCGGCACTGCCCTCACCGACACCGACAACAACTACGCCGCCAAAGTGGCCGGCCTTTTCAGTCAGGCCGGCACCGGTCTGACGGCAAGGGCGAATGCTGCCAGCTGCAAATCTTGGCTCTCTGGCCCTCAGCAATTTCGTTGTCGCCGAGGGATACCTACAGCCTTGATATAACCTCAGGTGGCAACACCGTTTCGGTAACCCTTGACGGCCTTCCGGCCATTACGATCCTTTCACCTTGAACGGCATGGCCTCAGCCCTTGCCAATACTGCGGGGCAACCAATCTCACCGCAACCGGTGGCACCCTGACTAACGGCGTATCCTACGATATTTCCAGCGGCGCCCTTGTCCTCACCGGTCCGGTTGACGGCTCGGAGATTGGGCTGACTGAAACAATCACCGACGGTGTCGTCACCGCCACCCTGCCGACCGGGGGAATTACCGGCGGCAACCAGACTGCCTACGGCACAATTAACGTCGCCCCCAACTCTCCAACCAACGTAACCCTGGCCGGCGCAGGACTGGCCGATGTCGGTCTTACCGCCGACACCCTGAATGGCGCATCCGGCGAACTTGATATCTTCACCGTCCTTACGCGCACGGAAGAGGCCATCCGGGCAGGCAATTTTGACGACATTAACGGGCCAGGCGGATCACTGCAGGCACAGATCGATAACCTGGAGATCGCCGCCAATCAAGATCGCGGCCAACGGAGTTCCCTTGGGTGCCAGAGCGCAGCGCGTCGATTCAGCGATTTCCCACCAGGAAGATGCGCAAATTGACCTCAAACAAATCCTTTCACGCTATCAGGATGCCGATGTCTTAAAGATTTATAATGATATAATTCAGAAAGAAAGCGCCTTTGAAGCCGCCTTGAATGTTACCGGCAGAGTCTCAAAAATTTCGATTCTTGATTATTTCTAAACATCGATTACTATCATGAAAATTAACAGTGGCCGAGGTGCTATCCCAGCCACAAGCAAGGGGGCTGAATATCCGTTGCCAACCATTTTCATTTTCCGGCGGAACAAACCGTCATTACGGTGTCAAATATGCTGGTTCTTACCAGAAAACTCGGTGAAGGTATTATCATCGGTGACGATATAACAATCACCATTGTTGAAATGAAAGGTGGAAATGTCAGAATCGGCATTGATGCACCCCGCAGCAAGAAAATCTATCGCCAGGAAGTGTATAATCGGATCGTTGCTGAAAACCGCGAAGCCGCGCACTGGAATATGATTGATCTTGACAGTATTAGCGACAACCTAACTGTGAGAAAAACTACAAATGGAAAAAATTAATACTCGCTTTGGTGAAGTTGAATATGACCCGGAAAATCTCCTGCATTTTCCGGCAGGCCTGATAGGATTGCCGAATCTCCGACACTTCATTGTCATGCCCAATAAAAAGAAAGGACCGCTTTTTTGGATTCAGAGTGTCGATGAACCTGACATGGCATTTGTGCTCACCGACCCGACCAATTTTTTCCTCGATTATCTGGTAGTTCCGGACAATGGCGAACGGCAGAGTCTGCATATTGAAGAAACCGATGAATGTTTTGTTCTGACTGTAGTCACCGTTCCGCCGGATCAAATAATCACCCTCAATCTCGCTGCTCCGATTCTTTTTGCACCAAAGTCCAACAGGGCCATGCAAATCATTCTGGAAGGCACCAGCTACTCCTCAAAAACCCCGCTCCCGCAATAATTTCCGCTGAATCTAAAATCTCAAGACACTTTCCCAATAAACCGCACCTGATTCCCATGCGTCGCATGGAAATCGGAAGGTCGCGTAACACCGACATTGCCTTCAGATTCAGAACGTATTACAATGTGGAGTAATAAAGTTAGGCTATCTCGTGGCTGATCTTCATGCGGACGATAGCGCACGCCAGGCTAGGCAATTGACCATTCTCTGGCAGCAGAACGGCATAATCATGCAATGATAGAACTCCAGCAGTCAACCATTATAAATGTCAGGTTGACTGCTTTTCCGCAAAAGTATCCCCTCCTCTTTTAATAAAATTCCCCTGTTCTGAACTGCATAGCAATTTCTTGTTTCTTTCTCCATTTTTTATTCCCTTCCGGCGTTATTACGCTAAAGATTTTCTGCCGGCAAGACGACAAGTATTTTACCTGCGAGGTAAACAAAATTGAGACTTTACGTTTGTAAAAAATGATTGAAAACGACGCCGAAGCACCCTTCCAAGGAGGATTATTACAATGGCACTTACAATCAATACAAACGTATGCATCATTAAACGCCCAAAGAAATCTCGGTAAATCCCAAGGCGACCTGTCCAGATCCATGCAAAGGCTTTCATCTGGCCTGAGAATCAACTCAGCAAAAGACGACGCCGCCGGCCTCGCCATCTCCGACCGCATGACCTCTCAGATCAGGGGTCTTAATCAAGCGGCACGAAACTCCAACGACGGCATCTCTCTGGCCCAGACGGCTGAAGGGGCGCTCCAGGAAACCACCAATATCCTCCAGCGGATGCGTGAACTGGCTATCCAGTCGGCCAACGATACCAACAGTGCCTCGGACCGCGCTTCCCTCCAGGCAGAGGTCAACCAGCTGCAGCAGGAAATGACCCGGATTGCCAGCAGCACCTCCTTCAACGGCAGAAATATCCTCGACGGCACCCTGAACAATGCCCAGTTTCAGGTGGGGGCCAATGCCAACGAAACCATCTCTTTTCCATCCCTTCCGCCAAATCGTCGGAACTTGGAAACCATACGTCTGCATCAACCAACAATACTGCGACCGGTATCGCGGCGGCAACCGCTGCCGCTGCCGACACAACCGGTGGCAACAATGTGACGCTCCAGACCCTCAGTATCTTTGGTCCGGAGAGTGCTCGCCATATCAACGGTTGCAGTTGCCGCAGACGACAGTGCCCTGGCGATTGTCGACAAAGTCAACATCAAATCCCAGGATACAGGCGTTTACGCTGAAGCCAGGACAACGGCCACCCTCTCCGGGATCGGCACAGCCGGAATAGTGTCATTCAAGCTGGCAGGAACCAACACCGGCGCAGGCAATGAAATCCCTGTCAGTGCCCTGGTGAAAGCCAATGACCTTACCGCCCTGGCCCTGGCCATCAACGATCAGACCGGCAACACCGGCATTATAGCCACCCTGAGCGGTGATAAAACAAAGATCGAACTGACCCAGGCCACAAGGATACGATATCAAAATCAGCGACTACACGCATAGTGTTGCCAGCCGATACTATGATCGTCGAAGGCAATGAATCGGCAACACCAACACCAATAACCCTGACCAGCGGCACTGCTGGCGACTCCACCGTCATCGGCGGCGAAGTCACCTTTTTCGCCAATGGTTCCTTTAATGTCTCAAGTACTGTTGCCGCTGCAGGCGGTTCTCTGTTTTCAGTACCGGAGTCGATGCCGCCAACGGCAGCGCCCTGCAATCCATTGACAATGTGGACATCAGTACGGTTGACGGAGCATCCGATGCCATCAGATCCATTGACGGTGCTGTCGGCCAGATTGACCGCATCCGCGCCGATCTCGGCGCCCTGCAAAACCGCTTTGAATCGACCATTGCCAATCTGTCAGAATGTCTCTGAAAATCTTTCCGCTGCCCGCAGTCGGATTCTTGATGCCGATATCGCCCAGGAAACCTCGGCAATGACCAAAAACAACATCCTGCAGCAGGCCGGCGTTGCCATTCTTGCCCAGGCAAACACGACGCCGCAACTGGCTCTGAAGTTGCTGCAAGGTTAATCGAACGAATAACCTGACTTCTGGAGATTTCAGGGGAGACCCAAGGCCTCCCCTGAAATATTTTTTACTCGCCAGTGATTTTTTTCTAAACTTTTTTAAGCCATCGCCGACAAGAGAATTACAGGAAAAGAAATCATGACCAACAAGAAAAATTACAAACACGGTCATAAAAAACAAAAAGGAGGTGGCCATCGACATACGAATATCTAGAAGCAAATATGTAGTAAACTAAACAGGGCAAGGACGCCCATCTGCAGTATCCCATAACACATATTCATGGAGGAATATCATGGGTCTTACAATTAACACAAACGTAATGTCTCTCAATGCCCAGCGTAACCTGGGTACTTCTCAATCGGCGCTGTCCAAATCCATGCAGCGTCTTTCTTCCGGTCTCCGCATCAACTCAGCAAAAGATGATGCAGCCGGACTTGCTATTTCCGACCGTATGACCTCGCAGATCCGCGGTCTGAATCAGGCAGCCCGTAACGCCAACGACGGTATCTCCCTGGCCCAGACGGCTGAAGGTGCACTCCAGGAAACCACCAACATCCTGCAGCGTATGCGTGAGCTGGCTGTTCAGTCAGCCAACGATACCAACAGCTCATCGTGATCGTAGCTTCCCTGCAGGCTGAGGTTAACCAGCTGCAAACAGGAAATGACCCGTATTGCTGACACCACGACATTCAACGGCAAGAAACTGCTCGATGGTACGTTTGACCGGCGCCCAGTTCCAGGTTGGCGCCAATGCCAATCAGACCATTTCTTTTGGCATTAGCTCAGCACAAGGCTGCCGATCTTGGCAACAAATCGCCTTAGCATCAGGCGGTGCAATGCAACAGCTGACTGCAGCATTGAAGCTGGCCACTGCCGCAGCAGATGGCAGCTACTGCAATAATGCTGGCGATCATAACCTTGACCGTTATCGGTCAGCAGGTTCTAACAACAGCAGCTGTTGCCGCTAGGCGATACAGCTGCAGCTATTGCCACAGCAATTAATGCGATAACTGACAGCAACCGGTGTTACTGCGACAGCCACAACAACAGCCACACTGATGGCACTGTTACAGCTAGCGGCACTAGTCTTTCACTTGCAAGGGACAAACTACCGCTGCCACTGTATCAGTGCAACAGATCCTTACCGACGTCTGACCTGTCACCGCCATTAACGACCAGAGCACGGCAATACCGGTATTACTGCCACCTTGAGTGCCGACAAAGCGAGCATTACTCTTGACATCAAGCTGCAGGAGTACGATATTGCAATTGCTGATTTCAGCAATGGTGTTGGACACTGCAACTGTTACAGGTGGAACTGCTCGACCTGCAGTCGAAGCTGCTGCCAGACATTAGCGTGCTGGCTGGTGCTACTGACTCCTCAACCGTTGGTGGTGATATCTCCTTCTCACAGCACTGCAATCTTTAACGTGCAAGCAGTGTTGCGACAGCACTGGTTCACTCTTTTCGACCGCGGCTAATGCTGCCAACACTCAGCACCTTGAGCTCGATCGACACGTGATATCACCACGGTCACAGGTGCTGCCAATGCCATCAGCGTTATTGATGGCGCACTGACGCAGATTGACAATATGCGTGGTGATCTTGGTGCGGTTCAGAACCGTTTTGAATCCACCATCGCCAACCTGTCCAATGTCTCTGAGAATCTCTCGGCTGCCCGCAGCCGGATTCTCGATGCCGACATTGCCCAGGAGACCTCGGCAATGACCAAGAACAACATCCTGCAGCAGGCCGGTGTCGCCATTCTGGCCCAGGCCAACCAGGCTCCGCAGTTGGCTCTGTCTCTGCTCAAGTAAATCTTATCCTTAACCCTGGAGGGCTGTCTTTTCGGCCCTCCAGGCCCTTTATAGATAGAGATCATGCAGTTCACAGCAGGATAAGAGGAGAGCGCCATGATGACCGAAACATTGAATATAACCGGGACCAGCATGCAGAAGATGCCACGGGCATCCGAGCAGATTGATACCGGTCGGAAAAGTGTCCAGGAAGACGCCGAGCAAGGATCAGGCCAGCGTCGATAAAAAGAAGGTACAACCCGAAGAGACTCCTCACCCAGATCAAGGCACTGACGGAAAACGGCCATGTACAGCGTCCGTTTTGAAAATGATGCACGATCGAAGGTGATGGTGGTAAAAATCGTCGACAGTGAGACCCAGGAAGTCATTCGCCAGGTTCCGGCGGAAGAGCTGCTGGGAATGCGGGCGGCGCTTGACGAATCTCCAGGGCAATTTGATCGACACCAAATCATGACGGTGTAGTTGCGGTAATTGCAGCAGCTAAGGTAATTGTTAGTACACCAGGGAGAAAGCGATGGCTGGAGTAACTTTTGGTGGCTTGGCCACAGGTCTGAACACCGACGACATAGTCACAAAACTCATGGCGGTGCAGCGTCGTCCCATTGATAAAATGACTAAGGACAAGGAGTTACGAGACTACCCGACTGAAGGCCTATGGTCAACTCAACACCAGACTTGAACGACCTGAAAAAGGCCGCCGATGCCATGAACATCACCAGTGAGGTGCGCACCACCAAGGCTGAGCTCAGTTCCGAAAGCAACTTCACGGCAACCTCCACCAATGGCAGCACCGGAAGTTACAATATTGGCGTGGCGCAACTTGCCCAGGTGCAAAAAAATGTCAGTATCGGCTACCTTTCAAAGGATACTAACACCTTTAAAACAGGCACCATCACCATAAACGATGGGCTGGGCGCGGCCGTCAAAACCCTTACAATTGATGCCACCAACAACTCCCTTGCAGGAATTCAGGCCGCTATCAATGCCCAATCCGATACAACCGGTGTCAGTGCCACCATTATTGGTAATACAATGCACAGCGGCTACCACCTTGTTTTAACCGGAAAAGACGCCTCAACCAGCTTTTCCCTCACCGACAACCTGACGACCGGAACCGGCGATTCACTGAGCACCACCAAAACCCAGGACGCGCAGCAAGCGGTTGCCATTATCGATGGCGTCACGGTAATCAGTAACTCGAATACCGTAACCGATGCCATCAGCGGCGTTACCTTGAATCTCAGTGCGGTGAACACCTACTCCGGCGGTACAGCAGAGGCAGGGAAAAAGCCATGGGAATGGGCGGTTCCACCTACATACGCCAGCAGCACCATGAAGATAGTCGGAGATACCAGTGCCCTGAAAGAGAAAATCTCCACCTTTGTCAGCAGTTACAACAAGGTCATGGACTGGATTAATGAAGGATATACCACCAAGACCGCCGCAGATACAAAGACAACCGATACAACGACAACCGACACAGCGACCAGCACCACGACGGAAGATATCCTCAGCGATTACCTGCGTGGCGACTCGACGGTGAGCAGTATCAAGCGAGGCCTCCAGTCAATATTGACAGACTCTGTTAAAAATACCGGATCATTACATACCTTGACAGACCTTGGCATTACCTCCAATAAAGACGGCACCCTTACCCTGAACAGCAGCAAACTCGACACGGCACTTGCGGGAAACGTCAATGGATTAGTGGCTTTGCTTGCCGGTGAAGACACAGTCGATGGCGTTATGAAAAAATTCAACTCATTTTTAGTCAAGCAAACATCTACCTCCACAGGCATGTACGCCGGCAAAAAAGACCTGTACAAAACACAAACCGCGCGTCTGGATAATCAAATCGCCGAGAAAGAAACCTTGATGGCAAAAATTGAGAAAACCATGCGGGCTCGCTTCGACGCCATGGAACTCATGGTCAGTAACCTGAATTCCCAGAGCACCTTTCTCACCCAGTGGACGGATGCCCTTAATAAGAAATAAGGAACAAGTGATGAACGCCTATAGCCAATACCAGCAGAATCAAATCTTATCAGCATCGCCGGAGCAGATCCTTCTGATGCTCTATGACGGGGCGATACGCTTCAACCGTCAGGCCATGAGTGGTCTGGAGGAAGGGCATCTTGCCGACTTTCATCAGGGCATAAAAAAGACCATGGCCATTATCACCGAATTTTCCAACTCCATCGACCACGCAATTGGCGGTGAGATTGCCGAAAACCTTGACGCCTTGTACAATTTTATGATCCGCGAATTGACACTTGCCAACCTCCATAAAGATATCGAAAAATTGCGAACAGTCGACACCCTGCTGGTCGATTTGCGAGCGACCTGGGGCGAGGCGGTTGAGATTAATAACATGCAGATATCAGTTGATAAAATGCTCGATCACCGGATAAAAAAAGAGATTAGAGAAGTGACGCAAGGATATGTTCCTCTGTCAATATCCCGATAGAAAAATGGCACTAAACATGGATATGCTGCAGCTTGAAACTGAACTCGAAGACTCGATCGCCCACTATGGCAAAATGCTCGTGCTTCTGGCGAGGATGAGCGACACGGTGGGAAGTGCTGCAGAGGATGAGTTACGAGAAATGAACGCGACTTTTGCGGAATTGCACGGGCAGGCGATGCAACGCAGCCAAGCAATCATCGATCATCTGCAGAAAATATCGGAACGGAGCGAGAGCCTTGAAACCTTACTGAAAAAGCAGGGGCTCGTCGTAAGGGAGATACTTCTGCAGAACGAGAGGGTTACCGCCCAGGCCATGGCGGTAAAATCTCTGCTTGCCCATGAGATGGCAACACTGCGCAGCGGCATTTCGGTGATGAAAGGGTATAGTCAGCACGAAAACGATCAGGGCCGAATTGTCAACAGATCTTCCTAGGATTTCATCAAACCATTGTCCGCCAAACAACCGCCGGAAAGGAGAGCCAATGCATTCGGTTGAGATGTATTTTAATGACACAATTGCAAAGTACAACCTCTTCAAACAAGCCGCGACTTCGCTTGTCAACGGAGTCCACTCTTTGACACCAGAGGATGTATATCAGCGTTGTGAAATGCTCTCGACCATGCTGAAGGAACTAACGGAAAATAAGGAACAATTCTTCGCAGTATTAGAATTTTTCGGCCCCGGTGTTCTCGACACTTCAGCAATCGGTGAATTTCAACGAGCTCTTGATAAGTCCATCCTGGCGAGTAATGCACTCTATGCTGAGATTCTCAATTACAAGCGTAACATCTCCTGCCGCCCCGAATAATCTTTCCTGCAGCAAAAACAATCAGTCCAGCCCTGTCTTCATCCATGAATGGTCTGAAAACCGGAGTATTACCAGTATAAATTCGAAATTTTGAGAATTTTCCGCTTTCCTTTGACAACCTCAAGCTCCCCTGTTGCTTTGGGCCATTTTTGATGCTACTATTGTTTTCTGATAAGAATCGGATGTTAATCGTTTTTCTCTTTTCAGATGCCAGAGGTAAGCAACAACAATGAGCACCGACCCCAACATTTTACAATCCATTGCCAATGGCAAGCCGGTACGGGTCTTCCTTCCCCTGCGCAACCGACTGGAACGGGTCAGAGCGCATTGTATCTGCCAGGACATTGCCCCGCCAAAGTTTTCCCTGACTTTCAAGGCCGGCGTCCTGCCTCTCGACGACATAGATGCCAAGCAACCATGTATCGTCAGCATTGATATGGGAGGTCCAAGCCTTTCACTGGAAGCGATGATTCAGGAAATCGTTAATCCGCAGACCCTGCAGATGATCCTGCAAAAATCCATCAGCCATGAACAGATGCGGGAATTCTTTCGCATTGATGCGGTGACGAGGGTTATCTCAAGCTCGTTTCGCACCCAATTCGTCAACCAGAACAGCGAACCATGGTCAATCCAAGGGGAAACCGTGGACCTCAGCGGCAGCGGCATTCTCGCTATCTTCCCCAGCCCGCCGCCCACCGAGAAACAGGTACAGCTGGAGATCTTCATTCCCTCCGCCGAACCGGAAACGGTCAAGGTTATCGCCCATCAGGTTCGGGTGCAACTGCAAAATGACGGCCGCTATGAAGTGGCCTACCACTTTGATGATATCTCCGTCGAAGATAGAGATAAAATTATTGGCTGCTGCCTGGTACTGCAAAGAAAGCTTTTGCGCCTCAAGGTACAGGTTGCGGAAAAATGATAGCAGCCTTACCTATTATCCTGAAATGCCGCTATGTCTGAAGAGGATCTTCATCTCCTTGTCAACTCCATACCTGACGGCCAACCGGCGACAATCACCCTAACCGACTTGTCCGGCGAGAAACGACATCTGCAAGGGGTGTATAAAGAATCGCAGGCCCCCTCTTTCTTCTTCCTTGCTCCACCCGAACAGCTCCCGGCCACCCTGGACACATCTAAGCAGTGTTCCTTTTCCAGCAGGGACCGAAGCGATGCAGACATATCATTTCTTGCCGATATCCTTGAAAAAATCAGCAACAGAACCCTCGAACTGGTGGCCAGAAAACCGGTGCGGGCTGAGGATCTTCGCCAGTTTTTCCGGGTATCCCTGCGAACCCGGATCATTATCCGTTTCTTTCCGGAGAATCCCGACAGCAATCAGCAAGAATGGCAGATGCAGGGAGAAACGATTGATATCTCCCAATCCGGAGTCTTAGCCGTTCTTCCGGCAGAATGTGCCAACAGCCAACGGCCTTGATTTTGAGATTGCCCTGGTGAATCCAGGCAAGAAGGTGTTTTGCACCGGCCATGTCATTCGCAGCAAACGATTAAAAAAGGATCGCTGGCTCGTCTCTTTTCACTTCGATGAAATTTCCGCGTCGGATCGAGATGCCATTGCCAAGAATTGCTTTGCCGAGCAGCGACGCCAACTGCGTGAAAAAGGCGAGACCTACTGATCGCAAGAAAATATATTTATCCCCATCTCCTAACCTTTCAGAATCCACCGTCGATACAGTAATATGGATACCATCACCCCCCTTTCATCCATATTGCCCGTCGGTTCCGCCACATCGCAGGGCCGAGGACGGAGTCACAGTCAGCAGTTTCCGGCAGCCGGGCAAATACTCAAGGCTGTGGTTCTTGAAGCACACGGCGACAATCGCTTTGTTCTTGATATCGGCGGCAATCGCCTGACTGCAAGCTCTCGAGGCCAAGCTGGTCTCCCGGCCAGATTCTGCAACTCCAGGTAACCAAGACCGAACCGCAGATTGAACTGAAAATCGTCACCGACACACTCAATATATTTGCCGGGCGATCTCTCACCCTTCTCGGCAAAAACATTGACCTTACCGCCCTCTTTGCAGCAGTGCAGAAGTCACAGCCCGCCACCGTTGCAGCTGCTCACCCCGACCAGTCGCAGTGTCCTGGAAGGTTTTTTCTCTCTCCAGCAGAATACCTCTTGGCGAAAAAGACGGTGGGGCCATTCTTAAACAGCTGATCGACAGCCTCGGACTGAATCTCGAACATCTGCTGGCTAAGGGCGATAAAGAGGCGGCCGTACACACCCTCAAGGCCGCCCTCCTGGAGATGGCGCACAGCTTCTCTTCGGCAGAACAGATCGCTGCGGCCACGCAAAAAGTTCTTACCACCCTTGAACTCTTTCAGTTCGCCCAGCTGCAAACCGGCAACGGTTCCCAGCTGATCTTTCCTTTGCCTCTGCCCTTTGTCGAGCAGGGCTATCTGATTATTGAACAGCAGGAAGAAGGGAGTGCAGCAACCGGCTCAGAAACCGGGGAAAGCCGATTTTCTTTGCATCTGACGATGTCTGATCTCGGCAATCTGCGTATAAATTTTATCCACAACTCCGAAGGGATATTTATCAGATTTCATGCAGATTCTCAGGACAAGGCCGATTTCATCGCCGCCCATGGTGAGGAATTGAAGGAGGCGATAACCGAACATCCCTTACATTGGCCTGGCTTTTTCAGGCGATGCTTCAGATCCGATCAGCGATCTGATCCGCAGTATCGTGCCCCAGGGAAGTTCTATGCTTGATACGAAGGTGTGAGAGATGGCTGAACAAAAAACTATCAATAAGGCCGTAGCCATTGTCTATGACGAAAAAGAGTCCGCCGCCCCCAGGGTCGTGGCCAGCGGCAAAGGTATTGTTGCCGAAAAGATCATTGCCACCGCCAGAGAAGCAGGTGTCCATATCAAAGAAGATCCCAACCTCGTGGAGATCCTCGCCAAGATCCCCTTAGGTAATGAAATACCGGTGGAACTGTATCAGACGGTTGCCGAAGTTCTCGCCTTTGTCTATCAGGTCAACAACAAATTCAAGCAAAAGATGGGCGAGCGAAAACCTTAGAATCGGCAAAAAAAAGGGTTGCAGCATTTTCATGCGGCAACCCTTTGTGCATTCCAATAAATGGCGGAGCGGACGGGACTCGAACCCGCGACCTCCGGCGTGACAGGCCGGCATTCTAACCGACTGAACTACCACTCCAACATTTTTACTTCATCCCGTGGGACAGAATTGAATTCTGTCCCCGGTTGATTAAGACTTGGTGGGCGACACAGGGCTTGAACCTGTGACCCTCGGCTTGTAAGGCCGATGCTCTCCCAGCTGAGCTAGTCGCCCCCATGCGAGACATGAACCTTCCCCAACAGATCAATCTGAAGGAACCATCGGTCCATGAGGAAACCATAAAAAAAGGAACCGATATTTCATCGGTTCCCCGGATACACGTTCTGGCGGAGCGGACGGGACTCGAACCCGCGACCTCCGGCGTGACAGGCCGGCATTCTAACCGACTGAACTACCACTCCAATAACATTTGTGTGGTGGGCGACACAGGGTTTGAACCTGTGACCCTCGGCTTGTAAGGCCGATGCTCTCCCAGCTGAGCTAGTCGCCCCTTGTCAATCAAACGTGAAGGACTATTTACCAACTTCACCCTGTCACGTCAAGGAAAAACATCAAGCGTGGTAAATATCCGACAACATTCCATATTCACCTGCTATTTCAAATTGTTGTTACTGTTCGAAGAGGGCTTTTCCGGCCGTTGCCGCCAGTGCATGGCCAAGCACCTCATCCATATGATTAACTAAATCAATTTTCAGAGATTTTCGGATTTTCGCGGGAACATCATTCAGATCCCGTTCATTATCCTTGGGTACCAGAACATGGGTAATATTGCCTCGCTTGGCGGCCAGAAGCTTTTCGGTCAGGCCTCCGATGGGCAAAATCCGGCCGCGCAGGGTGATCTCCCCGGTCATGGCCAGATGGTGTTTCACCGGTGTCTTGATCAGTGCCGAAACCAGGGTGGTGGCCATGGTAATTCCGGCAGACGGTCCATCCTTGGGAATTGCCCCTTCGGGAACATGGATATGAATATCAAGTTTCTGGTAAAAATCCTCTTCCAAGCCCAAGACCTTGGCTCTGGAACGCACATAACTCAAGGCCGCCTGGGCCGATTCCTGCATGACATCGCCGAGCTTACCGGTAATGGTCAGCTTTCCCGATCCGGTCATGAGGGTTGCTTCGATCTGCAGCAATTCACCACCGACCTCGGTCCAGGCAAGTCCGGTGGTCAGACCGATCTCATCATTTTCTTCGGCCAGACCATAGCGGTATTTGGGAGTTCCCAGATATTTGGCAACCGATTGGGCGCTGACCTGATATTTCTTGCCTTTGAGCTTTTTCTTTAATCGATCCCTGGCTATCTTCCGACACAGAGAGGCAATGATTCTCTCAAGATTCCGCACCCCTGCTTCCCGGGTATAGCGGCGGATTATCTCGAGAATAGCCCCGTCGGTCAGCTGGATATCGCCGCTCTTAAAACCATTTTGCTCCAGCTGTTTGGGAATCAGATAGCCTTCGGCGATCCTCAGTTTTTCTTCCTCGGTATAGCCGCTGATCTGGATGATCTCCATCCGATCCTGCAGCGGAACCGGGATACCATGCAGATTATTGGCCGTGGTGATAAAAAACACCTCGGAAAGATCATAATCAATATCGAGATAATGATCGTTGAAGGCAACATTCTGTTCAGGATCAAGGACTTCCAGCAGGGCCGAAGACGGATCGCCACGAAAATCCATGGACATTTTGTCGACTTCATCAAGACAGAACACCGGATTGGCGACATCGACCTTCTGCATGGACTGGATAATTTTGCCCGGCATTGCCCCGATATAGGTTCGCCGATGGCCCCTGATCTCGGCCTCATCGCGCACCCCGCCCAGAGACAATCGAGCGAATTTTCTGCCCATCGCCCTGGCGATCGATTGACAGATGGAGGTCTTGCCAACACCAGGAGGGCCAACCAGACAAAGAATAGGCCCTTTGATTTTCTTTACCTGGCTCTGCACCGCAAGATATTCGAGAATTCGTTCTTTGGGTTTGGCAAGGCCGAAATGATCTTCATCAAGAATCTTCTCGGCCTTATTGATATCAATCTTTGACTTGCTCTTTTTCTCCCAGGGCAGACTGACAATGCAGTCGATATAATTGCGGACCACCGTCGTTTCCGCCGACATGGGCGGCATACTTCGCAGTTTTTTAAACTCCTTGAGGGCCTTTTCCTTGGCAAGAACCGGCATTTCCTTGTTTTTTATGGTCTGCTCAAGTTCTCCCAGTTCATCGAGGCCATCGGCATTCTGACCGATCTCGGTCTGGATCTCCCGGACCTTTTCGCCAAGATAATAATCGCGCTGGGTCTTGCCCATGCGCATCTTCACCTTGGCATTGATGTTCTTTTCAATTTCCGCCAGCTCGATTTCCCGGTTGAGAATCTCCAGGACCTTCTCCATCCGGGTGGTAAGCGGTTCAGCCTCGAGAATTGCCTGTTTTTCGTCGCTTTTTAACGGCAGATGGGCACAGATAATATTCAGCAATTTGAAAGGATTCTCGATGGCTTTGACCGAGTTGAGAACTTCTCTGACCAATTTTTTTGTTGCTTGCCGCAAATTCATCAAAGAATTTTCGCAATTCCCGTTCATAGGCCTGGAGGGCTGCACTATGTTCCGGAATATCGATACGTTCTTCGACTTCAGCCTGAAGAAAATTATCATTTGGCACATACGAGATGATTTTCGCCCGCGACTTCCCCTCAACCAGGGCCTTGATCGTGCCATCGGGGAGACGCAGCAACTGCATCACCGTGGCCAGGGTACCGAAAGCGTAGAGATCATCTTATCTCAGGATCATCGACAGTCGATTTCTTCTGGGTTACCAGGAGGATATCGGTTTTCTTCTCCATGGCATCTTCCAGCGCCTGAATGGATCTCTTCCGACCGACAACCAGGGGGGCCACCATATGCGGAAAAATCACCAGATCCCGAAGGGGCATCAAGGGATAAAGCTTCGTCACAAAATCTCCTTTCGATAGTTGGTATAGGTTGAAAAATGTACCATAATCAAGCGGTTTTCAATCTCTCTTCCACCGCGTTATGATACAGCACAACCGGATAATCACCTTGAGTGATTACCTGTTCGCTGATCACACATTCCTGCACATCGTTTTTCGAGGGCAGATCATACATCACATCGAGCATTGCCTCTTCCATAACCGAGCGGAGACCCCGGGCCCCGGACTTTCTTTTCAGCGCTTTGCGAGCAATGGCCACAAGGGCGCCTTCGGTAAATCTGAGAGTGATGCCGTCAAACTCAAAAAGCTTTTGATACTGTTTGGTAAGGGCATTCTTCGGCTCCTTCAGGATGCGGATCAGATCATCCTCCACCAGTTCTTCCATGGTGGCAATCACCGGCAATCTGCCGACCAGTTCAGGGATGAGACCGAATTTCAACAGATCTTCAGGCTGCACCGCTTTCAACAGTTCACCGATTTTCTTTTTCTCATCACCGGTGACCTTGGCGCCAAAACCGATGGATTTGGCACTCTGCCGACGACTCACCACACTGTCCAAACCGACAAAGGCACCGCCGCAGATAAAGAGAATATTCGTGGTATCGATTTGAATCATCTCCTGCTGCGGATGCTTTCTTCCACCTTTGGGCGGAACAGAGGCCTTGGTGCCCTCGATAATTTTCAGCAGGGCCTGCTGCACTCCTTCACCGGATACGTCTCGGGTCAGCGAAGGACTGTCTGATTTCCGGGCAATTTTGTCAATTTCATCGATATAAATAATGCCCCGTTCGGCCTTTTCCAGATCATGGTTGGCGGCCTGCAGAAGATTAACCAGGATATTTTCGACATCTTCACCGACATAGCCGGCCTCAGTAAGCGTCGTTGCATCGGCCATACAAAACGGTACATTGAGAATTCTCGCCAGGGTCTGGGCAATCAGGGTTTTACCGGAGCCGGTCGGACCGATCAGGATGATATTCGATTTCTGCAATTCCACCGAATCGTCATCAACAGGTGCATCAATACGTTTGTAGTGATTATGCACGGCAACCGAAAGAACCTTCTTTGCAAATTCCTGACCGATGACATAATCGTCGAGATATTGCTTGATCTCCATCGGTTTAAGCGACACTGGCTTGACGGCTTCCGCTTCGAGTAGTGGCAGAATGACTTCCTTCTTTTCCTGCACTATCTCATTACATAGCTCAATGCATTCGTCGCAGATAAAAACATCCGGTCCGGCAATAAGCTTATCAACGTCATCCTGTTTTTTACCGCAAAAAGAACAACGGCTATCAGGTCCGTTACTCACGACATCGTCCATACTATTTTCCCTCAGCTAGCTCTTGCCGATTTGTAAGAACCTTATCTATGATACCATATTTCTGTGCTTCTTCGCACTCATAAAGTAATCACGTTCCGTATCGGCTGCTGACCTTTTCCAGACTGGTCTTGGCAGTGATGGGCAAGAAGACGGTTCAAATCCTTTTTCATCCGTAAAATCTCTTTGGCCTGAATATCAATATCCGTGGCCTGTCCCTGAAAGCCACCCATCGGTTGATGAATCATAATCCTGGCATTCGGCAGCGAATATCGTTTGCCATCGGCACCGGCCGCCAGCAAGAATGCCCCCATCGAAGCAGCCTGGCCCATGCAGAGCGTGGCGATATCGCACTTCACATACTGCATGGTGTCATAAATGGCCATGCCGGCAGTCACCGAACCTCCCGGCGAATTGATATAAAAGGTGATATCCTTTTCGGGATCCTCTGCCTCCAGAAAGAGCAGCTGGGCGACGATGACATTGGCCACATCATCGTTTACCCCCGAACCAAGAAAAATAATGCGTTCTTTGAGCAGTCGCGAATAGATATCATAGGCACGCTCACCACGAGGACTTTGCTCGATTACCATCGGCACAAGATTCATATTCTAATCACGCTCCTTGAAAAAAGATACGACTGCAAAAGGCATGGAGCCTTTTGCAGTCGCTAATGTTTCCAACTCCGTCAAAGCATAAACACTGAGGCTCCCCACTGTGATTATGCTGATTATAAGATCTTTCCCGGCGGATGCAAGCGCCTCTATCAGCTTTTTGCAGCAGAAGGTTCATCCATTGCCGCCGGTTGTGCACTCTCGACGAAAACCGCCTGCTCTCTTAAGAAAGCGAGAATTTTTTCATTGAGCAGTTCATTAATAAAGGGCAGAAGATCATCGCGGTTCTGGAAATATTCCTTCACCTTGGCGACCGGCATGTTATACATATCACCGATTCGCTTGAAACCACGTTCCATATCTTCGTCGACCAGTTTGATCTCCTCGACCTCGGCAATTTTTTTCAGAATAAAATCGCCTCGCACCCTTTTTTTGGCCATTTCCTCATTTTGTTCGACCAATTTTTCCCGACTCAGGCCCGCGGCCTCAAGGCTCATACCGTTCTTTTCTAATTGCTCTTGGGTCTGCTTGATCATTTGCTCAACTTCAAAGGCAACAAGACGATTCGGCACCTCAAAGTCATGGTTCTCCAACAGCTTCTGCATAATTCTATCGGTGGTGGTGCCTTCTGCCCGATCGCGGCGCATTTTTGTCAGGTGCTCTCGAATTGATGCCTTCAACTCATCCAGACTATTGAACTCTTCACCGGCATCCTTAGCGAATTCATCATCGAGGGGGGACAACAGACGTTCTTTGATATCTTTGACCTTGATACGAAACTCGACCTTTTTGCCTTTCAATATCGGATTCGGGTGGCCTGCCGGAAAGTCAATTTCGTGCGCACCTGCATCGCCGGTGTTCTTACCGACGAGCATTGCTTCAAATTCAACATCCATCTCTCCCGACCCGATATCGATGGTCAAATTATCATTCTTAACCTGCGGCATCTCTTTACCATCATGGTATCCCTGGAATTCAACAACTACCAGGTCGCCGCTCTGCGCCGGTCTATCGGTAACCGAGCGAAGGGCTGCCATATTCTTCTGCTTTTCGAGAAGTTCAAGCTGTACTTCCTCGTCGGTTACCTCGACACTGACTTTCTCGACTTCAAGACCCTTATATTGTGCAAGGGTGAATTGCGGACGAATATCTACATCAACAACAAAGGTAAAGGTTCCATCGTCATTGTATTTGACGCTTTTCACATCGGGATGAACAATGGGATCGACGCCTTCTTTTTCAATGGCGGTGAAGTAATTATCCTGCACCAGTTTCTCACTGGTTTCTCCCTCTACCTGGCCTTTGAATTGCTTGAGAATGATCGTCCGGGGCACCTTGCCGCGGCGAAACCCTTTCAGCTTCACTTCTTTTTGCAGTTTATCATAGGCCTCATTCAGTTTTGCCTGCACACTGTCAACCGGCAATGTAACCGTGATTTTTCTGGTCAGGCTACCGATTTCTTCAATATTTACATTCATTGAGTTCCGTCCTTTCAATTAAATTATACTCAACAACCAACCCTCAATTTCGTTTCTGGAGATCCAGTATTTCGACGGCAGGTCCGTCCGATGTTGTTTCTTTGCAAAAACAGGAAGCTGCGTGATTGATTTTGATTTATTTTTTTCGGAAAATTCCCCGAAAAACGAAAAATTGTTGCAGAGATATAGACAGAATTTCGGTGGTTGTCAACAGGAATGGCGGCAATTAATGCACATGGCCCCGTCGTTTTTCTGAAACGCCCGGCAAAAATAGAACTGATAGCCGCAAAAAGCTCTCAAGCAAGCCAAGAAACCCCGAGAAGATGGGCATTTTCACCATTTCCCGCACCTGCCATCCCCTCACACTTTGCCATATCGGGATTTAACAGCTTCACGATCTAACGAGCCATCGGCTTTTTGCGGCAGGGCGGCTACGAATTCAACATATTGCGGTTTTTTGAAACTGGCGATACGCGCACCGACAAAGCGGATCAATTCCATCGCCGTCAGATCCTTTCCTTCATGCAGTTGACAAACCGCCTTTATACCCTCTTTCCACTTCGGATCCGGCACCCCGATGACAACGGTTTTCGCTACCGCCGGATGCTGCAGAATAACTCGTTCGACCTCAGCGGGATAAACGTTCTCCCCACCCGGCTTGATAAGTTCTTTTTCAGCCTTTCGACCGGCGTAAAAGAGATATCCCTGGTCATCGAAACGCCCCAAATCGCCGGTATGATGCCACCCTCCGCGAAAGGCATGGGCATTATCTTCCGGCAATTGCCAATATCCCATAAATACCGTAGGTCCTTTTACCGTAATTTCGCCGACTTCGCCAGGGACGACCGGACGATCATGTTCATCTACGAGTTGAACATCGGCGAGCATCACGACCTTTCCCGCCGACCCCGGTCGATCACTGTATTTCCCCATGCTGGTAAGGCAGGATGTCTCCGTCTGGCCATACATGGCATAATAGGAGCCTCCTGTTGTTTCCTGAAACTGTTCAATCGTCACCTGCGTGCCAAGTCCCACAACAGCTCTGAGCGAACCGAGCACTAAATGTTCCTCGCTGGCGGCTTTCAGCAAGGAATCAAGAATCGGCGGGAAGTCAAAAAGAAGACTCACCCCGTTTGCTGCGATCAACTTCGCCGCAGTCTTCGCTTCAAATTTACTGATGTTCAAATTCACTGCCCCAGCATGAAAACAACTGATCGCCATGAAGAGTCCTGCCACATGGAAAAGGGGGAACAGATTCAGATGTACATCGCTGTGTACTTATCTCTAAGTAATAATTGAAATGCATGCTGGCCAGAAGGATATTACCATGACTGAGCAAGGCCCCACGCGGACGTCCGGCCACCGCAGCGGTATGAATAATAACAAAGCCGTCGCTGCTTGCCACATCGGCTCGGACCTGCTTCCCGGAATTATCGAGGAGAGAGGTAAAGGGCTCTGCCTCTCCCAGATCGGCTTTTAAATTATAGAAGGCGGTCACTGTCGGTAAGTCACCGCACCGTGCCACCAATTGCGGTTGAAATTCAGCATCGACAAAGGCGATTTTTGCCTGGCAATCGTTCAGATTAAAAATCATTTCGTCGGCCGACAGGCGCCAATTAACCGGCAGAACGATCGCCCCCAGAGCCGCCGCCGCCCCGTAAACGAGAAAAAATTCAAGGCTGTTCTTGCCCACGACCCCAAGGCGGTCACCTTTTTTTATGCCGATGCCGCTAAGCCCACGGGCCAACTGATCCACCTGTTTTTTGTAGTCTGCAAAAGTCAATTGCCGTCCGTCATCAATTTCCCGCCAACATGGACAATCAGCGTATGCTACAGCATTACGAGTAATCAGATCATAAAAGGAAAAGTCATAGAGTCCCATGCGAAAAATCTCCCGAATCGTGCAAGGTAAAATAGCAGTTAAATATGTATAATCTCTAAAATATCATATAGTTAGTATTAGTGTCGCATTTGCCGTTACTCTGCCCTGAAATGCCGTTCTATTTAAATGAGCGATTTACACTCACAACCGGACAGGGAGCCTTGAGAATAATATACTGGGCTGTTGAACCAAGAAGGATTTTCTGGGTCCGCGATTTTTTTTCCACTCCGACAAATATCAAGTCGATTTCATGTTCCTCGGCAAAACTCACGACATCTTCACCGGGAGACATCCCTCGAGCCAGCTGAAATGTCTCACAGGCTATCCCCTTCTCTTTGAGAAACAGTTCAGCAAAATCAAGATCTCGGGCAGCTTTGCCGATCTCTTCAGGTTTTTCACTCCTGCCTCCACCCATTGAGGTGATTATATAAACCTTTGCCTGAAAGATCTCAGCCTGGGTTCCAGCCAGGGCGAGGGCGGCCTTGGCCTCTTCAGAACCGTTAAAACCCAATAAAAATTTCATTCTCGACTCCCTGTTCACAAAAGACTTTCAGCCTTCACATCCAACGCTTACGCCTCTTATAGGATTTCACTTCCTTAAAAGATTTTCTGCCACCACCCTGCGTGAGCCCCATGTAGAATTCCTTGACATCAGGATTCTCCTGCAATTCCTTAGACGGTCCCTCCAGGACAATCCTGCCGGATTCCATAATATAGGCGTAATCTGATATCCCCAAAGCAATCTTGGCATTCTGTTCGACTACCAGGATGGTGGTATTCATCTCCTTATTAATCAGTTGGATGTTGGCAAATATTTCCTTTACCAATAAGGGAGCAAGACCAAGCGACGGTTCATCGAGCATCAGCATGCGCGGTGAAGCCATCAGGGCTCGGGCAATGGCAATCATCTGCTGTTCTCCGCCTGAACAGTACCCGGCCATCCTGTGGGTGATATTTGCAAGCCTCGGAAAATGGGAGTACATCAGAGCATGATCGTCATGGATCTTCTGGGCGCCATCCTTTCTGGTAATGGACCCGACACGGATATTTTCATCCACCGTCAGATGTTTAAAAACCCGTCGCCCTTCCGGAACCATGACCGCACCCAGTTTAACCACATCGGTTCCAGTCATGTTGGTTATATCGGTATACTTGAACTTGATATACCCTTCCCGGACGTAACCGTTTTCCGGCTTCAATAATCCGCTGATCGCCCGCAAGGTAGTTGTCTTGCCAGCCCCGTTGGTCCCGAGGAGAGCGACGATACTCCCCTCGGGTACTTTCAGACTGACACCGCGCAAGACCTGGACAATATCATTATAAACGACTTCAATATTATTGACTTCCAGTTGGTTCTCTATTTTTTTCCGATTCCACTGTACTTAAATCTTGCCAGTATAGACCGGTCGTAAAGGGAGCACCGGCAGATTTAAAGAACACCGTCTTTGACCATATACAGCTGCAGGGTATCAACACCGGCATGATCGGTTTTCGAATAGGTGACCGGCCCAACGGTTGTACCGGGAGAAAAGGCCTTATCGCCATTCATTGCCTGGAGTTCTTCATAAAGATTTGCCTTGTTGATTTCCTTGCCGTTGGCCTTTGTCCGTTTGATGACCTCGGTGGCAACCTGCGCTACCATCATGCCATTGGCATAGTTGTGTGAGTTTGCGGCTTTTTCGTCACGGTTGTATTTTTTTGCCAGATCAAGCTGTGCGGTTGCACCAGCACTAGGTTCATTGGTGACTATGTAGGAGGTGGTCCAATAGAAATTTTCAGCAGCCGGCCCGGCCAGTGCCACAAGGTCATTGCCGCCGGTGTAATGACACCCCAAAAAGGTCAGTTTCCCCGCTTCGCCAAAGGTTTTTGCAACGAGACCAAGACTTGCTGCGTCCTTTAACATCGTAGCAACCGGCGACTGCACGGTCTGACTGATGACATACTGCACTCCTTTGCTGAGAAGGCGCTGCAGCATCGCGGTATTATCGAGATCTTTGCCATGCTCAACGACCTCGACTATTTCCATCTTCAGACCGGCAGCCACCGCCTTCTGCAGGTCCTCAACAGGTCCTCTGCCAAATGCGGAAGGATGAATGAAGAGGGCAATTTTCGGTGTTCCGCCCTGATGGGTTTTGACAATATACTCGGCAAGACCGATGGCCTGTGCTGAATAGGACGCTATCGGCAGGAAGATATAATTGGAATCAATCAGATTGCCGGCATGAAAGGAAGCGGGCATAACTGCAATCTTCTCTTCTTCAAAATCTTTTTTCAAAGCCATCGTACTGCCTGTCGAATAATTCAGATAAAAGACAATCCCTTGGGAAATAAAGTCTTCAAAGTTGCGCTTGGTGATATCGTTATTGTATTGATCATCACGAATTATGCATTCGATCTTGTCGTCCCCCAGCATCTTCGTATCATTTACAAAGTTAAAGTAATCTTCAACCCCTTTAGAATATGGGTTGCCGGCATCCGAGGTAGGACCGGTAATGGCCAGCGACAATCCAAGTTTATACACCTTACCAGCACCGAGCGCGTGGACGGGCAGGGTCACCATGAAAACAGCCGTCAACAGAGACATCCATTTGATCACGTTGTTCATTTTCATTTCTCCTCCTTGGAATTAGGTTGATTTCTTCTTGCAGTGTAAAAATTAATCCCGCTGTGCGGGATAAGGTCCTTCACAAAATTATTATCTGGAAGAAGCATCCAGATAATAATTTTTAAGGTCCTAATACCTGAAAGGCCAAAGCTTCACATACGACCGGACAATGCGCCACCAATTGGCTACTCCCCGCGGTTCAAACATTAAAAACAGTACGATAACCAGACCAAAACTCAATGGTTTTAAGGCAGTAGCCAGATTTGTGGCAATGGTGAGGTGGTTTCCCACCCATTCGGAAAGCCGCTCCACCTGAAGATCGAGCAATTTAATCGCCAACGGCCCCCAGAAGGAACCATGCAGGGTTCCCAGGCCACCGACAATCGCCATCGCCAGAAAGCTGATGGAATGTTGCAGGGTAAAGGATTCAATTCCGACCCCCCGGTACAGATAGGCATGTAAGGCCCCGGCAACTCCCGCAAGAAAGCCGGCCAGAGCAAAGGCATAGACTTTGGTGAATCCGGGGTGCATGCCCATGGCATCGGCGGCCCGATCATTATCGCGTACGGCAACAAGACAGCGACCGTAACGAGTGCGCAGCAGGTTACGGACAGCAAATCCAGCGAGGACAATAACCACCAGTATCGCATAATACCAGAATGTGTAGTGCTGACTTCGCGACACCTGGCCAGTCAACCAACTCACCCGGCCCACTGAGATTGTCTGTCCCTGATTAAAAAAGTTCATGAAATTGATGGTCCACTGAAAAATCATCTGGAAGGACAGAGTAGCAATGGCCAGATACAGGTGTTTTAAACGGAGGGCGGGCAAACCGACAATTGCACCAAAAACCGCACCCATGCATCCGGCGATAATGATCATGAGCGGCCAGGCATGGGTCAGCAGGATATGATTTTCCCCGAGCATTCGGCCAAAAGAGGCTATGGTATAGGCGCCGATGCCGACAAATGCCGCATGTCCAATGGAGATAAGGCCGGCAAAACCGGTCACCAGATTCAATCCCATAACGGCAACCACCGCCACCAGGATATTATCTATTACCAGCATGTACTTGTTATCGACTTGGATGAGCGTCGGCCAAAGAAAAAGTCCAAGGAGAAGCAGGCCCATGGCGGTCCGGTCGAGGCTGGTGAAAAAAATTCTCTGCTCTTCTTTATAGGAAGTAAAATAATTGCCTGTGGCAAGCCAACGATTTGCTGACATGATTACACCCGTTCTATTTCATGTATGCCGAACAAGCCATGGGGCTTAAAAAGGAGAATCACCAAAAGAATGACATACGGCATGACCTCCCCGGTACCGTTCAGTCCCCAGTTGCCATCCAGATAACCGCTGGCAAACTGCTGAATCAGCCCCATGATGATTCCCGCAACAACCGCGCCGAGAATCGAGTCCAGCCCGCCGAGAATTACCACCGGGAAGACGATAATGCCGAAGGCGTGCAGGGTATCAAAATTGATTCCAGTGATATTACCGATGATTCCTCCGGCCGCAGCCGCGCTCAGTCCGGCCATGGCCCAGGCGAGGCCAAAAACCCTGGGGACCGAAATGCCAATGGACATGGAGGCCAGCTGATCATCGGAAACAGCCCGCATGGAGATACCCAGTGTCGATTTCTTAAAGAACCAGGAAAACCCGCCGATCATGGTGAAGGTAACCAGTACTCCGACCAGCTGGGTCCAGGAAATGGAAATACCGAGCAGGGAAATCGGCGTTGTCGGCAAAAAGGATGGAAAAGAGAAATTTTCGGTACCAAAGGGTGTGAGATAGATCAATCCATCAAGAATAGACATCAGCCCGATAGTCACCATGATAACCGAGATAATCGGTTCGCCGATCAAGCGGCGCAGGAAGACCCTTTCCACGCTCATGGCAAGAAAAAAGGTAATGATCATGCTCATGAGAAAAGCCAGGGCAATTGGCATATCCATCCAGACCGTCAAGGCATAAGTGATAAAAGCCCCGGCGGCGATGATCTGTCCGTGCGCAATATTCAGCACCCTGCTCGATTTATAAATAAGGACAAAGCCAAGTGCCGAGAGGGCGTAAATCGATCCGACAACAATGCCACTGACCACCAGTTGGAAAAAATAGCTCATCGTTTCTCTTCCATTGTGTAAAAGCGGATCCACGTATCAACCGTCGTTGTTTGGCCGTCCTGGTACTGAAAATGCGCCTCAACCCTCTTCTCCGTCACCGTGTCATCGTACAGTGCCTCGTATAAATCATTGTATTTTTCCCGGACAAATGTTCGCCTGATCTTGCCGGTTTTGGTCAATTCGCCATCGTCCATATCAAGCAGTTTATAGAGAATGGCAAAACGGCGAATCTTAAAATGGTCCTTTTCGGCATTGTCATTGATTTTTGCAACCGCTCCCCGTATCAGTTCGGCGACCTCAGTCTGAGCGGAGAGATCCATATAGGTGCTGAAAGAGATCCCTTTATCCTCGGCCCATTTGCCGACGACGATGGGATCAACATTGATAAGCGCCGCAACATATTCCTGCCGGTTACCAAAGATCACCGCCTCCTTGATATAAGGACTGAATTTCAGACGATTTTCCAGGAACATCGGACTGAACATAAGGCCATTCTTATTGTGCATTACGTCGGAAATCCGGTCGATTACCACCAGATGGCCGTTATCGTCGATATATCCGGCGTCGCCGGAGTGGAGCCAGCCGTCCTCAAGCAGTTCCGCCGTTTTCTCTGGGAGTTTATAATACCCGGGAGTAACCGATGCGGAGCGGGAAAGAATCTCCCCCGATTCGGATATCCGGCATTCGGTTCCCGGCAGGGGCTTTCCGACGGTATCCGGCCTGACATCGCCATCTCTATGCATATAAGCAATACCGACAATCTCAGTCTGGCCGTAGATCTGCTTGAGATTGACGCCAATGGCCTGATAAAAGGTGAAGAGTTCGGGACCTAGAGCCGCACCTCCGGTATATGCCCGCCGCAGCCTGAGCAGTCCGATCTGGTTCACCAGAGGCCTGAAAATAATTTGTTTGCCAAGCCAGGCGAGACAGCGGAGCAACATCGGCAAACTCTGCCCCGACATACGATACCTGGCGGCTTCCTCGCCTATCTTCATGAAATAGTTGTAGAGCATACGATTTAACCAGTAGGCTTCGTCAATTTTCAGCCAGATCTGCGAACGGATGGTTTCATAGATTCGCGGCGCACCGAACATGAAGTGCGGGCCGATCTCCTTCAGATCCTCCATGCTGGTTTCAACCGATTCGGGAAAATTAACGGCAATCCCAGTCGCCATTGCCACCCCAAAGGAATTCATCTGTTCGCCTATCCAGGCAAAGGGCAGAAAAGAAACATACTCGTCGGTTTCCTCCAGAGGGTCAACTTTGGTGAGTTGCAAGCCCATGTTGATATAATTGCGATGGGTCAACATAGCCCCTTTGGGCAGCCCGGTGGTGCCGGAGGTGAGACAGAGATGGCATACATCATCAGGTTTACCTTCATCAACCAGGGTATTGAAAAGATGGGGATCCTCCTGGTGCAAGGTTTCGCCCAGTGTATAAAGGTCCTCAATGTGCAGAAACCATTGGTCATCCTGGTAGCCACGCATGCCCCGCGGGTCTTCATAGATAACCCTTTTGACCTGAGGGATGGTTTCTCGTACCTCGACGACCTTATCGACCTGTTCCTGATCGTTGCAGAAAACGACCGTAACCCCGAGGTAGTTGAGAATGCCGGCGATCTCACCCGGCAGACTGGTTTGATATATAGCCGAGGAAAGTCCGCCAACAGCCTGAGCACCAATGGCCAAATAGAGCGTTTCCGGGATATTATCACTGATTATGGCGATCTTATCTTCTTTTTGAAAACCTATTTTTCGTAAACCGAGACCAGCTTTGCGCACCCGATCATAGTACTGATTCCAGGTATAGCAGTTCCAGCAGCCGAAATCCTTTTCCCGCAGGGCAACCTTCTCCCCTGTTGTTTCGACCCGCCACCGCAAAAGTTGCGGAATGCTGAACTGAACGAGATGGTCTTTGTTTTCCATGGGAAATTACTCCTCTCCTATGTAGGCATCGATCACCTTGGGATTGGATGCGACTTCGTGCGGTTTTCCCGAGCCAATAACTATGCCAAAGTCGAGCACATAAATCTGGTCGGAAATATCCATAACCACCCCCAGATCGTGTTCAACCAACACTATCGTAATAGCCCACTCTTTTTTGAGGTCGAGGATGAAACGAACAATATCTTCCTTTTCCTCAATGTTCATCCCAGCCATAGGTTCATCAAGAAGCAGTAACTGGGGTGCAAGTGTTAGAGCCCTGGCCACCTCTACGCGCTTTTGTACCCCGTAGCTGAGGTTTCCGACCATTTTCTTGCGATAGGGTTCAAGCTCCATGAAATCAATAACCTTCTCAACATAGACGCGATTTTCCGCTTCCATTCGTGACGCCTTGCCGAAATAGATTAGAGCGTGCAGGATGGAATACTTAAGGTTTTGATGACGAGCCAAAAGAAGGTTATCGAGGACAGAAAGTCCTCGAAAGAGTTCGAGATTTTGAAAAGCGCGGGCAATGCCCATGGTGGAAATCTGGTGCGGCGAGGCATGCGTCAGGTTGCTCTGGCCATAATGAATTTCCCCTGAGGTTGGATGGTAAAAACCTGAAACACAATTGAGCAGACTGGTTTTTCCAGCGCCATTGGGGCCGATTATCGAGGTGATGAGCCCGGGTTCAATGGAAATATTGACTCCTGTCAGGGCGTTCAGACCGCCGAAGGTAAGAGTCACCTCAGAAGCTATGAGACGGGTCATAGAGTTCTCAGCAGCACGGTTTATAATGAATTTTACTTATATTTATAACATACTAAAATGAACGATTAATTCAAGTTTATTAAATAGCGGTATAATAATAGTATATAACCACTATTATTTCAGTGCCAGAAGATGCGATCGCAGGTTTATTTTCTGGTTTTTGAGACCCAATTTATTTCGAATATTATATCGATGAAAGAGTATGGTGTTTTTCGACACCAGTAACACCTCGGCAATCTCCTTGTTGGTCTTCCCTTCCTTTATAAGACTCGCCACCCTGATCTCAACCGGCGTTAAATGGGTAAGCCCCGTTGCCAATTTATTCACAAAGGGAGAAATTATGTTATTGAGATTGGTATCGAGAATCCGTGTCAGGGTCCTTTGCTGGGTATCTAACCGTCCATTCATTATCCGTTGCAGATAGGGACTGACCAGTTCCTGAACATTTCGCATGACGATTTCCTCGAGCTCTTTCTTGTCAACCTCCCGTTGTTGCAGAAGCACCCTGAGGGCGATATTCACTTCTTCCAGGTGATGGGATTGCGCTTGCAATTCCTGCTCCCTTTTTTTTAAGGCTTTTTCCGCCCGCTTGCGTTCTTCAATCTCCTGCTCCAGTTTAAGGTTGGCTTGCGCCAGCTCAGCAGTTCGTTCGGCCACCAGTTCCTCAAGGAGACCACGATATTTATCCAGTTCTTCTTCGGTCTTTTTTCGAGCACTGATATCTCGCAAGGTCACGATATTGCCCAACGGCTGGCCGTCACTGCCGGTATACAGGGTGGAACTGAGTTGAACGTCAAGAATGAGCCCTTCACGGGTCAGTCGCCTGGTCTCGAAAAGATTGATTTTTTGACCACTCTGCATGCGCCCTATTGCCTCCTTGGTCTCCGGCCAACTTTCTTCAGGGACAAAATCAATCTGTTTGCCTAGCAACTCTTCACGGGACAGGTGAAAGGTCTGTTCAAAAGCAGGGTTGACATAGGTTGCGATACCCTGCATATCGTAAACCACGATAGGATCCGGCGAAGATTCGAGAAAGGTCCGATAGCGCTCCTCGCTTTCCCGCAAAATCGATTCCGTTCGCTGACGTTCGGCCAATTCATGACGAACATCGGCGTACAATCGCGATTTTTCGAGAGCAATTAGCGCTAAAGCTGCAAATCGTTCAAGGGTAGTGATATCCTCGCCGCTGAACTGCCTGTCCATTTCCACGTGGGCAAGACCTATGACCCCAAGCACCTGTAAGTCATTTTTCAAGGGAATTCCAACAATAGATCGCAAACCGTCGAGGACCTTGTCGGCAAGACGGCCGGGCCATATCTTATAATCGTCAACGACCACCGGTTTCTCAGTCTGCCACACCCAGCCCCCCATACCCTGACCGATTGAAACACGGCGGCCGAGCTGACCCTTAAAAAACCCCTTGCCCACCACCATCTGCATAAAGTTTTGTCCTGATTCCAGCAGATAGATATATCCGTGCGTCGTGCCGCTGAGTGATGCCGCCCGCTCAAGAATATTCTCCAAGAGCTCTTCTTTGTCGAGTTTATCGATTAAACCAAGGGAGGTTTCATGCAGCGCTTTAAGGGAGGCGTTTTGACGATGAAAAGCTTCCTCTGCGATCTTGAGGCCCAGGGATTCCAATTGCAGTGCCTCGATCCGAGCCACCAATTCACTATAGGAGAGAGTGGTATCCATGGTTCTGAACGATCCTTTAAATGTATATCGTACACTGCATAGAAATGTTCTATAACAGGACAAAGGGTTTCATTGGTGTTTGAAGGAACGCGAGGCAAGGTTGTTCCTGTAACGGTTGTTTAACAATCCTCAACATTATTAAAAAACCATGTCCAAAAATCTTTATATTACCGCCCTTGAACCAAAAAGCGGCTTGTCACTGATCACTCTCGGGGTCATGGAGTTTCTGGTTCGTAACCTGGCTAAGGTGGCTTTTTTTCGGCCCATCGTCAATGTCCAGCAGTATAGCGACGGTGTCGATGAAATTCTCCATTTAATTAAGTCACATTACCATCTCAATATTCCCAGTGATCATTTATACGCTTATACCTTTGAGGAAGCAAGAAGCCTGATTTCCGATAAAAAAAACGACCAACTTCTCGAAGGTATACTGGATAAATATAAAGCACTTGAGAATGAACACGATTTTGTCCTCTGCCTTGGAACGGACTATGAAAGCGAATCGGCGGCCTTTGAATTTGATCTGAATGTGGAGATCGCCAACAACCTGGGCTGTCCGGTTTTATTACTGGCCAATGCCCATGAAGGTTCTGTCGAGGGCGTTGTAAAATCGTGCCAATTTGCCATCGAAGCGTTTGAGGAAAAAGGCTGCAACATTCTCTCGATCATTGTCAACAGAACCCCGCCGCATCTGCAACAGCGAATATTGCAATCTCTCAAGAATATTCTCAAGCAAAAACCAGAACTTATATATTCAGTACCGTACGAGGAGATACTTGACAGACCGACGATGGGCGAAATTGTCAAGGCCCTTGATGCCAAGGTTCTTTGCGGCAAAGAACAGCTCAACCGGACTGTTACACGTTTTGTCATAGCGGCAATGAATCTGCAGAATTATCTGCCGCGACTGGCCAATGACAACCTGGTCATCACCCCCATAGACCGACTGGATATCATCCTCGGAACTTTGGTTGCCTACAGATCAAGCAATTTGCCCAATATTGGCGGGATTGTTTTAACCGGTTATATGCAACCTGATGATCTGTTACGCAATCTTCTTCAAGGGATGGAAGACCTGGTGCCGATCATCAAGGTCGAGGAAGATACCTTCACCACGGCAATGAAAATTAAAACAATCCACCATTGCATTACCCCGGAGGCTCCACTGAAGATCGCAGCCGGCCTGAGACTTTTTGAGTCCCATATTAACACTACGGAACTCCGTAACAAAATAATAGGGTACAGCCTGTTATTTACCACGCCGAAAATGTTTGAATTCAGTCTTATCAAACGGGCCAGAGAGTACAAACAGGCCATCGTTCTGCCGGAAGGAGAGGAGGAACGAATCCTGCGGGCGGCAGAGATACTCCTTGCCCGAGACGCTGTCAACATTGTGCTGTTGGGCAGAAAACAGGTGATAAAAAAGAAGATCCAGACTCTGGGACTGAACCTTGCCGATGCAACGATTATTGAGCCGACGGAGTCGGAATTCTTTGAGGATTATGTTGCCACCTACTTTGAATTGCGTAAACACAAAGGGATCACCTTGGACAACGCTCGAGATGTCATGTCCGGCGTCAACCATTTCGGCACGATGATGGTCTATAAAAATCACGCGGACGGCATGGTTTCCGGGTCGGTCCATTCCACTCTCAATACCGTTCGGCCTTCTCTTGAATTCGTCAAAACCAAACCAGGAAGCACGATCATGTCCTCGATATTTCTGATGTGTCTGGAAGACAGGGTTCTTGCTTATGGCGATTGTGCCGTCAATCCCCGGCCAACTTCGGAACAACTGGCGGAAATTGCCATAGAGTCCTCAAAAACTGCGAGTCTCTTCGGGATTAAACCACTGGTGGCCATGCTCTCCTATTCATCGGGCACATCGGGAATTGGTGAAGAGGTCGAAAAGGTGAAAAAGGCAACGGAGATCGTCAAGAGGCTGGCACCGGATCTGCTGATCGAAGGACCAATTCAGTATGACGCCGCCGTCGATGCGACAGTGGCCAAGACTAAAATGCCCAACAGTAAAGTCGCCGGCAAGGCCACCGTCTTCATCTTTCCCGACCTGAACACCGGAAACAATACCTACAAGGCTGTACAGCGCTCTGCCAAAGCGGTGGCCATAGGACCAATCATGCAGGGGCTGAATAAACCGGTCAATGATCTCAGTCGTGGTTGTCTTATCCCGGATATCGTCAACACCGTGGCGATTACCGCCATCCAGGCCCAGGCTCAGAAGGGCCTGATTTGAGATACCAGCCGCTCCTCTTGTTGGATTAACGGCGTTGGCAAGCATTGATTGAGGTGGGGATGCAAATTCTTTTCGACACGACCCATCAAATATGGTATTTTTTGCCTAGTTTCCTGGTGTTATAGCCATACCTGCAAACTGAAACTACGAACTGACAGAACTGGATATCCGTCTTGATCCTGCGCAATACCACGCTCATGAACCTTACTGATATTCAAACGGCAGGTCATAGGTCTTTTTCATCCGCCGAAAAATATCGGTACCAGTTAGGCGTCAGGTAGGACGAAATTGCGGTCATGTGGTTCTGGACTGGCCAGATGAATTTTATGGATTTCCAGGCCGGCAAGGTTTAACTCCCACCGCCACCCGTCGCTTGTTCGACCTTGAGTGGTGACGCCCCCAGCCTGATTACAAATAAGAGGAAAATTAAAAGTTTAAAACAAAGGGGGTAGCAATGGCTGTATACAAATTAAAAGACGTCACGGCCAAACCGGATGCGCAGAACACCGATTCGCGCTACAAACTGGTCGACCGCACGTTGAAGCGGTGTCATTACCAGCAGGATGCGCTCATAGAGGTGCTACACACCGCCCAGGAGGCGTTCGGTTTTTTGACCGACGAACTGATGATCTATGTCGCCCACGAGTTGAAACTTCCGCAAAGCTGGGTCTACGGCGTGGCTACATTTTACCACTTCTTTTCCCTTAAGCCACAGGGTGAACACACCTGCGTAGTCTGCATGGGGACGGCGTGCTATGTCAAGCGCTCCGCCGAAATCGTCTCGGTGGTCCAAGACGAATTCAGGATCGTCCCTGGCCAGACCACCAGCGACGGCAAACTGAGCCTGGCCACTGCCCGCTGTCTCGGCAGTTGCGGCCTGGCCCCGGTTCTGGTGGTCGACAACGAGGTGCTCGGCAAAGAGACCCCGGAATCGACCCTGAATAAACTCAAGGAGATCCTCGAAGCAGCCCCGGGCAACGGTGAACCGGTGAAAGCGGTTGCCGAGGAGACTCAGCATCAGGAGGAGCCTGCATCATGAATCGTCCAGAATTAAATGCTTTGGGAGCGCGCGAACGGGACAGGCTGCAGGAGTTCCGCTGCCGGCTCCTCTGCTGCGCCAGCACTCCCTGCCTGTCCTCCGGCGCAACCGCCGTCATCGAGACCTTTAAAAAGGTCATCAAAGAGCAGGAATTGGAAGCCGAAGTCGAGGTCATCTCCACCGGTTGCATGGGTCCGTGCAGCCGCGGTCCCCTTGTCACCGTTCAGGTCAATGGCCGGGAGGATGTCATTTACGAACGAGTAACGCCGGAACTGGCACGAACAATCGCTTTAGCCCATGCCGGCAAAAGCGACCAGCCAGCTGACAAAAACATCCTGCCGGCTAACATTGCCTTTTTCAGCAAGCAGAAAAAAGTGGTCCTGTCGAACTGCGGTTTGATTGACCCGGAACGCCTGGAAAGTTACGTGGCCAGAGGCGGATACAGCTCCCTGGCCCATGCCTTGCGGGAAATGACCCCGGCAGAGGTGTGCGAGGCAATAGTCAAGAGCGGGCTGCGCGGACGCGGCGGCGCCGGGTATCCGTCGGGACTGAAATGGGATTTGGTGCGCAAGGCGCCCGGCGATAAGAAATACGTGATTGCCAATGGTGACGAAGGCGACCCGGGCGCCTACATGGATCGTACCCTGATGGAATCCGACCCTCACCGGGTGCTCGAAGGGATGGCCATCGCCGGGTATGCGGTAGGAGCTGATCAAGGGTTCGTCTACGTGCGCGGTGAATACCCGATTGCCGCGAAACGGCTTGAGAACGCCATTCGTCAAGCCGAACGTCGCGGTCTGCTCGGCGGCCGTGTCCTCGATTCCAGCTTCAGCTTCCGCATTGACATCAGAATCGGTGCCGGTGCCTTTGTCTGCGGCGAGGAAACGGCCCTGATGGCCTCTGTCATGGGTCGGCGCGGCCAGCCCACGCCACGACCTCCCTATCCGGCTCAGAAAGGACTCTGGGGCTACCCGACCTTGATCAACAACGTCGAGACCTTCGGCAATATTGCACCGATCATCGAACATGGCGGGGCTTGGTATTCCTCCATCGGCACGGATAAAAGCAAGGGTACGAAGATCTTCGCCCTTGCCGGCAACGTTGAAACCACCGGTTTGATCGAGGTGCCGATGGGCATTACTCTGCGCGAGATCGTCTATGATATCGGCAGCGGCATCCCCGACGGTCGACAATTCAAGGCGGCTCAGACCGGCGGCCCGAGTGGCGGCTGCATACCAGCGGAACACCTGGATACCCCGATGGACTATGAGAGCCTCAGCAAACTCGGGTCGATCATGGGATCCGGCGGCCTGATGGTCATGGACGACACCAGCTGCATGCCCGATGTGGCTAAGTTCTTCATGGAGTTCTGCATGGATGAGAGCTGCGGTAAATGTGTCCCCTGCCGGGCGGGCACTGTTCAGCTGCACCGGATTCTGGAACATATCACTGATGGCAGCGCAACTCCAGAGGACCTGGAGCGGCTCGAAGAACTCTGCGTCATGATGAAAGAGTCCAGCCTCTGCGGTCTCGGGCAATCGGCCCCCAATCCGTTGCTCAGCACCTTGAAGTACTTCCGTGAGGAATACGAGTTACACATCAACAACCGTACCTGCCCGGCCGGTAAGTGTTCGTTCACCGAGGTCCCGCCGCTGCATCTGGCCGAGGAACTGCTGCGCCGCGCCCGTTCGATAAAAACCGATTCGGAGGTGTCATAATGTCTGTCGTTACACTCCACATAAATGACGAACTGGTCAGTGCTCGCGACGACCAGAAACTGCTCGAGGTGATCAGAGAACAGGGAATCAATATTCCCACCCTCTGTCATATGGAGGGGATCAGTGCACTCGGCGGCTGTCGACTCTGTCTCGTCGAAACCAAGGGTTCAAACAGGCTGCTTGCTTCTTGCGTCACGCCGGTCCAGGAAGGCATGTCAGTCTACACGCATAGTGAACGGCTCGTCAACTACCGCCGGATCACGATGGAGTTGCTGCTTTCAGAACGTAACCATGCTTGCGCCGTCTGTGTTATGAACGGCCATTGCGAGTTGCAGTTCGGAGCAGCCGAGCTCGGCGTTGACCATGTCCGCTATGAGTATATGGCACCTGATCTGCCGATTGATTCCAGCCACAGCAATTTCACCCTCGATCATAACCGCTGCATTCTCTGCCTGCGGTGCGTGCGCACCTGCGACGAAGTGGAAGGTGCCCATACCCTGGATGTCATGGGACGAGGCACCAAGAGCCGGATCATCACCGCGCTCAATCGCCCCTGGGGTGACAGTCTCAGTTGCACCAAGTGCGGCAAATGCGTCCAGGTCTGTCCCACCGGCGCCTTGATTGCAAAAGGTTCGTCGGTCGGCGAGATGGAAAAGCGCCACTCCTTCCTGACCTGGATCCTGAACGGGCGGAAAAACAAGGAATGGCAATGGTAATCCCGGCACATATGACGGCAGATTCCAAGAAAAAAGGAAATACGCTATGAAAAAACAAATGAAAAACAGAAAGATCAGACTGGCTACTGCCTGGCTCGGCGGCTGTTCGGGATGCCATATGAGCCTGCTCGATCTGGACGAACGCTTGCTCGATCTCTTCCAGGCCGCAGATTTGGTCCATAGCCCGATAGCCGATATCAAAACCTTTCCGGAACAGGTTGATGTAACGCTCGTCGAAGGTGCTGTGGCCAATGTCGACCATCTCGAGTTGGCCCAGCAGATCCGCCAGCGCAGCACCGTGGTAATCAGTTTTGGTGACTGCGCCGTGACCGGCAACGTCACCAGTCTGCGCAACCGGCTACAGGTAGACGATCTGCTGAGCAAAGTCTATCAGAATGGCCCTGGCAGCGTGCCGCGCGGACTGGAAGAAGATGGCATCATCCCGGCCCTCATTCCGAAGGTATTGCCCCTGCATCAGGTGATTAAGGTCGATGCCTTTCTCCCCGGCTGTCCGCCCGATCCGGATCATATCTGGGCGGTGGTCTCTGCTCTGTTAGAGGGCGATACAGTGCAATTGACACAGGAAATGAGATACTTTGGTTGAAACAACTTGCCAGCAGGAGGAACAGCATCATGGGCCGAACGGTTACCATCGATCCCGTGACCCGTATCGAAGGTCACGCCAAAATAACAATCCACATCGACGATGCCGGCAGCATTGAAGATGTCCGCTTCCACGTCACTGAGTTCAGAGGTTTTGAAAAATTCTGTGAAGGTCGCAGTTTCTGGGAAATGCCGGGTATTACCGCGCGCATCTGCGGGATTTGCCCGGTTTCTCATCTGCTCGCTTCAGCCAAGGCCGGCGATGCGATCATGGGCGTCAAAATCCCACCCACCGCCGCAAAACTGCGGCGATTGATGAATTATGGCCAGTTTGTGCAGAGCCATGCATTGAGTTTTTTCCATCTCAGCGGCCCCGACCTGCTGCTCGGCATGGAAAGCGATCCAGCCGAACGTAACATTGTTGGCCTGATTAAAGCCTATCCAGACATCGCCAAGAACGGCATCAGGCTGCGACAAATTGGCCAGGAAATTATCCGTACCCTCGGTGGGAAAAGTGTCCATCCCTCCTGGGCTGTCGCCGGCGGAGTCCGCGAGCCACTGACCGCCGAGAAACGCGATCACATCCAGCGGATGTTGCCAGACGCATTCGACATCATCGAATTGGCCATCGATCTGCTCAAGGACAATTTGGATGCACATGCCGATGAGGTCGAGTCGTACGGGCAGTTCCCGAGCCTGTTCGCCGGCCTGGTTACCAAAGATGGTGGTCTGGAACACTACGATGGTGTACTCCGGGTCATGGACAGCGAAGGCAAGTTGCTTGAGGAGGGGATCGACCCGGCCGATTATCGCAGCATCATCAGCGAAGCGGTGGAATCGTGGAGCTATATGAAATTCCCTTATTACACCCGGTTTGGCTACGAGAATCAAGCCGGCATGTACAGGGTTGGACCGCTCGCCCGGATCAATATCTGCGATTTCATCGGGACGCCCCGTGCCGATCGCGAATTACGGCAATTTCGCCGGATCAGCGATCGCGGCAAACCAATTATGAGCAGCTTCCACTACCATTACTCTCGGTTGATCGAAATTCTCTTTGCGCTGGAGCGAATTGAGGAAACGCTTGCAGATGAGGATATCACGAGTCCCCGCGTGCGCAGCGATGCCGGGGTAAATCAACTGGTGGGCGTCGGTGTCAGCGAGGCCCCCCGCGGTACGTTGATCCATGAATACCATGTTGACGAAAACGGTATTTTGCAGAAGGCCAATCTGATTGTCGCCACCGGCCACAACAATCTGGCGATGAACAAAACCGTCCGGCAGATTGCCGATGCTTATATCAAGGACGGTGTTATCAATGAGGGAATTCTCAATCGTATTGAACACGGTATCCGGCTATATGATCCGTGTCTGAGTTGCTCCACCCATGCAATCGGTCAGATGCCCATCGTCGTGCAAGTGCTCTCCCGCTGCGGCACGGTCATTGATTCGATCAGCCGGAACAGTTGAGTAATCCGGCTGTTGGCAGAAACATCGGACGATGCTGCTGATAATCGCTTATGGCAACACCCTGCGCGGTGACGACGGAGCCGGACCGGCCCTCGGCGAACTCATTGAGCGCTGCTGTCGGAAGTGTTCAATTCGGGCGCAGCTGCAGGTCTGCCATCAGTTGACCCCGGAGTTGGTCATGGAAATGATCCATCCTGGTATCGCTCAGGTGCTTTTCTGCGATGCCAGGATCACCATTCCCAGTGATAACAACACGGGAATAGCATTCAAATCGCTGGAACCGTCAGGCGGCTACACCACCATCGGCCATCACCTTTCCCCGGAAACCTTGCTGCTGTTGGCAAAAGGCCTTTATCAATGTGAGATTCCCGCCTGGCAGGTGACTGTTCCCAGTTACACCTTTGAAGTCGGCCAGTCGTTCAGCAGACCTACCCGTCAGGCACTTGAAGATGCAGAGCCGCTGCTTGAATCGTTTCTTACCCGCATCGCCACTGCAGCGACTCCGTTCCAAGCCCCATAAACACAGGGCGTTGGCTTTTTGTATCCATGGCCGATGCCCCGGCAGGTCTTGACATCATAAGAGGCCTGAGACCATTATACTCGACATTTAAGAAATTGATTCTGGACGGTGCGAGGGTGTATCTAAAGCGGTTAAATAGAGACTACCTTGGGGTGATAAAGTGTCCAGTTTAGCAACTCAGCGCCTTACAGATTGACTTCTGGCAATTCTTAAAAAAATCAATCTGTAAGGTGCCTATTGCCAAGGGGACATCAGCCTTTTAGTCGGGTTGTTGGTAAGGAGTTGCGTGAAAGCGAATATCAACCGACATTCTTCAGAGCGAACTCCCAGTTGATGAGCTTATCAAGTACGGCATTGACATAGTCGGCTCGCCGATTCTGGTAATCCAGATAATAGGCATGTTCCCATACGTCAATGGTCAAGAGTGGTTTTAAGCCGGCGGTGAACGGCACTTCGGCGTTGGCGGTTTTTACCACCTTGAGTTTGTCTCCGGCCATAACCAACCAGGCCCAGCCGCTGCCGAACTGGGCGATTGCTACCGCCGCCAGTTCTTTTTTACAGGCTTCGACACTGCCGAATGAGTCGGTGATTTTTGCCTTTAGTGCCGCAGGCGGTTCACCGCCGCCCTTTGCTGCAAGGCTCTGCCAATAAAAGGTGTGATTCCAGATCTGTGCGGCATTATTAAAGATCGCTGCTTTGTCGGCCTGTCCAGCCGTGGCGGAAATAATCTTTTCCAGGGGAAGATCAGCGAATTCCGTTCCTACCACCAGCTTGTTCAGGTTGTCGACGTAAGTTTTGTGGTGTTTTCCATAATGAAAACCGATGGTCTTGGCGGTTATTATCGGTTCCAGACCGTCTTCCGTGTAGGGGAGTTGGGGCAAGGTGAAAGGCGAGGCAGCCTGGGCTGTTCCCGCAAGGCCGATCGTGGCAAGTGTGGCGACGGTTCCCACTGCTGCCACGATAAAATCGCGCCGATCAAGAAGGGTTAAAGAAGTATCTGCAGTTTTTTCCATCATGGTTGTCTCCTTCGTCTGGGGGTGAGGTGATGGTGATAAGGTGATAAGTATCTGCTTTTTTCGGCAGCTTAAAAAATAGGCCCTCTGACCGAAACCGCTCCAATTGCGATTTACAGTGTAACTGTTTCACCCAGATCTTGCAAATATTCTCGCCAAACCTCCAACCGTCTGTTAGCTAAGAATTAAAGGCAAGTACGGTCAATGACAAGTAACAAAACATTTCGGGAATATTTTCTCGGCTACCGACGAGGGGATCATAGGGAACTTCACAGTCCTGTCGACGTCGAATTTCCGGTCGATCAACTCCGATACCATAGCAACGCCGGCCACCTTCATGGTTTCTACGGCGTAACAATTACCTTGAGCGTCCCGGTAGGCTCAGCCGCGGTCTTGAACGCCTTGCCGATCTCGGTAAGGGGGTAGCGATGGGTAATCATGTCGTCAACCACGAGTGCACCAGCTCGCAATAACTCCATGGCCTGGCGGTTATCAAGCGGGGCCGCGCCGTAACAGGTTTTAAAGCTGATATCGTTGCGCCAGTAGGGGTTGAAATCAATGGCAATGGTTTCGCCCGGCTGAGCAACGGCAAAAAAGAGCAGGGTGCCGCCACGGTCAACACTTTTGAGGGCCGCTTCAGCTGCGGTGAGCGCCCCGGTGCAGATGATCGCCTTGTCGGCCAGGCGGCCGTTATATTTTACCACAAATGCCGGAACATCCTCATTAGCCGAGACCACAAAATCGGCACCGGCCTTTTTCGCCATCGCAAGACGGTAGTCGTTGATGTCGCAGACAATAACTGTTCCGGCACCAAGGGCCTTTGCCAACTTGACAAAAAGAATACCGGCCAGCCCGCTGCCGTAGATGACAACGCTGTCGCCGGGAGACAGGTTAATTGTTCGATAGGCACGCACCACCGTGGCCAAGGGCTCGATGAAGGTGCCGGTTTCGTAGCTCATGCTGTCGGGCAGTTTCAGAATGCCGGTGGCTACACTGCGGCCGGAGACTCGGAGGAACTCGGCAAACCCGCCCGGTGCAAAATTATTCTTCTCTTGAAAAGCCACACAGGCAGTGTTGTGCCCGGACAGGCAATAGATGCACTGGTCACAGGGAACGTGGTGGGTGGCAAAGACCCGATCCCCCTTTTTCCATTGGGCAACGTTTTTGCCGGTTTCGACAATTTCGCCGGTGAGTTCGTGACCGAGCACCAGAGGAGCACGCTTGATGCGGTACCACTCCATGAGGTCGCTGCCGCAGATCCCGCCGGCAACAACCTTTATGAGAACATCGTCTTCACCAACTAGCGGTACCGGCTGCTGTTCGAGACGGACGTCGCTGTTGTTGTAATACATGCCGACATTCATCGATTTTTCAGCTCCGTATAGAGTTCAAAGGCTTGAGCGGCACTCATGTTTTCGTGAACGACCTTGCGAACGGCGGTGATCATCGCTTCGGGTGCGTCCGACTGGAAGATATTACGTCCCATGTCAACACCCGAGGCACCGGCATCAATGGCGTTGCGGGCCATGGAGAGGGCTTCGAATTCGCCGAGCTTTTTGCCACCGGCAATGATGATCGGCACCGGACAGGCGGCAACCACCTTATCGAAATCGTCACAGTAATAGGTCTTGATAATCGCGGCGCCGAGTTCAGCCAGCATGCGCGAGGCAAGTCCGATATAGCGGGAATCGCGGGCCAGGTCTTTGCCGACGGCGGTAACCCCAAGAACCGGCATGCCGTAACGCATGCCTTCATCAACCAACCTGGTCATATTGTTGATGGTCTGGGTCTCACACTCGCCACCGACAAAAACCTGTACGGCAACTGCACTGACATTCATACGCAGAGCATCTTCCATATTGACGGCGATCTGCTCGTTGGACAGATCCTTGAGAATACTCGGGCCGCCGCTGGCACGCATGACCACCGGGTTGTTGCACTCCGGGTTGATGACGGAACGAAGGATGCCACGGGTGCACATAAGGGCGTCGGCAAAGGGAACCAAGGGTTTAATGGTGATATCGATACGCTCAAGGCCGGTGGTTGGGCCTTGGAAGTAGCCATGGTCAATCGCGAGCATCACGGTTCTGCCGCTTTTCGGGTTGAATATCCGGGCAAGGCGGTTGCGGAACCCCCAGTCGTAACCGCTCGAGCCCTTGAGGAAGAAGGTATCGTTTCTTTGCGGGGTGTCGAGGAAATATTCTTTACGTTTTTCAGACAGATCATGTTCGGCCATGGTGACTCCTGCTCGATAGTTGGTTTTTGGGTTATAGAGAACCGGCGAAGAATACAGGACGATTTTCCCTTAAGCAAGTTAAAATGGCGCTCAGATTCTCCATTTCTTTTCAATATCATTAGTAAATCTATTAAGTTACCAGGTGACTTCTGCTAAGGCTTCTTAGCGTACGCCGAATAATACGTTCATTCCAGTCCGCAACTCGGCTATCGGGATCTGTCCCGGCGCAGAAGCATCCTTGCCGATGGCAAAAGTGATATCTGAACCAAACAGACCACCCGCCAATCGGGTTATGGCACCCTGCTCCCCCATGGACATCGTGACGAGCGGCGCATCAATTCCACTGTTTCTAGCCTTGTTGGTTGCACTCAACAAAACCAGAACATCTGCATAATCCTTGGGCATGACGGCAAGCTTGGGGATATCGGCACCGGCTTCGTAGGCAGCAAGAAGCTTGCTGTAAATGAATGTCTCCCCCGGTGTCTCGAGAAAATTGTGATAGGAAAGAATTAATGTGACGTTTTCGGCCAGCGAGTATCTTTTAACAGCGTCGATAAACTCCCGGCCATTACACAACTCAATGTCAATGAGATCAATGTTGCCCGATTGTATTGCGGCAACGATCAATTCCAACCTCTTGTTCTGTGAGATTTTCCGCATCCCGCCTTCCTTGTCTATTCGACAGGTAAAAATAAGCGGTATCTCTCCTATCGCACTGCGCAGTTCACGCAGTGCCGACAGACTCTTGGCCACATCCTCAACCTCGGCGAAACCATCGACCCGCCATTCCAACACATCGGGCGCCAATCCTACCAGCAAAGTGGCTTGATCAACCAGCTCTTCTTGTGTTCCTGCCACCAAGGGCAGACAAATGAGTGGATAAATCCCCCCTACCACCACGCCTCTTATCCGTATTTGCTTTTTGCTCTGTTGTCGCATAACCTTTGCATTTATTAAAATTATTGCTGCAGCGGACTTTTCTCACGACTAACATAATACTTGAACTCTATTCTGGTCGCCAGAATTGGTTTTTCATTTGCGCTAGACATTCGCCACATCTCTCCTATATTCACGACTGATGCCTCAATTAATATTTGAATTGGTAAGCGGGCTTATGCAGCCGGCCATTGGAATATCCTTGACATCTACTCGCCTGGAAAGCATATCTCCCATGGCAGTACCGATTGACGGGAGATAATCTTTACCACTTAGGAACGACATGGAAGTCATTGTCACAATCATTCCGATCTTTGTCATTATCATCCTTGGATGGGTGTCGCGGAAAAGGGGTTTTATCACCCGAGAGTTTCTCGAACCGGCCAATCGTCTGGTCTATTACCTCTCCATGCCGGCAATGATTTTCAATGCCATCGCCAAGGCCGACTTCCACAAGGAATTTGATGGTCGTGTGCTGGTCCTCACTCTGCTCTCGGCCGCAACTATCTACCTGCTGGCCGAACTCTTGGCAAGACTAACGCAAATGACCCCATCCCGCGCCGGGGCCTTCGTCCAAAGTTCTGGCCACGGCAACCAGGGCTACATCGGACTGCCAATAGCCTTCTACTATCTCGGTGAGGTTGGCCTTGCCAAGGCATCGATCATTTGCGGCTTTCTCATGATCCTGCAAAACATCTTTTCGGTGATCGCCCTGCAACTGCACGGCACCTCAAATAAGGGTCTGCCGAGCCTCAGGTCTCTGGCCGGCAAACTGTTGGGCAACCCGGTTATTCTCGGGGCAATGGCCGGAATTTTTGTTTCCGCCCTGGCCATCCCCATCCCCAGGGTCATCGGCAGGAGCCTCGATATCCTCGGCGGTCTCGCTCCACCGATGGCCCTGCTGCTCATCGGTGCCTCGCTGTCACTTGTGCTGATGCGCAAATACCTGCGCCCAACCATGGGCGCTGTGATGATGAAGCTGTTTATCCTGCCGGCACTCGGCCTGTTACTCTTTCAACTCTTTGCCATTGGCGCCGCCGACTACCTGCCGGCCTTGATTCTGCTCGCCTCGCCAACCGCCACAATTGCCTATGTCATGGCCAGAGAGATGCATTGCGATGCTGATTTTGCCGTGGCCAGCATTTCCGCCAGCACCCTGTTTTCATCACTGTTTTTCATGGGGTGGCTGACGCTCGTCGCCGGCTTTGCCGGTCAGCCGTAAGCAACCAAAAAACAACTTATTTTACTATGTATCGAGACTGTCATCGCGGATGATGGCAAGCAAAAAGCAAGAACCAAAAATGCTCCATTACCCGCCATTTTGTCTGGGATAATTTCGAATGTACAACTGAGCCGAATTGCTCCTTTCCTGGGGTAATGTTTGGTCATACTCAAGGCCAAGACGCTCAGGAAGAAGGTCATCTTGCAGGTTTGCTTAAATGGTTAAGATTGCCAATGCAAGTCTCTGCAATCGTGATACCCTGTGTCCCTGTAAAATCTCACGGATAAGCTCATCTATCAAATTCATATTTTGTTGTTAGGAATCTGGGCAAGCAAAAGTTCCAAGATACAGTAGCAGTATCTCGTTTAGGCGGGTAGGCACCTGATGGAGGTTTCCACTGGCAACTCACAGTGGCGATGCAGGGATTGGGTGACATCAAAACTGATTTACTTCAGTGTTGATGTCATTAAGCTGCTTCAGTTCTTTAATACCCGATGGGGAAATAGGCGCTTGGTCACAAGAAGTTTCAGAATCCGAAAAAAGGTAGTTTTATTCCGATATTTTATATTCATCAATCGACTGACGTTTCGGTAATTCAAGGGGACTTCGACCACCCGCATGCGTCTGTTCAAGGCCTCGATGATCATTTCCACTGAGAATTCCGGTCCAGCCGATTTGAGTGAATCGCGCATTTCCAGGTATGAGGTGAGCCAAATGGCCCTGAAAGTGCACCCTACGTCAGTGAATCGCCCTTCGAAATGCCACCACAACACCTCCATAACTTTAGCCAGAAAAACATTCGCCAAGCGCACCACCTCTCGCAGGTCAGTGCCCTGCTCCATTAGTTGCCGTGTGGTTCTTGTTCCCACAACCATGTCTGCCTCCTTGATATAAGCCAGCACCTTTTCAATGTCGCGACTGGGGAAGGCATAATCCGCCTCAGTGAGGATAATGAGGTCGGTGGCGACCCGGTCCAGGGCATATTTCAATTTTTCTCCGTAGAGGGTCACATTCGGTGGGCAGACGATAACCCGAACGCCGAACCGAGTCGCCTCCTCACCAATGCTATTGTCGGCCGGCACCACTAAGACAATCTCCTCGATCCCTGGTACTTTGAGGTAGCGCCGAAGGGTAAAGCCTAGGCGCTGTTCATGCCCTTCTGAATAAATTAGTAGGGTGATGGATCTCCGATCTAAAAGGATAGTCCGCTCGTTGAATTTGGCGCGAAACAGCGAGTCACGATCATTGATGTTGACATAGCTCGCCTTTACCGGAAACGCCTTTATCTCCTTGCCATCCTGGCATTGCTGGTCGAGGAAGGAAACAAACTCCACATACTCTTTCGGTGCTTTGGCAAAGGCCTGCTCCAGGGCGGGAAAAATTTCTGGAGAACAGAGAAATGTCCCCAAGCCTAAGAGATCATCTTCCACCGACACCGGTTTTTCGATGAGCCGAGTAATCTGTGATCCTTTCAGCGTCACCGAATAGTTTTTTTTGATAAGGGCAACATCGTCAACTTCCATGATGCCGCAGGTCGCAAAGGCTCCCCAAAGGGCCGGGTCACGCAGATCGCGGAGATTGGAGTCGACATAACATTCATCAGAGAGGATAATGCAGAAATTGGTGGTCACCAGCTGCTTGCCCAAAAGAATGGACCAGGCCAACCCCTTGTGCAGAGCGGTGTTCCGGACATAGGAGATCTCGACTCCGAAACTTCGTCCGTCACCGAAATACTCTTCAATGATCTCGCCATGATAACCGGTTATTATGCCGATTTTTTTGATGCCGAGCTGGTCGCGCATCAACTGGACCAGCCGTTGCAAATTTGGTATCCCATTGATCGGCAACATGCTTTTCGGCATGCGTACAGAATAGGGCCGCACTCTGGTTCCCATGCCGGCCGCGGGAATCAAGCCCTGAAGTTCGATGGCATCGGCCTCGTTCATATAGTTCTTTTGAGGGTGAAAAAATAAAAGAGCAGGAAGTAACAATATTTCACGGTTTCCTGAATATGGGACATCTTCGAGGTCCCTGTCCATCTAGGTTGAAAGGTGACGTGCAGTTCTTCGATTCGGACCCCGGCTCTCGATAAGCGGGCGGCTAATTCCAGCACGTGCTCAAACCCATCCTGTTCCATGGGCAACTCCACCACTGCCGAACGTCGAAAGGCCTTAGCCCCAGTGTACAAATCGGTCAAATGTTGATTAAATAACGCATTGAATAGACCAGTGATGATTTTGTTGCCAAGCACTTTCAAACGAGGCATTTTCGTTTGTTGTTTTTCGAGAAACCTTGAAGCATAGATCACCTCACAGCGATTGAGCCTCTGCACCATTTCGGGAATCGCCTCCGGCGGATATTCGCAATCGGCGTCGATGATTACGACCCGATCTGAGGTCGCGTTGCGGATACCATCGCGGAGTGAGGCACCATAACCTTCATTGCAGCTATGTTCGATGATGGAGACATCGGGGAACGATTTGATGATTTTCAAACTAGAGTCCGTCGAAGCGTTGTCGATAAAAATTGCATGGATGGGCACCGGCAGGGCAGAAAGGCGCCGGTGAAATTCTTCAAGAACAGCCTCTTCGTTGTAGACGGGAACGATGACATCAATGGGTAGGTTCGACATAGCACGGCATCACGGTTGAGAAGAATGGTAGACAACTTATTAATTTCACGCCTTCTCCGAGAGACTCGAAAGCAATTGTTGTTCTAAACAATAATTGCTTCGAAGCGATGGAAAAAAGCCACGCTCCATAGAAGTAGGCTGCGCCTGCAAAAACGAAAAGATATCTACTGACAAAAAAAATATGAATATCGGAATGTTGCCTAAGAACCATATACCTCCCAACGACGACAGCCATCATCAAAGTTGCACCACAGAACCCTATGCCTATTTGTTCAAATTCCTTTCTTCTTCCTTTCTTATAGAAATAAACGAGAATTGTCAGGGTAATAACCGCTAAGAAAACAAAAACATATTTGCTGGCGTTAACCCAATAGTACAGTGAATTGACACTATAACCCGCAATTCCGTACCAATGAAATTGTCCGTGAACTATATCAAATAACCCTATCTTTTGGCCCGAGTCGCTGACCGCACCTGTTCTAATCATGATGTTTTGCGCTAACTCGTACAAGGCGCCCAACGAGCCGGCAGATAAGGCTACCAGCAGATTTTTAAAAAGGGTCGAACCGACAAAGCCAACAATATAAAAGGCGCAACTCTCAAATGACCTCTTCAAAGACCGACGGTTCGGACCCTCAGGCGATAGGAAAACCTCAATGAAGAAGATCAGGGAAACCGAATAGATCTCAGCGCCGTCCATTTGGAAAAAGAACGAATGCAAAGTTCCGCCAGTGGTGACAAAAAAAAGTTCCAAGGCCCGATGCTTTGTTCCGAAGACTATCCTGTAGCCCAACCAGAGAACCCCCCACAGAACCATGGCCATCAAAGGCATGGAATACACAACTCCACCAAAAAACAATATGCTGGAACAGTAGTATCCTGAAAGGACGAAAGGGATAAAGGCAAGGCCGACCTGGCGATTTGCGGCGACAACCAGCATTGCAAAAAGAGCTAGGGAGCAAAAGGTGGTGAGTTGGATAAGCCAAGTAATTTGTGAATAATGCAAGAAAGGAAGGGCTGTGAGCAATACTGCTTTGACCCCGTGCCACAGTCTTGGCTTATAGGCAACCTGCCACACAGAGCGATCATTTAGACGCTCTGGAGTCCCTGTCACCAGATTTTCCGCTGTGGCGCAATTGAAATCGCTATCTCCTTGAGAATAATAGCCGGGATTCAAGGCATTGCTTCTCGGATCTCCTTTCTCACGATACATGATCATTTGGACGTAGAAACATTCAGCTCCTTGATCAAGGCCGGATAAATTATCCCGGGAAATAAAATTTTTTAAGTGGGGATAGCCATAGCTCAACAACACACCATCATCAAATGCGGTTCTAATTGCCTCACTTACTACGTTCCGGTCGGTCTTGTCCGCCTTATGCATCCATTCGGCATACATTACGGAAGTAACAATCAGAGCAAGAACGGCAGATATAACTTTGGAGACCATCGACATATTCCCAAGTGTAATAAATTACAACGGCATTCTTTAAAATACCAGATAGATGGTTCTTTTGATAAAGGTACTAAAATTTAGACCCTGCCAAACTAATCCATTAGCCTAAATTTGGCAAAGCAATTTGGGCTAGTCAGCATGTCGAAAGAGTGCTAAAAGTACAAATCCAACTCAACCAAAAACGCGACCTTTGCGCCTCTGTATCAGTCCCTTTTAAAAATTTTTTACCCCATCAACCTTCAGCAGTTGCAATGAACATTGGTGATTATTGAGATAATTCGAGATCAACTAAGACCAGTTTCGCACCCTATCTTATCATGATAAGCAATTCAGCCTGAGATTACATAGGACAATTCTGGGATATGTAAGCATTTTCGATTGAAAGAAAACTCTTCTGTTTGTATATGACCAAATTGGTTGTTTCGATAATGGTAAACACCCATCCTCCCAATGAACGAGTTAACATGGAGGGTTGTCTCCTTAACTCCCACCACCCGAACCAATCTTTTTCGAAACTCCAAGACCATCTGTCGACACCGGCGGTCATTCAGCTACGCGGTCAGTATCAAATCATGAATATCTTAGCCGGACCTCAGTGCTGCCAAATTCTTGTCGAAATACTTTCAAGAGGGAGCCATTGGCAACCTCAACAATTTAAGTAAAACTGCAAGTTAGCACTATTCCTGAGTACCCCTGTCAGGCCAGTCTTTATTTAACATGTTGAAGAGCAAGGTGCTTCAGACTGTTGGAGAGGAGCGTCTAAACTGGTTGTATCAACATAGCTGCGCGCAATGTTGCGTAGGATCATGACACGTATCTAAGAGACAAATGACGTATTGCCAAAGCCCGGCCTGCTTCGCCCGGATCCGGCAAACCATAAGAAAGTATGAACCGGTCTGATTGGGCACAGGCCCTTGCACTCGCTCGACCGGTGCGACTCAATGCGCCTCGCGGTAAACCTTCACGAAACCATTACCGTAGCTTTCCCGGTTCTGACAAATATGGGGCCGATCCGTCCGGAGATAATAACCGCCAGGATTGAGCCTGAGATCCGGTTCATCAATAGCGACACACCAATTTTCCTGATACGGATCACAGTCGCCTCGATGCAAGGCGCCACTGTGAAGCTGGTGGCCATCCTTTGCAAGGGTATAGCCTACGGACTCTTCGCGTGCGTGCCAGCGATACCACAGTTCAATTCGATTAACCAGGATGGGCTGATCGAGGTTGAACTCGGCGTTTGCTGTTGTCTCACAGGCGGAGGTGTTCCAATTATCAACTAGTTTGATCGGGAGGGACGGCTTGTGTTCCATTCCTCCGATAAAATTTGGAACATTTTGCACTCCCTTACCCGCGTCCCTGTCGTCCCATTGTTGTCCGACCCGGGTCCTCAGGATCGATTTTCCACTGTATGACCCGGTGGCATTCAACCGCCATGCGGTATAGTCAATTAGAAGCCCCCCATTCTCCAGCGTAGCTTTCGCGAGGTATTCCCGGTTAGCGGTTTTACCGCTCATCTCGAAGCTGGCATTGCCTGTTCGTTTTCCCTTGACTGTGACGGTACCAGACCAGGTACCCTGGAGATTGCCGTTTGTATCCTCCTGGATTATCAGGGAATCGGCGCCGCTTTCACCGGTACTGTTTGTCCACTGCCCGAACCACGAACCTGAGAAGTTTGCGCCAGTATCGCGTGGGGATGTTGCTGAACTGGTCGGAATCTTAGGCAATACGTTCGGGGGACTACTCTGTTCCGCTAGCCGAGGTCTCTCTTCTTCAACTGTTCTTGCCACCGAGGCTGGCTTGCCAACCAGTCTTGCCGCCACATCCTGCACCTTGCTGATTAGCATATCGTCATCGCATTTGCAGCTTTCACTTACCCTATTGGTGACGCCGGCAGCATTGCCTTTGGTATCAAGCATCCTTAAGCTCACGGTATAGGTAGAGCCAAGTTTTGAGATATCCCCAGCCACCATGAAACGACTGTCGATCTTTCTGCCGAAATCGATTAGGCATTGCCCTGCACTTTCATCGCAGCCCATCACCTGCTTAAGTTGTTCTCTGCTTGCCACCGCTTGAATATCTTCAGCGCTCATCACTTGATACTCGCCGAAACTGTGAATTTTATCACGGACAATCACAGATAACGCCTCGGCAAAGCCCTTTTCCACGCCGAACTTGGCATCAAGGTCAAGAATTGCAAGCCGTTCTTTCGGCTTCTTTTCTGCTGCTTGCCCTGATGTTTCCGCCCAAACAACGCCGACAGCAAGAAGAAAAATAACAAATAGAAGTTGAATATTATGCTTCATGACTCACACACCTCTTTGCTCTTAAATATGACAGAAACACCAGCCTATGCCGCCAGATTCGCCGATCCGGGACTTTGCTCGCTTGTTGTAGGCCGTTAAAGGAGCTTGGCTTGATCCCGATGGCATCAACGGGTTTCCATCTCTGCCCTGACCGCATTGAAAATTCCGGCGGCATCGGGACTTTCCACAGCGACTGCATCGCCCCCTGCCTCCAAGGCTCTTTTTTTTGGGGTATCCTCATCGTCATTGCCGATAAATAGAGCATCTGCCTTGGTCAATTTGAAAATCTTGTCGGCAACGCGACGCCTGGCTGATACGTAAGGTGAGATAATGGAGTCGGCGCCGGCGGGCAACATTCTAGGTTCCAAAGAGGTGTTTTCAGTTCGGGCGATGATGTGCAAGGTTGGGTTGAGTTCCCGTGCAGTGAGAAGGTGATTAGTAGTCGCTTTCTTCGGGATTCCTAAAACCCTTTCCAACGAAGAGCCATCCGATCCAATGCATCAAAACTACCTGTTCCCGGCAGCTTTCGCAATTATTTTTACGCTGAACCCAATAACTGGTATTGACCCGTTTCCGAAGGTATGGATTTGTCATGGCAAGCCTCAGTTTGAAGGCAGACCTCCAGGTTGAGACTTCCTGAGCATGACCCGGACTGACAGATAGGTCTTTAACCCTATAGCTCCCCAGAATTATTGCTCCATTTTCAGATCCAGCGGCAAATTAATCTGAATGCTCTCGGTATAAAACGCAAGTGTTAAGTCACTCTGCTCAGGGAATACCGCTGGTAGCAGTAAATTCAAACGAGACAATGGAAAACTCGAAAATAGAACACTCTTCCATATGAGAAATGAGTACAAAGTCAGAGGCCGTGGAAGCACGGTTAATGATCCACAGAAATTGCTGGTAAGGTCAAGTCCAATACCAAAAAGCCTATTCTCGGCCTTTTTCAGCGGGAAAATACAGGTCAATTACCCCCTAACTCTATGATATTGCAGAAAAGGAACACTAGATCTCTAAATAATGAATCAAAATTGAGAATCAAGAGCTTCATCAAGGCAATGTTAACGTTTGAATTCACGGGCGCTGCGCGATAAAGCCGCGCAGCGTCCGTGTGGACTGCCGGGTTGGGCAACCCATTGTTAGTGGGATCCAACATCAATGGGCGATTCGTCAGTAATTCGCTGCAAACGTGTGGCATAGTCCGTCAGGTGTTGTTTCCTTTGCTCCTCCGTCATCCGCACAGGCGCATATACGATTTGTGGCGCCAATACGTCAAAGCCAACGAACTGCAACATACCCCGCTGGATCGGGCGCAAGATTGCCGTGATATCCCCGTTGAATCCCCCTTTACGATAAGCCTCTTCCGGGCCGCCTGTCGTCAGGGAAAGCAGTGCCCGTTTGCCACGAAAAACGCCTGTCTCGTATATATGTTCAAAGTTGTAAATGCGCCCCATTGCAAAAACACGGTCAACCCATCCTTTGAGAACGGCAGGCAATCCAAACCACCAGAATGGGAATTGCCAGATCATCAGGTCGCACCACTCAATCTTCTGCATCTCGGTCTCGATCTCTGCGGAAAAGCCGTTTGTTTCGGTGGCGTGCATCTCTTCGATCTGTTGTTTAAGGTAGTTCGGATCTTTAACCGCTGTAAAGTTTTTCCGGCTTGAAATAGGATCGAAATGCATTTCATGCAGGTTGGAAATTTTCACTTCATGCCCCGCACCGGCAAGCGTCTCACAAGCCGTGCGAAACATCGCACCGTTAAAACTTTGTGGCTCTGGATGCCAATAAACGACGAATATTCTCATAACGGACTCCTTGTTTTGTTGCCCAACGCCACGGATAACCGGCGACGAAGTTCTTCTCTGCCGTCCGGTTAATCCGAAAGTTAACGAGCCTACTTCAATTTTGTCACGTCCATCTGAAAGACAACGGGAAATGTTTTGGACCATTTCGACCACCGCAGTGAGCCAGCCTCGGAAACAGACCACAACCGTCCTTCATCGTCGAAACCGATATCTTCAATTCCTATCACCATTTCGTATTCGGCCAATACTTTCCCCGAAGCAGGGTCAACCTTTTGGAGTTCTCCATGTTTACTGCTGCTGAAGGTCATCCATAGATTCCCTTGTTTATCAAAAGCCGCACCTTGAGCTTCTGCTGCTATCGGGAAGTTTTTTGAGGCGATATCCTCTCTAATGGTCTTTCCATTGTGTTCTTCGAAAACCGATACTGGCAAGAAAAAACCTTTGGCTTTGCTTGCATCCTTTTCGGATGAACCAATCATTATCGATTTTCCATCAAAATCAATAAAAGAACCCTTCAGATCACCCGCAAGCTTTACGACGCTCAGCAGCGCATTCTTAGTATTACCGTCCTGAAAGGCCTTGTTCATGTCCACCTTGTAGAGCTGTCTCGTATCAGAAGCAACCAAACTGCCCTTTCCGAGGTAAACAAGGCCACCGACATGTCCGCAATCCTCTGGCAAGTCAAAGGAACCGGTGTATTCACCAGTTTTAACATCAACCTTGAAAACGCGGCAAGGTCCGCGATCAACTTTCGAATCCGTACTCTTATAGCTAGAAACCAGAAGGGAACCCTCCGCCATCGTTATCCCTTGTGGTACATATCCATCATCAATTCCGGGTGCCCATATAATCTTCGTGATAGTTTGATTGTTAGCAACTGAACTCGGGCCACCCCATACATGTTGAGGTTTTTTCCCGAGAACATCCTCAGCCATGGTGGATACCGGCATGGATGCCAGGACCAAAGAACAAATAATTGTTGCCAGCTTTGTAATGTGGTTGATCATGGTATTCCTCCTTGCTAATGAGTTTGCAGAAAAAGCCAGTCTTTATTTCTGGATAGCACACCATTTTTGATGTTATCCATAAAGATGATAAATTTGGTCGATTTTTTGCTAAAACGATGTCTTCTGGCAATACTCTTCAAAAAAACTACAATGTGCGAAGCATTGTCGCAATCTAAAGTGTATAAAGATATCCTTTGGCAAGCATCGGTATCGGAGCATACCTCACAGATTCACCTTATTCCTGAGAGGGTCGGATCGGCTAATAGCCGAGCATTGTTCAGAAATGGAGCAACTGCAAAGAAGAGCTTACCAAAGACAAGGTAATTTCTGAAACTTGTCATTGAAGTTAACATTGCCAAACTGAAGGCAATTAATTTTGTCACCTACTCAAACGAGAGGTGTCTACTGTTTTTGAAACAAGAGGTTACCTCGAAAACCTAGCAACGTAAGAAGTGTGGTGACCTTCCAAGAAGATCAGATTTACCTGACAGAAAAAAGACAGTCTAAAACTTCAGATTGTTCCTGACGAACCACTATACGTATCAAAACGGACAGCATTCCAGTGTCAAACTATTTCCTCTAGATCTTACTCCCCCTATGCCCCTTCATGAATTTTTCAAGAATTCCCACCGTATTGACAACCGCCCTCATCATTCGTCGATGCATCCCGTTTTGTCCAGAGGGATACGTCTTATCAATGCGAGGGTATAAAGTTACTTTAGCGGGTGGGGCATTGGACTGGCATTGATGGGAATGGATGAAGTTACTGTCCTACAACAAAAAAGCACCTAAGTCAAAAAACCCTAAGTGCTTGATTTTACTGGAGCCAGCAAGCGGAATCGAACCGCTGGCCTGCGCTTTACGAGAGCGCCGCTCTACCAACTGAGCTATGCTGGCTGAAAGGAGGGATCTGACAAGTGCTTGTATTTCAAGTCCCTTGGCAGTTTTCAGTAGGGGTATATAGCAGATAATTCTTGGAAATTCAATCATTATGAAAGGCCTTGATTTCATAGGGCCATAATGATCACTTGGGACATGGTTTCTCATTTTGTTCTTATTGCATTACCATCTCCAAACCATCTTCCAAGGTTCATTGGCCAATATTCTGCTAATCTTTGACTATTGCGATCAATTCGAACATAATAGGGTAAGCTCTCAAACGAGCAAAGATCATGGTTTGCAGATTGGACGACATAATTTCATAAGGTTATCATAATCAACGCAAGAACCACACAGGGGAATGTCGTAGAAATTCAAAATGATACATTTTTCTATTGCCAATAATTGCCGAATACCCAAATTGCTGGTCATCTGTTTCCTCCTGGTCAGCGGCTCTCTTTCTTTTGTCGATAAAGCGCAAGCAACAGATCCATGGCCAAAAACCCAGGAAAGCTATGCCATCGATAACAAAACGTACTACCAAATCCCCTCCTCCGATGGTTACACCCAGAAAGGTTTCGCTTCCTGGTATGGCTCAGCTTTCCATGGACGGAAAACCTCAAACGGCGAGTGGTACGACATGCATTCGCTGACTGCCGCCCACAAAACTCTGCCGTTGGGCACTGTCTTACTGGTGAAAAACCTCGATAACGGTAAAGATACACTTGTCCGGGTAAACGATCGGGGTCCGTTTGTAGGCGGAAGAATTATTGATTTAAGCTACAAGGCAGCGAGGGCTCTCGGAGTTGTCGACAATGGCACGGCCAAGGTGCAGATTGTCGCCCTCGCCGAGGGCGAGGTCAAGAATAACGGGGAAGCACCTACTTTATTCTATAACGACTTAGCATTAGGAGAGTTTTATGTGCAGATAGGATCCTTCGCCAAGCAATTCAATGCAGTAAAATTGCAAAAGCGTTTTGCCGATGCGGGCCATACAACCATCATCCATCAATCATTTAATCCGGGAGATATTCTTTACCGGGTCCACGTCTACGTCGGCAAGACCCTGCAGAGTGCCAAAATTGCCGAAAAGGCCTTACTGGAAAGTGGCTATATTGGTGCATTTGTCATTGCCAAATGACCAATACATACGACCTGTTCCGATAAACCAAGAAAACTATCGACAGGCAATCTCCGCCACTACCTGCATGAGGGCTTGCAGCCGGAGGTGGTCTTTGATCCCAGGCCGCAGCTCAATAGCTGAATTAATATCGACGGCATAGGGATGCACAGCGGCAATGGCACATGCCACATTTTCCGGTGAAAGGCCACCGGCGAGTATGATCGGTCGCTGCAGCTTCAATTTGTCAATGATCGACCAGTCAAACACCAGGCCGGTTCCCCCGCTTGTACCCTTAACATAGGTATCGAGGAGAAAGGCATCAACACAGGATGCATACGGGGTAAAAGCATCGCTACGACTCTTATCACCCACCCGGAAGGCCTTAATAATACCGCAAAAGGGCAACATTACCTGTAATTGCCGGCAATAATCAGGGGATTCATAGCCATGTAACTGGATGAAGGACAGTCCGTATCCCGCCGTCTGCACGATCTCCGCAAGCGGGGCATCAACAAATACGCCGACACGGTCGATGAATGGCGGCAGGCTCGAAAGGATGGTGGCGGCCTTTTCCGGAACTATATATCTCGGGCTTTTCGCCGAAAAAATAAAGCCAAGGGCGTCGACGCCGAAACGCACGGCGGCCAGGGCATCCTCCACCTGGGTAGTGCCACACATTTTTACCCGGGTTCGCCGGGGGGCAAGGGTCATTGTCGCCATTGCTGTTATTCCCGCAGACAACGCAGCAGGTCGCTTCCGGCACCAGCCCGCATCAGCGTTTCGCCGATGAGGGCCGCTTGCACCCCTTCCTTTCTCAGGCGACGAAAATCCTCAACCGTTTTCAGTCCCGATTCGCTGACCACGGGAATTTCCGGGGGGATGAGCTTTTTTAGGCGAAAGGTCGTTTCCAGGTCGACGGCAAATGTCTTGAGGTTACGATTATTGATGCCTATCAGTTCACTGCCCGCCAAAAGTGCCTGTTCGGTTTCCCATTCATCATGGACTTCTACCAGGACATCCATCCCATACTCAGCGGCTAAGGTCTGAAAGTCCACCATTTGCCAGCGGTCGAGAATTGCCGCAATAAGCAAAATGGCATCGGCCCCGTGCAGATGCGCTTCCTTGATCTGCAATTCATCGATTATGAAATCTTTTCTGAGAATCGGCAGCGGTACCGCTTGCCGCACCTGCATGAGATACAGCAGCGAACCTTGGAAAAAGTCCAGATCAGTGAGAACGGAAATGGCTTGTGCCCCATTTTTATGATAATTCCTTGCAATTTCAACAGGTTGGAAATCGGTACAGATAACCCCCTTGGAGGGCGAGGCCTTTTTCACTTCGGCAATAACCGCCACCCCGGGATATGCTGTCAAAGCGTTGCGAAACCCGCGTGGGGCATCGATTTTCTTATCGCAAAACTGAACCGGCGGGGAAATCCCTTGCGACCGCAATTCGGCAACTTCCTGTCTTTTTTTTGCAACTATGATGTCAAGAATCATGATATTTTAAACTAGGCAAGTGCGACCGAACGACTAAAACCGACCAATTGTTCAAGCTTTTCAAGGGCGGCACCGGAACCTATGACTTCACGGGCTAAGGCCACGCCCGACCCTATGTCGTCGCACTTGCCTGCGGCATGGAGGGCTGCGCCGGCATTGAGCAGGACCATATCAAGTTTTGGCCCGGGCTCGCCGCCAAGCACTTGTCGTACCTGCTGCGCCGCTTCGGCGGGACTTGCACCGCCGCGTATTTCGGCAAGTGTCGCTCTGGCGAGGCCGACATCTTCCGGGACAATGGTGTAGCTGGTCACCTTGCCGGCATGGCCATCAGCGATATACGAGGTCCCGGTAATGGTCAATTCGTCAAGATTGCCTTCGCCCCAGACAACCAGGGTCCGTTTCATCCCCAAACGAACCAAGACCTCGGCGAGAACAGTTGTCAGCTCTCTTGCAAATACGCCGGTGAGCTGGACATTGGCCCTGGCCGGATTGGTCATCGGACCAAGGATATTGAAGATTGAGCGAATACCGATTTCCCGGCGTGGACCGATGGCGTGTTTCATCGCCCCATGCAACATGGGGGCAAAGAGAAAACCAATGCCGACGGTTCGAACACATGTAGCAACATTTTCCGACGACAAACCCAAGTTGACGCCGAGGGCCTCAAGGACATCGGCACTGCCGCAATGCGAGGAAACCGCCCGGTTGCCATGTTTGGCGACGGGGATACCGGCGGCGGCAACAACAAATGCAGTGGTCGTCGACACGTTGAAGGTCCCTGAGCCATCACCACCGGTACCGACGATATCCATCAGTACCTGTCCACCGCCTGTATCAATGCCGGTATCGACAAAGGTAGCCTTGTCGCGCATAACCCGGACCGCCCCGACGATTTCATCGAGAGTTTCCCCCTTCATGCGCAGAGCAGTGATAAAAGCACCTATCTGGGCGTCGGTGGCGCTCCCGGTCATGATCTCGTTCATGACGGCGACCATCTCCGCCTCGGCCAGATGGCCGCCGGTGACGACCTTATTTATCGCTTGTTTGATATTCATACTAACCACCTTATAACCATTGAATTTTCAGGACAGGTGCCTTACGGACGAAGCATCCGGAGATATTCGGGGCTCATAAAGTTTTTCAGCAGTTGTATGCCGGCAGGAGTCATGATCGACTCGGGATGAAACTGCACCCCTTCAATGGCCAACTGCCGATGCCGGAGTCCCATCAACTCACCTTCATCGGTTCGGCACGTCACCTCCAGGCAGGCCGGAAGATCACTTTCTTCAACCACCAGTGAATGATAGCGCATGCCGTCAAAGGGACAGGGAAGAGCGGTGAACACACCAATTCCATCATGGAACATCGGACTGGTCTTACCGTGCATTATTCGCCGGGCCCGGAGAACCGTGCCGCCAAAGGCCTCACCGAGGGCCTGATGGCCGAGACAGACCCCAAGAATGGGCAGTTTACCGCCAAAATATTTAATTGCCTCAATGGAAATACCGGCCTCTTTTGGGGTGCAGGGTCCGGGGGAAATCAGCAACCGCTCCGGTTGCAAGGCGGCGATCTCCTGCACGGAAATCTTGTCATTGCGAAAGACCCGGATATCTTCGATACGCCCATCGGCCAGGGCATTGGCTGCCACAGTCTGCACGATATTGTAGGTAAATGAATCGTAATTATCTATAATAACAAGCATTTTAGAATCCTTTCTCGGCCAGTTCAACCGCCCGACGCAAGGCCAATGATTTATTAACCGTCTCCTCGAACTCCTTATCCGGCTGGGAATCGGCAACAATTCCAGCCCCGGCCTGAATCCACAGGTTCTTCCCGTGCATGACGAATGTCCTGATGGTTATACAGAAATCCATGTTGCCGGAAAAGCCGAAATAGCCGACGGACCCGGCATAGGCGCCACGCTTGTCCGGTTCCAGCTCATCGATGATCTGCATGGCGCGGATCTTCGGGGCGCCGCTGACGGTTCCGGCAGGAAAACAGGCGGCCATGACATCAAACTGGTCTTTACCATCGGCAATATCGCCGAGAACTCCGGAGACGATGTGCATGACATGGCTATAGCGCTCTATTATTAACAGATCCTCGACATGCACATGGCCACCCTTGGCGACACGCCCCACATCGTTGCGGCCGAGGTCGACGAGCATCAAATGCTCCGCCCTCTCTTTCGGGTCAGCCAGCAGTTCTTTCTCTAGTGCCGCATCCTCTTCCGCCGTAACACCCCGTCTTCTTGTCCCGGCAATGGGCCGCAGTTCAATCTTGCAACCATCTTTTCGTACGAGGATCTCCGGTGACGATCCGATCTGGATGACATCGCCGAGTCGCAGATAAAAAAGGTAGGGACTCGGATTGATGTGTCTTAAAGCACGATAGAGAACCAGAGGCGGCAATGCAGTACAGGTATGGAAGCGCTGCGAAAGGACGACCTGAATAATGTCTCCGGCCAGGATGTATTCCTTGGCCCGTTCGACCATTGCCGTAAAATGATCTTTCTCCATGTTCGAGGTAAAAATATGCGGTTCGCCACAGCCCTCGCTGCTCTCCTGAAGGAGTGCCTGTGCCACCGGTCGCTTGATGGTATCAATAATCTCATTTATCAGGGCCAGCGCTTCTGCATACAGGGTGTCACCATCCCCGTCATGGGTTTGCACCCAGCAGACGACAGTCACTGTTTGCTTAAAGCTGTCGTGCACCAGAACAATCTTCGGTACCATGAACGATGAGTCAGGCAGTTCGCCGGCTGGTCGGTCATCGGGAAGATCCTCGATAAACCTGACCATATCATAACCAAGAAAGCCAACCGCCCCACCGCAAAACCGTGGCAGATGATCGTATTCTGCGGCACCAATTTCATCTATCAACGATTTCAGGGCCCAAAGAGGGTTTACCGTGAAGCTTCGCGTGCTGCCGCCGTGGTTTTTTTTTATCGTCACCGAATCGCCGGTTGACGTGAAAATCACCAGGGGATCGTAACCGATAAAGGAAAAACGCCCCCATTTTTCCCCGCCCTCCATGCTCTCAAAAAGAAATGCATGACTTCGACCCTCGGCCACTTTGGAAAACAGGGTCAAAGGGGTGTCGAGATCGGCCACTATCTGGGTGGAAACCGGCACCAGCCGGTTGGCCTGCATATCACTTTTAAACCGGTCTTTGTCGGGGAGGAAAATTCTCTGTGCCATTGTTTCCTGTTACCTGCAAATTTCTCTCTTTTTCACCATAACGAGCGACAAAGGTGCAACATACCAGCTGCCTCCCGGTCTTGTCCAGTCGCAAGCGGCGGCGGAAATAAAAAAAGAGCCGTGAAATCCTAAGATTTCAAGGCTCTTTTGAGTGAACGTATTCGCCCTTTTCCCTGGGCCAGGCGTCAGATGAATTATTCGGCGGCATTCATGGCATTGACGCGTTTGGTGAGTCGAGAGATCTTCCGGGAAGCTGTTTTCTTGTGAAGAGTACCTTTGCTCGCTGTCTTGGCAACTACTGAAATAGCCTTTCTCAGAGCTTCCTGAGCTGCGTCGGGTGAACCTGAGGCAACGGCTTCATCAAGCTTAGTCACGACGGTTTTAATTTTGCTTTTATTCATTCTATTACGCAAACGTTGAGCCTGGGCCTGTCGACTTCTTTTTTCAGCAGATTTATGATTAGCCACGTAAATACTCCTCCTGTAAATATATCAGTTCTTCAAATAGTTGATTTTCTTGTATTGGTAAGCTGCCCGTCAACGAATGTTTCATTGGCATAACCGGCGCGGAACTTTTCACATGGAAAGAGCGCAATTTATAATGCAACAAAAAGGATATGTCAACAGATATCATCGGCAATTATATGCTGTGGCTTTCCGTCAATTGTCCGAGGATATTTGACACCAGGAGTCAAGAAGGCTATGGTTAAGGCCTACAGTAATCCATGATCGACGATTTTTCTCTGAACTGATTTGAAAGAATCACACTTGTAAGGCAATATGTATGGGTTTTCCTAAAATACTCTTTCGAATTGTCGAAAATCGCAGTTGCCCACTGTATCAATACAGCGATATCTTCGAACTTTCCGGAATCGCCATCCCGCTCACCAGTGAATCCGAAAACAGCTTTATTACCACCTCGATAGTGAAATACCCGGCGAAACGGAAAATCTGCAAGATCCTCAATGGCGATCTTGGCAAAATAGTCATCCAGTATGAACGCGCCGACAAGATTCCCGTCTGTATGATCAGTTGCAGCGGCTGCACCGGCACCATCAAACTTGAACACAGCAAGGATGAAAACCTGGTAAGAAACGGCGATAACAGCTTATCCGATGAACTCGGCTCGCTGGTGCACCTGCTCAGCAGCTTTTCCTTTTTCAAGAATATTGAAGGAAAACACCTCGACACAGTCATCAGTTATTTCAAACTCAATAAATATAAAACCGGCGATATCGTTATTCGCAAAGGCGATCCGGGTGGCCGATTCTTTATCATCGTTAGCGGAAGTGTCAATGTATTGAATGACGCCGGCATCATCATCTCCACCCTTGACAAGGGCGAGGTGTTCGGAGAAATGAGCCTCATCTGCAATGACAGTGTCAATGCCACAATCCAGGTCAAGGAAGCAACCTCCATACTTTATATCAATCAACCTAATTTCAACAAAATATTAGATATTTACCCGGCTATACAACTGTATTTTTCCCGCCTCATGGCGGAAAGACTGAACAGATCCAACAAAATCCGCGCCGAGGATCTGTCGTCCGGCATAAACGGCAATCTTGCGGAAATCCCGGCCGAAGCCCTGTTTCAAGCCCTGAACATGAACAGCAAAACCGGAATTCTCACCATAACCGACCTCAGCAAGGGCACCGCCCGCTTCTCCTTTCGCCAAGGCGCTCTTATCAAGGCAAAATATGCAGACCATGCGGGGGACCTGGCCTTTTATCAAATTCTCAAAGAAAAATCCGGACGTTTCCGCTTTACCCCAGGGATAGCCCCGGAGGATTTCAGCACCCCGGAAATCGGCTTTTTCATGAAATTGCTCATGGAAGGCATGCGCCGTTTAGACGAAGGTAAACCTCAAAAAACCAATTGATTCAAAAGGATAAACGATAACGCGTGCTCATGTACTCATCCCTATTCAAGCCTGCCCAGGTAGTTGAAGGTAGAGAGTTTGCCGTACCGTCCGGTGTTGGCGAGGCGATCCTGCAATTCCTGGAGGTTTCGGGTGGAAATCGTACCGCCGGAGATATCAACGACCACGTAATCGACACCTAGATCCCGCAATTCCTGGAGATAGGGTAGAAGGGAAAAAGGCCTCTCGGGAAAGGTCTGGGTGCAACCATCCATCTTTTTGATGACATAGCCCTCATTTTTCGGGCTGAGAATCTGCCGCTCATAATGGAAATGGTCGGCCGCAAGCCGCGAGGTGTACAGGGCGGGCGCCCCATATACCGTGAGTCCGATCGGAATGGTGCGCTCCTTGCGGTTATCCTCACCACCAAGGAGTTTCCTCTTTTTGTCGGCAAGAAGGTCACGAAGGGCTTGCCGATCCACCTCAATTGCTGCCTGTGCCCTGCTCAGTCCGATCTCACCTACCATGGCCATCGCCTGACTATTCAGCAGATTCAAGGTATAATCGGCAAAAAGTTGGACCTTCTCCCTGCCGAAAAGTGCTGCCTGGCTGATATGCCCAAGCTGGAAACTCCTGAAACCGCTGCGCATCAGCAAAGCGATCTGTTTATGATACCGGCCCAGCTCACTTTCCATGATGATCGGCGGCAGGGCCCAGATCACCATGCGTGCTTTTGCACCGAGGGTCGTCTTGATTTTGCCCGCCTGACTGAGGATCTGTTTGTCAAAACTGAGGAGAATCCGATCCGGCGACAGTGGCATGTCACCCAATAAGGTTTTGACGGAATCGGTCTTCAGCCACCATTCAAGTGGCAGCCCTTTTTTCGGACGAGGTCGAGGACCGGGCTTTCCACTTTTTACGCCCTTCTTTTCAGACACGGGCGCATCATCGGTTTCCTCGATACCACATATTTTGACGGTAATCCTGTCTATTTCTCGGGAAAGCTTTTTTCGCACCGCGGCAAGCTCCCCGACGATTTCAGCGGTGGCGAGAAAGTTTGATTTGACCAGGCCGCCGGAACCACTGTCGATCTTATAAACCTCGACGTGGCCGCCCGGTTGCATATCAAAGTTGTCCGGCAGGGTAATCGACACCTTGTTGCCGCTGCTTGCCTGATCCTGCTGAACGCCTGCGACAAAGAGGGCTTTTAATCGATAAGGCATTCGCTCACCGGAGGGTTCCCGATGCAGCCGCAATCTGTCGCCGACCGTCAAATCGCCCTTCAGGACAAATTTGCAAATTTGCCGTCCACCGGATATCTTGATGGTGGTAAAACGGCCAAGATGCATGCCCATATTGCCCGAATGATGCGGTGTAATAGCCTCGGCCGGTTGCGGCGAAAAGAAATAGCCGGAAGAAGTCTTGCGGCTCATCGCCCGCTCGGCCAAGGCCTTTGCCGCGGTAACAGCATTTTGCTGATCCTCGGGGGCGGCATCAAGCACCTGACGATAGGCCCCGACAATGCACTGCACATAATGCGCTGATCGCAATCGTCCTTCAATTTTCAGGGAGCTGATGCCGGTTTGCAGCAAGGCCGGCAGGATATCCAGCCCACTCAGATCGTTCATGGAAAAAAGATACCGAGATGCATCACTTTTTCTGCCACGGCCCCTTCCTTGACTTCCCTCGCTGTAGGCCCGCCGACATGGCTGAACACAGCGTCCGCGCAGGCCGCTTTTGCCACCAAGGTAAGAAGAAAACAGGCAGAGACCGGAGAAGGAAAAACACATGGCCCCATGGATGAAAACCTCAATCTCCGTTTCTCCGCGCCCTGCGCTTATCGCCGTTATTTCTTTTAAGGTAAGCTCGCGGGCAAGAACCACCCGATGACATCCGAGGCTTGCCAGGAAGCCGACAGCGTCCGAGTTGTGGGCGAGCATCAAGGTTGAAGCGTGTATTCGCAGCCTTGAAAAATAGTTCTTAACCAGCCGGATGAGCCCCAGATCCTGAACAATCAATGCATCCGGCTGCAGTTCCTGGAGCAGTGCCAGATTTTCTATTACCAGCGGCAGCTCTTTTTCAAGAATAAGACTATTGGCGGCGACAAAGAGTTTTTTGCCCAGTTTATGGCAGGCACGAATCATCGCACCGATTTCTTCAAGGCGCAGATCCCTCGCCAGGTTACGCGCGTTAAAGCCCGGGGCACCAACATAGACGGCATCGGCACCGCTGTCGAGAGCCGCCCGGAAGGTTTCCACGCTTCCGACGGGGGCGAGAAGTTCGACGGCCGCCATCAGCTTTCTATGATGACCTCGCCATCCTCGCCCTGGGCGTTGAGCATCACCTTGATCCGTTCGTTTTGCAAAATACCGGTGGTAAGACCGACATAGTCAGGCTGGATTGGTAACTCTCTGCCACCCCGGTCGACAAGGGCCGCCAGCTGGATAGTGTTGGGGCGGCCGTAGTCCATGATGGCATCCATGGCGGCACGAATGGTGCGACCGGTAAAAATCACATCATCGACGAGGATCAGATTGGTATTGTCGACATCAAAGGTTATTTCCGTGGTCTTGACCACCGGATTCTGGCTGATCAGGCTCCAGTCATCGCGATACAGGTTGATATCGAGGGATCCGAAAGGGATGTTTCCAGCAAGCTGGCTCTGGATATTGGCATGAATCCTCTTGGCCACATACACCCCACAGGTATGGATACCGACGATGGCCATGGAACCGCGGTCGTGATTTTTTTCAAGAATCTGCAAAGCTATCCGCTGAATGGCCAGGTCGATATCCTGGGCCGACATAACAACTCTTTTGCTCATAGAGAATTCCTCACCCTTTGCCAGAAAAAATCAATTCCCCGTTCATCCACCCTGTTGATCGCCTCGGGGAAGGCTTGACATTCGATGGCGAAAACCTTGTCGGCAATAGTATGGATATCGTCATCATAGGCCAGTTCAACACTCTTTTGCAGGATGATCGGACCCTCATCATATTTTTCGTCGGCAAAATGGACTGTGCAACCGCTGATCATACAGCCACGTGCCTTGACCGCACTGTGCACATGATGACCATAGAACCCATCGCCGCAGAAACTGGGAATGAGTGAAGGATGAATATTGATCACCGCCCGGGCAAATTTTGGCAGTGGGGTATAAAGTTTCAGATAACCGGCAAGACAAACAATATCAATATCATAGTTCTGCAAAATAGCATTTATTCCGGCGTTGTCATGGCAATAGAAGGCAGGATAACCATATCTCTCGGCTTTGGTGAGTCCGAGGACATCTTTGACGTTTGATATAACCACCTGGATCTGCCCGGCAAGGCTGCCGTTTTGTATCCGTTCATGGAAGTTATCAAGGGTCCGGCCGCTGCCCGATAGTAACACAGCCATTTTCAGCATTATTAATTCTCCTAATCCCGATAAACGGGATTCTTCATGGTACCCAAAAGGGTATAAGTCCCTTCACGAAAAACAAACAGCGTTTTTCTAAGGGACTAAAAATACCCATTTAACTGCACATCCACCTTTTCCAGCCACCGGGATATCGCCGTGTCATAGGCAGAGGTGAGGGCAAAGACCTTTTTCATGAGAAAGAAACGGGTTTTCAAAGAGGTATTGCCGGTCGTCTTGATCTCCGCAAGCACCAGCGGGTAGTCTGCCGGATCGACTATGACCGTTACATCGTGAAAATTCTTGGCCGCCGCCCGTAGCATCGTCGGTCCACCGATATCGATATTTTCAATGGCGTCAGCCAGGCTGCAGTTAGGATCGGCAACCGTTTTCGCAAAGGCATAAAGGTTGACGGCAATAAGATCGATGTTGCGCAGCCCGTGGGCGGCACATTGCCGTTGGTGTTCACCATTGGCTCTCTGGTTAAGAATGCCGCCATGCACCTTCGGATGCAGGGTTTTCACCCGCCCGTCAAGCATCTCGGGAAAACCAGTGAATTCTGAGACATCCATGACCGTAAGGCCGGCATCCCGTAGTTTTTTGGCAGTTCCGCCGGTTGAAAGCAGGTCGATACCGAGTTTTGCCAGCTCCCCGGCAAACCCTTCGATCCCGGATTTGTCGGTGAGACTTATCAGCGCTCGCTCAATTTTATGCATAATTTTCTCTCTCATTAGTCCTTTCTGGTAAAGGATTTGATCTTTCTTCGATCACGTTTTCCGGGTTTCCCGGCAGGGGCGGAAAACCCGGCATTGATCATTTTTTTCATCTGCTGCTGTTCTTCGCGGGCGGCAACGCTTTCCACCGATTCGGCATATAAAAGCCGCGCTTCCGCGGCGGGTCGCCTGAACTTAGAGATAGCCAGCACTGCAACGTGAAACTGCATGGTGCCGATGGTAATAATCAGTTTGTCGCCGACCAGAACACTATGCGCCGCCTTTCCCCGGTTGCCGTTGACATGGACTTTGCCGCCGTTCACCGCCTGGGAGGCCAGGGAACGGGTTTTAAAGAACCGCGCAGCCCACAGCCATTTATCTAATCGGACGATTTCAGTACTGTTTTCCATCGGCAGAACACTCCAGTTTTCTTCACCGGTACATCATCTGGCCGGAAATGGCTTAGAATACACTGAATTTTTCGGAAACGCATGAAAATTCAAAAAACGCCTGCCTACCAAGCCGCTCTGGTTCTTCAATCTCGGTCGCACCTGGTAAGACCACGTTTTGTCATCCCCGGCATGGTTATTTTACAACAGCCGATCACCCTTTCTTCCGTCTGAGAATCCCGTTTGCTGCACCCAGCTGGATTTCCGGCTCAGTGGTAATGAATATCCGGTTGCCCGGATTGGCCTTTTCGACAGGATTCCCTTCCTCGTCCCGCAGGTCGGTGATGGTAATCGACTGCACCTCAATTCCCCGATGCATATACTCCACCTGCTCACCGACCATAACCTGGTTGCGCAATTCAACCAGTGGGCCGGCTGCCCGGTTCCCGATTACCGCCACCGGTTCAAGCTTTGCACTCGCCCGCGAAGAGTGGCATACAGCATCTCCGTGCTGCCCGGTCGCTCCACTGATGAAGTTTTCCGTCGTTCCCCGGGTCCCGGTGCGGCGGATCTCCTCGATGAACTGCTCCGGCAGCTTGAATGCCGCAGGATCGTCCCAGGCCTCAGCGGGCAGACTGGCGCAGATAATCAAGGGCGGCCCGATAGACCCGGACCACCCCGCCGACATAGAAGATCGACTTCATCCGCCCTTCGATCTTCAGCGAATCGACCCCGGCGGCAACCAGCTGCGGCAGCATCTCGAGAAGGCAGAGATCCTTGGAATTGAAGATATAGGTGCCGCGTTCGTCCTCCTCGACCGGAAAATACTCGACCGGGCCGTTTTTCCTCGACCAGGGCGTAGCTGAAGCGGCAGGGATGGGCGCAGTGGCCCTGATTGGCGTCGCGGCCGGTCATATAATTGGAGAGCATGCAGCGCCCGGAATAGGAGATGCACAGGGCGCCGTGGACAAAGATCTCCAGTTCCCCGGATCGTTTGCGCCCGAATCTGGCTAATCTCGGCAAGCGACAGCTCCCTGGCCAGATTTGAGCCGGACCACCCCCTGGTTCAGCCAGAACGCGGCGGCCGCATGATTGGTGACATTGGCCTGGGTGGAAAGATGGATCGGCAGCTCGGGCACAACCGTCCGGGCCAGGCTGAGAATGCCCGGATCGGCGATGATCAGGGCGTCTGCTTCCATATCCTTCAGGGTCTGGAGATATTCCTCAAGCCGTCGAGATCGCGATTATGGGCAAAGATATTGACCGTCACATAGACCTTGACACCGTGTTTATGGGCATAGTTCACCCCTTCCCGCATCGACTCCGTCGGTAAAATTGCCGGCCTTTTCGCGAAGGCCGAACTGCTTGCCGCCGAGATAGACGGCATCGGCGCCGTAGTGCATGGCGGTCACCAGTTTTTCATAGGTTCCGGCCGGTGCGAGCAGCTCCGGCAGCACCGGACGTAAGCCATTGCCGCTTTCATTTTTATTCATGGTCGAGTATTGTGAATCGTTGTATTTTACCGGTTTATCCTGCAAAACAAGGCCTGGAGCCCGAGAGAAACCTCAGGTTTTCCCTGGATTACTGCGGTTCACCGACTTGTATGTACGAAGGATTTTTTTTCAACCCCTTTCATAGAGCACACTGGCTCGGGAATTGCAACAACGAGAGTGAAAGATACACGTATCGGCATAGCCATGAGCGGCGGCGTCGATTCAACGGCCTGCGCCCTGCTCCTCCGCGACCAGTATCAGGTCGAGGGCTTTTTCATGCACCTCGCTCAGCCGAATTTTGCCGTCCAAGAGGAAAGGGTTCAGTCGATTGCCGCCCGCCTCGGCATTCCCCTCCACGTAATCGATCTGCGCCGACCTTTTGCAGAAAAGGTGCTCGACTATTTTTCCGACAGCTATTTTCAAGGACTTACCCCCAACCCCTGCGTCATCTGCAACCGGGAGATTAAATTCGGCCTGTTCATGGATGCCATGCTCATCTGCCGGCATGACGACAATGGCGACCGGCCACTATGCCAGAATCGAAATAACCGGCAATACCTATCACCTTTACAAGGGCATCGATCCGAAAAAAGATCAATCCTATTTCCTTTCGCGCCTCAGCCAGGAGCAGCTGGCCAAAATCATGTTCCCTTTGGGTGAGCGAACCAAGGAGAGCACCTACCGTTTGGTTGAGGAACATGGTTTCGTCGATTTTCAAGGGCTGGAAAGTCAGGATGTATGTTTTCTCGCCAATAATGAGATTGGCAATTTTCTCGAAAACCGGGCCCCCGATGAAGACACAGTCGGGCCGATCATCACTCACCTCAGGCAAACGGCTGGGTAACCACCGCGGACTTTTCCGCTATACCATCGGCCAACGGCGGGGCCTGGGCATTGCCGTCGAAGCCCCCCTCTATGTCGTAGGCCTCGATGTCGAAGCCAATGCGGTAATCGTCGGTAGCAACCAAGACCTGCTGAGGAGTCGCATCCTCGTGGAAAAACTTCACTGGCTGGCCGGGACTGCGCCGGATACGGATAAAATGTACACAGTCCGCATCCGCTACAGTCATCCCGGCTCGACCGCCAGACTTGTCCTGCAGGACAACGACTCGGGAGAAATCCTCTTTGATGAGCCGCAACGGGCGATTACCCCGGGCCAGTTTGCCGTAGTCTATGACGACGACGAACTGCTCGGCTCCGGAATCATAGTTGGGGAAAGATTGCCGCGATGAAGAAGGTCCTGATTACCACCCTCGGCTGCAAGGTCAACCAATACGAATCGGCCGCCTTTAAGACCGGCTTTGAAGACGCCGGTCTGACCGTTGTCGCCGGCAACGGCCAGGCGGATATTGTCGTCATCAATACCTGTGCCGTCACCGGCAGCGCCGGAGCCCAGTCGCGCCAGGCGATTCATCAGGCCCTGCGAAAAAACCCGGGCGCCGAGATTATCATCTGCGGCTGTTATGCCGAGATTGCCGCAGCTGAGCTGGCGCAAGACGAAGAACTGCAGGGCCGCACCTATACCATCATCGGTAACAGCAAAAAAGATCAGCTGGTCAGACAGGCTTTAATAGGTTCAACCGATACTGCCAAGATACTTCTCGGAGATATCGCCCACGCCAAAGAAATCTGCCGCCTGCCGGTCCGCCGCTTCGGCGACCGGGTTCGCGCCTACCTGCGTATCCAGGACGGTTGCGAGAGTTTTTGCACCTACTGCATTGTTCCCTACACCAGGGGGCCGAGCCGCAGCCTGCCGCTTGCCGAAGTAATCGATCAGGCAAAAATATTTGCAGGCGAAGGCCACAAAGAGATTGTCCTCACCGGCATTCATCTTGGCAATTACGGCAAGGATCTCCAGGAAAAACCGACCCTGGTCGCGCTCCTCGACACGCTTACCCTTGCCACTCCGCAGGTCGCCTACCGCATAAGTTCTCTTGAACCTCTGGAGATCGACACGGCTCTTCTTGCCCTAATGCAGAAGCGACAAGAATATCCAGCCGCATCTGCATATTCCGTTGCAAAGCGGCCATGACGAAATTCTCGCCCGGATGAACCGGCGCTACAGCACCGACCAGTTCCGACAAGGTCGTCGCTCTCTGCCACAAGTATCTGCCCGATGCGGCCATCGGCATTGATATCCTCGTTGGCTTTCCCGGCGAAACCGAGGCCCATTTTACCGCCGGCAAGGCCTTTTTGCAGTCGCTTGACTTCACCTACCTGCATGTCTTCCCCTACTCCATCCGACCCGGCACCAAGGCTGCCGGCTTTGACGAGCAGGTGGCAAAAAGGGTCAAGGAAGATCGAGTTGCCGAGCTCAGGCAATTGAGCGATACCAAAAAAACAGCCTTTTACCAAAGCCAGCTGGGCCGCACCTGGCCGGTGCTCGTCGAAGGCCGCAGAGACAAGAGTGGCATGCTCAAAGGTTTCACCGCCAATTATATTGCCGTCACCTTTGCCGGACCGGACGATCTGCTGCACGGTGTTGTGCCGGTCAAGCTTCTCGAACTGCGGGAAAACTCCGTCCTGGGAGAGATAAACGAAATATGAAGATCGAAATCATCGCCATCGGCGACGAACTGACCTCCGGGAGAATCCTCAATACCACCAGCGGTTTTGCCGCGAGAAATCTCTTTGAGGCCGGCTATGAGATTTATGGCATGAACACCATCGGCGACACCCCCAGTCTCATCGGAGAAGCACTGAAACAGGCACTCAGCCGTGCCGATGCCGTCCTGGTAACCGGCGGCCTCGGCAGCACCGACGACGACCTGACCAATGAAGCGGTATCGAAGGCCCTCAATCGACCGACCATGCCCAATTTTGAAATTCTCTCCAACATCCGCACCCACCTCGACGAGATCACCAACACTCCGGTCAGTCAGCTGGAAAAACTCGCCTGGCTGCCATCGGGGGCCGAGGCTCTGAGCCCGAAATCGCAGATGGCCGGCTACCAGCTCATCCATGACGACAAACCGATTTTCTTCCTGCCCGGCATCCCCAGTCAGATGAAGCACCTCCTGGTCGAGCAGGTTCTGCCGAAACTGTCCACCTGGCAAAAGGACCATCGACTGACCACCTACCAGCGGATCTTTCGCATCTTTAATCTGCCGGAAATGGAGGTTAATCGCCGCATAAACACCCTCGATCTCAGTCCCGACGTGCATATCGGCTATTATCCGGTATTTCCCGAAGTCCATTTGAGCCTTATCGTCCGTGACAAAAAAAACAATAACGCCGAACGATTGTTTAACTCCTCATGTCAGGCCATAGGCACCGTGCTCGGCGATTCGATCTACGGCTACGACCGCGACAACATGGAAATGGTTGTCGGCAAATTACTGGCTGAGCGCCATCTGCAGCTCGCCGTCGCCGAATCCTGCACCGGCGGGCTTATCTGCCGGAAAATTACCGACACCCCGGGCAGCTCCGCTTATTTTCTCGGGGGAATTGTTTCCTACGCCAACAGCATGAAGGCCCATTACCTCGGCATTTCCCCAAAGCTGCTTGAGGCGCACGGGGCAGTCAGCAGAGAAACTGCCGAGGCGATGGCGGTGGGAATTCGGACCGGAAGCGGTGCCGATATTGCCCTGGCGGTAACCGGCATTGCCGGACCGAGCGGCGGCACGAAAGACAAACCGATCGGCACGGTGTATATTGCCATTGCCACGGCGGAGGAAAATTGGGTTACCAAGTTTCATTTTCGCGGCGATCGGGAACATATTCGGGAAATTACCGCCGAGAGCGGACTGGATCTGATCAGAAAATATTTATTGCAAAAAATCGACTGACACCAGGAAAGAATCTGCGACGCGACTTTTGCGGCGTTAAGATTTTTGTTTCATTTTTGCAGTGTATGGTACATCGAGCATCCGGTTACAAAAAGCTACAATCACCCTTTACAATCACTCTTTATATTGGAGAACATCATGGCAGTAAGCGTTAACAAGAGAGCAAGGATAGAGTCAGCAGTGTCGACAATGCAATCAGCCAAATCCAAAGACAATTCGGCAAGGGCTCGATCATGCGTCTCGGCTCGAAAGAGATCGAGAACATCCCGGTAATTTCCACCGGCGCCTTGAGCCTCGATATTGCCCTTGGTGTCGGCGGTCTGCCCAAAGGACGGATCACCGAGATCTATGGCCCGGAATCCTCCGGTAAAACCACCCTGGCCCTGCAGGTCGTCGCCGAGGCCCAGAAGATCGGCGGTGCCGCCGCCTTTATCGACGCGGAACACGCCCTTGACATCAGTTATGCCAAACGGCTCGGCGTCGATATCGACAACCTGCTCATCTCCCAGCCGGACTTCGGCGAGCAGGCCCTGGAGATCGCCGAGATTCTCATCCGCTCAAACGGCGTCGATGTCATCGTTATCGACTCGGTCGCCGCCCTCGTGCCCAAGGCGGAAATCGACGGCAACGTCGGCGACGCCCATGTCGGCCTGCAGGCCCGACTGATGTCGCAGGCCATGCGCAAATTCACCGGCGTCCTCAACCGCAGCAATACCGTCCTCATCTTCATCAACCAGATACGCATGAAGATCGGCGTCATGTTCGGCAATCCGGAGACCACCACCGGCGGCAACGCCCTCAAGTTCTATTCCTCCCTGCGCCTTGACATCCGAAAGATTGGCCAGATTAAAGAGGGCAACGATATCATCGGCAACCGAACCAAGGTCAAGGTCGTCAAGAATAAGGTTGCCCCGCCTTTCAAGGAGGCCGAATTCGACATTATCTACGGCGAGGGTATTTCCAAGATCGGCGACATGCTCGATCTGGCCGCCAACCTGGAAATCGTCGAAAAGAGCGGTTCCTGGTATTCCTACAAGGAAGAAAGAATCGGCCAGGGCCGGGAAAACGCCAAACGTTTTCTCACCGACAATCCGGAGATGTGCACCGAAATCGACACCAAGGTACGACTCGCCTACGGTCTTCCTCCGGCCGCGGCCTATCTTACAGTTCCTGCGGATGCCGCAGCGGCGCCTGCCGCAGTGCCCGAATTGCCGGCTGAATAAGCATAACCGGCAACTCCTTGGGGTTCATGGAGCCGTACCAAGGCCATGACCCCGTTAAGTCCCTTTTGTGAGCCCGACTGACGTGATTGCCAAAAAATCTGAAACAACCTTCGATGTGATTATTGTCGGGGGCGGCCCTGCCGGTCTTTTTGCCGCCTACTACCTGTGTGAACATTCGAACCTGAAAGTCCTGGTTATCGAAAAAGGCAAGGCCTCACTGAAACGTAAATGCCCGATCAAGGACAACGGCTGCATAAAATGCCGGCCCTGCAATATCCTCTGCGGCATCGGCGGGGCAGGACTATTTTCCGACGGCAAACTGAATTTCATCCATAAACTTGGCAAGACCGATCTCACCCAGTTTCTCGATACCTCAGCGGCCATGGCCTTGATCGACGAAACGGAAGCCATCTTCAATCTTTTCAACATGGATGGCAAGGTCTTCCCGACCGACATGGAAAAGGCCCTGACTATCCGCAAAGAAGCTCGAAAGCAGGGCATTGATCTGCTCATCATCAAACAGAAACATCTCGGCAGCGACAACCTTCCGGGCCATATCACCAAGATGGCCGACTATATTGCTGAAAAAGGCGTGTCATTTCACCACTCGGAGGAGGCCAAAGAACTGATCGTCAATAATAATGCAGTCGAGGGAGTAAAAACCAACCGGGGTACCTATCGGGCGGCAAATGTCATCCTTGCCCCCGGCCGGGTGGGAGCCGAATGGGTCGCAGGCGTCGCCAGGGACCATGGCATTGAAGTGTCCCAGCGCGGCATCGAGGTGGGTGTTCGAGTGGAGGTGCACAATGAAATTATGCAGGATCTCTGCTCCATCATCTACGACCCCACCTTTTTCGTGCGAACCTCAAAATACGATGATCAGACCAGGACCTTCTGCACCAACCTCGGCGGCTATGTCGCCCTGGAAAACTATCAGAACTTTGTCTGTGTCAACGGCCATGCCTATATGGACAAAAAATCCGATAACACCAATTTTGCCTTCCTGTCCAAGGTCGTACTCACCGACCCGGTCGAAGACAATCAGGCCTACGGCGAATCGATCGGCAAACTGGCCACCCTCATCGGCGGCGGCAAACCGATTCTGCAACGGTACGGCGATTTAAAACGCGGCCGCAGATCGACCTGGAACCGAGTGAAAAACAGTTACATCGAGCCGACCCTGAAAAGCGTCACCTGCGGCGACATCGCCATGGCCCTGCCGGAACGGATTCTCACCAACCTCATCGACGGCCTGGACCAGTTGAATCAGGTGATTCCCGGTGTCGCCAACGACGAGACCTTGTTGTACGCCCCGGAAATTAAATTTTTCGCAACGCAGGTGACAACCGACAACAATCTGGAAACTGCTATCCGCGGCCTGTTCGTTGCCGGTGATGGACCGGGAGTTGCCGGAAATATAGTTTCGGCGACGGCTACCGCCTTGATACCTGCTAAGACCATCATCAAAAGGAACGCTTAAATAATCCCTGATCCGGTAATTTATTTTTTGTTTATCCGTTGACTCTTGTCAAACAGCGGCTATATTGAGAGCGAAGTAGCAATAATTACTATTGATTTTAAAATTTTAAAATGGAGAAGAAAATGCAAAAATGGGAATGTCCTTGCGGCTATATCTATGATCCGGCAGTTGGTGATGATGATCACGGCGTAGCCCCGGGAACCACGTGGGAAAATGTTCCGGAAAATTGGGTCTGCCCGCTCTGCGGCGCGGAAAAAGAATCTTTCTGGAAGGCCGATTAATTCTATTAGCACGGCTCACATGAAGAGCTGCAGCGAACATACCGCTTACGGATGATTCTGCAGCTCTTTGCCCCATGCAGTCGACACCCCCTTAGCAGTTCCTCCTCCCGCAGCAGTAAAGCAACAATTCTTATTCAACCTCTGGAGATATCCTATGAGCCTTATCGTTACCCAACCTGCTCCTGATTTTACTGCTACGGCAGTTATGCCCGACAATTCCTTCAAAGAAGATTTTCGTCTTGCCGATTATCGCGGCAAGTACGTTCTCCTCTTCTTTTATCCACTCAATTTTACTTTTGTCTGCCCATCGGAAATCCTTGCCTTCAACCGGGCAGTAAATGAATTTCAAGAGAACCATTGCCAGCTGATCGGCGTGTCCATCGATTCAGCCTATTCCCACCTGGCATGGAAAAAAACCAAGATCAATGACGGCGGCATCGGTGATATCCAGTATCCCCTGGTTGCCGATCTCGATAAATCGATATCCAAATCCTATGAAGTCTTGCTCGACGCCGGTATCGCCCTGCGCGGCCTCTTTCTCATCGACCGTGAAGGCATTGTCCGCCATCAGGTGGTAAATGATCTGCCCCTGGGGAGAAGTGTCGACGAGGCGCTGCGCGTTCTCCATGCCCTGCAGTTTACCGAAAAGCATGGGGATGTCTGTCCTGCCAACTGGAAAAAAGGCGAGGAAGCAATGAAACCGACGGCTGAAGGTGTGGCTGCATACCTTACTGCTCATGCCGATAAATAGCCGTTTCTGAGTAGAAGATGGACCGCATGTTACTCAATTTTTAATGATTCGCAGAAAATCTGCAATCGCACCGACATTGACGTTTTTTTCTATAGGGTATGTGCCGTTGATTGGGGCGATGATCCATGCGTCGGTAATAGCAAGGTCGTCAAGGGCCTGCCAGAACCCCTTACTTGGTTTTGGGGCGATCGAAACCTTGCATTCCAGAGCAATTGTCCGCCGACCCTTTTCCATAATCAGGTCCAGTTCCACCCCAGATGCCGTACGGTAGAAAAAATGGCGCCAATCCGGTGTCGCAGCAATAATATTTTCGAGAACAAATCCCTCCCATGAGGCTCCACGAATAGGATGCCCCAGCAGGTCATTTTCGGTCTCAATATCCAGCAGGGCATGCAAGAGACCGCTGTCCCGCAGGTAAATCTTAGGCGATTTTATCAGACGTTTTTTGATGTTTGCCTCATATGGCGGCAAGATGCGCAGGAGGAATGTTGCGGCGAGTATATCAATATATCTGTGAACGGTGTGATGACTTGTTCCAAGAGAACCGCCTATTTTCGAGGCATTGAGGGTTTGCCCATGGCTATGAGCGCACATCCGCCACAATCTTTCCATGGATTGAGCTGGAATGGCAAAGCCCAGTTGCGGGATATCGCGTTCCAGAAATGTGCGAATGAAATCCATGCGCCAGGCATAACTGGCCGGGAGATCGGTAAGAAAACTTCGGGGAAATCCTCCTTGCAGCCAAAGGGTGTGAAGTGCCGGATCGCCGACCTCGCCGACTTGGAGGGGAGTCATTTCCAGATAGGCTATTCTTCCCGCCAAAGATTCGCTACTCTGCTGTATGAGATCCCGTGACGCAGAGCCAAGTATCAGGAAACGGCCAAGTCGGTCTTCCTCATCGATGGTAGATCTGAGAGAAGAAAAGAGTTCCGGGACTCGCTGGATTTCATCGAGGCATATCAGTTTGTCGCGATTATGGGTAAAAAATGCCTCAGGGTCTCGCAGTTTATTGAGATCGGAGCTTTTTTCAAGGTCAAGATACAGCCCATTCGCCATGGGAGAAATAAGGTGTTTCGCCAGTGTCGATTTTCCGCATTGCCTCGGTCCAAGCAGGGCAACGGCAGGCACCTGTTGGAGTCGAGTGAGGATGCTGTCGGTGAGTGAACGTTCTATGTAAGTTTGCATATTGGAGTATTAACTTCCAATATGCAGGGTTGCAAGCAGAAAAATCAGTTGCTGTGATTAAACAAGGGCCATTCCATATTAATAATTTTTGTGATAAACTTGACATCTGGGCCTTCCGAAAATTCGGGAATACCGCGAAGGGGAGAAAGCCTAGGCTTTCTCCCCTTTCGCTCCTTCATCTTAACCGGTTATCCTTTCGTACATTTCCGGATGAAAGCCAATATAAAAAATCTTGCCCAGACGCAGGGTCGGAGCCCTGAGGTTGCCGGAAGGCCCGGTGATTTTCTTCATCATGACCTCCTTGTCGGCTGTCGCCGGATCAAATTCAATGATCTTTTTGCCGGCCGCAACATAAGACTTTTTCGGCTCCGGCAATGACTTGCCATGCAGCTTCCCCGGGAAAGGCTTCCTTTTTTGCATCCACTTCTTTGACGATTGCAACATCTTTCCCCGCCAACGCAGCCCTTGCGTTGTTGCAGGAAGTTCAGCCCTTGCGCATATACGCCCAGTCAAGATCCATGATATTCCCCTTTGTTCTTGAAAAGTTATTGTTTGATCTCCACACACTTTATGGTTTTCCGGCAACTCGGCCGACAGCAAGAATGACCATATGTATAAAAAGCGCACAATTGAGCACGACAAAGAGCAAGCGATAATCATTGCTTTTCCGCAGCCTTAGCCACGCGAAAAATATTCCGGCTAAACACAGGGCATTCATGACAACCCCGTATCGCACCGCATTCGCCAGCGGATACGGCAGGGTGGCAAACATCAGCATGATAAAGGCCAGTGCTCCGATCCAGGTTATAAATAAACGCTTGAGGGTATTTTCTCGAAATTGATGCAGAAGATTCGGCAAGCTGCCGGCCACATACTCCTCCTGATAACTGAGAAGGATGAGCCAGAAATGCGGGATCTGCCAGAGGACAAAGAGGGCAAGGAGAAGGATGGCGGTAAAGCTCAAGACCTTTCCCACCTCCGGCAAGCCAGCCGATATAGGCCAGGCAATGCACCGCATATGGCACCGGGAATAATGGCCAGAACCGTGACCTTTTTCAGGGGTGTGTAGATGCCATTATAGAGAATGACCGCAGAAACGGTCATGACCGCCGGCAAAGGATCACTGGTTTTTGTGAAAAGCAGCAGCAAGCCGCCAAAGATGAGAATAAAAGCCTGCCAACCCGCCTGCTGTGGGGTGAGCTGTCCAGCCGGCAGGGGGCGATCTTTGGTGCGCCTCATCTTGCCGTCAAGACCAAGCTCCTGCAGGGAATTGAGGCTTGCCGCACCGGTCGCAACAAAAAAAACGCCGCCGACAACGAGGAGAATTCGCAGTGAAACAACAGGATCGGCAAGGATCGCGCCGAAAAGAACGGCACTGCCGATGAGGAGACAAAGCGGAACCTTGGCGAGCCGTAACCTGGCAATCATAGAGGCATTGATCATTGACAGCGGGCGAGCCGGCCATAAAAATACAAGTTCAGTCACTTTCCTTGGCAAGCCAGGCGTCAAACTCCTCCTGCGGCACGATTTTTAATTTGGCAACCATCGCCGAATGGTTGACGCCGCAATATTCCGCACACTGGATATCGTATTCACCCACCTTGTCGGCAAAAAACCAGGCATAGGTCGGCATCCCTTTCACCGCATCAACCTTGATCCGGAATGCCGGCAGAAAAAAACTGTGTATCACATCAATGGACTTGATGTTCAGCTTGATGGCTTTGCCGACGGGAACCACCAGTTCATTTTCGCTTTCCTTGTCGTTTTCATAGATAAAAATCCAGGAAAACATCTGCGCCGAAACCTCAATATTCATAGCACCTTTGGGAACCGTGCGCAGTCCCATGTAGGATTGCCAACCGATGTAAAACATCGACAGGGCAATGAGCGTAGGAATAACGGTCCAGATTATTTCCAGCTTGTAGTTATCGCGGATATCGGCAGCAACGGGATTTCTGCTCCGTCGATATTTCACGACAAACCAGACCATCACCACAGTGATACCGAATAAGAGGACAATGGATATTCCGAGTATATACCAGAATGTCAGATCTACGCCTTGTACCGGGGTCATAAAAATCTCCGTCTATTACCTGAAAGCTACATCCCAAAAGGTGAAGCCGATCATAATCATAAGAAAGGTTACCGTGCCGATCAAAGACAGGATGATGATCGGACCTTCATATTTGAGATGCATAAAAAAAAGCAGTACGAAGCTCACCTTGAGGCAGGCGATGGCGAGGGCCACGGGGACGTTGAAAAATCCCATATGAATATAGGAAACTCCGACGGTAAGCCCGGTCAGTGCCAGCAAAATTATTAAAACGACAGCGAGCTGGGAATAACTCAGCACATGCGGTTTATACCGCAAGGGCATAAGTTTCGTATGAGCAGACGAACTGCTCAACTCAGCTTTATCTTGATTTTCCACGTTCACTTTCTCCAAAATGTGTCTCTTTCTCGTCTTACAACACCAGATAAAACAAAGGAAAGACAAATATCCAAATGAGATCAACCAGATGCCAGTAAAGACCGGAATTATCGAGCATAGAAAACCTTTCACCATCGATTTTCCCGGCCAGCACCAGGACAAGGCTAATGGAAAGAAGGACCATGCCGATAATGACATGCAGGCCATGCAGGCCGGTGATCACATAATAGAGTCCAAAAAATATATTCAAACCCGGTTCGCCATTCACCAGGGTTTCCGAATTGGGATAGATGTCGTGATGGATCTTGGCACCCCACTCGAAATACTTGTTTACGAGAAAGATGAACCCGCAAAAAATTGAGAAACCAAGCAAACCAATGGTCAGTTTCCGAGAACCTTTCTGGATGGCAGTGACGGACGCGGCAACAGTAAAACTGGAAAGCAGCAGCACCACAGTGTTCAAGGCCCCGATAACCCGATTCAACTCCTTGCCACCCACAGCAAAAGACTCGGGATGCTTGTGAAAATAAGCGGCATAAAGCACAAACAACCCGCCAAAAAGGATTATCTCCGAATAGAGAAACAACCACATCCCTATCTTAATCCCGACTCTGTCTATCTCGGCACGCATAGTTTCCCTCACCGGCCACTTTGTTGCGATTGTTCCCCTACTCCTTTAAAATCGTAAGGAAAATCCATAATTTGCGGATTGTCGATGAAATTATGCACCGGCGGCGGAGAGGGTACCTTCCATTCGAGAGTCGTCCCGCCCCAGGGATCGGCGGGTGCTGGGACACCTTTTCGAAAACTCATAAGCAAATTGACAAACATGATAACAATCCCAAAAACCATTATATAGGCACCAAAACCTGCTAAAAAATTACCGGTCTCGTATTGTGGCAGATAATCGTAGTAACGCCTTGGCATTCCTTGCAGGCCGAGGATCAGCATGGGGACATAATGGAACATAAAGCCGACGGCAGCCAGCACGGCTCCCCAATACGCCGCCCTGAAGGTATACATGACCCCGAACATCTTCGGCCACCAATAATGCAAGCGCTGCAAAAAAGGCGAAACCGGTACCGCCAAACATGACAAAATGAAAGTGGGCTACGACAAAATGGGTATCATGGACATGGATATCGGTGCCGGCCGCCCCCAGCACCAGCCCGGTGAGGCCACCGACACTGAAAAGATAGATAAATATCAGTGCCAAGAGAAGCGGCGGAGTCATCTCGATCGACCCTTTATACATGGTGGCAACCCAGGAAAAGACCTTGACCGCGGAAGGTACAGCCACCAGAAAGGTCAGCAGGGAGAAAACAAACACCGAGACATCGCTCATGCCGCTGGTATACATGTGATGCGCCCAGACCAGGGAACCGGCGATGGCGATGGCCATCGACGACCAGACAATGGCCTTGTAACCGAAAATCGATTTGCGCGAAAAAACCGGGATGATCTCGGAGATTACCCCCATGCCGGGCAGAATCATGATATACACCGCCGGATGGGAATACATCCAGAACAGGTGTTGATACAACAGGGGGTCGCCGCCCTTTGCGGGATCAAACAAGCCGATGGAGAGAAATCTCTCAAGCACCACCAGGACAAAGGTGATACCGATAACCGGGGTGGCGAGGATCTGCACCCAGGCGGTGGCATACAGGGACCAGGTAAAAAGCGGGATCTGCATCAACCCCATGCTTTTATCGCGCATGCGATGAAAGGTGGTGACGAAATTGAGCCCGGTGAGCATCGACGACATGCCGAGGATAAAGGCCGCGGTGACGGTGAGGCCGACGTTTTTGCTGTTCTGGACACTGAAAGGCACGTAGAAGGTCCATCCGGTATCGGGAAAACCGTCTCCGACAAAAAGCGAAACAATGGCAAACAGGCCACCGATCATGAACAGATACCAGCTGAAAAGGTTGAGGCGCGGAAAAAAAACGTCGTCGGTCCCCAGCTGGATCGGCAGAAAAAAATTACCGAAGATGGCCGGAATGGCCGGAATGGCAAAGAGAAAGACCATTATCACCCCATGGAGGGTGAAAAACGAGTTATAAAGTCCCGGTCCCATTATGGTCCTGCCCTGGCTCATCAACTCGGTCCTGAGCAGCAGTCCGAGAACCATGGCGATGGTAAACCAGAAAAATACCGCGCCAAGATACATCAAACCCAGCCGCTTATGATCGTGGGTCAGGAGCCAGGCCTTTATGCCGCTAAGGCCGGGTGGAGCGGATTGCTGATAAAAGGATGGTGTTGCAATCATAGTTTTGTATCCTGGTCAGTGCTGACTTGAGCTGCCGGAGCCTTTTGGGCTTCTCGACCTTTTCGTGTGAAATAAAGAATAATAAAAAGAATCGCCACACCGAAAACCAGCAATACGGAAATTTTCACCGTCTGAAACACCGAGGTTTTGCCGTGCGGATCATAGTTGAAACAAAAGTCGAGAAATCTCTTGACCGACATGGTCGGCGTACCGCTTGCCGCAGCCGACAAAGCAAGATCTATGTCGCCGGCAAGAAAAGAACCGTACACATAACGAATGATCTTGCCATCCGCGGCAATGGCCATAAGTGCCGCTGGGTGGATAAAGGTTTCATCATCGACCTTTTGAAAGCGAAAACCCACGGCATCGGTCGCCGCCTTGATCGCATCACGGCTGCCGGTGAGAAACCGCCACTCTCCGGCAGGAAAATCATCGGGCAAAATCTTCAGGTAATTTATCTTTGCCTCAGCGGCAATCTTATGGTTTTCGGCGTCATTAAAACTCAGGGCAATCACCCGGTAGTCTTTGCCGGGTTTGGCGCTTAGGCTATTTAAGGCAACGGCCAGATTGGCAAGATTTTTGCTGCAGATATTTGGACAGAAGAAATAGATCGGCAGAACAATCGTCGGTCTATCTATTATGTCACCCAACCACACTGCCTGTCCAGTTTCATCGACAAATTGCAGATCAAGAGGCAGGTATTGACCGGTTTTTTCAGTTATCCAAAGAGAAGCATCGTCATTGGCCTTGCCGCCCAGAACCTGCTTGGTTGCTTCCAACATCCCCGGCCCTTGGTCTTTCGCCGAGCTCGGACGGATCGCCCCCATCGCCATAATTACCAAAAGAATACTGGCGAATACGTTAGCTTTAGCCAAAGGGGTCACGGCATATCTCGAATCAGTTCGCCTTCTGCGAGGCACCTGTGCTGAGATTAACCTTCAAGGCGGTTCGATAGGTGTGTTTGGTTTTGAAGCTGTCGCGACCACTGCCGTAGGCCAGGAGTACAATGGTATCGCCGTTGACATTAAGAGTGCCATCATTCTTGTCGGCTGATTTCAGCGGCATGGTGAACTCAACGGTGGTCATGCCGCCCGTCTCGGTTCCACCCACCAGGGTCACATCAGTTGTGCCGCCAAGTTTTTCATCAGGGGCATGAGAACTTTCGGAATCGCCGAATTCATCGACGATCTTGGTTTCACCATCTTTTACATACCCAAGGATGAAGTTGGCGTCCTTCATTTCCTTGCTCGGATTAAAGCCGATTCCCACCCAGCCATCGGTCTCCGCCGCCAGTTTCACCGCCAGCTTGTCGCCGTCGACCTTCCAGGCAAAAGAGATTTTTTTATCCTTAACTTCGTAATCATACTGTCCTGCCTGGAGGGTTGCCACCGCTCCACACAACAACAGACTCACACCCACGATTGCTTTTATCGCACTTTTCATTTTTTTACCTTCTCCTTGCTTGGGTTACATTGTTCATTTTGCCAACCCCTGCCAACAAGCAAAAGCTGGCTGGGGAAACGTTTCGTTTAACCGTAAAGAGTAGCACACTCTTGTACGCAAGAAAAGGATCTTCATTACTCTTCCAAGACTTACTAACCGCAAATGAGAATTTATATCTCTATTTTGATGAAAAAAATTGCAGGCATATCCAGGCATGATTACTTTACTGCGGTGAAGTTAAACCGAAGACACTCGGTTTTTTCGGAAGTTGTCTTGACAAGGCCGGAACCTTTGCTCCAACTGGAACTGCCGGAAGTCAACTTTCAAAGCAACACAACCCCAAACAATATACCAGGAGGAAAACGAATGGCGAAAAAAATGGCAGTTTACAAGTGTGATATTTGCGGAAACATTGCCGAAGTTCTCACTGCCGGCGGCGCCGACATGATGTGCTGCGGCCAGACTATGACCATGCAAGCCGAAAATACCACGGATGCCGCTGTGGAAAAACACGTGCCGGCCCTCACCAGAAAAGACGGTGGCTGGCAGGTCAATGTTGGAACCGTCGATCATCCGATGACCGCCGCCCATTTCATTGAGTGGATTGAACTCATTGCCGGCGATGCGGTATATCGTCAGTTCCTCACCCCGTCCGACAAGCCTGCGGCGTTTTTCCCAGTTGCCGCCGACGGAGTCACCGCCCGCGCCTATTGTAACCTGCATGGTCTTTGGAAGAAATAGCTCTTCCCGCCCTGTTGATCGCTGTTAGGTCAACAGGGCAACACCTGATACCGCCTTTCTTTTTCTCAATTATTGACACTCCACATCATCTCCTTGACAACACCTGCCTTGCGACATAGTTTGATATTAAACTATTGATCTTAAGGAGATGTTAATGGTAGGGTATCAAGGCAGCAAAGAACAGGCATTGGCTCTCAATACCTTTATCAAGCTGATGCGCTGCACCAACACTGTATCAGCCGGCGTACACGACCATCTTCTCGGTACATTAACAATAAGCCAGTTCGGAATCCTTGAGGCTCTGTACCACCTTGGGCCGATGGCACAAAAAGAGTTAGCGGCGAAAATTTTAAAATCTGCTGGAAATATAACGACGATTATTAATAATCTTGAAAAAAATGACTTGGTGGTCCGGGGAGTAAACAAGAAAGACAAGAGGTACTGCACCATTCACCTGACGAAAAAAGGGGAAAATGTGATCAAGAGGATCTTTCCCATCCATGCCGATAAAATTGTCAAACGGTTTTCAGTGTTGAGTGAAGGCGAGCAGCAAACCCTAGGCCATCTGCTTAAAAAACTGGCAATGAGCAACCAGTAAAGAGATTACTTTAATCCAACGAAACCGCCTATCTTTTCGTCAGAAAACGGAGGATCAGCCTATGCCGGAAAACAGATATCGAAGAGAAACAGACAGCATGGGTGAAATAGATGTGCCGATGCAGGCACTCTACGGTGCTCAGACCGAACGGGCCGTTCGCAACTTCACCATCTCCACGCAACCGTTGCCCTGGGCATTTATTGAAGCGGTACTGTTGATAAAAGCTGCCGCGGCCATAACCAACGGCAAACTTGGCCTGTTGCCCGGCAATTATGCCCAGGCCATCGAAGATGCGGTTCAGGAAATCCTGACCACCCACCCGATTGACCAGTTTCCGGTGTCCATTTACCAGACCGGCTCCGGAACCAGCAGCAACATGAATGTCAACGAGGTTATTGTCGGTCTTGTCCGGCAAAAAGGTATCGAGCTGTCGGCCAATGATCATGTCAACTTAAGCCAGAGCAGCAACGACGTCGTTCCTGCCGCCATGCACCTGTCGGCCGCGATGTCGGCAACCGGCTCCGTGCTCCCGGCACTGAAAGAACTTGCGCAAATAATCCGTACCTTCGGGGCTGCCCATGCAGACGTGGTGAAAACAGGAAGAACCCACCTCATGGACGCTTTACCCATACGTTTGCAGGCGGAGATGGATGGGTGGGCGGCACAACTTGACGAATGTATGGAAAGAATGGAAAGCGCCCTGCCGAGACTCAAACGCCTCCCCCTGGGGGGCACGGCGGTTGGTTCGGGTGTCAATTGCCATCCGCAGTTTGCCGCCATGGCCATTGCCCATCTCAGTAAGATGACGAACCTCACCTTCACCCAGGCCCCGTCCTTATACAAAGGCCTGAGCAGCCTGGATACCATTGTGGAATTTTCCGGCCATCTGAAAACAGCGGCCATCGCCCTCAGCAAAATCGCCGGCGACCTGCGCTGGATGAACTCCGGCCCTTTGACCGGACTTGGAGAGATCTGCCTGCCCAATCTCCAGCCGGGATCAAGCATCATGCCCGCCAAGGTCAACCCGGTCATCCCCGAGGCGGTATGCATGGCCTGCGCCGAGATAATCGGCAACGACACGACCATCAGCCTGGCCGGCATGGGCGGAAACTTCCAACTCAACACCATGCTGCCGGTGGCTGCGGCAAAACTTCTCGAATCCCTTCACCTGCTCGCCGGAAGCGCCCGATCTTTAGGAGAAAAGGCCATCAAAGACATGACGCTCAACCACGAAATTTTTGCCCAGGCACTGGCCCAGAACCCGATCCTGGTGACTCGGCTTAATCCTCTGATCGGCTATTTGCGGGCGGCGGAAATAGCAAAAATCGCACAAAAGGAGAAGAGGCCCATTCTCGAGGTCGCTCTCGAACAGACGGATATTCCTCGTGAAGAGTTGCAATCCCTGCTGGATCCGCAAAACCTTGCCGATGGCGGCAGAAACAATACATAAAATTAATCGGTTACCGATTCTTGACGGAATGCACGCAAATTTGCCGTCGACCCTTCTCCGGCTCGGCTTGTCGTTTTCTAATGCGCGCCTCATCCTTTACGCCGCACCCGTGTGAGTCGGCGGGCTGCAAGAGAAATGAGCTGCTGCAGATATTCGATGGCAACCCGACGATCCATTTTCGACTCACCATAATCGCGATCTCGGAATTCAATGGGAATCTCCATTACCCGCAAGTCTCTGCCGTATTCGGCAAGGACCGCCAAACCGATTTTGAATCCCGGCACAGGACCGGGTAACTCGACTAGAAGCCGGCGCTGTAATGCGAAAAATCCGGCCAGCGGATCATGCACATCACAAAAAAAGAGGGCCGGGAAGGTGGCCAGGTGCGAAGAGAGCTTTCTCGACAATGGCCAATCCGGCATTGAACCGCCGGCAACATACCGGCTGCCGATCACCATGTCGTGGGTTTCGGCAAGAAGCGGGCGAAGGAGATCGGGAATGGCCTCAGGGGGGTGGCTGAGATCGGCATCCATAACCACAACAAAAATGGCATCGGTTATCCCGGCACCGGCAATTACTGCACCGGCAAGTCCGACGTTGGTGTTTCTACTGAGCAATCGCACCGGCTCCCGATCTTGCCATGCGCGCACCCGCTCGCAGGTACAATCCCGGGAGGCCGAATCGACGAACAGGACATCGAACTCCAGATGACTTGAACGGCGGACCTGAAAGATCCGAGCCAACAGAAGATCAATATTTGCCTCTTCGTTGAGGGTGGGAACTATGATGGTTATATGGGACAAATCAGTTCCTCATCGCTAAAAGCTCCCGGATGACCCCCCAGCAAAATATCTGGTCGCCGGGGATGGATGATTTTTTCTCCATTTGCCGACAGTTGTCAGAAACCGCGCCCCCTGTTATTCCTTCTGGACAATGGTCGTATCCACCAGGGCTCGACGGATTACTTTCTGAAGGCCAATCCGAGTGCGCGGATTGATGATTACCGGCCCGGAGATATTGGCATGCAGAACCGGAGAAGGTAAGCCGGCATTCTCTTTTTTACTGAGCATCATAAAAACGCCGATTTCCTCGGCACCTTTCGCCTGCAGGAGATCCCGTTCTTCTTCGCTCAACTCCAGGTCATAGCTGAGTCCGTACTGCCCGGGATCGACAATGGTAAACGTCACCTCCGGCTGTTCAGTAGATTCCAGCCAATAGGCACTCAGATCATTTTCTTCCTTGTGATATACGATATAAGTAGTGTATTTTTCAAACCCTGGTATGCCACGTGGGAAGGTCAACACTTTTTCCGAATCGATTTTCGGGCTACTCGAAACAACTCCATCTTTGACCATACGGTTCTCCTTGACCTTAAAAGTTGGATGAGGGATAAAATTAATTCTGCTGAGCCAGTAATTTGATATAACAAGGGAACTAAAACGCCGTATCGGAAGAATAAAATCCCCTATTTTGTCCTGACTGTTCTTCAGCTTAGCAAAACTTCCCTCCAACATTCAAGTATATAATCAAATAAAAATGGAGATTTACCCGATTTGCCAAAAATCAATTTCTCAATACCGGTGATCGGATTGTCCTTCTCATCCCTTCAATGGAAATTGTATGCAGATGACACAGCACGGAGAACGTAATGAAACATAACGGTTTTTTTGGTCAATGGGGTGGTGCTTTTATCCCGGAAATCCTTCATCAAACCTTTGTCGAGCTGACCCTCGCCCTGCGTCAGGCGCAGAACGATCCGGCGTTCTGGCAGGAATACCTGGAACTCATGTCCACCTATTCCTGTCGCCCGACACCGCTGACCTTTGCCGAAAATCTTACCAAACATTTCGGCGGCGCAAAGATTTACATCAAACGCGAAGATCTCAACCACACCGGCGCCCATAAGGCCAATAACGTCATGGGTCAGGGCCTCCTGGTGAAAAGGATGGGGAAAAAACGGGTGATCGCCGAGACCGGTGCGGGACAACACGGCATGGCCACCGCCACCATGGCCGCCAAATTCGGCCTTGAATGCACCATCTATATGGGCGAGGTCGATGTCCAGCGGCAGCGCCCCAATGTCTTCTGGATGGAAAAGATGGGCGCCACCGTGGTGCCGGTGCAGGATGGTTCGAAAACTCTGAAGGACGCCATCAACGAGGCCTTCAGGGACTGGGTCACCAATGTCGATTCCACCCACTACGTTCTAGGTACGGCCTGCGGGCCCGCGCCCTTTCCCGAGATGGTCTCCTGGTTCCAGTCAATTATCGGCACTGAGGCCAAAGACCAAATCCTTGCCCGCCACGGCAAACTGCCGGCCCGGGTCTACGCCTGCGTCGGCGGCGGATCCAATGCCATGGGCATTTTTCAGGGGTTTCTCGACAACGATGAGGTGCAATTGATTGGGGTCGAGGCCGGCGGCAAGGGTCTCGGCACCGGCATGCACGCCTCAAGGCTGTGCGGTCAGGATGCCAGCCCGGGCGTCGCTCAAGGGTATAAGACCATGTTTCTGCAGAATAGCGACGGCCAGATGCTCGAAACCCATTCCGTTGCTGCCGGCCTCGATTACGTCGGAGTCAGCCCGATCCTCTCGGATCTGGCGGAACAGGGACGGGTCAGGTTCGAATCGGCCACCGATGACGAGGTCATGACCGCCCTCGACCTGACCATGCGCATGGAGGGCATAATCCCAGCGCTCGAGTCAACCCACGGCTTCGTCCAGGCCTTTAAAGAAGCACCGGAACTCAGTCCGGACGATGCTATCATCATCAACCAGTCGGGCCGCGGCGACAAGGATATCTTCACCATTGCCCACGCCTTTAATGACCCTTCGTGGAAGGAATTCATCATCGCCCGCGCCAAGGAATATAGCAGATAATAGCTATCCTTATTCAAAGATACAATCGGTGAGACCATAATGATACTTGAGAAAAAACTCCGATCCCGGCTTGAAATAAACAAAATCCTGCTGATGACCCATATCGTTCTCGGCTACCCCTCCATGGCCGTCAACCGTCAGGTTATTGAGCAAATGGTAGCGGCGGTGTCGACTGCATCGAGATGCAGATCCCCTTTTCCGAGCCTATGGCCGATGGGCCGGTCATCCTCAAGGCCAATCAGGACAGCCTTGCCGCCGGCACCAAGGTCGCCGACTGCCTGGCCTTTGGTGCAGAGATGGCCGCACCGTTACGACATCCCTTTTCTCTTTATGACCTACTACAACATCATCTTCAAATACGGTGAAGAGAAGTTTTTCAAAGATTGCCGAAGCGCCGGCATTGTCGGGCTGATCGTCCCCGACCTGCCGCCGGAGATGGGGGAAAATTTCTTTAAGCTGGCGGGAAAATACCAGGTTGCCCCGGTGCTCATCTTCGCCCCGACCTCAACAGATGCACGAATGGCTGAACTGAATAAATCGGCTTCCGGGTTTATCTATTGTGTGGCCCGCCGTGGCGTTACCGGCAAGCAATCGGAATTCGGCAAAGACTTCAACACCTATCTGTCAAGGTGCCGCGCCGCCACCTCCCTGCCCCTGGCGGTGGGTTTCGGCATCCGCAACCGTGAGGATGTTGCAGCCATTACCGGCCAGGCCGATATGGCGGTCATCGGCTCGGAGACCATCCGCCTGGTCGATGCGCAGGGTCCTGAGGCAGTAGGACCGTTTATCTCCAGCTTACGTTGACCAAGAGGGAGTGCCATGGCTGATACAACACAAACCAATAGAGGACTCGGCACCGCCGACGTCCTTTGGAATCTCACCGACCTTTACAGCGGAACCGACGATCAGTATATCGACTCCGACATTGCCTGGTGCGAAACCGAAGCAACCGCTATAAGAACCTGCTACTCCGGCAAAGTTGCGGACCTTCAGGCACCGTCCTTGCTTCTTCTAGTCAAAAGGCTTGAGATCCTCGACTGCGCCCTAAGTAAGCTCGGCTCCTTTTCTTTTCTTAATTTTACCACCCAGATGGACAATGCCGCAGCCGGGGCGCTCGATCAGAAGATCCATGAGCTGGTCAGTCGCTGCGGTACGGAGACGGTCTTTTTTGAACTCGAATGGAACCAGTTGGCCGGCGAACAGGCCGAAACATTATTAAATGCCCCGATCATCGCCCCGTATCGTCATTACCTTGCCTGTCTCCGACGGTATCGCCCACACCAGCTTTCCGAGGCCGAAGAAAAATTGCTTCTGGAAAAAGAGGCAGTGGGCCGGAATTCCTGGACGACACTGTTTGACAAGGTACTCAGCCAACAAAAGTTCGGTGCAAAAAAACGGTCTGAGGAAGAGGTGCTTTCCGATCTGTATACCGCCGATCGGAAGGTGCGAAAGCTTGCCGCAGGCGATATGACATCCGGGTTGAAGGACAAGAGCCACATCCTCACCCACATCTTCAACACCCTGGCGGCGGACAAGATGATCACCGACCGGCTGCGCCGTCATCCCGGCTGGATTGATTCCATGAATCTGCACAACGAACTGCAGAACTCAACCGTCGACATTCTCATCAATGCGGTGGTTTCCCGCTACGACCTTGTCCATCGTTATTATCGGGTTAAAAGTAATCTGCTCGGCTTAAAAAAACTTGAACATTACGACCGCTATGCCCCTCTGCCTTCCCTGCCGACTGCACAGATCGACTGGCCTTCGTGCCGCAATATTGTCCTTGCCTCCTTTGCCGATTTTTCACAGCGTATGGCGGAGATAGGCGCGATGTTCTTTGATCGCCACTGGATCCATGCACCACTGGCGGAAGGTAAGCGCGGCGGTGCCTTTGCCCATCCCTGTGTTCCGGAGGTGCATCCCTATCTCCTCGTCAACTATACCGGCAATCTGCGCGACGTCTCGACCGTCGCGCACGAACTCGGCCACGGCATCCATCAGGTCCTGGCCGGAAGCCAGGGCCATTTCAACAGCGACACCCCGATACCTTTGGCGGAAACCGCCTCGGTCTTCGCCGAATTGCTGGTCTTCAACAGTCAGCTGGCTCTCCTTGCCACGGAACAGGAGCAGCGCGCCTTCATCTGCCAAAAACTGGAATCGATTTTTGCGACCGTCTTCCGACAAACCGCCATGAACCGCTTCGAGCAACAGATGCACGAGGGAAGGCGGAATTACGGCGAATTGAGCAGTGAAAAACTGAGCGAATACTGGCTTGCCACCCAGCGAGCAATGTTTGGCGATACGGTCAGGCTGAGCGCCGATTATGGCCTCTGGTGGTCCTACATCCCCCACTTCCTGTCAACCCCCGGGTATGTCTACTCCTATGCCTTCGGGGAGTTGCTGGTTCTTGCCCTGTACGGCATATATCGCCGGGAAGGGTCATCTTTCGTTGATAAGTATCTTGATCTTCTTGCCGCCGGGGGTTCACAATCGCCCTATGACCTCCTGCAACCTTTCGGAATCGATCTGGATAGCCCGGAATTCTGGCAGACCGGCCTGAGTATCATAGAGGAAATGGTGGCAAAGATCGAGTGATGAGAAGCCGTTTCAACTTTTGCTATGGCCTATCCGGTGATCTTATTGCGTCGCCAGTGCGGGTGGGTAATTTTCAATTTGTTGATTTTATAATTCAAGGCCCTGGGGCTGATGCCAAGCTTTATGGCGGCACTCTTCTGAACCCATAGGCACTCCTCAAGGGTCCTCAGGACAAGTTCCTTCTCCTGCACGGCCAGAGATTCGTGAGGTTCATCCGGTCTTCCAGAGTCGTTCCTGTCCTTGGGGGATGTGGTTCTTTCAAACTGCCGATACGAGGTTTTCTCCGGCAGTGCCAGATTATAGGAGTGCACTCTCCGATCATCCTCAAGAATAACAGCCCGTTCGATGGTATTGGCCAACTGCCTGATATTGCCCGGCCAATGGTAATCCTGGATGAGATTTCTGGTATTTTCCGTGAACCCTTGTATGTCGCGGTGCATAGAGATACAACACTTCTTCAGGAGCAGTTCGGCCAGGGGGAGAATACAGGCGCTTCTCTCGCGCAGCGACGGCAGGGCAACCGGCAGGACATTGATACGATAATATAGATCCTCGCGAAATAGGCCTTTTTCCACCTGCGCGACAAGGTTCTTGTTGGTGGCGGCGATGATCCGTACGTCACTGTAAATGGTCTTATTGCCACCCACCCGTTCGAAGGATTTTTCCTCAAGCACCCTGAGCAGCTTGGTTTGCAGACGTATATTCATTTCACCGATCTCGTCGAGGAAGATGGTGCCGCCGCTGGCCTGCTCGAATCTGCCGATTCGTTGCTTGTCTGCCCCGGTAAAAGCCCCCTTTTCATGGCCAAACAGTTCCGACTCAAGAAGATCCTCAGGAATATTGGCGCAATTGATTTTGACAAAGGGTTTCTTGCGACGCAGAGAATTGAAATGCACCGTCCCCGATAAAAATGATTTCCCGGTGCCGGTGTCGCCGGTGATGAGAATCGTTGAATCGGTCTTGGCAAACCGTTCGAGGCTTTTGAGTATCTGCTGCATCCCAGGACTGTAGGCTACAATGTCTTTAAAATTATAGACAACGTCCTGCTTGCGGCGGTGATAAGCAATCTCAAATTGCTGATCACGAATCTGAATGGCCTTGTCAACGGCTATGTTGATCCGCGCCAAAGAAATCGGTTGAATGAGAAAGTCACTTGCCCCCTCGTTCATCGCCTGAACGATGATCTCTGCCTTTTCGGTTTCGCTGACCATGATAATCGGCAGGAAGGGATTCGTGCTATGAATCTGTCCGAGGAGGGCCATCGACTGACCTTCCGAGGCGTCAATATCAAGAAAGATCAGATCAAACTGGCGCGCTTTAATCTCTGCTTGAAATTCGTTCTCATCGGTTATACAAGTCAATTCACACCTGTCCTGCAAGGCAGAAATCAGACTGTTGCTCGTCACTTTGAGAGAGTCGTAGATAAGAATTTTATGCATGCGATTGATTACAGTACAGTAAATGTTATTTCAAAAACGTAATTCCCTTGCTTTCTTATAAGGGCAATGCTGAAAAAATGCAAAAAAAAGTTGGTGACCACAGGAAAATGGGCATAGAAACGGAAAATGAAAGTCAGGCTGATGGTGTACTCCGGCAACAACTGGCAACCGACGCGTACTGGATGCGCATCGCCCTGCGGCAGGCGAGAAAAGCAGGCGACCAGGGTGAAGTGCCGGTGGGTGCAGCGCTCGTCGGCAAAGATCGGTTGCTGGCGATGGCCGGCAATAGCCCAATTCGCCATACCGACCCATCGGCCCATGCAGAAATTCTCGCCATCAGGCAGGCTGCGCAACTTTTACGGAACTATCGTTTACCGGAAACCACCCTGTATGTCACCCTCGAACCGTGCATTATGTGCATGGGCGCGCTCATTCAGGCGCGGATCAGCCGTCTGGTGTACGGTGCCGCCGATCCGAAAAGCGGGGCAGCGAATTCCCTGTATGCCATCGGCAGCGACCAGCGTCTCAATCATACTGTCGTAGTAACCGGCGGTGTCCTGGCCGACCAATGCGCCGAGCTGCTGAAAGAATTTTTCAAGGCACGAAGAAGAACCAGACTCGGGGAAAATCCCCCCTTTTTAAAATCACCATAGCTTTTTTGATTGCCAAAAGGATTATGACGGTATACATAGTACCACACATTTTTGAGCTTTCGAAAAGGAGAGGTGACCGAGTGGCTTAAGGTGCACGCCTGGAACGCGTGTGTACGCAAGTACCGTGAGTTCGAATCTCACCCTCTCCGCCAACCCCGAGTTCGACTTTGATAGCCGGGCCCTGCGCAACAAAGAATCGCGAACCCCGCCAGGTCCGGAAGGAAGCAACGGTAGCGACACTTTTTGTGTGCCGCAGGTAACCCGGCTATCATTTTTTTCACCGGTCCGCATAGCAGTTTTTTCTAACCAACCGCGGTGTTGCATGTCTTATCTCGTTCTTGCCAGAAAGTCCCGGCCCCAGACCTTCAGTCAGGTAGTGGGGCAACGTCCGGTGGTGCGAACCTTGCAAAACAGCATCCTCCGCAACCGGGTCGCCCATGCCATTCTTTTCTCAGGGGTCCGCGGCGTCGGCAAGACCACTCTTGCCCGCATCATGGCCAAGGCTATCAACTGCCAAGCGGTGGAACCGGCTGATCGCCCCTGCAACCTCTGCCCAACCTGCCGTGATATTACTGCCGGCACTTCCTTTGACCTGGCCGAGATCGATGGCGCCTCGAACCGAGGCATCCAGGAGATACGAGAGCTGAAGGAAAAAATCAAATTTCTCCCCACCTCGGCGAAGTACCGCATTATTATCATCGACGAAGTGCACATGCTCACCACCGAGGCCTTCAATGCCCTGTTAAAGACCCTGGAAGAGCCACCGGCGCACGTCTATTTTATGTTTGCCACCACGGAAATCCACAAGATCCCCATCACCATCCTTTCCAGATGCCAGCAATACGAACTCAAACGTATCAGCGCCGACGAACTGTATAGTCATTTTCAAAAACTCGCCGCCATGGAAGGTTTTGAAATTGAACCGGCCGCTTTATCCCTTATCGTTCGTGAGGCCAGTGGATCGGTGAGGGATGGGCTGAGCTTGCTCGATCAAATGTTTTCCTTTGGTGAAAACAGAATTACCAGTCAGGATGTGGTCGAAGTGCTCGGTTTGGTGAGCCGCGAGTTACTCATGCAACTGACCAAGGGTCTGCTCGACGGCTCATTATCGGTGGTACTCACATCGCTTACCGATATCTTCAATTTTGGCCTGGATATCAAGAGGTTTACTGAAGACCTCATGGCCAATTTCCGCTCTCTCTTGCTTTGTAAAATCGATGGCTGCGCCGGGCTGATCGATCTCCCGGCCGAAGAACTGACGGAGTTGCAAACCTTGGCGGCAGCTTACACCAGGGAAACGCTGCACCTGAAGCTCGCCATGCTCATGGCTATGGCCGAAGAGCTTCGCTTTGCCGGCCAACCGAGACTCACCATTGAAACATCTTTTGTGAAGATCATCGAAGCGGATAATGTCGTTCCGGTGTCAACTCTTCTCGGGCACCTGAAAGAAATACTCGCTTCCCTGCCGGCATACCCTCCAGCTTCCCTGATCGTCCCGGAACCGGTAAAAAACCTGAGGATAGAAAAGGACGAGCCGGCGGCTACCATACCGCCACCGGTAACGACCACACCTTCGCCACCAAACCTTCCCACCCCGCCAGTCCCCGAGGAACCTGAGGAAATGGTATTGCCTGCAGCCGTAGAGCAAGAAACAATTACCGATGATGCCCTCACTGCATCTGAACCTGTTATAGGTGAAAATCCCGACCCGAAAATGAAGCCGGTAAAACTCCATCCCCACGAAAAGGATGTTCGGAAAGACTGGCTGGAATTCATCAATTATGTCAAGGAAAGTAAGTTGTGGATGGCTCAGGACCTGCAACGGGCGGACAGTGTCAAACAAGATGCTGAAGGAAATCTGCAGTTGAGCTATAGCGATGCCGCCAATTGTTCGCTGCTGCGGCAAAAAGAAAATCGCCAAACTCTCTCGGAATTCGTCTCAGATTTTTTCCAGAAAACTCTAAAAATTCGATTCATTATCCCAGCATCCGATGATCCGGGGGAAAGCAACGGCAACGAATCCCCGAACCGAAAAAGAGCACAACTGGCTGGCGACCCATTGGTGATCATGGCGGCGGAAATTTTCAACGGTGAGGTTGGCGACATTCGCATCGGCCCACACAGCCGCTAGTTTTGCGAGCCGTTGGGAAAAAAAGGCCGTTTCTGAACTTTTATAAGGACGAAGAACATGGATATGAACAGTATCATGCAGCAGGCAAAGGTCATGCAGGAAAAAATGGCCAAAATTCAACAAGATCTTGCGAAAAAGACCATTGTCGGCAGCGCCGGAGGCGGCATGGTTCTTATCACCGTCAATGGCCAGGGCGAGGTACTATCGGCAGTGATCGAGAAAACGGTAATTGATGCCCGTGAGGGAGAGATGCTCCAGGATCTGGTCGTCGCAGCAACCAACGACGCCTTGCGCAAGGCTAAAGAATTGAGCAAACACGAACTGGCTCAACTTACCGGTGGTCTCAATCTGCCCGGCCTCGCCAATTTCATGCAGTCATAGGTTACCATGCAGGTCATTCCGCCGGCTCTCGAGAAACTTATCGATAACCTGTCCCGCCTTCCCGGGATCGGCCGAAAAACCGCAACCCGGCTGGCCCTCAATATCCTCCGCAAGCCGCAGTCCCTGGCAAAAGATCTTGCCGATTCCCTGGCCGTTCTGCACCAATCCATTCAACTCTGCTCGTGCTGCTTTTCGTTTTCCGACAAAGATCCGTGCGCCATCTGCTCCGACCCGCGCCGTCAGGCCGATACTCTCTGCGTGGTTGAGCAGTCGGGCGACCTTCTGGCTATTGAAAAGACAGATTCCTTCCGCGGACATTACCACATTCTCCATGGCGTCCTCGCACCGATGGACGGCGTCGGGCCGGATGAAATCAAAATCAAAGAACTGCAGGCCCGCATCGAAAACGGCATAATCAAAGAGGTGATCATCGCTACCAGCTCAACTGTGCCGGGTGAGGCAACCGCCTCATACCTGATCGATATACTGCAACACGCACCCATCCGCTTGACCCGACTGGCCTGCGGCATTCCCATGGGCATGGATATAAAATATGCCGACAGATATACCCTGGCAAAAGCCATTCAATCCCGGTCCCTGGCCAAATAACCTTGGCTCCGAGGAGAAGTGAACTCACCGTTGAGAAATCCGAGAAAAAAGGTCGGTTCACTGCCGTTTTTTCCCTATTCCCGGTTAAAAAAATGTTGCACAGCCCATTCAATCATGTTAATAAATGGCTCTTGCCAGGCTTGGGGAGACCGCTGAAGCGAATATAACGGTTTCAAGGCAAAAATAAGTTACCCAGGCGCGTAGCTCAGTGGGAGAGCGCCACCTTGACGTGGTGGATGTCGTGGGTTCAATCCCCTCCGCGCCTACCAAGATAAAAGGCTAAAGTAAGAACTCCTTTCCTAAGGCGTTAATTCTTTAGCCTTTATTTTTATATGCAAAATACCTCATGACCGATATAACCGTGTCCCTATCCGAAGGAGAAGCTATCGCAGTGGCCGCAGGGACCACCGTGCAGGTGGCCTTGTCCGCCCTTCTCTCCAACAAGCAACGGAAGCAGACCGTTGCCGCCAGGATTGGTGATGCTGTTGCCGATTTCACCACCCCTCTCAACACGGATACCGTCCTTGTTCCGATACAAATCGATGACCCTGCGGCACTGGATATTCTCCGTCACAGCACAGCCCATATAATGGCACTGGCGGTTCGCGAGATCTTCGGCGAGGATGTCAAAATCGCCATAGGTCCGTCGATTGACAACGGTTTTTATTACGATTTCCTGCGCAACGAACCCTTCAGTCCGGAAGATTTTGCAGACTATCGAAGCCAAAATGGAAGAGTTGGTGCGACTCGCCCTGCCGTTTCAGCGAACGGAAATGACCAGCAGCGAAGCCATCAAGAAATTTGCCGCCGACCAGGAAAAATTCAAGGTAGAACTCATTGAGGATCTGCAAACCGAGAGTGTTTCCCTGTACCATGTAGGAGAATTCACTGATCTTTGCCGTGGACCGCACCTGCCCAACACCTCGTTTATCAAGGCCTTCAAGTTGCTGCGCGTTGCCGGTGCCTATTGGCGCGGCGATGAGAACCGCGATGTCCTGCAGCGCATTTACGGAACCGCCTTTTTCGACAAAAAAGACCTGAAGAAATACCTCAACGACCTGGAAGAAGCCAAGAAACGCGACCATCGCAAGCTCGGCAAAGAACTTGAGCTTTTTACCATCCGCGATGAAATCGGACCGGGACTGATCCTCTGGCAGCCAAAAGGCGCGCAACTGCGACGCCTGATCGAAGATTTCTGGAAGGACGAACATTATCGTCACGATTACGAACTGCTCTACACCCCGCATATCGCCCGGCAGGATCTTTGGAAGACCTCGGGACATCTCGATTTTTACAGCGAGAATATGTACTCCCCGATGGATATCGACGAGGTCAAATACCAGCTCAAACCGATGAACTGTCCCTTTCATATCGGGGTATTCAACAACGATAAACGAAGCTACCGCGAATTGCCCATCCGCTGGTGCGAGCTGGGCACGGTCTATCGCTACGAACGGGCCGGTGCCCTGCACGGACTTCTCAGGGTGCGCGGTTTCACCCAGGACGATGCCCACATCTTCTGCCGTCCCGATCAGCTTGAAGATGAAATTCTCAATATTCTCGATCTCAATCTGCATATCCTCAGGTCCTTCGGCTTTAGTGAATACGACATCTATCTTTCCACCCGCCCGGCCAAATATGTCGGCAGTGACGAGAACTGGCAAAAGGCCACCGAGGCCCTGAAACTCGCCCTGGAAAATAGAGGCCTCGCTTATATGATCGATCCCGGCGAAGGCGTTTTCTACGGACCGAAGATCGATATCAAGATTAAGGATCAGCTGGGCAGATCCTGGCAGTGTTCAACCATTCAGGTCGACTTTAATCTGCCGGAACGGTTTCAAGATGCATTACACCGGTGCCGATAATACCGATCACCAGCCGATAATGATCCATCGGGCCCTCATGGGCTCCCTGGAACGCTTTATCGGTGTGCTCATTGAGCACTATGCCGGAGCCTTCCCCCTGTGGTTCGCACCGGTTCAGGCACGCATTCTCAATATCACCGATGATCAGGCCGATTATTGTGAAGAAATATATCTGCAACTTCGCAAAGCCGGGGTACGAATAGAAAAAGATCTGCGCAACGAAAAGCTGAACTATAAAATCAGAGAAGCGCAAGTTGCTAAAATACCGTATATGCTTATAGTCGGCGACAAAGAAAAATCAGAAAAAACCGTTACTGTCCGTATGCGGGACGGGGCGAACCTGCCGCCAATGGTGATTTCGGCATTTGCCGAAAAGATTACCGAAGAAGTTCGGGCAGGTCGCGGATATTAGTACCTTAGAAATTCTTCTCTTGTTTTTAAGAATGAATTTCGTGAAGGTACTTATCCCCTTATCTGGGGATTAGATTGTTTGCTCTGGCAGGATATGCCCGGAACCTTACACAAGCTGCACATTCCGCCGGGACGTTTGCAATATTAAGCTCGTAGAATCGAGGAGGTAAAGTTATTAACAGAAAAGGCAGGACTGTACCGGTACAACGTGAGGCACAATCATTAACCAATGAAGCAATTCGTTTTCCCAATGTCCGATTGATTGACGCGGAAGGCGCCCAATTGGGAGTGGTTTCATCCGAAGAAGCAAAAAGAATAGCATTTGATGCAGGTCTTGACCTGGTTGTTGTTTCGGAAAATGCCGATCCACCTGTCTGCCGGGTGATGAATTACGATAAATTCCGCTACGAGCAGAAAAAAAAGACGCAGGAAGCAAAAAAGAAACAGACAGTCATTGAAACCAAGGAGATCAAGTTTCGGCCAAAAACCGATGACCATGATCTCAATTTCAAGATAAAGAATATTAAAAAATTTCTTGCCGACAAAAACAAGGTGAAACTCACCATGCGCTTTCGCGGCAGAGAGATTGTTTACTGTGAGACCATCGGCCTCGATTCGATGAATAAGATCGCCGAGGCCTTGAAAGAGGATGCGATCATCCTCCAGGAACCAAAGATGGAAGGTCGACAACTGGTGATGTTTGTCGGACCGAAGGGATAATTTTTTTGTTTGAGCCCCGTTAAGCTCATTTTTTAAAAAAAAGCAATCGCTGGCGATTGTGATATTGAGGTGAAAGGAGTTATATCATGCCAAAAATGAAAACCAACAGAGGTGCCGCCAAGCGCTTCAAAATTACCGGATCAGGCAAGATCAAACGCTCCAAGGCGTTTTCCAGCCACATCCTGACCAGCAAATCAACAAAAAGAAAACGCGGTCTGCGTAAGTCCGACCTCGTTGATGCTACCAACCTCAAGGGAATTCGAAAGATTTTACCTTATATGTAATTTTGCAGGCTGGTCTTTACCGAATTCCCCACAAAGAGGTATTCGGACAATGACAGCCTAGAGAAGGCCTGTCGGTTAAATCGATGGGCAGGATAAAAAGGAGTTTACCAATGCCACGCGTAACACGAGGTTTTAAGGCACGCAGAAGAAGAAACAAGGTACTGAAACTTGCCAAAGGATACCGAGGAGGCAAATCCCGTCTCTACAAAACCGCCACTGAAGCAGTTGACCGCGCTTTGGTCTATGCCTTCCGTGATCGGCGAGTCAAAAAGACGAGATTTCCGTCAGTTATGGATTGCCCGGATCAATGCCGGAACGCACATGAACGACATGAGCTACAGCAAGTTGATGGGTGGTCTGAAAAAAGCCAATATCGAGCTTGACCGTAAAGTACTTGCCAATATGGCAATACTTGATGCCGGTGCTTTTTCCAAAGTGGTGCAGATCGCTAAAGAAGCCAACGCATAACAGGTCTCACTGCACTGTCTTTTTCTGTATGCCGGTTTTGGTTTCAGCAACCAATAACCGGCATGCTCTTTCTTTCTGCAACTACCTTTCGCAGCGAATATGGAACACCAGTTACAAAGTTTAGAAGCTGAGGCCAGAAAGAGTCTTGAAGAGCTTTCCGACAGTCATCAGCTTGAGGAATTCCGCGTCCGTTTTCTCGGCCGCAAAGGCGATTTCAGCACCATTATGCGCCAGTTCGGTACTGTTCCCGCCGAAGAACGACCCCGGGTCGGACAATTGGCAAACAGCATCAAGGCTGAAATCGAAAGGCTGTTCGAGGTCAAAAAGATTGCCCTCGGCGCAGCAGCCTCAGAAAGTTCCAGCAAGACAACTCCCGATCTTACCCTGCCCGGCCGCTGTCCGACCGGCGGCAAACTGCATCCGATCACCCTGGTCATGCGGGAGACCTGTGCGATCTTTGAGAATCTTGGTTTTTCTGTGGCCGAAGGTCCGGATGTCGAGCTCGATTATTATAATTTTGAAGCGCTGAACATTCCCGCCCATCACCCGGCCCGGGACATGCACGACACCTTTTATATCAGCGAATCGGTCCTCCTGCGCACCCATACTTCGCCGATGCAGGCCAGGATCATGGAGGCGCAGCAGCCACCTCTTCGGGTTATCGCGCCGGGCAAGGTGTACCGCTGCGACTCGGATATCACCCACACCCCGATGTTTCATCAGGTGGAAGGGTTCCTCGTCGATAAGCATATCTCCTTTGCCGATCTGAAAGGCGTGTTAACCGTCTTTACCAGAAAGATGTTTGAGAAAGAACTGCCCCTGCGCTTCCGACCATCATTTTTTCCATTCACCGAACCGAGTGCCGAAGTGGACATAGCCTGCGTCATATGCGGCGGTGTCGGCTGCCGGGTGTGTAAAAAAACCGGCTGGCTGGAGATTCTCGGCTCGGGCATGATTGATCCGGAAGTCTTTAAAATGGTCGGTTACGATCCGCGAGGTCTACAGCGGCTTTGCCTTTGGCCTGGGCATCGAACGTATCGCCATGCTCAAATACGGTATTGACGACATTCGACTGTTTTATGAAAACGATCAGCGTTTTCTCTCACAGTTCTAGTCTGTTTCACTACACATCAGAATACTGCTATGAAGCTCACTCTTGACTGGTTGCAAAACTATGTGGATCTCGACGGCCTGGCTCCGGAAAAACTAGCCGACCATCTGACCATGCTCGGCCTGGAGGTCGATGCCGTCGCCCCTTTGTATAACGAGCTCGCCCCGCTAAAGACCGGTCTCGTGGTTTCCGCCGAAAAGCACCCCGACGCCGATAAACTTACGGTATGCCAGGTCAAAATAGGCGAAGAAACGCACCAGATTGTCTGCGGCGCCCCGAATGTCCGAAAAGGTTTGGCGGTGGTTGTCGCCCTTCCCGGCACAGTCCTGCCCGGCGATGTGAAAATCGGCAAGTCAAAGATCCGCGGGGTTGCCTCGGCCGGCATGATCTGTTCGGAAAGAGAACTGGGTCTCGGCACCTCCCATGACGGTATCATGGAGCTGCCGGCGGGCACCGAGCATGACCAGGCCTTTATTGAAGCTCTCGGCTTAAAAGATACCTTTATTGAGGTTGACCTTACCCCGAATCGGCCCGATTGTGCCTCGGTCATCGGTATTGCCAGGGAGGTTGCCGGCATTCTGCGAAGGCCGCTGGTTCTCCCGGTAAGCGGAGCGAAGATTGAAAATACCAGCAAGGAATTTGCCGTCGAGGTGGAGTCGAGCGAGCTGTGTCCGCGCTATGCCGCGCGGCTGATTAAAAACGTCAAGATCGGCCCCTCTCCCTGGTGGTTGAGAAAGCGTCTCCTCAGCATCGGACAACGGCCGATCAATAACATCGTCGACATCACCAACTTTGTCATGTTGGAATACGGCCAGCCTCTGCATGCATTTGATTTTGATACCTTGGCCGGAAAGAAGATAGTCGTTCGCGCACCGAAAGAAAGCGAAATGACCTTTACCACCCTGGACGGCAGTGTACGGCAACTCGACGGCGAGATGATGATGATATGCGATGGCGACAAACCGGTGGCCGTGGCCGGGATCATGGGTGGCCGGAATTCCGAAGTCAGCGACAGCACTACCACGATCCTCCTGGAAAGCGCCTGCTTCAATCCGGTGTCCATTCGCCGCACCGCACGAAAACTCAATCTGGCCTCGGAGGCATCCTATCGCTTTGAGCGGGGTGTCGACCCGGACGGGACCATCAATGCCCTGGACCGTGCCGTGCAACTCATCTGCGAACTGGCCGGCGGCCAGGCCCCGGAAGATGGCGTTGACTGCTACGGTGGACGGAAAGACCTGAAAACTCTCAAACTCAGCGTTGCCAGGACCATGTCGCTTCTCGGCATTTCCCTTACCGCCGGCGAGATCGTCGATCTCCTTCGTTCCATCGATCTGCCCTGCCGCGCCCAAGACGACCAGACCGTCCTGGTCGATGCACCGTCATTTCGTGTCGATATCGAGCGAGAAGCAGATCTTATCGAGGAGGTTGCCCGCCTTGTACGGCTACAATAAAATTCCCATTACCCTGCCCAAGGTTACGCTGAGCTATCCGGAACAGGACAAACAACGACAAAGGCGGCTTGATATCGCTGACCGGCTCGTCTCCACCGGTTTTACCGAGGCCATCAACTACAGTTTCGTCTCGGAAAAACATGGGGAAATGCTCAGTCTTGCTGCGGGTGACAAACGTTGTCGGGTGGTCCGCCTGCTCAACCCGATCAGCGAAGAGCAAGGGGTGCTGCGCACCATGCTGCTTGCCCGGATTACTGGAGAATGTCCGACGCAACATCAATTTTCAGAAGACCGACGTAAAGCTCTTTGAGATCGGCAAGGTGTTCAGTCCCGCCGGAGATAATGTCCAGCCAACGGAAACCATGCATCTTGCCGGAGTGCTCTCCGGCAATCGCTACGGCGAAAGCTCACCCCTCTATTTCAAACAGGAAGGGGTCGATATTCTTGACACCAAAGGCTGTGTCGAGTTTATAGTAAGAGAAATGGGTCTTGAATGCACGGACAATGCTCTAGGCATTCACTTCGTCGTCCCGGCGGAAGACTGCGGTGAACCTTATGGCGAAACCGGCTATTGCCTCGATGTTTTCCATGCTGCAAAAAGGCTCGGCTCCCTTGGCAAAATCAAGACCGAGGTACTACGGCGCTTTTCCATCAAGCACGATGTGTACTTCTTTGAGCTTGATTTCCAAGGTATCTGCCAACCGCTGACCATAGCTAAAAAGTTTGTCGGCCTGCCTGTCTATCCTTCGGTAAAAAGAGATATCGCTCTTGTCGTCCCAGACGGTGTCTCTGCCGGCGATCTCATAGCTGCAGTACGCAAACACCCGGACAAACTCATCGAGAGCTGTGAACTCTTCGATGTCTTTCAAGGTGAAAAAATCCAGCAGGGTCATAAAAGCGTGGCCCTGAGCATCACCTACAGATCAGAGTCGAAAACACTTACAGAAAAGAACGTAGAAAAATCCCACGAAAAAATATTACGTTTACTGACAGAACAATTTGGGGGTACATTTCGCAATGCATGACAATAACAATTTAACCAGGAAGGAACTGACCGAGACGCTGGCGAGTAAACTCGGTTTTTCCCAGAGCAACTGTTCTCTCATCGTCGACACTTTTCTCGACGGCATGAAACAGACCATGGTCGGAGGACAGTCGATTAAACTTGTTCATTTCGGCACCTTTACCGTGCGCAACAAATCTCCCAGAAGAGGCCGTAATCCTCGAACCGGAGATACCATTACCATTAAAAAGCGCCAGGCCATCAGCTTTCGGCCCAGCAAAAAACTCAGGGAACTGGTCAATAGTTAACGGCCGTTTCACGGAGATCTTTAGCTAGTCGTTTTTTATAATTACGTTCCAGGATCTTTCCCTGGCATCTTTTATAGAGGGATGGTTGGTGGTATGAAAACCCAGATACCGGATAAGCTCTATTTTAAGATCGGTGAAGTGGCTAAATTGGCCGAGGTGCCGGCGCATGTCCTGCGTTACTGGGAATCGGAGTTTCCGGGCATTCGGCCGAAACGCGCCAATTCCCAGCAACGGCTGTATCGCCATCAGGACGTCGAGCTCATCCTGAAAATCAAAGCTCTCCTGCACGGCCAAGGGTATACCATTGCCGGTGCCCGAAAACTTTTGGAGACCGGCGGCGAAAACAACAAACTGCCGGTGGTGGATGGGCCAAGCAGCGACAACCAGACGCAAAGATTGCAGATAATCAAGGAAGAACTACAAAAGTTGCAAAACCTGCTGACCAAAAGAAAAGAATAAATGCTGTTCGGTTGATACAGTTGACAGCCAACCGAACACATGGTAGAAAGTCCAGCACATGTCGGGATGTAGCGCAGTCTGGTTAGCGCACTAGTCTGGGGGACTAGGGGCCGGAGGTTCAAATCCTCTCATCCCGACCATTTGAAATCACAGGGTTTTAAGAGATATCAACCTCTTAAAGCCCTTTTTTATTGCCTTTTTTTCAGGAACATGTAACTGATACCACCGCTCAGGTGTTTTATTTTCACATGGTCATAAAGGCCCGCCACTCCTGATGCAAGTGGCGGCCTGCCGACAATCAGTCGAAGGGGAACAATACCCGCATACTTGTAAGGGTCATCATCCAACTTCCCGGGCCGATCGAACAACAATCGCTGCGAAGTATCGCGGATCGTCTCGCCGGTATCTCCGCCAATCCACCCGACCGTTGGTTTGTCAAATCGCACTCCCGGCCACCACTCCGGATAGAGGCCACTTGCATGATAGAAGGCTTCATGCGCCGCCGAGAGAGTTTTCCCCAGCTGGTTGCCGGCAAAGAAACCGCGCTCACTGTATTCCTTCCCCCGCGTGTGAAATTCCAACTGCGGCGCATACGGATGATAACAGCAATGTGGTTCAGTACCGCGCCGCCGCATTTCCCTGAGCAATTCGAGTTCGCGAATTATTTCAGCCCGGGTTTGCGGTTTGCCGAAAAACTCAGCCATTGATTTGCCCTCTTAAAGCATCTAATTCTGCCTGAAGTTCTTCGTCGCTCATCTTGATCGGATCTTTGCGACCATTATCGTCATCGAGATTAAAGGCCTGGCGCTCGTGGGTGATTATTTTGCTCATGGCATTGGTCAGATTTATATACCCCTGGGATTTCTCCGTGGCGGTGAGACCCACCACTTTTTCAACAATCTCTCCCTTGTACTGGGTGATATACAGTTTGGTCGGATTATCCTTCAATTCCTTCCAAATGCTGCATCCAAGGTCTCTCAGATCAACGAGGCTTTTTCTGTGCTCCCGTATGACTTGCACGTTTGTCAGGACAGCACGCTCAATATCCTCCCGTGTGGGGGTGTTCGACTTTTTGGTCCAATTTGCTGTTCGACTTATCAGAGCTGCTTTTGTACGTTTACGTATTTCTTCGCTTTTATCCTGTATCCAGCCTTCTTCTTCGGCCCACTTGGTAAGGGTTGAAACCGATACATTTCCACTCACTGGCAAGGAGTACGAAGCGACTTTTGCCCCAGCATAAATTCAGTGCCGAGCCTTGCCAGATCTAGAGTGTTTTTCTTGGCCATTTTCCGAAATTCCAAAAAAAAAGCCCCGAACAAAAACAGGAGGTCTGTTTTCATTCGGGGCTTATCAACAAGTCCTGATTTCTCAGGGGTCAATCAGCTACATCCGTTTCTCTTATGTGAATCCACACCCAATGAGGGGCGAGACTAAATCATTCGTGAATTACTGATTTTGCAGTGGCCTATACCACCATTCAAAATAGAGATATCTATCTGTATACCACCAACCTGTAAATCTTTAGAAGCCTTGAGAATCTCAACTTTTATTGCCTCGACAATCTCCTCGGTTCGCCGTTCAATTTTCCCCGGCCTGATCAGACATTTTTTATCTGCCATTTTTTAATGATTGAGGATGGGCTTTATTCTGGATTTCTGGCATGCGTAATACTCGTTGTTGATCAAAACAAAAAAGCCCCCCGAAAATACCGCCGTGTGCGTCGCACTTCCGAGGACCCTTCACCAAAAAGGAGAAACCCGACAGCTGCTATTATCTATCGTTATTGCATTTATTGCAATATTAAATTTTTATCGATGATTTTTTGTCACATATAAGGGTAAGTTTCTCCGTGTTTCCGGACAACAGTCACCTGCATAGAAAATGTGCGTCAAATTCTGTAATTTGCTTTCTTTATAACAAATATGGGTTCCCAACACGAAATGTAAAAATAATTAACGATATCATGATATTGAAGTATTATTAACCGATAATTCAAGACCTGATCCTTGTAGTGTCGAATCAAACATCATGCCTGACAATATTGTGGTCTATCAGAGCGAATAGCCTGAGATTGAAATCTCGCTGGACCTAGGTTTGGGTGATCAGTAGAAGTGTTTCTTTTAGGCAGGCAGGTGATTGATGGAGGTTTCCATTGGCAATTCACGGCGGGGAACAAGGAATTGTATTGTCCGCTCCAGCAATATAATCTATTTGAACTTCGGTTATTCATTGCGTTTGTTTGAAAAGAATGTAGTTTTTGGAGTTAATTAACGACGATTACTCTTTTGCCAAGATGTTCTTCAGGAAAAACAATTTCTAGAGAATTGTAGCCATGTCAAAAGAACAGCCTTCTTCTCCACCTCAAATCAGCCCATATCTCTTTCCCTTGCTCCTTGCAGGGTTCGGGATCTGGTGTTTTTATGATGGCTGGTTCTCAACTGCTCCGGGAATACAGGAACACCTTCTCTTTAACAGGATAGGCAGTGCCGTTCTCCTGCTTTGGTCAATCATCGACTTCTATCGTACCAGAAGGTTTGAGAAACAAGAGCAGGCAGCACAACAGTCTGATCAGTCTGGTGCATGAGGGCTAGCCAGGTACTCTGCAGATGCCCACGAATCGACAGCTCATTCTCCCCTTCGCACTTCCCTATCTTGCCTACGTGGCGATAGGCTCTTTTTTTGACGAGTTACTGTCGATCGAGGTCAACTATGCTCTGCGCATTGTTGTTGTAATTTCCCTGCTGGCCTGGTCGAGACGCTGGTACTTTTCTTTTAAAGGCCCAAGTGCTCCAGGTGTTTCTGTCGCCATTGGCTTGGCTGGAGGCTTGGTTGGTGCAGTGATCTGGATCAGCCTGCTCGCACCCTTTATCCTGCACACAGAGAAGACTCCCTGGTCCAGTAGCGCGTTTCTCCTGCGACTGGCTGCTGCCGGGCTGCTGGTTCCAGTGTTTGAGGAATTGCTGATGCGTGGATTCGTTTTTCGCCTCGCCCTGCAGTGGGACCAAGCGAGAAAACTTGGGGACCCGGAGCCACTGCAGACCGCTCTTGATGACAAGTCAGTCAATGAAGTTAAAGCCGGTGAGTGGTCGTGGATGGCTGTCGCCATCTCAACAGCAGCCTTCACCTCCGGCCATCAAATCGAAGAATGGCCGGCATCCATCGCCTTCGGTTTGCTCATGTCCTTTCTGTGGGTCTACCAAAAAGACCTTCTCTCCTGTGTTGTCGCCCATGCAGTCACCAATATCGCCCTTGCCTGCTATGTCCTGCTGACCGGTAACTGGCAATTCTTGTAACAAAACACCTGTGTGTGGAAAAAATAAGGAAAAGACAAACTGTTACAGGCATTAACTTTTGCCGCATTTCCATTAGTGCAAGATAGACGATTCATGTTCCCCATTGTTTTGGCAGCCCCTCTATTGATTACACTGTTTTTTTCTGCCCGACTGACCGAGGATGCCAACGAAAAAAGGCAGAATCAAATGAACGATCCTGCCTTGGTGTAAAGCAATTTTGAGGTAGATAGATTTTTTGTAGCTATCAGCAGGCTTTCTTTCTCCTGCCCGCTGCTGCAAGTCCAGCTAGGCCGGTACCGAAGAGAAGCATTGTGGCTGGTTCAGGGACAGGGGCGGCGGGAGCGTCAAACGAGATCACATAGAGATTAGCCTGTCCGCCGGTATTCCCATTCTGAACGGTCCAGCCCTGCTCATTGGCTCCGAACGTATAGTGCGGCCACACTGAACCATTGTCGGCAAATTGGGACGAGACCGGAGACAGCCCATTCGACAAGAACTGGAAGCCGCCGCCGCTTACGACGTCGCCAGCCGGAGCAGACCAGCCTCCCCAGCCGGTAGGACCGTAACCCAATTGGCTCGACTTGCTGATCGTGTAGCCGGCCAGAGGATTGGCGTAGTAGAGCTCGATCTGAACGCTGTTCCCGGCACCGTTCTTAACATCTTGAAAGGCCCAGCCGTACTCATTCGCCCCAAGCGTCCAGCCGTTCCAGGTTTCTCCCGGCTGCGTCGGCCTGAAAACCGAGAAATCCGAGACGGTGTCACCGGCAGAGATGATCTTCGCACCAAGTATGACCTTACCGTTTGGGACAGACCATCCAGCCAGCCCGGTGTCACTGAAATTGAAGATGTTCGTCGTCACCACCTCGTATCCCGCCAAAGTAGTGATGTCGACCATCTACGCACTCGCCACCCCAACCGTGCCGACCGACACTCCCCAGGTTATTACCAATGAGACAAATTTATCCAACTACCTCTTCTCATCAGAATAAAAGGGATAAAATAAAATCACATCTAATTCTTTTCTGACCCCTTTTGTTATTTCTCAAGACTACTTTTTGTCGGGAAAAGATCTTTGTAATGAAATGGTGTTGGCTTGGTATTTTTTACCTATTTGAATAAGAAGGTCCATATGTATCAACTCGCGAATATCACGCAGCAAGGTGTTGTGCCCAAGCGTTGAATAAGCGATGGTGACTTCCGGCTTTGTGGTGATCATTTCCTCGAGAGAAAGTGCTTTGTCGATCGGCATGGCCAACATCAAGTCGCGCTTCCGTTTAAAAACTATCCTTTTGGTGTAAGGATAATCCGAAAACGTTTCGTAAATATGGTTTCTCCAGAATATTTTTAATTGACCGGACTGAATAACTTTCAGGTTGTCCATGAGCCCATCCCGGAATCCTTGAACGGCATAGCCAATAAACTTGGAAAGGCTTCTCTCCTTGCGACAATTATTCAGGTGGCGGTAATAGTCTGTTCTGGTTTGGTTATAAAAATTTGACAATATGTGTGAGGTGATACTCGGCAGTCCGGCACGCAGTAAGATAAAAAACTCAACAAGTCTGCCGGTTCTTCCATTCCCGTCGCCAAAGGGGTGGATCCACTCAATATACACATGAGTGACCATGGCCTGAATAACCGCTGTTTGAAAATCCTGTTCCTGATGAAAATGGAACTCATCTCTTAGCCATCGGCAGAGTTGGTCAATCAGCTCGGGAATATAACGATGTTCGGGAGTAAGATACGGGCCAACCGTCCGCCGATCTGCACGCCACCTGCCGGGAATTGCATCAAGATGATCGCCAAGATCCCTGGCTATCATAACGTGAAATCGTTGTAACAGTTCCGGAGTTATCGGCCATTCATGGCGATCGGTTATGACCTCGGCCAAAAGGGTGTTAAAAGCATCGATAACATTGGTAACCTCCTTTTGCAGGTATTCTCTGCTCGGTGGCAGGTTTTCTCCTTCATATACTCGCTCTATCTCTTCCTGTGAAAGGGTATTACCTTCAATTGCCGTAGTGGCCTGTGCCCCTTTAATAAGAGAAACAACAAGCAGTTTCTGTCGATCCTGGGGGCGTAAAGGAGTGTTGGCAATCACCTTTACCATGGCCTCACACTCACCAAGAAGCTTGGCGATCGGCAGTGTTACCTCCCAGTTTCTTTTAAAACTTATATGCTCGTACATTTCCATAATGGCCTCCTTACAAAAGGTTACAAACAAATTTACAAATAACCCGCCTTATTTAGTAAAACGTTTGTAAAACAATTTGTAAAGAAATTTGTGCCGCTGTCGGTGTTTCAACGAGTAATTGTCTGCTTATATAAAAATAACTTCCAGTGGAGGTCGGGAAAATGAGGGACACTTCCTAGATTATTACCAACGAGACAAATTTTTCCAACTACCTCTTCTCATCATGCTTGACGTTAATCACGTTACACGTTACTATTTATTGCATGATCAGATCATTCAAATGTAAATATACCGAAGCACTCTCACGAGGTAAGCGTGTCAGGCGGTTTGCGAATATTGCCGATGCTGCGCGGCGTAAACTGAGGCAGCTTGAAATCGCTAATCGGCTGGAAGATTTGAACGTGCCCCCAGGTAACCACCTTGAAGCACTCAAGGGTGATCGATTCGGCCAATACAGTATTCGTATCAACGATCAGTGGCGTGTCTGTTTTGGTTGGACGGATGCAGGCGCAGAAAAGGTTGAAATCGTTGATTACCACTAAGGAGTATCTATTATGCGAAAACTCAAACCCATCACTCCAGGCGAGATCCTCTTGGAAGAGTTTCTCAAACCCATGAGTATTAGCCAGTATCGATTAGCCAAGGAGATTGATGTCCCCGCGCAACGTATCAGCGAGATTGTTGCAGGTAAGCGTTCGATCACAGCTGACACTGATTTGCGATTATGTCGATTTTTTGGTTTATCCAACGGATATTGGCTACGAGCGCAAGCCGCACACGATACGGAAGTTGCGGAACGTACTCTGGGTAAGATAATAACAAAGATCAAGCCTTGGGCTGAGTCAAATGCCCCACAACCATCCCAGCCGACAACAGGAAGGTAACGGTTTTAAATTCGTACACCAGTCGCCCGGTGCGGCTGACCAGCACGTTGGTCCAAATGAAAAGTCGAAACATATGAAGAGTCAAAGGGGTCAGAGTAAAATAAAATTTCATCTAATTCTTCTCTGACCCATTTGCTCCCTCCGAATGTTGTCCTTGACGTTAGTTAACATATTTGTTATCTTTTTCAGATGAAATACCAAATCGACTATTACAGCGAGAAGGTGCAAACAGAAATAGCCAAGCTGCCGAAAACCTTGGTTGCTCGCTACCTAAGGCTGGCCGAGAGAATGGAGATGTTTGGACCGGACCTTGGTATGCCTCACAGCCGAGCCATGAAAGGCGGATTATTTGAGCTGCGCCTCATGGGCGCTGAAGGAATAGCCAGGGTTTTCTATTGTACGATGGTGGCACGCCGCATAGTAATGCTGCACTGCTTCATAAAAAAAACAAATCGGACACCAAGCACTGAAATTGCCATTGCCGAACGCCGAATGATGGAGGTACGCCATGCTAACCCATAAAGAATTAAAGAAAAAACTCCTTTCCGACCCGGAGGTAAAGAAAGAGTACGACCGGCTGGAGCCGGAATTTTCTCTTCTTGATGAGCTGCTCAACGCCCGCGCATCTTCCGGCTTGTCACAAGCAGAAATAGCCCAGCGAATGGGTACCAAGCCCCCAGCGGTGTCGCGGCTTATCGCCAGCGTGGCAAATGATAAGCACTCACCGTCTATTGCCACGCTTCGCAAGTACGCTGCTGCTTGCGGAATGAAACTGCAAATCCATTTGGTTAAATAAGTTGGGAGGAATGAATTTTTCAAAAAAGCCCTCTCATAATTTATTTCGTTAATTTAACACCATTCGCCATAGCCCCGCGTGGCGGTACCAGTCGCAAAGCATTCAGCAATCAACCAGGGACAAAAGCACCGCACTTCGACGGGTCAAAATCCTCTTTGCTCAGATTTTCACATGGTCATAAAGACCCGCCACTCCTGAAGCAAGGGGCGGCCTGCCGACAATCAGTCGAAGGGGAACAATACTGAAGGCTGCGGATGTCCGGTCGGTTCTGGATCTGCGGGAGTCTCTGCTTGTTGTTTTGGTGTTGACTTCCTTTTTTCTTTTGGTTGTTCAACTGTCGTTGCAATCGTGTTTATCGTTTGACAATATTATCGCCAGACGATATTATTCTCCTATGATAAGCTCATTCCACAATGAAGCGACGGAGATTGTCTGGCAGGGGTATTTCACGAAGAAGCTGCCCAATCAGATTCAAGCTATTGCCCGTCGCAAACTAAGAATGTTGAACAATGCCAGGTCGATTGATGAGTTACGCATTCCTCCCGGCAATTTTCTGGAGAAACTTATCGGCAACCGTGACGGGCAATGGAGCATTCGCATTAACGACCAATGGCGGATTTGCTTCGTATGGGAGAACGGCAATGCTTCGCGGGTTGAAATTTGCGATTACCACTGACATACCACTGACAGGAGATGACGATTATGAAAAGACTGCCTAATATCCACCCCGGTGAAATTCTCTTTGAAGAATTTTTAAAGCCGATGAATATCAGCCGCTACCGACTCGCCAAATCTCTTGGCGTACCTGCTATACGTATCAGCGAGATATGTGCCGGAAAAAGATCGATAACCGCTGATACCGCCCTGCGCCTGGCACGGGCCTTTGGTACTTCCCCTGGCTTTTGGCTTGGTCTTCAAGCCGATTATGACACGGAAGAGGCGGAAAAAACCATGGGCGACGCCCTCCTCCAGGTTGTTTGCCTGGCTGCTTGACAGCATATAAATTCCCCCATTTGACGATATACATCTTCGCTTTCTCTGCATAGTTGCTTATCACAAGCTCGGCTATCGCCTTCTGCGCCTCAATTGACAGCTTCGCCTGAACCTCGTAAAAGCCGCGGAAGATCTTTTCAAGGCCTATCCCTTTCTCAATAGCGAACAATTCCGGTTCCCGTGCCGCTGTCTAAAAGGTGACTCCATGGAACCGGAATTCACCGAAGGGGATATCGTTATCGTTGATCCTGATCGAACCCCGGAGAATTGTGGCTTCATCATCGCCAAGAACGATACTGGGACGACATTCAAACAATACGTGATTGATGCCCATGCGTGTTTCTCAAACCGCTGAATAGCCGCTATCCCATTAAGGGCATGACTGGGGGTTGAGTTTAATATTGCCGGGGTTGTGGTGGAGAAAAAGTAAAGGTATTGACACTTTGTATCCAAACGATTACATTCCAACCATGTACACGATAAAAACCACCACTGAATTTGAAAAATGGCTTTCTGGTATTCGTGACAGAACCGCACGCATCCGTCTTGCACGCCGAATAGACCGGTTGCAGAAAGATCAATTCGGAGATGTAAAACACATTGCCGAGGGTGTTTTTGAGTTGCGCGAACATTTCGGCCCTGGTTGGCGGATGTATGGCGTCAAGAAAGGAGACGTCATAATTATCATACTTGGTGGTGGCGATAAAACCAGCCAATCAGCTGATATTGCAAAGGCGCTGCAAAAAGCTGCCATAGTGGAGGAATAAATGTATGTCTGGAAAAATAAAAATATCAGAGTTGCCTGATTTTGACTTAGCGGAACACCTCAAGGATGAGGATGAAATCGCCGCCTATCTGAATATCGTTATTGCCGAGGGCGATATGTCCGAGTTGGCGTATGCGTTGGGAGTTGCGGCTAAGGCTCGCGGCATGAGCGAGATAGCCAAGTCATCAGGCATAACCCGTGAAGCCCTTTACAAGGCCTTGCGGCCAAACGCAAGCCCCCGCTTCGACACCATATATCGAGTGTGTACTGCTTTGGGTGTCCGTCTTGAAGCTAAGCCGATACATGGGTAATAACGCTGGACTGCTATGTCCTGATTTACACCACAAGGCTCCGGACAATTTGGTTGATCAATCTGAGAAAGGCGAACAAAAGAGAGAAAGATTTTTATGAAAAAACACAAACCCGATAGCATTGCTCAGGAAGATTGGGGCGCGGTTGATTCTCCTGCTTTGCCCGACTCACTTCTTACCGCAATGCAACCAGTCAATAAAAATCAGCCGCTGCCATAAATGGCATAAGAACGTTCAATTCCCACAAGCCTTGCCCGATCAAAGACGAGGTTTCAACCAAATGGAGGAAAAACTTGAAAACTTTTCACATGGTTCGAATTTCTGGTATTGCCCTGTTCACAATTGCGCTGGCTTCAGCGTACCTCTGCTCCTTGGCGCATGCGCAGGCAGCGGTGGTTGATTTTTCTTCCAATCCACCATCAGGGCAATATTCATTTAAGAGCTGGACCCCTAAATCGGTACCCGACCTGATGAAGGGCAACACCTCAGGTGAAGGGGTTGATGTCACCGGCCACCTGTTCCTGCCGGCCGGAGGAGAAAAGGTGCCGGCCGTGATACTTATGCATGGCTCGGGGGGTATTTACCCGGCAATGCTTGATTTCTGGCCAAAGCGATTCAACGCTGAAGGTATTGCAGTACTGGCTGTCGATTCCTTTGGTCCGCGTGGCGTGCAAAGCACTGCCGACGACCAATCCAAGGTGCCGTTCGCCGCCGATGTGGCCGATGCCTTTGCGGCGCTGAAGCTGCTGGCGTCACATCCGCGCATTGACCCAAGTCATATCGCAGTCATGGGCTTCTCCCGCGGCGGCATCACTTCCTGGCGTACCGGCGTTGAACGACTCATCGCCGCCCAGAACCTTCCGAACGGTCTGCGCTTCGCGGCACATGTGCAGATGTACTCGGGTGGCTGTGTGGGCATTTTCCGACTTATTGTCAAACCCGGGGTATTTTCCAAGGCCCCCATGCTTTGGGTCCATGGTGATGCCGACGATTATTGTGGCATGGCCCCCTGCCAGGATTATGCCGAGCGCATCGGCAAGGCCGGAACGCCGGTTGAATTTGTGGTAATAAAGGGTGCCCGCCATAAGTTTGATTTTGATGATACAAAACGTTATGACCTGCGCAATGCCCAGAAAACGTCTGATGATTGTCCAATAGAAACCGACATTGAAACCATGATGACCTACGACCGCTTTACCGGAAAACGTTTGTCAGGCGATGACTACGAAGCCGCCCTGAAAAAATCCTGCCGTGCTCTGGGAGCGACTGTTGAAGGCAACAGTGATGCACGCGAAAAGGCGGCGCTGGCTGTAACTGCATTTTTCCATAAAAATTTCGCGAAATAATTTCCTGAAACCGCCTTCGTCAATGGTTCTTTCAGCGAGAAGCCATGTGGAATTTACCGTGATGCGGATACGGCAATAAACACATAACAGAAACCCCAGCGGTCTTCCATCCACATCTCGGTGCATGCAATTCACCGAGATGTGGTGCCCGTCATTGTACTTCGCCCATCCCTGCCTTATTTCCTTCACAACGCGCCAAGGCTCTGATAAACGGCATGTCTCCTGTCTGCCGACAGCCGGTTGTCAAACTTGAGAAACCTCAGGTTGAGCAGAATATATTCACCAATATTCAATATTTTCAGAATATCGTTCTTGACGATGAGCAATGTGAAGAATATATTCACTTGTAACTTAGGAGAACACTAATGCTTGACACCATCAGCATGGATATCCTGAAGATCCTTCAGGAGAAAGCGCGCATCCCCAATATCGAGGTTTCCCGACAGGTTGGCCTGGCCCCATCGGCGGTCCTTGAACGAATTCGCAAAATGGAAAAGCAGGGCATCATCGACGGTTATGAGGTGCGCCTCAACCCGGAACGTTTTCACCGTGCCCAGGTAGCCTTTGTGCACGTGCAGACCAGCACCGCCGCCAGCAGTGAGGTCGGTCGACAGCTGGCCCTGATCCCCGAAGTCCAGGAGGTGCATTTTGTCGCCGGCAACGACTGCTATCTGGTGAAGGTGCGCACCGCCGACACCCTGTCTCTCAGTCTGCTGCTGCAGGACCGAATTGCCGCCATAGAGGGTGTCCTCTCAACAAAAACCGAAACCGTCCTCTCGACCATCAAAGAAACCAGCCGGATACCCTTGCCGGATACCCTATAAGGAAGCACGACCATGCCGATGTCACCTTCATTCAAAGAACGTCTTTCCTCCATCCTGCCAGGCATCGCCCGCCACTACGGGACGCCTTTTCATATCTACGATGAAGCTGGCATTCGGGAAACCGGCACCGCCCTTAAAAAAGCCTTCGCCGGAATCGATAGGTTCCGCGAATACTATGCAGTAAAGGCCCTGCCCAACCCCCGCATTCTCCGGCTCATGGGCGACATGGGCTTTGGCTTTGACTGCAGTTCCATCGCCGAGCTGCTCCTCAGCCGGCAGGTTGGCGGACGGGGCGAGGACATAATGTACACCTCCAACAACACCAGCCTGGAGGAATTCCTTGAAGCGGCCGGAGCAGGTGGATCTATTCTTAATCTCGACGACATCACCCTGCTCGACCAAGGTGCCGACCCTGCCCGAGCTCATCTGCTTTCGTTATAATCCCGGCGAACGGCGAACCGGCAATGACATCATCGGTACTCCGACCGAGGCAAAATACGGCGTCAGCCACCAACAGATTATTCCCGCCTACCGAAAGGCTCAGGAAATGGGGGCGAAACGCTTCGGTATCCATACCATGCTCGCCTCCAACGAACTGAACTACCAGTACATGGTGCAGACCGCCGCCATGCTGCTTGAGCTGATCGCCGAGATCGAGGCCGAGCTAGCCATCACCTTTGAATTCATCAATATCGGCGGCGGCCTCGGCATCCCCTACAAACCAGGTATTGCCGCCCTTGATCTGGCTGTCCATGGGCCGGGAGATAACCGCCCTCTTCAAGGATTTTCGCAAAGCGCGCGGCTATGAACCGGCTCTGTATATGGAGAGCGGCCGCTATATGACCGGGCCGCACGGCGTGCTGGTCACCACCGCCATCAACCGCAAGGATATCTACCGGACCTATATCGGTGTCGATGCCTCGATGAGTTCCCTCATGCGCCCAGGGATATACGGTGCCTACCATCACATTGAGGTCCTCGGCAAAGAGGGCCACCAGAACACCGAAATCGTCGACGTCGTCGGTTCGCTTTGTGAAAATAACGATAAGTTCGCCATTCAACGCACCCTGCCGAGGATTGCCGACGGCGATATCCTTATCATCCAGGACACCGGTGCCCACGGTATCGCCATGGGTTTCAATTATAACGGCAACCTGCGACCGAAGGAACTGCTCCTGGGAGCAAACGGCAAGGTGGAGCTCATTCGCCGCGCCGAACGGGTTGAGGATTATTTTGCCACGCTCTGTTTCGAGCCGGATATTCTATGCCTGTAATTTTCCTGAAAGCGGCACAGCCATGAGCATCGACATAGACCTGTTTCTTGCCACCGTCGCGACCGTCGTCAAGAAGCAACGGACACCGGTCGTCGATCTCATTGCCGTACAAACCGAGGATCCTTTCAAGGTTCTGGTGGCCACCATCCTCTCCGCCAGGACCAAGGACGAAACCACCGCAGTGGCTTCGGCGCGTCTCTTTAAAGACGCCCCGGACTGCACCTCGCTGGCCCGCCTTTCAGAAGAACGCATCGCCGAACTGATCTATCCGGTGGGCTTTTACAAAACCAAGGCCAGACATCTCACCCTTCTGCCAGGTGCCCTGCAGGCGTTCGGCGGTCAGGTTCCCGACACTATTGAAGAGCTCATAACCCTGCCCGGTGTTGGCCGTAAAACCGCTAATCTGGTGGTCAGTGTCGCCTTTAAAAAACCGGCCATCTGTGTTGACACCCATGTCCACAGGATTACAAATATTTGGCAGTATGTCGTCACCGACACCCCGCTGCAGACGGAAATGGCCCTGCGGGCAAAGCTACCGGAAAAACATTGGATTCCAATTAATTCCCTGCTCGTCGCCTTCGGTCAGTTCACCTGCCGGCCGATCGGACCGCACTGCGATATCTGCCCCCTGTTGCCAAAGTGTCCGCAAAAAGGTGTCCAGCCCCGTAAAAAACCTGGAGGAAAAATGGCTAAACACAATTCTCTGAAATGCATAAGCTGGAACGTCAACGGCATCCGTGCCGTAGAAAAGAAAGGTTTTGTCGAGCAAATGCAAAATTTTGATGCCGATGTTATCGGCCTTCAGGAGACCAAAGCCCAGGCAGAGCAGCTTTCCGACACCCTGAAAAACATTCCCGGCTACACCTCCTACTGGCACAGCGCCGAACGGAAAGGCTACTCCGGGGTGGCGATCTACACCCGTATCGCGCCACTTGCCGTGCTCTACGGTCTTGGCGACCCGGAATTCGACTGCGAAGGGCGGGTGCTGACCCTGGAATTCACCAACTGTTATTTCATCAACATTTATTTTCCCAATAGCGGCGATGAACTCAAACGTCTCGATTTCAAGTTGCGATTCAACAATCGGCTTCTGATCTTCGCGAAAGATTTGGAAAAACAGAAACCGGTTATTCTTTGCGGCGACTTCAATGTCGCGCATAAAGAGATCGATTTGAAAAACCCCAAGACCAACGTCAAAAACGCCGGCTTCACCCCAGAGGAACGGGCTTGGATGGACAGCTTTGTCGCCGCCGGTTTTGTCGATACCTTCCGCATCTTCAATCAGGACCCTGACCAGTATACCTGGTGGAGTTACCGCTTCAGCGCCCGGGCCAAGAATATCGGGTGGCGTATTGATTATTTCTGCGTCAGCGACGGGGCGAAAAATAAGGTGAAAAGTGCGGCTATTCTCCCTGAAGTATTGGGGTCCGACCATTGCCCGGTTGCGCTTACCTTTCTGCTAGAAGGTTAGGGCCTCAGCGATTCAAAAAGATTGGGAGAGATCGTTTTGAGATGTTCGACAATTTTTCGCGGACCGGCAGGGAAGGCATAATGATCGAGTTCGGCCGGGACGATCCAACGACAGTCGACGGCTGAGTGCAAAACAGCCTGAGTATTGCGGCCCAAGGAGTTCGCAAAGAAAGGAGTGCAGGACAATCTTATAGCGGGTGTAGTGGTGGACCACCGTCGTCACAAGCACGACGACCCGTACATTAAATCCAGTTTCCGCCAGGATATGCCGTACGACTTCTGATTCCAGCGCCCCACCCTGTAATTCGCCTCCGGGAAATTCCCACAGCCCACCCCAGACAGCCTCCGGCGGCCGCTGCTGAATAAATATCCGCTGCCCGCAGCGGATGATCCCCGCCACCTTTTGCACGGTGATAATCTTTTTTCCCGGACCAATTACTGGTCTTTCGGCAATCGTTCCAGCCTTTTTTGCGCTGCATAAAGAAGCAACGGAACACACCTCGCAACGGGGCTTTTTCGGCAGGCAAACGAGGCCGCCAAGGTCCATCAACGCCTGATTGTAAAGCCTTGCCTTGCCGGTCGGTAAAAGATTCTGGGCCATGGCGGCAATGCGTTTCCGCGTCAGGCTTTCCTTCACCGGCAGATCAATATCAAAGAGCCGGGCGTAGACCCGTGTCACATTGGCATCAACCACCGCCACATCCTGGTTGCCGGCGACACTGGCAATTGCCGCCGCCGTGTAGGGGCCGATCCCCGGCAGGGTCAAGAGTTGCTGGTAATCACAGGGCACCGCACCGTTAAACTCGATCGGCAATGACCTTCGCCGCCTTATGCAGATTTCTTGCCCTGGCGTAATAGCCAAGGCCTTCCCAGTATTTGAGAATTTCCTGCTGCTCGGCGTCTGCCACCGCCCTGACAGAGGGAAAGCGATCAATCCAACGATAAAAATAGAGCACGCCCCGCTCCATCTGGGTCTGCTGCAGCATGATCTCGGAGATCCACACGTGGTAAGGGTCGTAGGTGCTGCGCCATGGCAGATCGCGGGCGGTGCGGCGAAACCAGAGAAGAAGCGGCTCGACCAAGGCGTTGTTTTCGACAACCGGCGAAGATTCCTGCATCAGCAGCTACATGCCAAGGCCGAAATACCGGCCAAGTGCCACCAAACCCATGCCGACAACGACCGTGGCAAAAAGGCTTTTCGATTTCCAGGCCACAGGAAAAGCGACAAGGGCGGCCCAGAAAAAAAGGTTGTCGATTCCAAGGGCGACACCTTCTTGGCGAACCAGAAGCGAAGGTGCCAGCATGGCGGCAAGGACCGCCGGCGGGACCAAGACGCAGCCAGGCGATAATGATCGGCTGCAAGTTACGGCCACTGAGAAAAAGCGTCGGCAGGAGGCGCGGCAGGTAAGTAACCACCGCCATTCCGACAATAGTCCAGAAGATCAGCGCTTGGTCCAATATTCCACCCCAAGGCCCAGTGTCGCCCCGGCGACTGTTGCGGCAATTATATGAAACTGATGCCACCCGGCTAAGTATAAAAGTGTGGCAATGGTCCCGGAAATTATAGCCGTAACCACCCGCACCCGATTTTCACATTGCCCGACGAGAAGGGCAACAAACATCGCTGCCAGGGCGTAATCGAGGCCCATCGGCTTGATATCGCTGATCAACTCGGCAGCGACGATGCCCAGCACCGTACCTGCCACCCAGGAGGCCTGGGCGGTAATGTTCAGCGATAGAGCCTCCAAGCGGCAGTCGCTAAGTCGACTTGCTGCCGTTGAATGCAGGGCAAAGGTTTCGTCGGTCAGTTCAAAGGAAAAAAAGGCCAGATGACGTTTTTTCCAGCCGGCAAGATAGGGGCTGAGTGAAGCGGCCATAAGCATATGCCGCAGATTGACGACAAAAGTGGTGAGGATGATCGCCGCCGGCCCGGTCCCGGCGGCAAAGAGACCAACGGCAATAAACTGCGCCGACCCGGCAAAAACGATGAGCGACATCAGCAGAGTATTAGTCTGCGACAAACCGCCTTTGCCGGCCAGAACCCCGTAGGCAAAGCCGATGGGGACGTAGCCGAGGACGATGGGCAAGGCCCTTTTCATGCCACTGCTAATAGCCGCCAAGGCCTGTTTTTTAGAATTGTCCATGTAACCGTGGAGGCTAAAGCATTACATCCGCTTGAATAACCCGAGGCAACGCTCGCGGGTCATCAGCTTCTGCCAGTCCGGTCCGAGACAATTCTCCCAAAGGGGGACGAGATTGAGAGCCGTCGTCGCCATCAAATCCATAGCCTCCTGGCTCATACCGGCCGTCAGGTTGCGCGGCAGTGAAATCCGGTGTTTTTCCATCATCATGCGGAATTCCCGCACCCCTTCCGGATAAATCTCTTCGAGATAATCAAAGGCGATGCAGCAGCCGATCCCATGATGAATACCAAGGACATAAGACAGGCCGTAAGATAGGGCGTGGCAGGCACCGACCTGGGAATAAGCAATGGACATGCCGCCGAAATAAGAGGCCATCATCAACTTATCGTCTTTGTCGGGGTGATCTTCAAGAAAAACCTGACGGCAAAGCTCCAGCGATTTTTCCCCGTAGGCCTTGCTGAATTCATTGATGTAGGTGCCCTGCAGGGATTCGATATCGTGAATATAACAGTCCATTCCGGTATAAAACCACTGGTCGGTCGGCACCCCGGCAAGAAGTTCCGGATCAAGGACAATCTGGTGAAACAGGGTATGGTCGGAGTTGATGCCGAGCTTTTTCACCGGCCCGGTAAGGATAGCGGTGCGGGAAATTTCCGCCCCGGTCCCGGCAAGAGTCGGTACAGCGACATGATAGACCGAGGGATTTTTGATGAGATCCCAGCCCTGATAGTCAGCTGATGATCCGGGATTGTTGAGCATCAGGGAAATGGCCTTGGCGATATCCATGGCGCTGCCGCCGCCGATCCCGACAATGCCATCGGGAACTACCGGGCTGTAATCGCGTATTTTCTGCACCAGGTTATCGATATAGCTGGTTTTCGGTTCGTCATCAACATTGACCGGCAACAGCAGATCCATACCCTGCATGGGCAAGCGGTCCTGCAAAGGCTTACCGATGAACACGTCATCGATGACAAAGACAAAATAGGAACCTGGGTTAATCCGCCTTTCACCGATGACATCGCCAAGCTGGTTAAAAGCCCCCCTGCCGAACATGATTTTTGGGACTATACTAAAATTTTTAAACATGCCTCTACCGTTCCTGGATAAAATATTAATAAACGCCACGTAACCGACTGTGTCTCTTTGTCCTGTTCCGTAACAAAATTTCCGGCAAAACTCAAGGGAGATTTCCAATCGTTTTCACTTGGGTTTTCCTCGCTTGCCGCACTGGTCTTTTTGTGCTGGCCTTATTGGTAATAGACGTTAATATTGTCGAGAAAGATGAAAAATGTCCCAGGACGGCAATTTTTAACACCCCAACACCCATTGTACCGCGGAGCAAAAATGTCTGTAATGAGCGAAGACAGTGTGTTCACCTCCCTGCAGCAGCACGGACCGCTGGCGGTGGAAGATACCATTGACCTCTCCCGGCCTTTTTCCAAAAAGACCAGGATCTGGGTCAAAAACCTCAGCGAACAACGCATCAACACCACCAAGTATCGGGCCTTACGCAGCCAAGTCTTCGAATTCTTGGGCATCAACAGTTTTGCCCAGCTTGCCGAACTGCTGCGAAATTCCCGCCATCAGGAAGAACGTAGCCACCGCGCCTGTGCCCTGCTCGGCAACATGTTCGGCCTGAACGGCACCGTCCGGGAAATCGAGGCCAGGGTCCATGAATATGCCCGCACCGCCGATGCGGTCGTCAACTCCCTCAGCGGTAAGATGCTTAAGCCCTATGCCTCTTCCATTGCCACCACCAACGAAATCGAAGTGGCCAATGATCCGGTGACCCTGCTCCTCATCATGTTCGACAACCGCTATCACAAAAAAGCCCGTTTCGAGGCACGGCGCAAGCTGGTACTGATGAATCTTGCCGGCAGCATCGACCAGCGCGAAAGGGAGACGGAGATCGAGCAGAAGTTTTCCAACTTCCTGCACTTTCTCAACGATTATGTGTGGAGTACCAACCTGAAAATCGGCGAACATGACATTGTCTACCTGTACTCGCAGCACACCAACGAGGATTTCCGCTGCACCGAGGTGCAGACCCTCAGCGCCGGCCAGGCCATGGAGACACAACCTACCAAAGGTAGCAAGCTCACTCTGCTGAAACGACGACGCTTTACCTCCGGGAATCGGGATATTCCCATCTATGTCTCCATTCGCAAAAAACCACCTGAGGCCAAGGTACTGAAATTATTACGTAAAAATGAAAAAAACCCGGCTGTTGCGGTCGACGACGAGCTCGGTCTGATGGCGGTGCTCGACTCAGTCGCCGACGTCAAGACCTTTCAGAACCACCTGACCCGCAGCGCCTCCAAGGCCGACAGCTTCATGGTGCTGGAAGACATCTCCGACACCCTTACCGGCAGCAGCCTCTACAAAACCACCGCCGTCGGCTCCAGCCCAAAGACCGAGATGCTCAAATTCTTTGCCCGCTTGGGCGGGATGCGAGTCGAATTTATCATCCACACCAACCGTTCCTGGCTCAACTACATGTATCAAAAAGATGTCGCCCACGATGAATATGAGATTAAACGCATCTTTGATTCGGGGGTCATGGAGTTGCTGTTCCCCAAGGATATCTTCCAACTCGACCACGATCTGATCCGCGACGATATGATCCGCCGGTCGCGGCGACGCATTGAGGAATAGGGACAGAAACCGGCACCCCGGGGATTGCATAGACTGCCGGCGATGAACAAAAGAAAAAGTTAGTCTACTTTCTCTTGATAGGCACGGTAAGCATCCGCCAAGCCCTCACCGAGACTGAGCGATGGTCGCCACCCCAGGCCGTTAAGGCGTCCGGTATGCAGGAGCTTCCGCGGGGTGCCGTCAGGCTGATCGCTGTTGTAAACGGTCGCACCGCCAAAGCCGACCATATCAGCTATCAATGCTGCCACGTCACGGATGGTGATATCCTCGCCGGTGCCGATATTGACAAAGGACGGATGCGGCGCCTGAAAATCTTCCTGTCCCAGCTGCATGATATGGATGCAGGCTGCGGCCATATCGTCGACATGGAGAAATTCCCGTTTTGGGGATCCGGTTCCCCAAAGCACCACCTTCGGTGCATGGCTGGTGTCCAGTTCGTCCAGGTCCAGCTGGTAGCCGATGGCCCGACAGATGTCCGGCGGAATGGTGCCATAGCATTTTTCATCGGCACGAATCGCCGCCATGTCCCCGGCCATCGCCAATTTTGCCAAATGATATTTACGGATCATTGCTGGGATAACATGGCTGTTCTCGAGATGATAATTATCGCCAGGCCCAAAAAGATTGGTCGGCATGACCGAGCGGTAGCGGGTGCCATACTGGCGGTTATAGGCTTCGCACATTTTGATGCCGGCAATTTTCGCCACCGCATAGGGTTCGTTGGTTGCCTCAAGAATGCCGGTGAGCAGTTGACCTTCATCCATAGGCTGCGGCGCAAATTTCGGATAAATGCAGGAGCTGCCGAGAAAGAGAAGGTCTTTTACTCCGGCCTGGTACGCCTCATGGATGACGTTAGCCTCTATCATCATATTGACATAGATGAATTCCGCCGGATACGTATTATTGGCGTGAATGCCGCCGACCTTAGCGGCAGCCAGTACCACCCGATCGATCTTCTCATCGGCAAAAAAATTACGAACTTCCGCTTGGGTGCTAAGGTCCAATTGATTGTGGAACCGGGTAATAATATTTTTGCATCCCAACTTCTGCAACTGCCGAACCATAGCTGCGCCGACCATACCACGATGCCCGGCAACGAAAATGCGCTCGTCAGGGGTTAACGGTGAGGGGTAAGGCGTTAACCCCTGATCCCTAACCCTACTCATGGTGATTCAGCACGGTAAACCCTTCACTCTTGCAAAGCTCATCGCGTCTGGCACCTTCCAGATCGAAGCGCATCATCTCGGCAACCAGTTCGGCAAAGGTAGTTTTCGGCACCCAGCCGAGCTTCTCGCGGGCCTTGCTGGGATCCCCCAGCAGGGTTTCCACCTCGGTCGGACGGAAATAACGGGGATCAACCCGGACGATGGTGTCACCCACCTTCATGCCGTTTTGCTTTGCTCCCGGCGGCAGGCTCGCGACAATACCGACCTCATTCGTGCCCTTATCTTCCCAACGCAGGGTTACCGCCAGCTCCGCCGCAGCGGTATTGACAAAGTCGCGCACCGAATGTTGCACTCCGGTGGCGATGACATAGTCATCGGGCTTTTCCTCCTGCAACATCAGCCACTGCATCTGCACGTAGTCGCGGGCATGGCCCCAGTCACGCTTGGCATCAAGATTACCGAGATACAGACAATCCTGCAGACCAAGGAAGATGCGGGCCAGAGCCCTGGTGATTTTCCTGGTAACAAAGGTCTCGCCGCGAAGCGGTGATTCATGGTTGAAGAGAATGCCGTTGCAGGCAAAGATTCCATAGGCCTCACGGTAGTTGACGACAATCCAGTAGGCGTACATTTTGGCCACCGCATAGGGCGAGCGGGGATAGAACGGTGTCTTCTCGGTCTGCGGGATCTCCTGCACCTTGCCGTACAACTCCGAGGTCGAGGCCTGGTAAAAACGAGTCTTTTCAGTCAGTCCGAGGATGCGTATGGCTTCGAGGACCCGGAGGGTGCCCAGGGCATCGGAGTTGGCGGTATATTCCGGTTCCTCGAAAGAAACCGCGACATGCGACTGGGCGGCCAGGTTGTAGATCTCATCCGGTCGCACCTTGCCGATAATATGGATGAGGCTCGAAGAATCGGTCAGATCGCCATGATGCAGAACGAACTTGCGATTACCGACATGGGGATCCTGGTACAGGTGATCGATCCGGTCGGTATTGAACAATGAGGCACGGCGCTTGATGCCGTGCACCTCATATCCTTTATTCAGCAGAAATTCAGCCAGATATGCCCCATCCTGGCCGGTAATGCCGGTAATTAATGCCTTTTTCATCCGTTATTCTCTTAAGGTATTTTGGCTTTGCTTCAGTTATTTATTTGTATAGAACGTCCCCGGCCGATGCCGTAATAGGCCAAGCCCATTGCCTCGACACGAGCAGGGTCGTAAAGGTTTCGACCATCAAAAATAACCCTGTCCCGCAACTCAACACGCAGGACCTTGAAGTCTGGAACCCGAAAACTCTTCCATTCGGTGACGATTATCAGAGCATCAGCACCCCGCAGGGCTGACTCCTTGGTGCCCATTAAGGTAAAATCATCACGGCTGCCGTACAAACGCTGGGCCTCCTCCATGGCTTCAGGGTCATAGGCCTGCACTCGCGCACCGGCTTTCCACAGGGCCTCGATAAGCACCCGGCTTGAAGCCTCACGCATATCATCGGTATTGGGCTTGAAGGACAGCCCCCAGACGGCAAAGACCTTGTCGGCGACTCCCTCCGGATAGAAGGTGCAGACGTGCTCATACAATTTTTCTTTCTGCCGGTAATTGACGCTCTCAACGGCTCTGAGGATCTGCGCCTCATAGCCGATCTCCCGCGCCGATCGCTCAAGGGCCTGGACATCTTTTGGAAAACAGGAACCGCCATAGCCGCAACCGGGGTAGATAAACTGATAGCCGATCCGCGAATCAGATCCGATCCCCCGCCGTACCTGCTCAATATCCACGCCCAATCGCTCAGCCAGATTGGACATCTCATTCATGAAAGAAATTTTGGTGGCCAGGAGGCAATTGGCCGCATACTTGGTGAACTCGGCGCTGCGCACATCCATGAGCATGATTTTATCGTGGTTGCGACTGAAGGGCTCGTAGAGTTCCCGCATCTTTTCTTCCACTTCGTCACAGTCGGTGCCGATGATGATCCGTTCCGGCCGCATGCAATCGTCAAGTGCCGAGCCTTCCTTTAAAAATTCCGGATTTGAGGCAACATGCAGGGACAATTGAAGGTTTCGCTCCTTAAGCACGGCGGTCATATGCGCCCGCACCTTGTCGGCGGTACCCACCGGAACCGTTGATTTGTCGATGATGATCTTGCCTTCATCCATAAGCTCGGCAATCGAACCGGCCACCGCCAGGACATACTGCAGGTCGGCACTGCCGTCATCGTCCGGCGGGGTTCCGACGGCAATAAAGAGAAGCTCGGCGTGCTGAACACCCTTTTGCGCATCGACGGTAAACTCCAGCCGTTTTTTCTCATAATTGGTCCGCACCAGTTCCGCAAGGCCGGGCTCAAAAATGGGAATAATTCCGTTTTTCAATCCTTCTATTTTCTTTGCATCAACGTCAACACAGCATACATTATGACCGACATCGGCCAACACCGCAGCCTGCACGAGTCCGACATAGCCGACCCCAAACACCGTTACATTCATAACATCCTCAAAATAGGAATTTGCCCAGGCAAAACAACTCAATAAAACAGCCAGCATAATAGCCACATGTCCGCAACTAATCAACCCTGATAGCCAATTTTCATCGATGCAAGTGAATAGAAAAGGACACTGACACAGAGAGAAACCTTTAAATGCAATATCTCCACCCAATAGAGACTCAGGCCATTGCCAAAAAAACATGACCTTAAAAGTGCAAGGTGTTATTGTCGATGGCAAGTTTAACGGTTAAGATTTTTTGCAGCAGCACTCTGATGATCACGATGAACTGTCTACAACCCGCACTCTAAATCCCCATGCGACCCCCGGCAAAGCGTTTGTGGCTCCTCCCTGTGCTCCTTTTTTCAACCATCTGTTGCGACCAGATGACCAAGTATGTGGCTAGAAGCGTACTCATTACTGCAAGGGAAATACCTTTTTTAAAGGGCCTGGTTACATTTGCTCTGGTAGAAAATCATGGCGGTTTCCTGGGGATCGCAAATAACCTGCCTGGCGCACTTCAATTCTTTTTTCTCAATATCTGTGTTGCCTTGCTGCTTGTCGGATGTCTTACATACTTGTTGTGCTTCTCGGCGCAAAACCAGCACACCGGGATACCATTAGCTTTCATTACCGGTGGCGGCCTCAGCAACCTCCTGGACCGATTGATAGGCAATGGTGGTGTGACCGATTTCATGATCGTCGGCTTAGGTGATCTCCAAACCGGCATCTTTAATCTGGCCGATGTTTTCATCCTTTTTGGTTCCTTTTATCTCGGCTTCTTGATTTTCCGACGTGCCGGCAATGCAAGCAGATGAATGGGTCTCTATAGCCTGAGAGACACGTACAAAGGACAATGGCAACCGTCCTTTCAGCTTCTCAGACTGATTATTTTTCAAGAGCATTTATCAACGGTTTCAGGTAAAAATAGAAGTTTCGATTTTTAATTCGGCCATATTGAAGGTCTCAACCAAGCATTAAATGACATTTTCAATCACGGAGTCTCCAATGCTAAAAGTAGGATTTATCGGTTGGCGAGGAATGGTAGGTTCTGTTCTTATGGAGCGGATGGTTGCCGAAAACGACTTCCAAGGCTTTTCCCCGGTGTTCTTTACAACCTCGCAAGCAGGCCTTGCCGGTCCTTCGATCGGTGGCGGCCAAACCCTCGAAGATGCCATGAATATTGAGCGGCTGGCGGAAATGGACATCATCGTTTCCTGTCAGGGCGGCAGCTATACCACCAGTGTTTATGAGACGCCTCCGCAGCCGTTGGAACGGCTATTGGATCGATGCGGCCTCAACGCTGAGAATGAAAGACGATGCAATCATCATCCTTGATCCGGTGAACCGAGGAGTCATCGATCAGGGGCTGAAAAGCGGCATAAAAAACTATATCGGCGGCAATTGCACCGTTTCTCTGATGCTTATGGGCCTCGGCGGGCTCTTTGCCGCCGATCTGGTGGAATGGATCAGCTCCATGACCTACCAGGCGGCAAGCGGAGCCGGGGCCAAGAATATGCGCGAACTGATCAGCCAGATGGGTGAACTCGCCGGTGAAGTCGGCGACCTTCTCGCCGACCCGTCTTCAGCCATTCTCGATATCGACCGAAAAATCACCGCTAAACTCAACGACGGTTCGCTCACCTTGAAAGCCTGGGGTGTGCCGCTGGCCGCCAGTCTCATCCCGTGGATCGATGTACCGGTGGAAGGCGGACAATCCAAAGAGGAGTGGAAAGGCATAGCCGAAACCAATAAGATTCTCGGTAAAAGTGCAGCCGAGACTATCCCGATCGATGGCCTCTGCATACGGGTAGGAGCAATGCGTTGTCATTCCCAGGCCCTGACCATCAAACTGAAAAAGGATATCAGGATTGAGGAAATTGAAACAATCATCGCCGGACACAATGATTGGGTCAAGGTAATTGCCAACGACCGGCAGGTAAGCTCGCGCGAATTAACACCGGTCAAGGTGAGCGGGACGCTCACCGTACCGGTCGGCCGACTCCATAAAATGAAACTCGGCCCACAATACCTGGCCGCCTTCACAGTTGGTGACCAGCTGCTCTGGGGTGCTGCCGAACCATTGCGGAGAATGCTGAAAATCACCCTGCGTCATCTGGGATAATACGCACACCGTGAACAACCTCAATTTATTGATTCCCAGGCGGAACTGAATCAGGATCGCTGAAAGTATCCTGGCCCATGTTACCTCCAACCTTGCCCGGGGAGGAAAAGGCCTTGTCAAGTCCGTCGATTTTCGACAGTGAGGACACATCCTGATCTGCCAGCACCAGGAGTTTTGGATCTATGGCCATCATCTCCTGTTCAACCCGCTCTAGGTTGCCCACCACCTTTGATTTAATATCCACGTCCGGATATTTCACCAAGATGCTTTTCAATAATTTATGGGTTTCAATCAAAAGCTTCTTCCGGCTCTCTATATCGGTAGTCTTGGTGAATCTGGTAAACAGGTTGGCAGCCTTCTTCCGATCGGCTTTCGCCGCCTCAAGTGACATTTCCTTAATCTTCTCCTGGGCCTTGACTCTATATTCGGTGGCCAGGAGTTGGGTGAAAACGGCGATTGCTTCGTCGAATTTTTCAGCTTTCGCCAAGAGCATTCCGCTATTCCACTTCTTTTGCAGCTCTTGAATAACTGCCATTTGCTGCGTTTCCCTCTCAACCGCATCAGTTAAAGACAACTCCTCGTTTTTGCCTTTGAGAGCGAGTTGCTTTTCCGGACCAATCATGTCGGGCGCCAGGGTTTTGAGCAGATCCTGTGCTTCTTGAAATTTCTTCTCGGCTCGAAGCTTTTCAACTTGGCCCATAAATCCGTCAAACCACTTGTCGGCAGCGGCTTTCACCTTTGCCTTAATGAGTTCAACGTTTGATGCTACCGGCGAATAAGGATACTTGCCGAGGAAATTCTCTGCCTGCCAAAGCAATTTATACCCTCCCTGCTCCGCGACATAGCCAAGATAATCGCGAAGTAGAGCTGAATATTCCTTCAACTCCGGACCACCTTCCTTGGAACGATCCAGTAACGATAATTGCAGCTTGGACCATTCCTCCAGACGACCAATGTTTTTATAGTCCTCGGAGATTTTCTTATATTGCACGGCTGCGGCCTTGTAATTACCGGAGGCCATGTACAGATCGGCAAGATTTTTTCTGAGCGACACGATGTCGGTTGCCTGTATATCCGAGGACGACATCTGATCAACTACCTGCTGATAAATTTCCGCCGCCTTTTCTTCTTTGTGGAGATACATCAGGGCGTTGCCATAATTGATTTTGGTCCGGAGATGAACTCGATCAATCTGGCCACTCGGAATTTTTTGCCAAACCTGGACAACATCCTGGTGTTCGCGATTATCGGCATGCCTGTCAATCAGTGTCTCGATCTGTGACAGATCGGCTAGATTCCTCGCGCTGATTCCACCCGGCGCTCTGACCGGTAGAATCTGTTAACAACCGACCACAGGAGCTCTCCATAAAAGATATATCATTTTTCTCAAGCTCTATTATTGCGGCATTGCCGATTCTTTCGGCTGTCGCCACCTTCTGAGTCTGCAATAATTTGCTGCGCAGATCGGTGTAACTATTGAGAACAGTCTGCAATTTGCGAAAACAGCGAACCATCTCGGCAGCCTCATCATCCTTGACTTGTCTCTTCACCGACTGGCTATCCAATTCCTTCCAGCGTTCGAGTTTCCGCCCATACTCAAAGATACGGTCATTGATAAAGACCATGGAGGGGAGGGTATCCGAGATATTTTCTTCGACTATCTCCGCTGGTTCACCTTCCATAGGTTCCATGGTCATTGTGGGTGGGGTTTGCCCAGAAATCTTGGTTTCAGAGGGAGGCACCGCTGGTATTTTTTTTAGTGGTGGAGGGGTATGTTTGAACCTGAGTTTTTTTGGGCATTGCGCAAGCCCCAAGACTTACTGCACAAAACAGAACAAACACATACCGGGCGATTTTTTTCATAGTAGCTATCACTTTATAGTCGAATTATGTTAATTGACGGACGATAATCTCTTTTCGAGCCTTACTTGACACTCTCGGTCGCTGTTTGCCAAAATGGCTGATAATTTCTCTCTCCGACAAACTGTCCTGTTTCAGACTTTGACCCAAATGTCAAAATAGCATGTTGATTGCGAGCAGCCGGATTTACCATTTGCATTGGTTCAATCACCTGGCCGCCCTGGTTCGGCGCTGCTCCGACATTCACCTGACCCAGTTCCTTACGTTTAATCATCAGACCATTAAACGACAGATCTATCGGGTCAAGCCTCGCTGCGTAATCCTGCTCGCGCAGTAGTACATTGGCAATCTCACTCCATGTCGGTAAGGCCCCGGCAGCACCGCTGATGCGGTTGGTCTTGCGACGCATCGGTTGATTATTGTCAAAACCGACATACACCCCAACGGCGTAGCCATCCTCAAGAATCAGAGAATCGCCACCCTCGGCAATCCCTGGTACATATCCGAAAAATGAAGCATTAGCATAATTATTTGCCGTTCCAGTTTTTCCAAGCAGCGGCATGGGAAGATTGAGCTTCGCAATTTCCTTTGCCATTCCCTGACCGCCCCCCCGGAGTCTGACTTTTTCATTGGCGGTCTTACCGGTGCCGAATTTTACAACATTCTCGAGAATTCCGCCAATCGCCAAAGTAGTTTTGTTATCGATAACCTTTTTGTTTATCGGAGTTGTTTGGTAAAGGATTGCGCTTTCCTCTGATTCAATGCGATCGAGTATCGCCAACGAATCGTTACTCTCATCCTGCTCAGCATCACCAAAAGTCGTCACCTCGCCGGTTACGAGTCCTTCGTACATTCGCGTAGCTTCCAACAGGGTGACGACATTGGAACCCAAAGGAAAGGAGAGGACAGGTTCTAGTCCCCCCTTGATACCCAGTCGCCCCGCCAGCTGAATAAGATAATGAAGTCCTACGGTAATACGAAAATCCTCAAGCTGCGAAAGAACTTGAGAAACTGTATGGTAGACTGTTGCTAAGTTTCTGATATTCCTCCTCGACCTGTTCTTCGATTTTGTCAAAGGTGCCGACACTCAGTCCATCTTTTAAGAGTATTTTCTGCCAAAACAAAGCAGTTTCAGCACTGCTCATACCCTGCAAATGGGAGTATAGCCGCTCCCCGTCCATGCGTATCAGTTGCACTGTAACATCCTCGGGTCGCAGAAAGGAAAATGTCCCGCTCAGTCGATTCATATACAAGCCTGCCGACGCTGAATGTAATGATGGATTTTCTTTTCCCAAATCGACATTTTTTTCAGTCATCGATTTAAACACGGCAAGTTCGTCACGCAAAGAGCGAATCAAAATGTAGCGGTTGGCAAGGACCTTTTTGCGTACGGCAATTTCATCGCCGTCAGTCTTGTTCGAGGCATCATCCTTTTGCCTTATGCCATCTTCGACTTCCTCAGTATATCGGTCAAAATTGAGTCCGAAAGGCAAATCTCTTGACTAATTCCGTACTCAGTCTCCAACCCGTCAAAAATGAAATCAGCTTCAAGATTGTCGATAGCGGTCCGATACGCTGCGGCCCGCAGAACTTCACGGTTCACCAAAATCCCATAGCGGTCACGAATTCTTGTACTGTAAACACGATAGGGTTCTTCTTTTCCGTCAATGACCTTCGGCGCTAATCCGAGGTTTTCAGCTACTTCGCGAAATTGGAGAGGCGTGAGGTGGTCGCAGAGGTGGGCAAGAAGCCATACCGTGGCCACATTTTCCGAATGAACTCCAGCCCAGTCCATGGACACCCAATCAAAGGGACTTTTATGATCCGGCCGAGGAAAATAAGGTCGGCCATTCAAAACGAAAATATTCCGGCTATTCATCAACATGTCAGCGCTGTTCCACCCAAGCTGCAAGGCTGCGGTAAATACCAGTGTTTTAAAAGCCGAACCCATTGTTCTCCGAGCTTGAACGGCACGATTGAAAAACCGATTTTCGGTTCCACCGGCCATGCCGCGAATGGCACCATCCTTTAAAATCAGAGCTCCGCCCTGCACCTGAGGATATTTTTCCAAGGCAAAGAGCGGTACCTGGCCGTTCGGGACAGCACGAACACTGACCCACACCCTGTCCCCCTTTTGCAATTGTTCGACCAATTGCTCTTGGTCACCGGCAGCAGGTTCACTCCATAGATTTTTTTGCCATTTTACTCTGGCCCGCACCAATTCGGACAAACCCGACGCATCAATTACGCCCTTACCAAGTTTTTTGTCAAGTTCGACACCTATACGAATATCTTTGCCCTTGCCGATTATCTCTGTTATGGCACCAAAAAGGAATTCTCCTTCGCGGACTGCAGAATCCCCGCTGTAATCAAGGCCACTCAGCTCGCCCTGGACTTCTTTCCTGTCGTAGCCCCGCAGTCGAACATCAAGGTGGGAAAGTTCCGCTCGGAGGATGGCCAAAGTTTTATCCTGAAGTTCGCGATCAATAGTGGTGACAATCTTCACCCCCGAGGTGGCAATATTGGAGACACCATTTTTCTCCAGAGCAGCCAACACCTCCGTCGAAGAAACAGCTTCACGTACCATTTCCATTACGTAATCGAGAGCATAACCTACCTTTCCTTGATTGAAGCGGATATCTTCAACAACACTTTCTTGAAATTCGCCAGCACTGATCATGCCCAAATCACGCATTTTTCCGAGTACATATTCGAGCCGGGTTTTTGCCCTCGATCTGGCAAGATCGGCGCTTTCATCGGTCTTCTTAATGAATGGATTATAATAATTAGGTCTCTTCACGCTGCCGGCAATAAAGGCACATTCGATCATGGTCAATTCTTCCGGCTTTTTATCAAAATAGTACCTGGCAGCAATGCCGAGACCGAGTCCATTACCGCTTACATAAAATTGATTAGCGTAAAATTCGAAAATCTTTTCTTTTGGATAGTGATATTCCAATCTCAAGGCAAAAAGGAGCTCTTTGAGTTTCGCCTGCAACGACCTGTCGGTTCTCTTAAAGAGGTTTTTGGCGGTCTGCTGGGTCAGAGTACTGCCACCCTGCACAATCTTGCCGGCCTGAATATTGCGAAACATTGCCCGAGCGATACCGAGGGGATCAAAACCAATATGTGTGAAAAACCGTTCATCCTCCGAAGCGACAAGGGCATTTACAAAATTTTTAGGAATCTCGTCATAGGTAACATACTGACGATGGGCGGTGTCGAAGAACACTCCGAGTTTTGTTATGCCATCCCGGTAATAAACCAGACTTTCTTTACCAAGAATGCGGCGGATATTGTCCTGTCGGATCTCTTCCCCCGGTTCGACGACCACGAGCCAATACACCGACCCTAGCAAAATCCCGGCAGCTATGACACTCAAGGCAATTGCCATAACAAAAAGCTTTTTCAACATATTTCTTGCTTGTATGGTTGTGACGAAAGAGGTGAACAAAGGGGAGAAAAAACTACCTCGACAGAGAATTGGGCGTATAATCCTTGCAATTTACGAAAAGTTCGGTTTTATATACTATCAATTTCCAATAACCTTCTAACAGTTATGAATGTACAAGGTTATCAGAGATATCTCAACAGACTAATTGTCAAATCAACGGCTTTTTCCAAGCCCTTTCAACTGTGGACAACAACCGGATTGGCGAATGACACAAACACCCCATACGATTGTTAAGACCCTTGTTCTCCTGACTCTTTTCTTGTTCCTTTCCGGCTGTGCCAACAAAAGCAATTTTGGAACTATTCCCAAAGGTGGGTCCCAGGAATTTGCTAAAAACAATGGCTCAAGCGAGCCGGACCAAGAACTTCAGAACACCGAACCGGAAATGTGCTCGGATCAGGAGTTAAGCGCCCTGGGTCAGACCGGCATGTGGAATGAAACGTATCCACCCATGAGTTTTGACCCAACCGAGAATGTATCCTTTGATTTCCCGGTTGTTTTGAACAAACAGGTGGAAATGTACCTGCATTTCTTCCAGAATGGCTTTCGAGAACAATTTGCCCATTGGTTGCAAAGGGCCGGGGGCTATATGTCGATGATGGAAGCATCATTAGCCGAGGCCGGCTTACCAAAAGATTTAGTATATCTGGCGATGATTGAAAGCGGATATAATCCACTTGCCTGTTCACGCTCCATGGCGGTAGGACTATGGCAATTTATGGAGGGCACCGGGATACAGTACAATCTGGAAATCGACAAATATATTGATGAACGTCGTGATCCTGAGAAATCCACTCAGGCCGCTGTGGCCTTCCTCGCCGATCTTTACAAAGAGTTTGGTGACTGGCATCTCGCCGTCGCCGCCTACAATGGTGGTCCCGGTAAAATCCGCAACGGTCTCAACAAATACAATGTCAATAATTTTTGGGAGTTAGCCAGCAAAGACTACTTGGCCCTGGAAACCAAACGTTACGTACCCAAGCTTATCGCTGCCCTTATTATTGCCAAGCAACCTGAAAAATTTGGTTTTACCCAGCTTGCATACCATACCCCGCAACGCTACGATGTCATCACCGTCAGCCCGGGGACCGGTCTTGAAGCAGTTGCCCTGATCACCAACAGTAGTCCGGAAAAAATCAAGCAGCTCAATCACGAACTGCGACAAAACAAGACTCCACCGAACATTACCGACTATGAAGTGAAAATTCCCTACGCCACCGCGGCTCAGGCAATGAAGAACCTGCCTCGCTTGCATTCCACAGTTACAACCAGTTACAAGACCCACAAAATTAGCAAAAAAGACACCCTCACTTCCGTCTGCACCCAGTACGACGTGAACAAAACCACTCTTCTGAAAGCAAACAATCTGCAAAGCGGCAAGCTGAACTTAGGCCAAAACCTCAGAATTCCTTACAACACCATAGCCTACCAGCTCCTGCCTGAAAATATTGCCACGACCAAAACAGCAAACCACGGCAATCTGGTTATGCATCAAGTTAAGTCGGGTGAAACGGTTTCCCGCATCTCTACGCTGTATAATGTGCCTTCCGAGTTGATCATGTCTTGGAATAATTTAAAAAATGTAAAATCGGTCAAAACAGGGCAACAACTTGCATTATATATAGATCAGCGTGATGCCTTAGCCTCTGGTGAGAAGACCAAAGGTATAGGACTTGACAAAACCGTTGCCCTCGATAAAGGGCCAAAATTGGTTTATTTAAAAGCAGAGAAAAGAAAGACCCATATCACAGAAGTTCGTGCAACCGACTCTTACGCTTCATACAATGTCCAGGATGGAGACACTCTGTATACTATTTCCCAGAAGTTCAATGCCTCGACAACCGACCTCAAAAAATTGAACAACCTGAAATCTGACCTCATATATCCCGGTGATGTCCTAAAACTCAAAAAGGCCTAAGCCCTTTCTGGTCTCCAGCATTTCACAACACTCCACATTTCACCATAAAGGACATTGAGTTTGATAATTGATAAAATCACTCTACCCACACCTTCATTAACAACCAGACAAAAGCAATTCCTGAAAGCATTAGCTCATCCCCTCAACCCACTGGTACAGATCGGCAAAGAAGGCTTGAGTGCTGCGCTCATCGATACGGTAAAAGCCGAATTGCAGAACCATGAGCTAATCAAAATTAAAATTGGCAACAACAGCGGACTGGAAAAACACGTCACCTCGCAATTGGTTTCCGAGGCATCCGAAAGCGTTCTCGTGCAGCTTATCGGCAAGGTCTTTGTATTGTATAAATCCAACCCGGAAAAACCCAAAGATAAAAGAATTAAATTGCCCAAAGGTTGAAAACTTCTCTTCCCTGCTTTTTACAGTCCCTTTCCACCTGTTGAAATTTCCATAAGCGGCAAAGCCTTGTTCTGTGCGGCGATGAGCAGAGCCGTCTCGCCCCATTGCTGCACCCTTGATCGAGCAGCCTCGCGGGCTAATAATGGGGTGTTGTTGGTCTCACTGAGATGAGCAAGGACGACGATATGCAGATGCGTACCGATAAGATCGGCGAGGAAAGCGGCCGCGTCTTCATTGCTGAGATGCCCCATGTTGGAACGAACACGCTGCTGTAACGGCAGGGGATAGGGGCCGTTTTTCAGCATTTCCAGGTTATGGTTAAATTCTAGAATAAGTGCATTGCAGCAGCGCAACCTTCGAGCAATGAGATGGGACACCTTGCCGGTATCGGTGCAATAGCCGACACTGCTTTTCCCATCACTGACAACAAAACCGACCGGATCCGCCGTATCGTGGGAAATTCTGAAGGATCGAACCATAAGGTCGTCGATCTCCAGCACATCTCCGGTGTCGAACTCCTTTCGCGCAAAAAGATTTCCCGTTTTTTTCTCTCCGGCTCTAAAGGTGCCGACATTCGCATAGACGGGAATCCTGCACTTCCTGGAAATTACTCCTGCGCCACTGATGTGGTCATTATGTTCATGGGTAAGACACAATGCCTTGATGGTATCCAAATCTCGACCAATGGACTGCAACCGGGAGGCAATTTCCTTGCCGGAAAACCCAGCGTCAATTAAAATTCCGGTCTTGCCGCTTTCAATAAAAACAGAATTTCCCCGACTGCCACTGCCAAGAATTGAAAATCGCATACCTTATATCCCGGTGTGACCAAAGCCCCCGGTGGCCCGTGATGTCTGGTCGAGAGCCTCGACGAGAACAAATCTTGCTCTGGGAACCGCCGCCAAAACCAACTGGGCAATACGATCTCCCCGGTGAACGATAAAAGGATTTCTACTGAGATTGATGAGGGCAATTTTAACTTCACCACGATAATCCGAATCGATAGTCCCCGGACTGTTGAGAATGGTCACCCCGTATTTTACCGCCAATCCGCTGCGCGGACGAACCTGCAGTTCGTAACCTCCCGGAAGCGCGACGCCGAAGCCGGTAGGCACGAGGGCCAGTGCTCCCGGTTCAATAATCAGTTCCCCATCTACCGCTGCTTCCACGTCCATGCCTGCGGCTCCTGCCGATTTATAATGCGGCAGATTCAGGTCACGCTGATCCTCCGGTAACAGCCAACAGATTTTCACTTCCTTCTCGTCCATAACTCCCCTGCACAACTGGTTTTTTCCCTTAGGCTGACCCATAAAAAAAGCCGACCCCCGTGTGAGGAGTCGGCTTATTCACATCATGACACCCTGACTTACACTGGCTATTCCTCAAGCAGTGCCTTACGGCTCAGGCGAATCCTGCCGCGATTGTCGACATCCAAGACCTTAACTTCGATTATATCACCTTCCTTGACCACATCTGTAACCTTAGTCACCCGTTTGATATCAAGTTCGGAGATATGGACGAGACCATCAGTACCCGGTAAAATCTCAACAAAGGCACCAAAATCTTTGATGGTTTTGACCACGCCCTTATAAATTGCACCGACCTCGGCCTCGGCGGTTATGGCTTTGACTCTCGCCACAAGGGCGTCGGCCATTCTCGCCATTGAGGGCAAACATCTTCACCAGACCTGAGTCATCGACCTCAATTTTGGCATCGAATTCAGCGGACAATTCCTTGATGATCTTGCCACCCGGCCCGATCAAATCGCGAATCTTATCGGGATTAATCTTGTGGACCATGTATTTCGGGGCATGCTCGGCCACCTCATCTCGGGACTTGGAGATACTCTTCTTCATCTCGGCGAGGATATGAATACGGCCCTCTTTGGCCTGGGCAAGGGCTTTGCCCATGATTTGCCGATCAACTCCATCGATCTTAATATCCATCTGCAGCGAGGTAATGCCTTCACCGGTTCCGACTACCTTGAAATCCATATCACCGAGATGATCTTCATCGCCGAGGATATCGGAAAGAATAACGACCTTGTCGCCTTCCTTAATCAAGACCCATGGCGATACCGGACACCGGACTTTTCAAGGGAACCCCGGCATCCATCATAGCCATGCTGCCGCCACAGACGGTTGCCATGGAGGAAGAGCCATTCGATTCAAGAACCTCCGACACCACCCGGATTGAATAAGGAAAATCCTCCTCAGACGGCAGAACCGCCTCAAGTCCGCGGGTTGCCAGATTGCCGTGACCGATATCCCGGCGTGATGGCCCACGCAGACCACGCACCTCACCGACACAGTATGGAGGGAAATTATAATGCAGCATGAAGCGGTTGGTGACTTCACCGTGCAGGGTTTCCACCCGCTGTTTGATCCCGTTCACTGCCGAGAGTTGTTGAAACCAGGGCCTGGGTCTCGCCGCGGGTAAACAGGGATGAACCATGGGTTCGTGGCAGATATCCGGTCTCGCAGCTATTTCTCGGATTTGATCAAATTTTCTGCCATCAATCCGGATTTGGCTGTTGACGATTTTGTCCCGCATGAAGGATTTTTTATAAGCAGAGAGCAGTTCGCCAATCTCTTTGCCGCGTCGCTTTCTCCGGATCAAGGGCGGCAACGACCTCCAGCTTCAAGCTCGTCATAAAGACGGCCCCGCTCAAGTTTATCGGACGTATTAAATACCTTTTCCATCCCGGCTGCAGCAATAGCTGCACCTTGGCCCGCAGATCTTCGTCAACCGTCAGAGCTGCGACCGTTCGTTTTGTCTTTCCAGACGATTTCTGCAATTGCTCCTGCAGATCAATAAGCGGCTGTAGATGTTCAAAAGCATGGAAAATACCGGCCAAAACCTCATCTTCACTCAGTTCATCGGCCTTGCCTTCAACCATGACAACGGCATTACGGGTACAGGCAACAACGATATCCATTGATGAATTTTTCAAGTTCGGTGATCGTCGGATTGAGGACATACTGACCATCAATATAGCCGACACGTCCGCCGGCAACAGGGCCGTTGAACGGAATATCAGAGAGGGTCAAGGCGCATGAAGCACCGGTCAGGGCCAGGACATCCGGATGAACATCCGGATCGGCGGAAAGAACGGTGGCAATAACCTGGGTTTCGGCGGAATACCCATCGGCAAAAAGCGGCCGCAAGGGACGATCGATAATCCGGCAGGTCAAAACCTCAGTGTCGCTCGGTCGACCAATTTCCCGGCGGAAATAATTGCCTGGAATCCTTCCAACCGCCGCAAGTTTTTCCTGATATTCGATAGTCAGCGGTAAAAAACCGGCATCCGGTTTATTCTCACCGGCGCCAACGGCGGTGACCAGCACCATGGTATCCCCTGATCGTATGACGATTGACCCTGATGCCTGCTTGGCAATTTTTCCTGTCTCGATGGAAATAATTTTACCACCGATTTCTGCTTCAACTTTTTTAAACATGTTTTCTCCAGATGTGTGTAGCATCAGGGAAAGGCGCAGCGCCAATTTCTCCGACTGGATTATCCACCAGCCCCGTATGCTCTCTTTTTCGGAATTCCATAAACAACAAAAACCTCAAACAGTTCTTGAATATCTGAACTGTTTGAGGTATTAAAACAGCACTCTGCCCTGAACCACCCGACCTAGGCAACAACAAACTACTTCCGCAAGTTAAGTTCCTTAAGCATCGTTCGGTACTTCTCGAGATTTTTCTTCTTCAGATAATCAAGCAGACTACGACGCTGACCAACCAGTTTCAGAAGGCCCTGTCGTGAGTGATGATCCTTTTGATGAACTTTGAAATGCTCGGTGAGATACTCAATCCGTTCGGTGAGAAGTGCAATCTGCACCTCAGAAGACCCAGTATCGGTGGGATGGGTCTTGAACTTTTCGATAATTTCGTTTTTCTTTACTGCTGACTGTGCCACGACAATCCTCCTGGAATGTATAATAAATGCAGATATCCGGTAGATAAATGCAACAACAATATTTCCGTCTATCGACGAAAGGGACATCACAAAACAACAACAACAATCGGCCTGCAAACTGCTGGTGGCGAACCGTGCAGACCGGCTAGATACTTAATATACACTAGCCAACTCGGGTGATTATTGCAAGAGTTTACACACCTGCTCGACAGATATCATCGCACGCATACAGTGCTCCAATGCATCATCACCGCTCAGTTCCTCCCAGCTAAGACTCCCATCGAGAGAGAAACAGCCGCTCCTCATCCTCCGTAACTGGACCAGATGCGCCCCACAGCCCAAATGACTGCCCATATCAGCCGCAAGAGAACGAATATAGGTACCCTTGCTGCAAACTACTCTTATAGCAAGTTTGGCAACCTCTCCTGTTACATCCGAACCACAATCGGTGCGTTCGAGGAGTTTGATTTCCACAGCCCGCGCCTCTTTAGTAACAGATATACCTTTACGTGCGTAATAATACAGAGGCTTGCCTTGGTGCTTCAGTGCCGAATAGGCTGGTGGCGTCTGTAACTGGTTGCCGCGAAAATGGTGGAGACATTCTTCGATGGCTACAGCAGTGATGGTTCCCACCGGATGACGGCTGGTTACCTCTCCTTCGGTATCAAGCGTCTCGGTCTCAACCCCCAGCAATAAGGTCGCCAGATACTCTTTATCGCCCTGCATAAGACCGGAGATAAGCCGGGTAGCCGGTCGTCCCGCACACAGGACAAGGAGGCCGGTGGCAAAGGGATCAAGGGTTCCGGCGTGTCCGATCTTTTTCATCTGCAAAATTCGCCGCAGCCTGCTCACCACGGCAAAAGAAGAAATCCCGGCAGGTTTGTCGACGAGAAAAACACCCGCTTCAAACATGCTGCACAGAACTCGACCATCGGCATTTTGCCCTGAATATACAACGTATGCAGTGCCTTGCTCTCCTCATGGTAAGACCCTGCACAACGCATCCTGCACTTCCTGCTGCACCTGTTCGATGTTTTTTCCTTGACAACGAAAACCCGCGGCGTTGCGATGCCCGCCACCATCAAACTCCTTCGCTACCGCTGCCACATCGCATTGTCCTTTGGCCCGCATGCTGACGGCAACGACGCCGTTGCCGGTCTCCTTGAGTCAAGACCGCTACCTTGACTGAATAAAGAGATCGCGGGAGATCAACAAAGCCTTCGACATCCTGAATTGTGGCACCGCTTTTTTCAAGCATTTTTTGCGACACATGCATAAAAGCAATCTGATTCCTGGGCATGAAGGGTTATGGTTGCGAGAACCATTTCCATGAGCTTCAGTCGTTCAACAGCTGTATTTATCATACAGATGACTGCCAACCTCCTCCGGTCGTACCCCTTTTTCGAGAAGATCCGCTGCAATATGCATGGTTCGCGGGGTGGTGCATTCATAACGAAAGGAACCACTATCGGTACAAATCGCCACGTACAGATTGTAAGCACAATTATAACTTATTGGTACGTTCAGGGCCTGCGCCAATTCATAAATCATCTCGCCGGTGGACGACCGGCATGGGTCAACCCAACTGATTGTCCCAAAGGCTCGGTGTGACCGATGATGGTCAATAACCAGAAAAGGTTGAATTTGCAAAAACTCGGTCTTTGATTTGCCAAGTCGGTCGTCATCTCCGCAATCGAGGCCGATCATCAAAATATCCTTTCCGGCTTCGCTTACAAATTTTCGAAAGTCATCAAGATTGGTATTGGCTCGCTCGGTGTCCGGCAGAAAATCATAATGGTGGGAAACCGGTTCCTCAAGAAAACAGAAGACTTTTTTCCCAAGCGTATCAAGAATATCGGCAAGCGCGAAAAGAGATCCCAAGGCATCGCCATCCGGATGGGAATGGGTGAGCAAGACAATATTGCTCGCACCATGGATTTCCGCAATCAGCCGTTCAGGGATTATCCTTTCGGGATTTTCGTTCATTGGCTATTTCCTGAAATATTTCTTCCAACTCAGCTACCTTCTCCACAACATCATCATATCGAAAATGGAGATCAGGTGTAAAGCGCAAATTGAGGGTTCGGGCAATATGACTGCGCATAAATCCCTTGGCGCGTTGCAGTGCCTTTTCTGCCTCCTTGGCCTCTTTACTGATCCCCGAGAACGGTAAAATAAATCTGGGCAAGGCTCAGGTCGTCGTTGACCTCAACGCGAGAGATATTGATGTTGTGCAGGCGGGGATCCTGTACCTTGCTGACAACCAGGATCGCCAATTCATTCCTGATCGCCTCCGCCACCCGAGATGAGCGTTTCTGTTCGTTTTTGCCGCCAACCCCAATGGAGTCGAGGGTCTTCTTGGGATCCCAAGTCTTCACCGCCAAACCTTCCTTCTTAGATACCTTAGAAATTCATTTCTTGTTTTTAGAAAGAATTTCGTGAAGGTACTTATCCCGTTTATCGGGGTTAAAGAGTTGCTTCGACTTCGTTCATAACGAAGGCCTCAAGATTGTCACCAATCTTGATATCATTAAATTTCTCGACCCCGATACCGCACTCGAAACCGGAAAGCACCTCTTTAACATCATCTTTGAACCTCCGCAGAGATTCAATCTTACCGGAATGAATGACCACTCCTTCACGGAGTACACGAATTTTCGCAGTCCGAAGAATCTTGCCATCGAGAACGGAGCAGCCGGCTATTGTGCCGATTTTCGGGACACTGAAGATCTCGCGAACTTCGGCAAGACCGATGACCTGCTCTTCATAGGTCGGTTCAAGCATGCCGACCATCGCCTTACGGATATCGTCGAGGGCGTGATAGATAACATCATATGACCTGACATCGACGTTTTCCCTTACTGCCAATTCTCTGACCTTGGCGATCGGCCTGACGTTAAAGCCGATAATAATCGCATCCGAGGCGGACGCCAGAAGGATATCCGATTCGGTTATCGTCCCGGTACCTTCGTGGAGAATTCTGACCTTGATCGATTTGGTGGAAAGATCTTCCGCCGCCTTGGCAAAGGCCTCTAGCGTTCCCTGCACGTCAGCCCTGAGGACAACCCGCAGTTCCTGAACATCACCCTCACTCATCTGTTCAAACAGCTTGTCGAGCGAGATCTTGCTGGTAGCACCAAGCTCACTTTCCCTGGCTTTGAGTGCCCGTACTTGGGAGACACTGCGGGCCATTTTTTCGTCGGTTACCACCACGAATTCATCACCGGCACTTGGAACCCCGGAAAGCCCTTGCACCTCCACAGGAATGGACGGCCCAGCTTCTTTGATTTTCCGACCCTTGTCATCGAGCATGGCCTTGACCTTGCCGCTGTGTTGTCCGACAACAAAATAGTCACCGGGCTGCAAGGTTCCCTCTTGAATAAGAACAGTAGCCACTGGTCCTCTACCTTTATGCAGCTGCGCCTCGATTACCCTGCCTCTGGCCTTCCTGGTTGAATCAGCGCGCAATTCAAGAATTTCGGCAAGTACCTGAATAGATTCAAGAAGATTGTCGATGCCTATATTTTTTTTCGCCGATGTCTCACAGTACATGGTCTGGCCGCCCCAATCTTCCGGCATGAGATTCAAATCGGAGAGTTCACGTTTAACCCTGTCGACATCGGCATTCTCTTTGTCGATCTTGTTTACCGCCACGATAATCGGCACACCCGCCGCCTGGGCGTGATTAATTGCCTCACGGGTCTGATCCATGACGCCGTCATCGGCAGCAACAACCAGAATTACGATATCCGTTACCTGGGCACCGCGTGACCTCATCTCAGTGAAAGCGGCATGACCTGGTGTGTCGACAAAGGTGACATCGCCGGAACTGGACCGTACATGGTAGGCACCGATATGTTGGGTGATACCACCTGCCTCACCCAAAGCTACGTCAGTCTTGCGAATGGCATCAAGGATCGACGTTTTACCATGATCAACATGTCCCATAACGGTAACAACCGGCGAACGTAGCAGTCTTTCTCCACCTTCCTCGGATTCTTGCAGAAGTTGAACCCCTATTTCTTCGGTAATCCCCTGCTCTACCTCATAGCCAAAATCTGCGGCAATGAGCATGGCGGTCTCGGTATCCACCAACTGATTGATGGTGGCCATGACGCCTAGCCCCATGAGCTTGGCGATGACTTCACTGGCTTTGATCTTCATGCGCTGGGCAAGGTCACCGACGCTGATCATCTCAAACACCTTGAAACGTTTTTTGCTCGCCTTCATTTCTGCTGGAGCTGCTATTACCTTCGGCGGTTTTCTGCCGCGCTTGCCTCGCCGTGCATTCCCTTCACGATCCAGGTAGTCCTGGGCAAAATGAGTGAACTTGACATTTTTTTGGCCTTTTTTTGCGCCACGCCGAAATTCGCTGTCTTTATCGGCATCCGGCTCGGCAATCTTCTTGCCCTTTTTCTTTATCCGCGCTGCCTCTTCTGCGGCTGCGGCAACCGCATCCTCTGGGCTGGGAGAACCAGGCCGTCTCGGCTGAAGGGGTTTTACCACTTTTTTCTTCGGACGGGCCGAGGGTGCCTCCTCGGCTGCTGCGGGCAATTCAATGGTGCGAACAACCCTGGCCATTGACTTTTTGGGAAATGGCTTCTTGTCCTTTTTATCCTTTGGCTCAGGACGAGCAAATGATGTGATATGCCCGGTGGTAGCCTCCCGCAGCGGAACCGGTTTCACCTCGGAGGCTATATGAACCTGCTCCTCGTTTTTTTCATCTCCATGATCAGAAACAGGTTTTTCCGGTAGCACTTTCGGCGGCTCACTCTTCGATACAGGCTCACTCTTCGATATAATTCTGGCTCGCTGATAATTAGTCTGCTGCTTAATTTCTATCGGTCTTCGCACCTCAGTGCTCTCTTCGATTGTCGCACCGGTTTCTATGACTTCGGATGGCCGACCAATTGTTTCTTGAATGTGGGGTAAGGCGTTTGCAGCCTGTGGCACATCAACAGCCCCTGCCGAAGGAGGCGGTAGTGCCTCAACAACCTTCGTTTCCATGACATCCGACAGTTGTTCGGACTCTGTTTCCCCAACGATTGCATTCTCAACGACAGCGGCTGGACGGCGCCTGATGACCGTCGATTTTCGCCGCATTGCTGCCTGCCGATCACCTTCTCCGCTAACCCGCTTTTGAACTTGCTCGGAATGAACAGATCTCTTGAGTGCATTCCGGATACTCTCAGCCGTTTCGTCGTCAACCGATGAACTGTGCCCCTTTATGTCAAAGCCCAATTCCAACAACTTGTCGGCTAACGCTTTACTGCTCATGCCGGCCTCCTTGGCCAGCTCATACACCCTAATTCTGCTCATCCGTCACTCCCGTATTGCTTGCAAAAGTAAATTCACCTATTAACAGACTCTTGGCCGATTGCCTCAATCCAGCAGTAGGTAAACAATTTTAAATCTCATAGCTTATAGACGAAACACTCTTTTCCATTTTTTTTTCTCTTTGAAAAAGATTTGGGAACACCTCTCCTCTCCACAACAATATGCTCCTCGTCCCGGTTCAGACTGCCGCGAATCTTTCATCGGCACATCATCCCGCCATACAAAACGATAGAGTTCCTGTTTGGGTCTTTTCCTTCCGCAAGAGACACAGGTTCTTTGCGTCAGCAAAGCCATTTTCTTACCCCGAGAAAAATGATGTATTTACTTTTGCTGCTCCTCTCCATCATGTGTATCGTCCTGCGCTTCGTCTTTCGTCAATATCTCGTACTCTTCTTCCCCAGCGACATTGTCTGAGACACTCAAGGCGTCCTGGTTGACAACGACCGGCCCGGCATAAGGTTTGCTCTTCGCTTCATCAATCAATGCCTGAGCAAATTTCTCGTCAATTGACCGTATCACCATTAAATCTTCCACACTCTTTTGGACGAGTACGGCCGAAGAGGTAATTCCTTTACCCAACAGCTGGTCAGCCAGGGTTTCATCAATGCCCCGTAACCCGAGAAGTGACTGGTAGCCTGGGTCAGCCAGATTGGCATAACGCTGTTCGCTTTTCACATCAATACGCCAACCGATAAGTTTTGAGGCCAGACGAACATTCTGCCCCTGCCTGCCGATTGCCAGAGACAGTTGATCATTGGGAACGACCACCAGCAAAGAGTGGGCATCCTCATCGGCCATAACCATGCTCACATGGGCGGGCGCCAAGGCGTTATAAACATATTTGGCGGGATCGGGACTCCATGTGACGATGTCAATACGCTCGCCCTGAAGCTCCTGCACGACGTTCTGGACCCTTGACCCCTTCATACCGACACAGGCACCAACTGGATCAACATCACTCTCCGAAGAGCTGACGGCAATTTTCGCGCGAAACCCGGGTTCGCGACTGACACCCATGACCCGAACTATACCTTCAGCCATTTCCGGAACTTCTAGTTGAAACAACTTAGAGAGGAACTCATCACAGGTTCGTGACAGGATGAGCTGCGAGTCACGGCTGGTCTGCCGCACCTCTTTCAGATAGGCCCTGATCCGATCGCCTTGCTTGAAAGAGCGTTTGGCTATCTGCTGGTCTTTCGGCAGTATTGCGTCGGTGCGTCCGAGGTTGATTATCATATTGCCCCGTTCGAAGCGCTGAACAATGCCACTCACCACCTCGCCGATACGATCCTTGAACATATCATAAATGACTTCTTTTTCGGCATCCTTCATCTTATGGATGATAACCTGTTTTGCTGACTGAGCAGCTATTCTACCGAGATCACTGATGTTTTCCATTTTTTCCCCGAGCTCATCACCGATCTGCACCTCAGGGTCGAGCTTTATTGCTTCATCGAGAGAAATTTCCGTCTGGTCATCCAGGGCTTCTTCAACGACATTCCTGAACTGAAACACCTCAACTTCACCGTATTCCTCGTTATAGCGTACTTCAATCTCGCGGCGACTCCCGAATTTCTTCCTGGCAGCAGACTGAACGGCCTCTTCAATGGCCTCTATCAGCAATGTTTTGTCGAAACCTCGATCTCGGCTGATCTGGTCGATTATGCGTTTCAAATCTGAGAGCATTTCTTTACCCCGTCTTTATGACTTTCCGCTCCGCCAAGCGGAGTAATTTGCAATATTGAAAATAACCACGGGCCGGTCCGGCTCAGATGGTCAACCTGGCTTTATTCATCATCCCAATAGAAAACTGTACGGAACCACCGTCAGCTAATCTCAGAAGTATCAACTCTTCATTGACCGCCTCAATTACACCTTCCAACACTTTTCGCTCTTCCATCTGGTTGTGCAGTTTCACCCTGGCCTTTTTGCCTTGGAAGCGGAGAAAGTCGCCAATCGTTCTGAGCGGTCGCTCCAATCCGGGCGAAGAAACCTCAAGATGGTAAGCATGATCAATACAATCCTCGACATCAAGATGATTTCCTAATTCACGACTCACATCGCTACAGTGCTGAAGAGTTATCCCTGCCTCCGCATCGATAAAAACCCGCAGCACCCAACCGTGCCCTTCTCTGCGAAATTGAACTTCAAAAAGTTCAAGTCCCAGAGTAGGCAGAAGAATTTGCAAAAAACTCTGCACTTTATCTATAACAATTTGGCTCATTTCAAAAAAACCTGTTGAACACGAAACTCTGTCGCTCTGCAACGTCACATTGGGTGGCTTCATTGCGGACATAAAAAAAAGCGGGCAGAGCCCACTTCCGAAAGCCGTCCCGCTATGAACAAAACAGGAGGTATAACAAGATCATCCGCTACCAGGACAACCAAAAAAAGGATCCGGAATGCCATGATCTCCCGAAGATCCAGCACTGGGGCTATCCACAAAGCGAATTATCCGAGGCACAATTTAATCATACTATCAAGGCAATGTCAAGGCAGAAGTCCATATTCCGTTCTACTTACGGCCACAACACCGCAAGTTAGAAGAGAACAATGCCGACACATTTTTCGGGTTGATGGAGAAAGATTTTCATTGTTAACCTCACCTACAGCAAAGCATGACCAGCACCAATAAATCTCTTTGACAAATTAAGGTTGTGTCTTTACTTAATCGACAGTTCCGAGTACCTTCGTGCTTTTGCTGGAGGTACCGTCAAGTAGTGGCATCATCAATATATATTTGTATTCATTAATTATTTTATAATTCTTTCGAAACGGCGTAACGACCCCGATGCTATTTAACGGCATGGGTAATCGAAGTGAATTATATATTTACGCGGGAACAGACCGCCCCGTTCCAATACCCGTGACCAACTTATTTCATGACCGATAAAATTCTTATTATTGCAGAAAAACCTAGTGTTGCCGCAGATCTTGTTAAAAGCCTGCCAGGAAAATTCGTTAAGGAAAAAACTCATTTTGAAGGAGATACCTATGTCGTCTCATATGCCATAGGCCATCTTGTCACCATTTGCTTTCCTGAAGAGATAAATCCGGCTTATCAAAAATGGGATATGAACAGCCTGCCGATTCTGCCGGAGGCCTTTCCTCTGAAAGGTCTTGATGGCACCAAGAGTCAACTCAGTGCCTTGCAAAGGCTGATCAGACGCAAGGATATCAAGGAAATCATTAATGCCTGTGATGCCGGTCGCGAAGGTGAATTAATATTCAAGTATATCATTAAATTCGTTTGGAACGCCTCGGTCGCCGAAAAATCCTTTAAGCGGCTTTGGCTGCAGTCAATGACGGCAGACTCTATCCGTGCCGCCTTTGCCTCCCTGCGTGACAACACTGAGATGCTGCCCTTGGAAGACACCGCCCTGTGTCGTTCCGAATCTGATTGGTTGATAGGCATCAACGCCACCAGGGCACTTACCGGCTATAACTCCCGCAAGGGTGGCTTCTTTCTCACTCCCTGTGGTCGGGTACAAACACCGACACTATCCCTGCTGGTCAAGAGGGAGCGCGCCCGCCTGGGTTTTGTTGCCAAACCCTATTGGAATCTCCTCGGTTTTTTTGCCTGCAGAGATCAAGTCTATGAAGGGAAATGGATTGATACCACTTTTGCCCGTGGGACCAGTGATTCGCTTGAAAGAGCAGATCGCATCTGGGAAAAAAATGAGGCTCTGTCCATCATCACCAAGTGCAGTGGAAAACCCGCCGCAGTTGAGGAGCAAAGCAAAAAAAACTCACAAAACTCCCCGCAACTCTACGACCTTACCCTGCTCCAGCGAGAAGCCAACTCAAGGTTCGGCTTTTCCGCAAAAAACACCCTCGCCGTTGCCCAATCACTGTATGAGAGGCACAAGGTTCTTACCTATCCGCGAACCGACAGTAAACATCTGCCGGAAGATTACCTGCAATCGGTAAAAGACGTGCTGCAGCGGCAAACTGCCTGGGAATTTGCTGCTTTTGCAGAAGAGGCTCTGGCTAAAAAATATGTCCGCCCGGACAAACGGATTTTCAACAACAGCAAGATTTCCGACCACCACGCCATTATCCCCACTGCCATTCTACCGACCCGCCTTACCGAACCGGAAGCGAAGATCTATCAGATGGTGGTTCAGCGATTTCTCGCAGTCTTTTTTCCGCCAGCAGTGTTTTTCAACACCAAAAGATTCTCCCTTGTCGAAGGCGAAACCTTTCTCACCGAAGGAAAGATACTCCTTGAAGCCGGGTGGAAGGCTGTTTACGGTACCGTAAGCGGTGACGGTCAAGATCGAACCCTTACACCGATACCGGCGAACAGCCAGGTAAAGTGTAGCGAAATCACCATCGCCGAGCACGAAACTACACCGCCACCGCGCTTCAATGAAGCGACTCTGCTCTCGGCCATGGAAAATTCCGACAAGCTGGTCGAAGATGAGGAACTCGCCGAGGCCATGAAAGAGCGCGGTCTTGGCACTCCGGCGACCAGAGCTGCCATTATCGAAAAGCTCATCAAGGAAAAATATGTGGTGCGAGAGAGCAAGGATCTTACCCCAACCGGCAAGGCTTTCGAACTTCTCTCCCTGTTGGAAGCCATGCAAATTGAGGTACTTGCCTCTCCGGAAATGACCGGGGAGTGGGAATATAAACTTAACCGGATGCTTAAAGGCCAGTTTACCCGCGATAAATTCATGGCTGAGATTCGCGCCGTGACCCAGCAGATCATCGATCGGGTGAAAAACTTTGAAACCGCTGAAATTCGGCCGGAGGCACCCTTCAGCCCCGTTCAGGGAATGCGTTTCTTTTCATCGCCCACTGCCTATGTCTCGGAAGATAAAAAGATCAGTATCCGCAAGATCCTTGGCGGTCGCATGCTGACCGACCAGGATGTTCTTGCCCTGCTTCGGGGGCAAACCATTGGCCCCTTCAACGACTTCAGATCGAAAAAAGGCAAACCTTTCACTGCCTCTGTCCGTCTACTTGATAAAAAGATCGAGTTTATCTTTGCGGCTTCGCTCGACGAACTCGATATCGATACAGTCAAACAGGGCCCTGTTCTTGGCATTTCACCCATAGACCAGACCAAGGTCTTCACTGCCCCGATGGCCTACATGTCCGAATCGGCCCTTGAAGGCGATGTTAAAAAAGGGTTGAAGATCAGCAAAACCATCCTTTCCAGGGAGCTTAGCGAAAAGCATGTCATGCAACTCCTTGCCACAGGCAAGACTGAATTGATTAGCGGTTTCATATCAAAAAAGAAAAGACCGTTCGACGCCTATCTCCTTCTTGCGAAAAATGGTACACTGAGCTTTGAGTTTCCACCTCGAAAAGAAAAATTAGCAAGGCAAAACACATTGACAGTCCCCAAAGAAAAGGGCACAAATAACCATGAAACTGATTAAAAAAGAATATTTAGAAAAAAGCGGCCATGAACTAGCGCAAATTTGTGCCGGCGCAGCACTCGACACCCAGGCTGAAGAACTGGTGATCCTCGACGTCCGGGGCCTCGCCACCTTTGCCGATTATTTTGTTATTATGAACGGCAAATCGACCCGCCACGTCCAGGCCCTGGCCGAGGCAGTTGAAGGAGCGGTACGTTCCAAGCGTGTCAAGGCGTCTTCGGCGGAAGGGCTCAACGAAGGGATCTGGGTTCTCCTCGATTTTGATGACGTCATTGTTCATATTTTCTATCATGAACAGCGGAAATTTTATGATCTTGAAGGCCTCTGGTCCCAGGCAAAACGAGTCACCACCGAAGGGTAATGACACTTTGACTCAAGGTATGTTGCGATTCTTCAACCTGAATAAACCTCCAAGAGTCTTATCTTCTAGAGGGCTAGGCATATGCAATATTTGAGCACCAGGGGAAAAACCTCCCCCATAGGGTTTTCCCAAGCAGTGTTGATGGGTCTTGCCGAAGACGGTGGTCTCATCCTGCCACGGACCATCCCGCGTATCGGCTCCGACACCTTTGCCTTTTGGCAAAAACTGAATTATGCCGAGTTAGCATTTGAGGTCATGTCGAGATTTATCGATGACATTCCCGTCAGCGATTTGAAAGGCATTATCAACAAATCCTATGCAGCTTTCACCTGCAAAGACGTGACCCCTATCGTTCACCATGGTGACCTGCATATTCTCGAATTGTTCCATGGTCCGACCCTTGCTTTTAAAGATATCGCCCTGCAGTTTCTTGGCAATGTCTTCGAGTATCTGTTAAATCGTGACAAATCGGTTCTCAACATCATCGGGGCAACCTCCGGTGACACTGGTTCTGCAGCCATATATGGGGTTCGCGGTAAAGAACGGATCAATATTTTCATTCTCCACCCACACCAGCGTGTTAGTCCGGTACAGGAAAAACAGATGACCACCGTCCTCGACGACAATGTATTCAACATCGCCATTCGTGGCTCTTTTGACGACGGCCAAGCTATAGTTAAAAAAATATTCAACGACTTAGAGTTCAAAACCAAGTACCGACTGGGAGCAATCAACTCAATCAACTGGGCTCGAGTTCTCGCCCAGGTAGTGTATTATGTGCGGAGTTGCCTGCACGTTTGCACCCACGAAAAAGATTCTTCCGTAGATTTTGCCATCCCCACCGGCAATTTCGGCGATATCTTCGCAGGTTATATTGCCAAAAAAATGCTGCCTCCAGGCACTATTCGTCAACTGGTTTTGGCAACAAACGACAACGATATCCTGGCCCGTTTCGTCACCAAGGGTGACTACTCACTGGCACAGGTAAAAATAACCTCCAGTCCGTCCATGGACATCCAGGCCGCATCAAATTTCGAGCGTTATCTTTACTACCTATTAGATTGCGACCCGGTGCGCACCAGAGAAGTGATGGAAGAATTTACTAAAACCGGCAGAATCGATCTCTCAGGCTATCATGATCAAATCCATCGTGATTTTGTCGCGGTAGCTGTTTCTGAAAACGAGGTGCAGGAAACTATAGCTGCATTTCACAAAGAGTATAATTACATTCTTGATCCGCACACCGCAGTGGGTGTGAAAGCAGCGCAAATTTTTAAAACGATTGGCGTCCCCATGGTGTGTCTGGCTACAGCCCATCCTGCAAAATTCGGTGCAGTGGTCGAACAAGCCATTGGTGGCAAATTACCAAATATACCCGAATCGTTAACCGGTATCTTAGAGAAACCGGCACGGTGTGAACTCATGGACGCGGAGAAAGGCAAAGTTCAGGCATTTATTGCAGCCAAGGCCGGAACCCCTTAAAACCGGCCACTATTTTAAACGGTATAGACCGGCGATGCGAGTCTTGACAAGACGATGAGACTACTCTAATGTCTTGGAATAGAATCATGATGGTCGGTCCGACTTCAACGGACGTCTTTTTATTTGTAGTATTCTCAATGAGGTAATGTATGTTTGGACTTGGTATGCCGGAACTCATAGTTATTCTGGTGATAATAGTGATCATCTTCGGGGCCGGCAAACTGCCCGAAATTGGTTCGGGAATTGGTAAAGGCATCAAAAATTTCAAAGAAGCAACTAAGAAAGAGGAAGAGTCGAAGAAAATCGACGAATCCAACAAGGACTCAAATACCAAGGCCTGAAACTTTTTTTTGACCCTTTCCACTGCATATCGGAGAACACCATGTTTGGACTTGGAACCCCGGAACTGATTGTTATTTTGGCCATTGCTTTTCTCGTTTTCGGCGGCAAAAAACTGCCGGAAATAGGGGCAGGATTAGGCAAGGCTATTAGCTCTTTTAAAAATGGACTTCGCGATGTTGAGGAGAGTGGCAAGGGAATTATTAATGATATCCCTGGAATAAAAGAAGCGGTTGAAGTAAAAGCCCAAGTCGACAAAGTGAAAAACCTAGGCAAAATCGAGAATGTCTTGAAATAAAGAACAGTTCACCCCTTTTGCCTAATCCCTGCCACTCAATAATTTGTTCGAGCGGCAGGTGACTTCCAGTCGAAACTGCATCTATCATAATAACAATTTCCCTGTTCCAATCACACCTCCCTTCGGCTAAGATCACCACTCTGGTTGTTTTCTTGACGACTTGCAACGCCCCCTCGAGCGTTTCCTCCCTTGCCCCATGCCCTAATACTCTTGACTTTTTTGTCATGACTGGCTAAATGATTTGTTTCAATCATACGTTTTTGTCTTTGTTTATCCCGCAGCATCCCCCCAACAGATCTGCATCAGATAGACGTTCACCCATGCCGTCAGGCAATTACCAACTCATCTGGAGAAAAACATGTGTCGTTTAGCCCTGAAAACTGCCAGAGAGCCGTTTTCCCCCTATGAGGTCCTTACCGCCATGGAGGCCATGAAAGAGGGGTACGATGGCTCCGGACTCGGCCTTCTGCTTCGGGGAATGGAATTTGAAGACTTCAAATACAATCCGCGATTCCCCATTCTCTCCGGCATTGCCCACACGGAAAAAGCCTGGCATCGCATGACCGATTATATGGAGGAAATGGAATACGAGCTGAAATACGATCACCGTTTCGCCATGCGACCGGAATTGATCGAGGCGCAAGACCGCTATCGATATTTTATGCGTGCCTACCGAATGCCGGTTGAGTTCCGCAATGACAGTGACGAACTGCGGGAAGCTGAACTCCTGCGGGCCCGACTTGCACTCCGAAAACTCAGCACCGAGGAAGACCCTCTGACCATCTTCTCCTTTTATCCCGATGTGGCAATGATAAAGGAAGTGGGCTGGCCGATGCAGATCGGCGACGCCCTGTGCCTGCATGACGGGCAACTGAAATCGCGGGTATGCATGGCTCAGGGACGACAGAACACCAATTACGGTATCAATCTCTACGCCTGCCACCCTTTCTTTATCCAAGGTATCTCGACCATGACCAACGGCGAGAATACTGCGTTCGTGCCGATCCGTGACTGGCTGCTCGGCAAAAATTTTGCGGGATACACCGGATATCACAGCGACAGTGAGGTTTTTACCCATATCCTCCATTACACTCTGAAAAAACTGCACCTTCCATTGCAGGCCTATAAACACATCATAACTCCGCTCAGTAACGCTGAACTTGCCAAACATCCGCAGGGGGAGTTTCTCGCCGGGCTTCGTCAAGTATGCAAGCGCTTGATCATTGACGGCCCCAATGCGGTTATCGGCACTTTGCCCGACGAAACCAGTCTCCTAGTGATGGACCAGAAAAAACTTCGACCGGCCATGGTCGGTGGTAGAGATGGCGTTTGGGGCATTGCTTCGGAGATGTGTGGAGTCCAGGCGATGATCCCGGACCGAGACCTCTCCCTCGATTTTCAACCTATGCGCGAACACACAGTCATTATTCCCCCACATCGAAAGGAATTAGAAATATGGTCTCAGTACGATCCGTTTCCATTAGCCCTAGCAGCCTAACTCCGTCTGACCTGCCGTGGATTATCGAGCATCGCGAAGACCGATGTACGCTCTGCGGCAACTGTACGGCAATTTGCCCAAAAGGCGCCATCCGACTGGCGCATATGCGCCAGAGGGTACCAAAACTCGACGTCTTTAACAAACAACGTGGCAACGACTATCGCACCTTTACCGGCATCCGACAGGAGACTGATTCTGCCAAGTTGTGCATCGGCTGTGGCATGTGTTCCATGGTCTGCCCCAATGAGGCGATCACCCCGGTTCCCGGCACCAACGAAAACCGTACGATCTTTTTTGAAAACCGTAAAGGCGAACCAATGAAACGCGGTGGGCGACGCAATTCCGGTGGCCCGACCCTTCTTGACCGCATCGTTTTTCATCGCATCTCCATGCTCACCGATCCGGCTCTCGATGCCGGTCGACATGAATTTACCACCACCACAACCCTTGGTCGCATTCTCTCCCCGGAAGAATTTCTCCAGCGAACAATAAGCGGCGGCTGGATACCCCCGACCCGGGAGATCTTTCCCTTCGTCATCGGTTCGATGTCCTTCGGCGCCCTGTCACCGAACATGTGGCTGGGTCTTCTCCAGGGTGTTGCTTATTGCAATGAAGTCCTCGGGCTGCCCGTCGTCATGTGTACCGGCGAGGGTGGTTGCCCACCCTGGATTCTGCGCAGCAAGTATCTGAAATACATCATCCTGCAGATCGCCTCCGGTTATTTCGGCTGGGATGAAATCATCCGGGCTATCCCTGAGATGCAATGCAATCCGGCGGCCATTGAAATCAAATACGGCCAAGGGGCTAAACCCGGTGACGGCGGCCTGCTCATGTGGCACAAGGTATCAAAACTCATCGCCCGTTTGCGCGGAGTTCCCGAGGGTGTCGATCTGCCGTCGCCTCCGGTACACCAGACCCTCTACTCCATTGAGGAAAGCGTCATGAAAATGATTCAGACCCTTTCCATGGCCTTCAACCACGAGGTTCCCGTATATCCAAAGATCTCCGCCTCCACCTCGGCCAAATCGGTGTTGAACAATCTGGTGCGCAACCCCTATGCCGCAGGACTGATGATCGACGGCATCGACGGTGGCACCGGTGCCGCCTATAACGTGTCCATGGATGCCACCGGCCATCCCATCGCCTCCTGTGTCCGCGATTGTTACCTCGATCTTGCCAAACAGGGTAAACAGAACGAAATACCGATCTTTGCTGCCGGAGGCATTGGCAAAAACGGCAATGTCGCTCAGAATGGCATGGCCATGGTCATGCTCGGCGCCTCCGGAGTACACATCGGCAAATACATCATGCAGGCCGCCGCCGGCTGTCTGGGAAATGAAAAGAACCGCTGCAATGTCTGTAACTTAGGTATCTGTCCGAAGGGCATCACCAGCCAGAACCCGAAGCTTTATCGCCGCCTCGATCCTGACAAGGTGGCTGAAAGAGTGGGCGAGGTCTTCATGTCGATCAATACCGAGGTGAAAAAAATCATGGCACCGCTGGGACGATCCCAGAGCCTGCCGATCGGCATGTCCGACGCCATCGGCATTGCCGACCAGGCGGCAGCCGACAGACTACGCATTCAATATATTTGCTAACACCATTAGAATATAAAGATTAAGGCGGTGGATAAAAAGGTTTCAAACCCTGCACTGCTGCAATAAGGAGTTTCCAGTGACTACAACGGTTGTAAAAGGTCATAATGAAAAAGGTCAGCGCCTCAGCTCGATGGATTTCGAGAAGCTGGTGCGGCAAGCTGCCACCTCGTCCTCCGACCTTCTGCTCGAGTCGTATGGCCAGCATAATATCGGAATCCGCCTGCAACGACCAGACGGCCTGCAGCTTACCGTCAAGGGTCCGTCAGGGCAACGTCTCGGCTGCATGGGCATGCCCGGCACGGTCATCATCTGTGAGGGCTCCACCTCCGATGACGTCGGCTATCTGAACATCGGAGCTGAGATAGCGGTTCTCGGCGATGCTACCAACGGCGCCTGCAATGCCATGGCCAACGGCAAGGTGTTTATCGGCGGCTCCATAGGTGCCCGTGGTCTCACCATGACCAAGTGGAACCCGGAATACACAAGACCGGAGCTGTGGGTTCTCGGCTCTGTCGGCGATTCCTTCGCCGAATTCAACTGCGGCGGTGTCGCGGTGGTCTGTGGCTTTGATGCAAAAAATCCAGCCAACGTGCTCGGATACCGTCCCTGCGTCGGAATGGTTGGCGGGACCATCTATTTCCGAGGGGCCATTGACAACTCTTATCCGAAAACCAATGCCAAACTCGTTGACTCCAAACGATGATCAATGGCAATGGCTGACAAACAATATTGCTGGTTTTCTCGAAAAAATTCGCAGACCGGAACTGCACGCAACCCTCACCGTCCGCGAAGAATGGCATATCCTTATGCCCATTACTCCCCAGGAAAGGGCACTGATGTTTTCCGGCCCGATGCCCATGGCCGAATTCAGAAACGAGCATTGGAACAAGGCCTTCGGCGGTGACCCCCTGCGGGATATCGCCCCCGGCCTCGATCGCAGCCGCATCGACTTCATCGTCAGCGGCGAACTGCGCCGGAAAAAACCCTACTGGGCCAATTGTGAATCAGCTGCCCCGTGTACCTACTACTGCCCGGTGCACATCCCCACCGTCGACAGGCTGCGACTCATCCGCGAAGGGCGAATCGAAGAAGCCTACCAGCTCATCCTTCAGTATACCCCGCTGCCTGCCTCGGTCTGCGGCGCGGTCTGTCCCAATCTGTGCATGGAAAACTGCTCCCGCGGTGGAGTTGATGAACCCATTGACGTGCAGATACTCGGTCGGGCGGTAAATACACTCGAACCCCCGACGGTCGCACCGTCGATCGGCAAAAAGGTAGCCATCATCGGTGGCGGACCGGCCGGCATGAACGTTGCCTGGCAGCTGGCCCTGGCCGGGATCGAAGCACATATTTTTGAACAGGATGACAAAATAGGCGGCAAACTCGCCCAGGTGATCCCCTGGGAACGACTGTCCCAGGCGATATGGGACCAGGAAGTAAAAAGATTCCTGGCCACTCCCAACATAGCGGCCACCTTCGGTGTAACCATGACCCGGGAAAAATTTGCGAGCCTCATGGAGGAATACGATTACGTCGTCATTGCCGTGGGAACCCACACCCCGCGCCGCCTGCAATTCCCCGGCAACGAAAAGGTGCTTGCCGCCCTCGACTTTCTGAAAAAAGCCAAGAGCAACGCACCACCTTCCGTAGGCAAAGAAGTGGTGGTCATCGGCGCCGGCAATGTCGGCTGCGACGTTGCTTGCGAGGCGTATCGACTGGGAGCCGAAAAAGTCACCCTGGTCGATATCCAGAAACCGCTTGCCTTCGGCAAGGAAAAGGTTGCCGCTGAGACCCTGGGAGCTCGGTTCCGCTGGCCGGTGTTGACCCGGGAAGTGACCGAGGCGGGACTTGTCACCGATAGCGGGGAACTCATTCCGGCCGAAACGGTCATTGTCTCCATCGGCGATGTCCCGGCACTATCCTTTCTGCCGGAATCCGTTGAAACGGTCACCGTCGGTGGTGCCGCCTGGATCTCGACCGACAAGGCCCATGTCACCTCCGACAAACGGATCCTAGCAGTAGGTGATGTCGAGAGACCCGGCCTTGCCACCAACGCCCTTGGCGCCGGCAAGACCGCAGCCGAATACATTATCGCCAACTGCAAGGGACTGGAATGGAAACCGTTTGCTAAACAAGTTATTCCGCAAAAGGCACTGACCATCACCCATTACATCCCGATGGAGACAGGGAATTCGCAGCAGGATCAGGCCGACCGCTGTCTGTCCTGCGCCTCGTGTCGCGACTGCCATCTCTGCGAGACTATTTGCCCGACCGGGGCAATCAGCCGTCGCGACATCGTCACCACAGCAGGTGATGACCGGTATTCCCTGACAGCGGCCTATGAATATGTATCGGATGATGACAAATGCATTGCTTGCGGCTTCTGCTCTGATACTTGTCCCTGCGGTATCTGGACCATGAATGCCTTTTAGACGCCTTAAATAATATGTGACCAGCCATGCCGTCTGCCGGCAGCGACAGAGCCGATCACACAGAAAAGAACAAACAAAAGTGAATGAAAAAAGCACCTCAACCGACTGGCTGAGGTGCTTTTTTTCGAATCATCTGCGGATAAGGCGGATAGTCACATCATACCGAGCAGTACCGAGGTCGGCGGGAAGAAGGCTGGCATCAGGTACCATTATTGTCAGTACGCTTCCTTTTCGTGGATCACTACCCTGTTTGGTACGCCTTTCCCGCCCGGATGGTCCGGCAATTCCCTTGCGGGGAGGGCGGACATGCAAGATCTGGGCTTCCAGAAAATTAGTGCCTTTGGGTGGTAATTTCTGAGCATGCTGTGGCAGTGGGGGAATGGAACCGATAATAATTTCCATATGCTATACTCCTTTTGTGACAATTCCAGCAGTAGCACCCGATCTCAATATAAAAACATCAAGCACAGTTATCATGCTGGTTATACGGTCTTTTGACTGCTTTTGCAAACAATACCCGCCAGTCATAAGCGACTGCCTGATTCAAAGTTATGGCCATGACCGATCCGCTGAAGAAAATCCTCGAACCTATTAAGGAACTGCAGAATATCCGCGGTGTCGATCTGCCGATCGGCCTGGAATTTCTCCAGCTTGTTGTGACTGGTCCACCTGGCGCGGGAAAATCCTATTATATTGAACAAATAGGTGGATGGCCAAATGAGGGATATCTCGATTTAACACAAAGAAACTGGTGGAAGGATCAATCTCTGATCTTTCGCCCAAGAGAAGTGCATCTCGGCTTACCCTTTAGGGGGATCGGAGAAGCACTGACGGTTTTCGACAAGGAATGGTTAAACGCGCCCCTGCCGCCGGCAATTGATTTCCTGAGGATCAAAATTCCGCCGGCCAAAAAATATTTTTTCCAAACCGATTGGCGCAACAGATATATTTTCGAATTTCTTATCCCCAACCCTTCGACCATTTATGCGCAACGCTTGGAACGGCAAAGCCAAGGATATTTTCCCGTAGATGATAACCTCAGCATAGAAATGGTCAGGCAACAAGTTGCGGCGTATAGAGAAGTGGCTCTTTATCTGCACCGAGCCGGTCTCAATGTCTATGTGCGAAAAAGCCTTGATAATCCTCCGATGATCATCGCCGAGAAGGGGGTTGCCAGCGTCCCCCGCTGGACCCTTGACAAAGCCCCGCGCAGGCCCAGCCTGAGAACAGTGGCCGGCTGGAAATGGCTGGCGCTCAACCGTTACCCGATTCGCTGGATAACCCTCGGCAGTCAACCACAAAATCTTGACAGCGCCGGACGTATCGCCCACGACGGCAAAAGTTTTGAACTGCTTCTCGGTGATACCCACTTGCGTTTCCAACCGGAGATTCCCATCGGCAGTAAAAAAAACACCGGCCGGAAAAACTGGATCATCAATACCCACCAGGGCTGTTCACACAGGACCATCAGTGGCTTTCTCCGCATTCGCGTTGGTGAAACCATTGTTATCGGCCGAAACCATAAGGAGTTTTGCCAGCTCTTTCAGTTGACCGAAAATGTTGCCGAAAAACACATCAGCATTACCAACCGGAAAGGCGATCTCCTCCTTACCCCCCTGGTCAGTGAACAGCCAACCCAGGTGCAAAGGCTTGATGATCTCGATTATCGAGAACAATTGGAACGCGGACGACACAAGGCATTGCTGGAAATAGGCAGGCTCTATGGCCAAACACTCCGCCCTCTGGCACCGGAGAAGGCACTGGCCACTCTCAGAGAGGTTAATGCCCTTCTAAGCGAAGATCCGCACCGTCCCAAGAACCAACAGGGAAAACCGGGTGGACTTGTTGAACTTCCCGCCGATGCAACCCCGGTAATCGTCGGGGACCTGCATGCCCAGGTAAACAACCTCCTCAAGATACTCAGTGAAAGCTGCCTCCTTGATTGCCTGAGAATGAAAAACGCCGCCCTCATAATTCTCGGCGATGCCGTGCATTCGGAAACGATCCACGAAACAGCCAGATTTGAAACTTCAATGCTCATCATGGATCTGATTTTTCGGCTGAAGCTCGTTTATCCCGACAATGTTTTCTATATCCGGGGAAACCACGACAGCTTCGATCCGGACATTACTAAAAACGGGGTGCACCAAGGTGTTTTATGGCGTGAGGCACTACAGAAACAACGCGGCAATGCTTACGTTCTGGAGATGCAAAACTTTTATGATTCACTGCCCTATGTGATCCTCTCCGACAGCTTTATTGCCTGCCATGCCGGACCGCCGCGGGAAAAAATCAACAGAGATGACCTTATCAATATCGCCGGCAACCCAAATCTGGCGATTGAACTTATAACCACACGCATGCAGCTGCCGAACCACTTGGGCGGTTACACCAAGGGCGATGTCAAGAGACTGAGAAAAGGACTCGAGATGCTGCCAAAAACCCGGGTTATCGTCGGCCACACTCCCATGGATCCCTTCGGCAGCTCGTGGCTGCATGCCGGATCAATCAAGAATCATCATATCATCTACAGCGCCCATACCGAGGGACCAAGCATTATCATTCGCACCGGGGATACCTTTAATCCAATCAGTTTCCCGGCGGAGCCATTGATCGGTATCATCAATGACCTTATGTGAAGCCACTCTATTTGAACATAAAACCGTCAAAAGCCCGAACCGAGGCTATTCCTGTGAAGACGACGCTATTATTTTTACCGCTGAACATGTCTTCGGCGAATTGGCCGGTGATCTTGTTGCACCGTTCATAGATCGAGAGTACCGTCTTGTCCGCAAGACCAGGATGCAGAGAAATCCAGTTGGAGGGCAGGTCAATAGAATGTGATAAATAGGCGCGGTGATTTCGGTGCTGAAGCCACGCAACCAGTTTAATGGCCATTTCTATATCAAACTCTCTCAAGGGCAGTACGGTTTTCAATAGCAACCTAAGCTGCGAGTGCGTAATAACTGATGCTTTTTTTCCCAATCTGATCTTGAGGTGCCAGAGAACATAATGGCCGAGCATACAGGTCAAGATATGGTGATGCCGCCCTGGGAATTTTCGCACCTCGTATTGATCCATTCCCAGTCTTATAGTTTATCCTTGAAGAGATGATTTGGGGACTTCGCCTCAATATTTAACAGAGAAGGTGAAACCAATGTCATTCTCAGAGTACTTGACCACAGCCGGAAGATATCAAAAACCAGAGAATAGCTTAAATCCTTGCCTGAGGTCGAGAAATCTCAACAAAAAAGAGGTATAAAATGAAAAAAGCAGAGCTGAAAAGTTTCGATAAACCGGATGAAATCAGGGAATTCCCCGGGGGGCGGGTCGAGCTAGTAAAAATAGGCGGCGCAACGGTCGGCCGTGCGATATTTCAACCTGGTTGGAAATGGTCGACGTCGATCCAACCTATTGCAAAGACGAAGAGTTGCGAAGCGCCTCATTTTCAGTATCAGGTTTCGGGCGTGATAAAGATCGTGATGGACGACGGTACTGAGTTCGAATCTCGAGCCGGTGACGTCTCCCTTCTTCCCTCGGGCCATGACGCATGGGTTGTCGGAGATGAGCCCGTTGTCATCGTAGACTTTCAAGGAATGATTGACTACGCAAAAGCAAGCTAGATAGCAAAAATAGCCCAGCAAAAGGTTTCAGCTGCAGACGTTTTCAAACCGCAACTGAAACCGCAATACGAGATGGCATAAATTACAGGGAACAAAGGGGGCACTCCATGAACAACTTTTCCAGGATGTCCCAGTCTGGTGCATTTGTTCCGATAGCCTTGTAGTCGAACCGGGCCGTCGTTTGCACCCTCTATTCTCGACCGACCTTCACTCTGCGGAATCGCCTTCCATGATTCCGCTGGTCATCGATCATCTCTTGCCGTCCTTGTGAAGCCGTTCCACAACGCCCAGTATTTTATCGGATCTTGTCATCGGCAACGGTAGCTATGGGCATCACTTTTCGAACTGGTTCAGTCAGTACCGGAAAAAGCGCGGAGTCGTGGGATGCTGAGGAGTCAGAGGATGAGTGAATCAGGAAGAAGGTCAGCTATGCCCTCTTACCACCGAGGTAAAAATATTCATGGATAAGATCATCTACCAAATTCATATTTTATTGCTAGGAATCTGGGCAACCAGAAGCTCCAAGATACAGTAGATCTATTAACCCTATGAGAATTGGCTGAAGTCAAATATTCGATGTGGAAATACTAACGGGAGGGTTCACCGCCGAGGGCACCGCATTGACCAGCTCCAGCTCAACGCTCTGGTGGGGGCGATGCAGTTGAGCGGCATTCCCTTGGTTTCAAGCTGTTCGCGGACAAAAGTGCTGCACTGTCACGCCATTTACTCTATTTCTTCAAGTTTGAATGTTTTCTGGCCTTTTACATTTTTAGTGACAGACCCACCGCCATCGCCTCCACCTGAAGCGACGATATTCACTTTTCCATCGATTCCTATGATCAAAGTCGGTTCTTCGTCTGTCCCACCTAAACTTGCCGTTTTCGGATACGCCCCTTTGGCAGTTACTTCACCATCAGTCACCATGGGTGTCATCACGAACCGTGTATTACCGCTGGTGAGATCGAACGTCCCGCTGCCTGAGTACCTGGAGTCACCCTCAAATGACCAGGTCCAGATACTTTTTGCGCCCAATCCACTTGAGTATACAATTCGTAAAGGCGTTCCAGGGGCAACCTCAACAACGCATCGCCACCGGGAAAGCTTGATGTTTTCAGGACCAAAAAGAGCGCGACCTTGGTGAGACATTGCTTCAACACTGTACTGAACATATTTAGCATTTGCCTTGGCCTGCAATTCAAAATTAACAACTTCTCCGCTCTTATGTTCTGCACTCTTTGGAGTAATCGTCGTGCCCTCAGATGAAGAAGTTTCAATCTTTGCATCAACTGAACTCTCATCTTTTGCCCGAACAACATCAACCTTAAATTTACTCTTTAAGTTACTATCAAGTTGGCGACGTTCAGGATTAATTTTAATTGCTATACATTTTCCACGCAACCATCGTTCATAAGACCTTTGCAAAATCTCATCGGCTTTCTGCCAAATAACAACTGAAATCATTGCCAAGTTATCTAGGTCAGCTTGAGAACCATTGCCAGATGAAACACTTTTAACAAGGCCGATCTTCTCAATGAAATCACCTTTAGTTGGAGCTGCGGCAGTCGCTTCAAGAGTTAGATTCGAATCTAATGCTGGATTAGCAGGGATATTTTTTACGAGTCTAGAGGTCATCTGCATATTGTAAGTTGGCATCTCGGCAGTACGATCAGTCTCGCCATTCACAGAACCTTCAATAACAGTGGAGACTAGAGCTCCTCCAAAAGAAACATTCATGTTATATGAAAAATTACCAACAACATTGCCGTCAACGTCAGGACAAAGTTGAACAGTAACCTCAGTAGTCTGATTTCTTGAAAGCGTTTTACCTTGAGTTTCTGCGGTAGTGCCAGTTAATGTTCCACCGTAATTACTATAGCTTCTTCTTCTATTTTGTTCAGGTTCGTCTTTCTCATCTGCTTGGCCACAGATTCTTCCAGTGTATCCATCCTGGCTAACATCCTTGCAAAGCTCTTGAGCAAAAGCTTGATGAGCTAGCATTGACAAGAGACAAAAAATAAAGATTGATATAGATTTAATACCTACCCCCATAAAAATATCAGATTAAAATGATTTAGCCTAACGTTGATGTAAAGTCCAGATGGAGCTTTTAGGAGTGAATATTTTACATATTTAGATTTAGATATTTTGAGCAGGTAACGGCTGCATATTTGAAGCTAGAAAAAGATCTCTCAAAATTCTTAATTGCTTTTTGTAGCTTGGCAGGTTCAAATATCATTGCATTATCTTTTGCCAAGATTGAAATAGCTTCAAGCTGCTGTTCATAAAGTAACCCTTTTTTTGATTCTCCCACTTTATGATCAAAGAAGTTAGCAATAGAGACAATTTTAGCTAAGTCGTATATCAAACTTCCTTTAATGCCTTTTGGATATCCCTTCCCATCTTGTCTTTCATGGTGATCGCCGACAATATCGAGCACCTCATCTGGCATATCTGCTTTAAAGCGTAGGAGAGGGGTGATAGGTGATAAGCAATCGCTTTCTTCGGGCTTCCTAAAAAAACCTTTACAACGAAGAGCGATCCAATCCAATGCATCAAAGCTACCTTTTGCCGACATTTTTAGCAATTATATTTACGCTGAAACCAACAAACTGGCATTGGTCCAAGATAACCAAGACCTTTTTCGCCAAAAAGGGCAATATTCACTGAAATTTTACAACAGTATCCCGCCACAGACGATTATCATGCCTGCACATCGATGAAAGTCTCCTCATATTCTGGCCAGCCATCATCGAAAGGTTCAACAACTACTTCCGAACATTTGGGGTGCTGGTGGACCGCGCTTACAAGTGTAGATTTGTCCTGGCAAGCCTCGACTTGTGAAGACACACCCCGGTTGACCTTATTCCTGACAGGGTAGGATCTGACAAAATTCGAAGAATTGATCAAGAAATGGAGTAACTGCTGACTTTACCTTACCAAAGACAAGGTAATTTCTGAAACTTGTCATTGAAGTTAACATTGCCAAACTGAAGGCAATTAATTTTGTCACCTACTCAAACGAGAGGTGTCTACTGTTAATGTTGCGCGTTTACCTAACTTTTTCGTAGAGTCTCTTTTTCAACCGGTGCTTCTGAGAAGATTCAGGGAGTGGTAACTTGCAGTTTTTCTTAAATGGTTGAGGTTGCCAGTAACATCCTCTTTGATTTTTATTCTACAAGAATGCAACAGCTCCGAAGTAGAAGGAATTCTCCGGCAAATCATTCATGATTTGAAACTGACCTCGTTGTTGAGTGACCGCCGGTTGGTCCAAAGTCAGCTTTTGGATTCGACCATAAAATAATTGCCAAAGCTATTGAGAAAAGGTAGCTTTGATGCATTGGATCGTATGGCTTTTCTGTGGAACGGGCCTTTCCCAGGAGCCCGAAGAAAGCGATGACCTTATCATCTTGTCATATTAACCGACAAAACATTCGTACCTTTACTCCCCGTTATGTCAGAAAATGCTTCTCGCCAACTTTGCCCGCAACGATTATCACTCTCCGGAGCCGTCAATTTTCGAGATCTCGGCGGCTACAGGACGATGAATGATCGTTACGTTAAGCGGGGGCTTGTCTTCCGTTCTGATCATCTCTCCCGGCTGACTCCAGAGGACCAACTGACACTGCAGCGACTCCGCTTTAAAGTGGTCTGCGATTTGCGGACCGTCATGGAACAGCAGCGACACCCAGACCTTCTGCCCGGCGATGGCGCAGTTCAATTGATCCTCCTCCCGGTGCAAGCCGGAAGTTTTGATCCGGCATTGGCCATGGAGCGCCTGCGTTCCGGAGAAAGCGACTGGCTGTCGCTCGATTTCTTTATTGACCTGTACCGCCAGTATCTTGATGATTTCGGTTCGGTATGGGGCAGAATTTTGCGACTCATTGCAGCCCCCGTCAACCTGCCCTTGGTCTTTCACTGCACCGGCGGCAAAGATCGCACCGGGATCTTTGCCGCCTTACTGCTCCTGACACTGGGTGTGCATGAGGAGGATATCTTCCTGGACCATAACCTTTCCAACGTCTGCAATGCCGAACGTTTACAACCAATCTACGCCAAATATGCCGAACTGGGTATTAGGCCGGAGCAGATCGCGCCCTATCTGCAAGCACCCATGGAACCCATGGCTGCTATGCTCGAGCACCTGCACACGACTTATGGCAGCATCGATAACTATCTGCTGACCAAGGCCGGACTAGACGAAACAACACTCGCTACCCTCCGATCAACCCTGGCCGAATGACACCGCTCCCCTCCTCCGCCCGGCGGAATAATAAAATCCTGTCAGGGAAAACATTGGCAAGAGTGCCTTTTCCTTTGCGGGGGCAGGCATGGTTGGCTGCAGCATGTTTGTTCAGCCCTTTTCTGGCGACCCTTTTCCTTAACTACTCCCTTTTACGACAGCATCCCTTTACGCTTTTTACTGTGCTGCCAGGGTTACTGGTAGCAATCGCTCTGCAACGGCAGTTGGTGACCAATCTGGAAGCTAACCACCGATCCGGCGAAACGAACCAGCTGTTCCCCACCCTGGGAGCAGCCACCTGGATCACCCTGCTGCGTGCTTCCGCTATTGTCGCCCTTGCTGGTTTCCTGCCCCTGGCCATCCAGCCCGGCAATGCCTCACCACCTTTCCTCGTCTGGGCTCCGGGACTGATCTACCTGACCATTTCCCTGGCCGACCTGCTGGACGGTTTTGTGGCCCGCAGGCAGCATCGGCAAACCGAACTCGGCCAACGGCTGGATATCGAGACCGATGCCGCGGGGCTGCTGGTGGCCTTGCTGGTGGCCGTGAGCCTTGATCGATTGCCGGCCATTACTGTCCTGGTGGGGTTGGCCTATTACCTGTATATTTTTGGCATCTGGTGGCGTCAGCAGCAGCACCGACCACTGATCGCCCTGCACTCGCGGCCCTATTCGCGGATCATCGCCGGATTTCAAATGGGATTGGTGGCCATGGCACTCTTACCCATCTTTAAGCCACCCTATATCGTCATTACGGCCCTGCTGGTGATGACGCCGCTGTTATTTGGCTTTGTCCGGGACTGGCTGGTTGTGTCCTGCCGAATAGAGATCGGCCGCAATCAGCAAACGATCCTGGATTATTGGCCGAGTCTCATCTTGACCCAATATTATCCCCTGGTACTGCGCCTGGGTGTCCTGGCCTGTGGAATCTTTTCACTTGCAGTCGATGATGTGTACACAATCTCCCCCTTTTGGCTCATGGCGCAAAGCCTCTGCTGCCTGCTGATCGGTCTGGGCTGCATGGGGCGCAGTGCCGCGCTGCTGCTGGTCCTGATTTTAAGTTGTGACCTGAATCCTTTGGTGATGGATATCCCTTCCTTTATCCTTTTTACTGCTGCTGCCACTCTGATGCTGACTGGCACCGGCTCCTTGTCTGCTTGGGCTCCTGAAGAACAAATCCTTTACCGCCGCGGCCATGGCGAATCTTTTGCCGGGAACGAGAGGGCATGACCACACCCTCCACGTCAACCGCAATACGCTTCATCACTACTATCTCAGGCTGGCGGGGAATACTGCTGGTTCTCGGATTGGTTTTAGCCTGGCTGGCGTTGAGAGGCTTGGCATGGGACGAGGCTTGGCGACAGTTGACCGGGATAGGGCCTGGGGCGATCTTTGTCCTGATTGTCCTCAATGTGGCGATGCTGCCTCTCATGACCCTTCGCTGGTGGCAGCTCCTGAAAACACTGGGTTCACCCGTCGATCTGTTTACCGTCTGCGCCCACCGTTTGGCAGCCAGCGCAGTCAGCTACCTCACCCCAGGCCCACATTTGGGGGGTGAGCCGCTGTTAGTGTATCTCCTTAACCAGCAGCAGAAAATCCCGCTGATTACCGCGACGATATCGGTGGCTTTGGACAGAATACTTGAGCTCTGGGCCAGCATCGCAGTTCTCAGCTTCAGCCTCATCGTACTGAATATCAATGATTCCGGTCCGTTTGCAGGAAGATGGGCTCTCTTATTGACACTCTTTTTGCTGGTTGTTCTCGCGATTCTCCTGGCGGCCCTCTTCACTGGCGGGCGTCCTTTATCCAGACTCAGCTCCTGGCTCCTTCTGTTATGCAAGAATTTACACCTCCCGATCTCGGAAGCCACTGGCCGATTGGAGAAAATAATCGCTGAGGGCGAGGCTATGACTGAATCCCTTTTGCACCAGCATCGCCGCTCGTTTCTGCTGGCTAACCTGTATTCCGTTGTCCACTGGTTCGGAGTATTCGCCGAATTCTGGCTGATGGCCGCTTTTCTTGGCTCGCCGCTGTCGTTTTGCCAATTACTCGCCGTTATGATTACCGCACGTCTTGCCTTTCTCACCCCCTTGCCGGCTGGCCTTGGCGCCCTTGAATCAGCCTTACCCTGGGTAACCGCCGCCCTTGGCCAAGGAAGTGTCCTTGGCCTCAGCCTTTGTCTGCTTATACGATTTCGCGATATCGTCTTCAGTCTGATCGGGTTAGGCTTGGCTATGAAGTATTTGACGTACATAGACAAAAACAGTAGTGTAACTAAAAATACCGGGTGACTCGCAGCAGGAGAGCAAAAAATCTCCATGAAAACCCTTGTGTTCAGCTCAATTTTTCATCCATTCACGTAGCTTTTCAGGTTGTGAAACAATACCCCTGATGTCCACAGTCAAGGAGAGACATTCTCAATAACATGTTCTGCCTTAGACCCCGTTCCTCTACACATAGCAGCCACGAATGCCGTGGCGACCTCGAACAATGGCTCGATCAATTACCCACCCTCTCTGAGAAATTTCTGGCAGAACACCATCGACCCCTGGTCACTGTTTCCTATGCCCAAAGCGTTGACGGCAGTATCGCCACTCGCAATCGTGAACAGCTTCGACTGAGCGGCCACCAATCCATGATCGTCACCCATCGCATCCGCGCCGCCTGCGATGCCATTGTCATCGGCATCAACACCCTGCTGATCGACAATCCTCTGCTCACCGTTCGTCTTGCCGAGGGACAAAGCCCCCAACCCATTGTCCTGGACAGTAAACTGCGCATCCCTTTACAGGTTCGCCTCCTTGAACGGACCGACCAGCGATGCTGGGTAGCCTGTACGCACAAGAGTGATCCCAATCGGATCAACGCGGTTGAAGGCCGAGGGGCAGAGATCATTCGCTGCCGCCACAACAGCCAAGGCTGGGTCGACTTGCCGCATCTGCTCCAGCAACTCGGCAAGCGCGGCATCAGAAGCATCATGGTCGAAGGCGGCGGCCAGGTGATTACCAGTTTCATCGAAGCACGCCTGGTAGACCAGATGATTATCACCATCGCCCCACGCCTGGTTGGTGGTCTGGCGGTTTTAGACCGACCGGCTGTGTGCAAGGGCTCTCTTTTGCATCTTAACCCGGTGTCCTACCAACCCTGCGGCCCGGATCTTATCCTCTGGGCTCAACCGCAATGGCAGGACGCATGAGGCAGCATCGGCTGGAATTTATCGAGCCCGGGCGGATCTCGTTGAAAACAGGACCGGTACCGCAACCGACGACCGGACAGGTCCTGGTGCAAACGCAACTCTCCGCGATCAGTCCAGGGACTGAGATGCTGGTCTATCGAGGCCAATGGCCGCAAGGGGTTACGGTCGACGCCACCCTCAACGCCTTGACCGGGACTTTTGCCTATCCTTTGGCGTACGGCTACTGCACGGTCGGCAGGGTCATCGCGACGGGACCGGGGGTTACAGGTGATTGGCTGGATCGCAGAGTCTTTGCCTTCCATCCCCACGAAAACCTCTTCTGCACCCACCCCGAGACGCTCCATCCCATCCCCGATGACCTGGATGACGAAACCGCTCTCTTCCTTGCCAATATGGAAACCGCAGTCAATCTTCTCTTGGATGGAGGACCCCTTATTGGCGAACATGTGGTCGTCATCGGCCAGGGTATCGTCGGCCTGCTCACCACCAATCTGCTCGCCCGTTTTCCGCTGGCCTCCCTTACCACCCTTGATTGCCACCCTCTGCGGCGCGAAGCCTCAATTCGTCTCGGTGCCGACGTCTCTCTCGATCCTGCAGACCCGGATCTTTTTTCCCGGCTGGGTGCTCTTCCTGGCCAAGGAGGTCAAGCCGACCTGGTCTACGAACTTTCCGGCAACCCATCTGGCCTGGATACCGCCCTGGCACTGGCGCGCTGCAGCGCCAAGGTGGTAATCGGCTCCTGGTACGGCAGCAAAAAAGCCAATCTTGATTTGGGCTCTTTCTTCCATCGCGGCCGTCTCACTCTGATCAGTTCCCAAGTAAGCAGTATTTCCCCCGCGCTGTCCAGCAAATGGCAGACCAGCCGGCGAATTGACACAGCCTGGGAGATGCTCCGCCAAGTTCGTCCCCAGGTCTATATCACCCATCGTTTCTCCCTGACCGAGGCTTCCCAGGCCTATGCGCTCATTGACCGCAACCCGGGCGAGACCATTCAGGTCATTTTTGAACATCAATCAGTAAACACGCTATCCCCTCAGGAGGTAAAAAATGTACAGTCTCGGGATGCGGCGCGACTTCAGCGCCCGACATTATCTCATCGGCGGTGATTGGGGGGCGGAAAATAGCGAGCATGCCCATCGGTACCGAATGGAACTGGTTCTGGAGAGTTTATCCCTGGATAGACACGGCTATCTGGTTGATATTGTACTGGTGGAGCAGCATCTGGAGGAGGTACTGGCTGATTTTTCTGGGCAGACCCTCAATGAGATGGCTGCCTTCACCGACCTCAACCCCAGCATCGAACGATTGGCCACCATACTCCATGGCATCTTCAAAGCACGGTTTGCCCCTTTTCGCCTCGAAGCCCTGACCGTCACACTCTGGGAGGATGACATTGCCTGGACCTCCTATCGAAACCCCCTCTGATGCACATCGGACTGATCATTTACGGCAGCCTTGAAACCATGACCGGCGGCTATCTCTACGACCGAATCGTCGTCAAAGGGCTGGAGCGATCAGGCCATGAGGTGGAGGTGATCAGTCTCACCAGTGGTTCGTATCTGGGCAGGCTCTTTCACGGTGTATGGCCGGGCCTCTGTCAACGGCTTTTGTTGCGAAAATTCGACCTGATCCTGCAGGACGAACTCTGCCATCCTTCCCTTTTCCTGGTGAACAAACGATTGCGCCGACTGGGGGGGCCTCCCGTGGTCGCCATAGTTCACCATATCCGCTGTCGAGAACCACGCCCTTGCCGGCAGAACTGGCTCATGTCCCTGGTTGAACGAGGATATCTTGGCTCGGTGGACGGCTTTGTCTTCAACTCGAAAACTACCGAAAAAACCGTAACGGCTCTGGTGGGCCACCGCCAACCCCAGATAATCGCTAACCCGGCCGGAGACCGTTTCGGCAGCCCTTTGTCCCCTGACACTATCCGCCAGCGAGCCAGCCAGCCCGGCCCATTGGAACTGCTCTTCCTGGGCATCATTATTCCCCGAAAAGGTCTATTGCCCTTGCTCAGTGCCTTGGCCAGGGTTGACCGCGACCTCTGGCGCCTGACGGTGGTGGGCGGTCTCGATTTTGACCCTGCCCACACCGCCAAGGTCCGGCAGCGCATCCAGCGACTTGGCCTGACGGATGCGGTCCGCTTTATCGGCCCGTGCTCGGATGACCGCCTGGTGGAAATCATGAGCGCCAGCCATCTGTTCTGCATGCCTTATGCCTATGAGGGGTTCGGTATTGCCATGCTCGAGGCCATGGCCTTTGGCTTGCCGGCCATCGGCTGCCGGGATGGAGCGGCCGACGAGACCATCAGCCATGGAAGCAACGGCTACCTGCTGGCGACCGATGACCTGGCGGGGTTGGCCCCGCTTGTGGTGGAATTGCAGCACGATCGTGAGATATTGTTGCGGCTTAGCCTTGCCGCTCGCCTGACCTATGTTGACCGACCCGGCTGGCAGAACAGCGTGGCCGCAATTAACGGTTTTCTGGCGGAGATGAAGAGTGGCCAAGCGCAAAGAAAAATCGTCGCGCCGCTACGACCGGCAGGATCCAAAGAGCCGGAGAATGGCCATGGAAGCGGATAATCTTGCCGGCGGACGGACGTCTTCGTCGTTAGCGGATGGAACCGAGACGGGATTCGATCCCTCTTACTTAGCGGCCAAGAAGTCCATTGATGATCGGGCTCTGAATCGATACGTCTGGACCGCACTCCGTCAGGCTCTGCCGAAGACAATCGGAGCTGAACCTGTGAACATCCTTGAGATCGGCGCCGGTATCGGCACCATGCTGGCACGTTTGGTCGACTGGGGATTGCTGACCGGACCGGCAACCTACCTGGCCACCGATTGCGATACCGGCCACCTCCGGCTCGCCCGGCGCTACCTTGCGGCCTGGGCCGATGAACGGGGCTATACGTTGCACTGGCCGGAAAAGCAACGCGGCCGCTTATGCACCGCACAGGCTGAAATTACACTGGTTTTTGAGGCGGTCCGTGCCGAAGAGATGGCTCGCCGGACCGAGACCAGGGGCACCTTCCACCTGGTCATCGCCCATGCCGTGCTCGACCTGATCGACCTGCCGGCGGTGTTGCCCGGCCTCCAGTCACAACTCACCAACAACGGATTGGCCTATTTCACCTGCAATTTCGACGGTACCACCCTCTTTCTGCCCAGAATACCACGGCGAGGAAGAGCCGGAAATACTGAGGCGCTATCATGCCTCCATGGAAGCGCGCCTCATCGGAGCAAGCCACACCGGCCGGCGACTACTGAGCATGCTGCAGCGTCCGGGCCTCGAACTTCTGGCTGCCGGCAGTTCGGATTGGGTCATCCATCCCCGGAATGAGGCGTACACAGAAGAGGAGACGTTGTTTCTCCACGCCATTATCGCCACAGTGGACCAAGAACTTACCGGAAAAAGTGGCCCCGCACCAGCGGGCCTGGCCGACTGGACCCGTACCCGGAACCAGCAAATCGAGGCGGGCACCTTGTCGTTTCTAGTCCACAACCTCGATTTTCTCGCCCGTCGCCGAACGCCGCTGCCATGAAATTCGGTAATCGCTCCTGGCCGGCCTCCCTGGCCCTGGCTGCGGCCATCGGCATACTCAGCATCCTGCTGAATTTTGAATATCCAGCTGACCCTCTTGTTTCCTGGTACCTGCTCCTGCCGAACCTGGATGTCTTGCTCCTGCTTCTACCTTTGACCCTGGCCGCCTGCTGGGGTCAACGCTCCCTGTGCTGGATCACACTATCGACATGGGCGATCTTCCTTGTCCTGCGCCTGATTCGTATCGGCGACACCGTCGTCCCCATGTACCTTGACCGGCCCTTCAACCTCTACATCGATTCCGGCTACCTGTACGGACTCTACGACCTGCTCAAGACCTCCTCGCACCAGGGGAATTTCCTCCTGCTGGCTGCGGGTTCGACCCTGGCCACCTTGGCGATTTGCGCTGTCAGCTGGCTGGCCTGGCAATGGGCCGCCAAGGCATTGACCGACCATCGGGTCCGGGTTACGTTCCTGGGAGCATCGGCCCTCGCCGTTGGCGCGGCCCTGGCCTGGGGATGGCAGCCTGCCAAGCCACTGGCTCTGGTTCGCCTGGCGGAGGAGATTCGCTCGATCCACCGGCAGCTCGAACAGCAGCGAGCTTTTGTTGCCCGACTGGCACAGACCGCTCAGGAGCGATCGGCCGGTCCTGCCGCCACCCTCAACGGTCTTGGCGGGGCGGATGTGCTGCTGTTTATCATCGAATCCTATGGTCGGGTGGTCTTCAGCCAGCCCAGGTATCGGCAGGTGATGGAGTCGACCATGGACCACTTTGGCAACGTTCTTGCGCAGCATGGCTTCGAGGCGGTGTCTTCGTATTTGGTATCGCCCACCTACGGTGGTGAATCCTGGCTGGCCCACGGCACCTTGGAGTCTGGGGTACGGGTGGGAAATGATCTTGAGGAGACCGCGCTGCTCCGTTCTTCCTTGGAACCCATGGCTGCAATTTTTGGCAAAAACGGGTATCGCACCGTCTCGGTAATGCCAGGCACCCGGTTCGTCTTTCCTCAAGGAGCCTATTTCGGCTACGAACAGGACTATTACGCCTGGCATTTCGATTACCAAGGACCCGCTTTCGGCTGGGCGCCCATGCCTGATCAATTCGTGCTCGACTGGATACGACGCCGCGAATTCATTGCCCCTGCAAAACCAATTTTTGCCCGCTACGCCCTGATCAGCAGTCATGCCCCGTTCAATATTCAACCGCCATATATCGTCGATTGGGAAACGATCGGCGATGGCAGCCTTTACAAGACGCGCGAACCCGTCTTTTTTCCCACAGAGTGGTCGAATCTCCAAAATGCGGGCGAGGCCTACCTACGTTCGCTTGATTACGAATTCGAGACCCTCGGAAACTATCTCGCCCAGTATGTCACCGGAGACACGCTGATTATCATTCTGGGCGATCATCAACCCAATCTGCAGCTCACCGGCCCAGGAGAGCCTTGGTCGGTGCCGGTGCATGTTATCAGCCGCAATGCCCGCTTATTGATGCCGTTCCGGGAACGCGGCTATACGGCCGGCCTGTTCCCTGACCAGCCGTTGCCCCATGCGGGGATGGAGACCTTTTTGCCGGGATTTCTCCAGGATTTCAATTGACCGGCCGCAGCTGCGTCACGGGCTGTTTGTGGTATAGGGTCTGATCAGTCCGAGGTGTTCATGCGAGCGAATACAGGGGTATTGCAGCCAAGTTGACCTGGAGGGCTTGCGTTTCTGCCATCACCATTTATCTTTGTACTACAGCCGTTCCATCCATGCCCTGATGGCCATCGCGATGTTCACCCGGTCAAAGGGCGAACTTTTCACCATTTGGAGGCACATATGAACAAGAAAATGCTGTTTCCCCTCGTTCTCGCTCTTCTCGTCGGATTATTCGGATCCCCCCAGCATGCCGAAGCCCGTTCCTGGGAAATTGACAAGGAACATACAAATTTCTATTTCAGTGTCGATCACATCTATGCCAAGGTCCGCGGTCGTTTTACCGATTATACCGGCACGCTTTTTTTTGATCCCGACAACCTCAAAGACAGTAAAATTTCTTTTGAAATCAAGGTGAAGAGCATTGACACCGGCATCGGTAAACGCGACAAACATTTGCTGTCAGACGATTTTCTCGATGCGTCCAAGTATCCATTAATAAAATTTGCCAGTACCAGCATCACCAAGGCAGAGGGGAACACCTATAATGTCAAGGGCACGTTGACCATAAAAGGCGTTTCCTCTGACCTGATTCTTCCGCTCACCTATGGCGGCAAGAAGGATAACCCTATGGCTCCAGGCATGGAAGTGACGGGCTTTAACGGCCAATTGACTCTTGATCGACTGGCCTATAAAGTCGGGGACGGGAAATATTACACCATGGGCGTGGTTGGCAAGGACGTTGATATTCTGGTGACGATCGAGGCGCTGCGGAAAAAATAGGACTGCCTTCTGTCGTAAGCGGGTTGGCTTTTTTCGGATTTCTGAGGTCCTCCCGGCATGACCACATTATCGGCTCAGGCATTAGACCCAGAGGGGAACCTGCTTGTTGAAGTGCCGGCACCCTGTTGACCACAAACCGCCCAGTGCTGAAAAAAGCCTTGGGCGGTTTTTTTCTTGGTTGCAACAAGCGTTTAGGGAGCGGTGACAAGTAAATCTGCCGTGACGTGATTGGAATTGGCGACATATTCTAATCCCGGCCGACATCCTGCCGAAACAAGTTTAGACAGTGTCATTCATGGCGTGCAGCTGAACTTCTTGTTAGCCTGACGCCTTCCATTCCCTGACGAGTAAGCCCTTGGTTATGACAGACATATTGCAAGACGTGCAAAAGTACTACGATCGCAACACCAAAAGCTTCCAACGGCATGGCCAGTCCGGTCTTTCTATCCATCGCGCCGTTTGGGGTCCAGGTGTCACGACACGCAATTCAGCAGTACATTTCGTCGACGATCTGATTCTGACAGAACTCCGGAATTTTGAGCCGAATCCGAAGGTTCTCGATATGGGCTGCGGAGTCGGTGCAAGCTTACTCTACTTTGCGCAGAGACTCGCAATCGTGGGCGAGGGAGTCACAATCAGCCCTCTGCAAGCCTCACATGCTGCCGAGTTATTCGAGAGTGCACGAGTGAATACTCTGCGCTGCCGCTCCGGCAATTTTCTGGCGCTGCCTTCTGACATTCATGATGTTGATCTGGCTTTCTCTATTGAAGCGTTCGTACATTCACCTGATGCCAAGAGTTATTTCTCCCAGGCCGCCCGTGTCGTCCGACCCGGTGGAAAATTGATCATTTGCGATGATTTTCTTTCGCAGCGAGCATCCCTCAACCCTTCGGCCAAGGAGTGGAAGTGGTTGCAAGAATTTCGCACAGGTTGGAAAATAGGCTCGCTCGTCACAGTCGATAGCGCTTGTGAGACAGCTGACTCCGTTGGGTTTAAGTTGATCAGTGTTCTTGATTTGACAGAGTTTCTAGAGCTTCGTCGACCGCGCGATATTTTAATCAGCATTCTCGTAAACACTGGCAAGTATCTCGGATATCACGGAGGAGATTACTGGAGCGCGCTGACCGGAGGTAATGCTCTCCAACTGGCTACTTGCTCCGGGGCCGTGGGCTACCAACACCTTGTGTTCGAGCGTAATATATAGCTCTATAGTCGCTCTTGATGGAAAAATTCGTTGATTGGGTAGAATATTTTTTTCTCTTACATAGTCCTGAAGACGGCGTCTTTTTTTTTGGGTATAAATATAACTTCTAGCTCCCGTCCACTTTTTGGATCGTTCAGGAACGATTTCTGATCATCAATGTCGGCAGGTTTAAGGTTGAGCACTTCGCTTACTCGCATCCCTCCTCTTGCAAGGTTAGAGAATATGCTACCGGAAAAATATAATGAGAGACTACCCACAGATTATTGCCAATGAGTTGCGTATTAGCGCCGAGCAGGTGGAAACCGTATCTGCATTGCTTGATGATGGCGCTACTGTTCCGTTTATTTCTCGTTATCGTAAAGAAGCCACCGGTTCTCTTGATGAGGTACAAATTACCGCTATTCGTGACCGAAGGGTCGAGTTGGCAGATTTGGACAAACGTCACTCAGCAAGAAGCCATCCTTGCTTCGCTTGATGAGCGGAACCTCTTGACTGAAGAGCTACGGCAGGCAATCAACAGTGCTCCTGCTCTCGCTACTCTTGAAGATATTTACCTGCCATACCGCCCTAAGCGGCAAACCCGAGCGCACATTGCCAAAGAAAAGGATTTGGAGCCTTTGGCGAAAACAATCTATGGGCAGGGGAACCGGCAAATCGAGCCTGACGTTTTTGTGAATCCCGACAAGGAAGTGAAAACGGTAGAGGAGGCGTTGAGTGGTGCCCGTGATATCATTGCAGAATGGATCAGTGAAGATGCTTCCATTCGCGCTCGTCTTCGGTCTGTTTTTCAACGGAAAGCACTGGTCATCTCGAAAATGATTAAAGGCCAGAAGGAGAACGGCGGTAAATTCAGGGATTACTTTGATTGGCAGGAACCTGTTGTTGAACTGGCAGGGCATCGATATTTCTGGCAATGCTCAGAGGTGAAAATGAAAAAATACTGAGCCTTTCATTTCGACCTCCTGAGACTGAATCGCTGGAGATCCTCCGTCGCTGTCTGGTTCGCTCCAATGGCTTTTCAGGACAACAGGTGGCTCTTGCCGTAGAAGAGAGTTATAAGCGGTTGCTCGCTCCATCCCTGGAGAATGAACTCCGAGCGAGACTTGAAGAATCAAGCCGACCTTGAAGCCATCACTGTTTTTTCAGAAAATTTGCGTGATTTGCTGCTCGCTGCCCCGTTAGGTCAAAAACGTACATGGCTTTGGACCCAGGTTTTCGGACAGGGGCAAAATTGGCCTGCTTGGGCAACCAGGGAGAACTCCTGCATTTCACCACCATTTACCCGGCACTTTCCCCAAAACAGCGGGAGGAAGCCGCGCCAAACGGTGACCACGTTATGCGAGCAATACCATATTGAGGCCATTGCTATTGGCAACGGAACGGCGGGCAGGGAGACTCAATCCTTCATTCGAGGATTACGACTTCCGCCAGAAGTGATTATCACCATGGTTGATGAGAGCGGCGCTTCCATTTATTCCGCCTCGGAGGTCGCGCGTGCAGAATTCCCTGAGCAGGATATCACCGTCCGTGGGGCCGTTTCCATTGGTCGGCGTTTACAAGATCCTTTGGCAGAATTGGTCAAGCTTGATCCGAAAGCTATAGGCGTCGGTCAGTATCAGCATGACGTCAATCAGAAAGCACTGAAACAAAGCTTGGAAGACGTGGTCATCAGCTGCGTGAATAAAGTTGGTGTTGAGGTGAACAGTGCCAGCAAGGAACTCCTCACCTTTGTTTCTGGATTAGGGGATACCCTGGCCTCCAATATCATTGCATACCGCAGTCAAAAGGGGCCTTTTACCGACAGGCTCAGAATCTCAAGTTCCCCGACTCGGCAAAAAAGCTTTTGAGCAATGCGCTGGTTTTTTACGTATTCATGATGGTCAAAACCCCCTGGATCGTTGGGGTTCATCCGGAACGATACGGGATCGTCAAGCAGAATAGGCCAAGGATTGTAGTTGTACGGTATCTGCGC